>DAOTWC010000109.1:0-56632 GCA_034435995.1 Anaerolineae bacterium | reverse complement strand
ACGAGGTAGTCGAGGTGTGGACGCTGGGCGCAGGCGGCGCGTTCCAGCGGCAGGGCGCGTTCGCCGGCGAGGACGCGTTTCGCTCGGTTGTGCTGGACGAAACCGTAAGCGCCAAGGCGATCTTTGGCGCGTGAGGGGGCGCTTCTATTCCCCGGCCTCCAGCGCGTACACGTCGCGGCGCGGCCAGCCAGCGCGCGCCGCTACCTCGCGCGCGGCGCGGCTGAGCGGCAAGCCGGCGGCGCGCAGCGCGGCCAGCTCAGCGCGCACGCGGTCTGCGTCCCAGGCGGCGGACTCGATCAGGTGCGCGCCGCCGATCAGCAGCACGATCTCGCCGCGCGGCGGGTTGGCGCTGTAGTGGGCCAGGGCGGCGCTGGCCGTTCCCCGGAAGAACTCCTCGTAAACCTTGGTCAGCTCGCGGGCCACGCACACCGGCCGATCGCCCAGGGCGGCCTGCACCGCCGCCAGCGTGTCTGTCAGACGGCTGGGGCTGTCGTAAGCGACCAGCGTGCGCCGTTCGTCTGCCAGCGACTCCAGCAGTTCAGCGCGAGCGGCGGCCCGGCGCGGCATGAAGCCCAGGTAGATGAAACCGTCGGTCGGCAGGCCGGACGCGACCAGCGCCGTGATGATGGCGCTGGGGCCGGGCAGCGGCACGACGCGGATGCCGCGCGCGATGGCCGCCTGCACCAGTTCGTAGCCGGGGTCGGAAATACCGGGCGTGCCGGCGTCGGAGACCAGCGCGACATCGCCCGCCGCCAGCGCGTCGAGCACGGCGTCCAGGCGGGCCAGCTTGTTGTGCTCGTGGTAGCTGATGGCGGGCGTGTGGATGTCGTAGCGGCGCAGCAGGGTGCGCGTCGTGCGCGTGTCCTCAGCGGCGATCAGCGCCGCCTCGCGCAGGACGCGTAGCGCCCGCAGCGTGATGTCCTCCAGATTGCCGATCGGCGTCGGCACGATGTACAGCGTTCCCACTGGCGCGCCCTCCCGCGCACACAGCCGCGTCTGCGCCTCAGTGTACCCGGCGCGCGGGGCGGCGTCGAGGCGCATCAGCCGCCGCTGACCACCAGCGCGTACTCGACTGCCTCGGCCAGCACCCCGCGGTGTGCTTCCAGGCTGCCGGTGATATGCACCCACTCGCGCCACACGCGGCTCGCCAGCGGCGCGAACAGCTCGATGCCCGGCTGGCCGATCAGCGCGCGGGCGCGGCTGGCCCCCACCTTGACCGCCACGCCGTCGTTGACCAGCGCCGCCACCAGCATCCCGTTGTAGAAATAGGCGGGGCAGCCGAACATACGGCCCGCCTGCACCGGCTCATCAGCCATGATCGCCGCCAAGGCAGCGGCCCGGTCACTGTTGATCTGGGTGTTGAGCGCCATTTGTCCATCTCCTGCGGTCTGATTAGATCATATGTTCTATACCAGAAGTCGAAACAGGGCGCGGCGTGTTCTTCACCGCGCTCACCCTCGCCCGCCAGCCCTCTCCTAAGGGCCTGTGCCCGCAGGGGTAGAGTGGCTTGGGGGGGCGAGGTCTGCTACTGCGCCGCGTTCACCACCGGCGGCAGGCCGAAATGGGCGCGGATGGCGTCCTCGATCTCGTCGGCGACGGCGCGGTTTTCCATGAGGAAAGCCTTGGCGTTCTCCCGCCCCTGGCCGATCAGGCCGTCGTTGTAGCGGAAGAACGCGCCGCGTTTCTCTACGATGCCCAGTTCAGCGCCGATGTCCAGAATCTCGCCCTCTTTGCTAATGCCGTGCTCGAAGAACATGATGTCGAACTCGGTCTCGCGGAAGGGGGCGGCCACCTTGTTCTTGGTCACGCGCACCTTAACGCGGTTGCCGATGGTGTCGCCGCCCTGCTTGATGCCCTGCACACGGCGGATATCGAGGCGCACGCTGGCGTAGAACTTGAGGGCGCGCCCGCCGGGCGTGGTCTCGGCGCTGCCGTACACCACGCCGACCTTCTCGCGAATTTGATTGGTGAACAGCACCGCCACGTTCGACTGCTTGATGGCTCCAGAGAGCTTGCGCAGCGCTTGGCTCATCAGGCGGGCCTGCAGGCCCACGTGGCTGTCGCCCATCTCGCCCTCGATTTCGGCGCGCGGCACCAGCGCCGCCACGCTGTCCACTACGATCACATCGAGCGCGCCGGAGCGCACCAGCGCCTCGGTGATCTCCAGCGCCTGCTCGCCGGTGTCCGGCTGCGAGACGTAGAGCGTGTCCATGTTGACGCCGATGCGGGCCGCGTAAGTGGGATCGAGCGCGTGTTCCATGTCCACGAACGCCGCCAGGCCGCCGCGCCGCTGTGCCTCGGCCACCACATGCAGGCACAGCGTCGTCTTGCCGCTGGATTCCGGGCCGTAGATTTCGGTGACGCGCCCGCGCGGGATGCCGCCCACGCCCAGCGCGATGTCCAGCCCCAGCGAGCCGCTGGGAATGGTGGCCACCACCATGTGGGCCGCGTCGCCCAGCCGGATAATCGCGCCATCGCCAAAGCGGCGTGTCAGGTCCTGCAGGGCGGCCTCCAGGGCTTTCATGCGCCCTTCGTCCTGCACCGGCACGACGCCGTCGTCCTCCGGTTTCTCTTTTTTCCTCGCCATCCTGGTTTTCTCCCGGTGGAATTCTCGCCGCTTCTAGTGTAGTCTCATGCGCGCAATTCGCCAGCCTGCCGGCGCGCCCATGGGGTGAGCGCAGGTGACTACAGCTTAGCACATCCGTTCGCAAATAGCAAGACCAGAGGCGCGGAACTCGCGATGAAAATCTACACTCGCACTGGGGATGACGGCACGACAGCGCTTTTCGCCGGCGGGCGCGTGAGCAAGGCTCACCTGCGCGTTGAGGCCTACGGCACGGTGGACGAACTCAACGCCGTGCTGGGCGCAGCGCGGACGCTGCGGCCCGCCGGCGACGCCTGGCTGGCGCAGATTCAGCGCCAGTTGTTCGTGCTGGGGGCGGACCTGGCCACGCCGCAGTCCGCCGCGGCAGGCCGCGTGGTGCGCATGGACGCGGCCACGGTGGCCTGGCTGGAGGCGCGCATTGACGAGCTGACCGCCGCCCTGCCGCCGCTGACGCATTTCATCCTACCGGGCGGCTGCCCGGCAGCGGCGCATGTGCACATCGCGCGCACGGTGTGCCGCCGAGCCGAGCGGCTGGCGGTAGCGCTGGCCGAGCACGAGCCGCTGGGCGAGCAGGTGATCCCGTATCTTAACCGCCTGTCCGATTTCCTGTTCACGCTGGCGCGCTGGGAAAACGCCCAGGCCGGCGTGCCCGATGTCATCTGGATGAGCGAGGAATGACACAAATCCGATTGGGCAGACGCTGTCAGGCGCGCAGGAGGTCGCGCAGGGCGCGGTAGCCGATTACGTGGATGCCTTGGTCGCGGACAAAATCGCGCAGCGTCGGGCTGGTGAACAGCGCGTAATCAGCCACGCGCGCCGGCCAGTCGGGTGTGATGGCGCGCAGTTCCGGCGTGTCGGCCGCTGCATGCAGGATGAAATGTGTCAGGCCGGGCTGGAGCGCGGCGAATTTGGCCTGCGCCAGCTCTAACGGTTTGTCGCCTTCCAGCGGCATACCGTCAACGTGGTCAACTAGGGGGAAGCCGGCTTCTTCTAACCGCTGGACGAGCGCGCTGGTGGTCTGCGCGGTGACGTCGTCTACGCCGCGCTCCTGCTGCAGACGGCCGGCATCCCAACGGGAAACCATGGCCGGCAGGTTGTGCCGGCGGGCGGTGTGAACGTAGGCAGCGGCGAAGCGCACGTGCGCCACCGTGCCCATGTGTGTGTCAATGTGGGTGACATCAACGCCGGCGGCCAGCGCCCGCGCCACCTGCGCCTCCATCTCGGCGGCGGCGGCCTGGGGATCGCCGTGCGCCTGGGCCGCCTCGCGCGTGCGGTGGAAGTAGCCCTCGGCGTCAATCAAACCGGAGGCTGGGTCAGCGGTGGAGATCGGCCCCCAGCGATAGCCCTCCCATTCGCTGGTGAGCGTGATGTGCACGCCCATGTCAACTTCCGGGCGGGCGCGGCAGAGAGCCGCCGCCGCTGGGAACCAGCCGCACGGGACCATCACCGAGGCCGACGACACCAGCCCGAAGTCGAACAGGTCAGCGCAGGCTGTGAGCGTGGCCTGGCACATGCCCACGTCGTCTAAGTGGATGATCGCGGCGCGGTCGTCGTCGCGCAGGCCCAGCCGGCGCATGATGGGATTGGGTGTCATGGCATGCCTGCCCCAGCGGCGCTACAGGTCGTCAAGCGCGCCGCTGCGCAGCGCGGCCTCGAAGGCGCGCCCCACCAGCAGAATCTGCTCGATCCACTGGACGACGTCGTCGGCGTCCGCCTGGGCCAGCAGCGGCTGGATCAGCTCGTCTGGCAGGCTGTTGAACACCTCGGTGGCCAGGCAGGCGGTAGCCTGTGCCACCGACTCGCGGTCGTCGGGCGGGTCGCCGTCCATCAGGGCGCGGAACCAGCGCTCGACGATCGGGTGCACTTGGGCGCACGACGATCCCTGGCCGAGCTGGTCGTTGGCCATGCGCTCGAACGCGTCCAGCCAGGCGGGCATGTCATCGGGTGGGGGTGTGTGAATGTCGCTCACGGGCAGTTCTCTCCGGCTGCAGACTGGGGGTAGTGTAGCACCGGCCGCGCCGGCGCGCCAGCGCAGTCACGCCCCTCCCCCCAATGCCCTCAGCCGCAGGGCCGGAGGGCGCAGGGGGAGGCTGGCGGAACATCCCGCGGCTGCCGGCCTGCGCCTAGCCCTCCATCGGGATGTCGTGGCTGATCTCGATCAGGTTGTCGTCGGGGTCGCGGAAGTGGGCTGTGCGCAGGCCCCAGCCAGGCCGGTCGGTGGGCGGCGTGACCAGCGCGACGCCGCGGGCCTGCAGCGCGGCGGCCGCTGCGTCCACGTCCGGGACGGCCAGGCACAGTACCACGCGATCCTGGCTGGCGGCGCTGGCCGGCAGGCCCGTCGTGCCCACCACCTCAGACATGAGCGGCTGTTTGAACAGCGCCAGCATTACCGGGCCGGCGCTGAATTCCGCGTAAACATCGTCCTCGCCGCCGAAAGCCGGCGCAAGACCCAGCGTATCGCGGTAGAAGCGGAAGCAGGCGGGCAGGTCTGCCACCAGCAGACGGACGTAAGTGAGGGCGGGCGTCATCGGCATCTCCTGTGTTAATCGAACATGTGATCTAGCATAACGCAGACTGCGCCGCCTTGTCAAGCAACCCGCCTGGATGGGACTGGTGAAGATCATGGATACAGACGGCGATTCTAAGCGTAGAAAAACCCGCATGTGTCCGCAAAATTTACCACTCCCGCCTGGACGGCGCTGCCGTTCGACATCCGCACGCGCCCGACGCCATCCTGATAGCCGCCCGGCGCGCAGCGCGCTACACTCAGCGGCGCACAAGGAGGTAATGACCGATGACCCTTCCTCTGGACAGCGTGCGCGTCCTCGACCTGACTCGGCTGCTGCCCGGCGCAATCTGCACGATGCTGTTGGCCGAGCTGGGCGCGCAGGTGGTCAAGATTGAGCCGCCGGAGGGCGACTACGCCCGCTGGATGCCGCCGCTGCTCGACGGCCTGGGCGCGTTCTTCCGCGCCACCAACGCCGGCAAGCAGAGCGTCGTCCTCAACCTGAAACACCCCGACGGCCAGGCGGCGCTGGCGCGGCTGGCGCAGACGGCTGACGTGCTGGTCGAGGGCTTCCGCCCCGGCGTGATGGACAGGCTGGGCGGCGGCTGGGCGGCGCTGCGCGCTGTCAACCCGCGCCTGATTTACTGTTCGCTCTCCGGTTGGGGACAGGACGGCCCCTACGCCCCTGTCAGCGGCCACGACCTGAACTACGTCGCGCTGGGCGGGCTGCTGGGCGCGATGAGGACGCCGCAGCCGCTGGGCGGCCAAGTGGCCGACGTAGGCGGCGCTTACGCCGCGCTGAGCGGCATTCTGGCGGCGCTGTTCCAGCGCGAGCGCACGGGGGCCGGCGCGTACATTGACACGGCGCTGTACGAGGGTGGGATGCTGTTCGTCTTTCAGGCCTGGGTGGAGGCGGCGCTGCTGGGAACGGCCGGCGGCCAGGGCAGCCTGACCGGCGGGCTGGCCTGCTACAACGTCTATCACGCCGGCTGCGGCGCGCCGGTGGCGCTGGCGGCGCTGGAGCCGAAGTTCTGGGCCAACTTCTGCGCCGCTGTCGAGCGGCCAGATTGGCTGCCGGACTATCTCGAGCCGGCGCGCCAGCCGCAGCTCATGGCTGAGGTCGCGCGGCTGTTTGCCCAACACAGCGCCGCCGAGTGGCAGGCGCGCCTGGGCAATGCCGACTGCTGCTTTACGCTGGTCACGCCGCTGGATCAATTGGCGAACGACCCGCACATTCAGGCGCGGGGCGCGCTGCGGCGCGACGCCGACGGCGTGCCGCGCCTGCGCAGCCCGCTGCGCCTGGCCGACTCGCCCCCGCCCGGCCCTGTGCCGGCCCTGGGCCAGCACACGCGCGCCGCCCTGCTGGCGGCCGGTTACACCGCCGCCCAGGTGGACGCGCTGGTCGCCGCTGGCGCAGCTACAGAAGCCATCTGAGAGCCTCTTCCCACAGCGGGTCAAGCGGCACGTCCTGCCGCTGCGCCTCGATCTCGGCCCGCACCCAGTGCCACGCCTCGTCGGGGTCGTGCGCGTCGCTGATCTCCACCAGCAGGCGGTTATCCTCGGTTTCGAGCACGCCGGCCACGCAGCCCAGCGCGGCCACCACCTCCGCCACCCACTCGTACTCGGTCGTCAGCCAGAAGGCGTATTCCGTGTGCAGCCCGATCGGACGCGGCTCGTCCATCGTCAGGAAGTCGTCGTCGAACGTCTCGCTCATGGCTGGTCATTCCTCTGCTGCCCGCTTAACAGGTTATCATACAGCGAGTCAGCCGCGCTGTGCCTGAGCAGCAGGTGAGGGTTTTTTTGAGCTGCAATTGTGCCGCAGACTCCGCGGGGCTGGGCGTGCTTTGAGCAAGATCGCGCGGCGAAAGGCGAGCTGAGCGTTTAGGCGCTGCCTACGCGGAAACCATCGGCGCGCGACCAGGGGTCGGCGGCGGCGCGCGCCGGCGCGCCCGAGGCGACAGACTCGCGGTCGAGCAGGGCGGCGGCCAGCAGCGCCGCGTCGGACGGCGGCGCGGGCGGCGGCAGCAGCTCGCGCAGACGCGCGTCCACAAAGCCGGTGTCCACTGTGCCGGCCAGGAAAGCCGGATGCGCCAGCAGCGCCCGCAGGAACGGCAGGTTGGTCGTCGTGCCCAGCACGACTGTCTCGGCCAGGGCGCGCTGCATGCGGGCGATGGCCTCGGCGCGGGTGGGCGCGCTGGCGATGACCTTCGCCACCAGCGGATCATAGTGGATGGTGATCTCATCGCCGCTCTGGATTCCGGCGTCCACGCGCACGCCTGGCCCCTCCGGCGGGATAAAGCGCAGCACCGGCCCGACAGCGGGCAGGAAGTCGTTGTGCGGGTCCTCAGCGTAGATGCGGCATTCGATGGCGTGGCCGCGCTGCGCGATGTCTGGCTGGGCGAACGGCAGTGCCTCACCGGCGGCGACGCGAAACTGAAGCTGCACGAGGTCCAGGCCAGTGACCTGTTCGGTGATCGGGTGCTCGACTTGCAGGCGCGTGTTCATCTCCAGGAAGTAGAACGCGCCGTCGGGCGCGGCGATGAACTCGACCGTCCCGGCGTTGACATAGCCCACCGCCCGCGCCGCATCAACGGCGGCCCGGCCCATGCGCGCGCGCGTCTCCGGCGTCAGCAGCGGCGACGGCGCTTCCTCGACGATCTTTTGGTGGCGGCGCTGGGCGCTGCACTCGCGTTCGAACAGGTGCACGACGTTCCCATGCGCGTCGGCCAGCACCTGTACCTCGATATGCCGCGCGCCTTCAACGTACTTTTCCAGAAACAGGCGTGGGTCGCCAAAGGCATGGGCGGCCTCGTGGCGGGCGGCGGCCAGCGCCTCAGGCAGCTGCGCCGGGTCGCGCACGATGCGGATTCCCTTGCCGCCGCCGCCGCCCGCCGCTTTGACCATCACCGGCCAGCCGATGCGCGCCGCCGCTTGCCCGAAGGCCGCGTCATCGGCGTCCTCGCTTTGGAAGCCGGGGACCAGCGGCACGCCGGCCTGCGCCATCAGCGCGCGCGCCTCGGTCTTGACGCCCATCAAGCGGATGGCCTCCGGCCCCGGCCCGATCCACGCCAGGCCGGCGTCGAGCACCATCTGCGCGAAGTCCGGCGCTTCCGAGAGAAAGCCGTAGCCAGGGTGAACGCAGTCGCAGCCGGCTGCAAGCGCCGTCCGCACCAGCCTCGCGCCGTCTAAATAGCTGTGCGCCGGGCTGGCCGCGCCGATGTAATACGCCTCGTCGGCGAGCTGCACGTGGCGCGCGCGAGCGTCGGCTTCGGAGTAGACGGCGGCGGCGCGCACCCCCAGCTCGCGGCAGGCGCGGATCACGCGGATGGCGATCTCCCCGCGGTTGGCGATCAGGCACTTGCGGAACACAGCAGCGCTCCGTTCAGCTCAGGTCCACCCAGAAGTGGAGCGTGCGATCTGGGCGGCCTTCTACCTGGACAGCCTTTTCGAAGCGCCCGCCGTTGGCCTCGATGATGCGGCGCGAGGCGATATTGGTCTCGTCGCACGTGATCAGCGCCCGCTGGATGCCCAGTGTTCGGGCGTGCTCCAGGGCCAGCCGGCAGATAAGCCGGCCGTAGCCCTGGCCGCGGCGCGACGGGCGGATCTCGTAGCCGATGTGCCCGCCGATCTGACGCAGGCTGTCGTTGAGTTCATGGCGGACGGAGGCGCGCCCGATGTACTCGCCGCCGCTCACCAGCCAAAGCTCGCTGGCCGGGACCCACCCTGGCGGCGGGCTGGCGCGCAGGCTGGCCAAGCGCTCGATCAGCGCGGCGAAGTTGGCGTCGTCCGCCAGCCAGGCGGGGTCGTATTCCAGATAGCGCTCCTCCTGGCGCAGCTCGCGCAGGGCCTCCAGAAAGCTGGCTTTGTAAGCGAACGACGGCTCTGCCAGGAACGGGCGCGTGCCATGGCAGTAGAAAAAGTACGTCTCGGTGGTCTGCACCGATACGTCAAGGCCGGCGCGCAGCAGCTGGGCGCGCAGCGCTGCCGGGTCGTAGAACACCTTGAAAACGGTGAACTGGCGTCCATCGTTGAGCCGGCGCGCCTGGGTGATCTCCTGGGCGTCCGGCGGGGTGTGGTCGTGCGCGCTGGACGTGGACGACGGGCGCGAGTCCACGATGAACAGCCGGCCGCCAGGCTTGAGGGCGCGGCGCACCTTCTCCAGGAAAGCGTCCAGGTGCTCCGGCGGAACGTGAGACAGCCAGAAGGCGAAGAACACCATGTCGTACTCGGCCTGCGGCTGCCAGGCGAACAGATCGCGCTGCAAGTAGCTGACGTTGGGCGCTTGCAGGCGGTCGCGGTTGAGGGCCAGCATCTCTGGCGAGGCATCCACAGCGGTGATGCGCTGGCTGATAGTCAGGAGCTGCTCGGTCCAGATGCCGGTGCCGCAGGCCAGCTCCAGCACCTGGCCCACTGGGCCGACGTCGTGCAGCGCTTTCATCACCTGGTGCACCTCGTCGAACCAGCGGCGGTTGAGCGCGTCACCGTAGTCGTAGCGCCCCAGACGGTAGAACCACTCGTCGTACTCGGCGGCGCGGGCGCGGTAGTAAGCCATCTGCTCGCGCAGCAGGTCAGGCACGCGCAGCAGCTGGATGAACTCGATGCAGTTGCCGAACGGGTCGCGCGCTTCGAAGCGCTCGTAGCCGGGGATCGGGATCGCATCCTGGATGGCGATGCCGCGCGCGGCCAGCCGCTCGCGCCAGAGCGCCAGGTTGTCCACTTCGCAGGCCACATGCGCCCGCGCGGCAGCTTGGTCTGCCTCGTCTGCGGCGCTCAGGTGAAGCTGCACGTCGCCCAGTTGGAGCCACAGTCCGCCGCGTGCTGCCAGCGCGTCTGGCTTTTCGATCTCTGGCAGGCCCAGCACGCCGCAGTAAAAGGCGCGGGCCGCGTCCTCAGCGCCGGTAGGGATGCTGATCTGTAGGTGATGCAGGCGGGTGATGGTCATACAGCACGGGTTCTTCTCGGTTTGCGGGACGGTTTGTCTTCGATGAGCAGAGCGAATTGGCCCAGCAGGTGGCCCTGCACCGGGTAGACCAACGCCAGCATTGCCAGCCAGCCTAAGCAGGGGATGGCCGCCAGCAGGCCGATGACGGCGTTGGCGACCAGCGAAAAGCCGATCCAGCGGGCCGTGGCCGGCAGGTCGCTGTAAAGCGTGTAGATCAGGTCGCCAAATTGAAAGAACGCGCCCACGCTGCCGGTGTCGGCGAAACGGACAGTGCCCAGCGCCAGCATCGGCCACGTAACCAGCGTGTAGAGCACAACTAGCGGCAGCGCGCAGCACGCCAGCACGACGGCCAGGCTGGCGCTGAAGAAGCTGCCGCTGTCGCCGGTCAGGCCCAGCGGCAGGGCCAGCGCGCAGCAGGCAAAAACCAGCAGCGGCAGGTTGTAGACGACGCTGGCGAGCAGCACGCTGCCGCCGCCAGACACCTTCTCGCCCAGGCGATCCCAGCGCGGCAGGGGATGGCGTTCGCCGCTGCGCATATTCTGCACCAGCTCGACCACGTAGCCGAGCAGTGCCGCCAGCGCCACCAGGCCGAAAAACGGGACGAGCGCCAGCGCCGCCAGCACGACGGTGATCACCAGCTTCTCGGTCCAACTGCGGTCGTCAAAGATGTATGTGAATGCGGCTGCAAAGTCCACGTGCGCGTCCCCTAGCCAGCGCGCCCCATTACAGCCTCAGTTATAACACGGAACGCGCGTTTGTGGGCGCGCTCACGGCGTTTCGGTCGGCACGCCGGGCGCGCGGGCCTGGGCGGTCTGCGTCATGTAAACGGCGGCCTGGGTCTCGCGCCAGCGCTCAGTCGCCAGCAGTTCCGGCGTGTTGGTGGGCGGCGCGGTAGGCAGCGCCTCGGTGGCTGTCAGCGTGGCCGATGGCAGCGGCGTGAAAACCGGGCTGGCAGGCAGCGGCAGCGGCGTCCAGGTGTTTGTGGGGCTGGCGCTGGGGCTGGGCGTGGGCGAAGGCGGCGGCGCAGTTGGCGTAGGCGAGGGCGGCAGCGGCGTCGCTGTAGACGTAGCCGGCACGCGGGAGGTAGGCGTGAATGTGGCAGTTGGGCTGGCGGTGGCGCTGGCCGTCGCGCTCGGCGTCGGGCTGGCAGTGGCGCTGGCCGTCACAGTCGGTGTGAGGGTCAGCGCGGCACTGGGCGCGGGCGGCGCGGCGTCTGGCGGCGCGGCGCGGCGCAGCACCTGCTCATAGGTGGTTTCTGCCCCGGCAGGCGGCAAAACAGGGGCCAGAGCCGCGCGCACATCGTTGAGATAGGCGCGCAGGACAGGCTGGCGCTCCGGTTTGGTCAGCGCCGCTGCCTGTTCCATCGCCGCCAGCAGGTCGGCCAGCGCCTGCGGCGTGAGCCGGCCGCGGGCGGCCAGCGTCTCGGCTTCGTCCAGCCGCCGCTGAGCGATCCACAGCCAGATGGCGTCGCGCTCGCCGGTGAGGGGCGCCAGCGCCAGCACGATCTCTTCCCACAGCCGTTTGACCGGGTAGAGCGCCTCGCCGGGCACGGCGTTTTCCGAGGCAACCACCGCGCCGCCGCCGGTTCCCAGCAAAGCCAGCATGACGATGGCCACGGCGGCGGCCAGGCGCGCCAAGCCGGTCAGCGCGGGCGCGCGCTGGCGGCGTGCCAGCACTGCCCCGCGCAGGCGCAACTCAAGCGCGTCCACGCTGGTAGCAGGCATAACCGGCTGGCGCAGGCGCGCGGTGAGCAGGGCGGCCTCCAGGGCGGGGCGCACCTCGGCGAGGACAGCGTCGCCGTAGCGAGCGCGGCAGTCGGCCAGGCAGTCGGCCAGCGGTGCGCCGCGGCGCAGCGCGGCCAGGTATTTCTCGGCAATGCTGTGCAGTTCGGGTGTGTGCCCAGCGTTATCGCTCACGTCAGTTCCGCCACCAGCGCGCTGATGTCAATGCCGGCCCGCTCCAGTTTGCCCGCCAGCGCGCGCAGGGCGCGGAATTGGAGCGCTTTAATCGCGTTGGGCTGCTTGCCCAGGATGGCGGCCACCTCATCCACGCGGTAGCCCTCGACAAAACGCAGGATGATCACCTGCTGCTGGTCGTCGGTCAGGCCAGCGATGGCCGCTCGCAGCGCCTGCGCCGCCTGCCGCCGCGCCAGCCCGGCGTCGAGGCCACTCTCTACTGGCAGCGGTTGGTCGTCCACGCTGGTCTCGCTCGGCCGCCGGCCCGCCTGCCGGTAGTGGTCAATCACGCGCGCCCGCGCGATGCGGTACAGCCACGCCAGGAGCGGCCTGCCCTGATCGCGGTAACTGCCCAGCCCCTCGAGCGCCTTGATAAACACGTCGCCGGTCAGGTCCTCGGCGAGCTGTAGGTCATTCACGCGGGCGGCGATGTAGCGGAAGATGACCTGCACGTGCGCGCGGTAGAGTTCGGCAAAGGCTTCGGCGTCGCCGCGCTGCGCCCGCCTGATCAGGCGCTGCTCGTCACCGCGCTCCACAGGCTGTTCTCCCCTCAGGTGGGATCGGGCGCGCGCTTGCTGACACGTATACCGCGCGACAGGCAAAAACGTTACGGGTGATCGGGCCGTTCAACGCTGCAGGCTCCTCAGGTCTGGCGTGGGGCGGCCAACTGCTGGTTGCGCCAGCCCCCGCCTCAAGTATAATCCGTTCAGTGCTGGCCCGTTGGTTAATGCGCAGGCAGTTGCTTAGTGAACCCCGACCCGCAGAAGCCGCCCCTTCCGTCCACGCTGTACACCGAAGAGTATTTCTTGACGGCGTGCGAGGGCTACAACGAGTTCGCCAGCAGCGAGGGCGAACACCTGTCGCGGCGGCTGGCAGCGGCCTTCGCGCTGGCCGCAGTCGAGCCGGGCATGACGATCCTGGACGTGGGCTGTGGGCGCGGCGAAATTCTGCGCCACTGCGCCCAACTGGGGGCGGACGCCTTCGGCATTGACTACGCGGCGGTGGCTGTCAGCATGTCGCAGCGCGTGGCGCAGGGCGTCAACGGCGTGACGCCGGGCCGCACCGCCGTCGCTCAGGCCGACGCCAAGCACCTGCCGTTTCCTGACGAAACGTTCGACCGTGTGCTGATGTTCGATGTAGTAGAGCACCTGCACCCCTGGGAGCTGCACCGCGCGATGCTGGAGGTGCGGCGGGTGCTTAAGCCGGACGGTCGCTTCATTGTGCACACCGCGCCCAACGCCTGGTACGACCGCTACGCTTACCCGCTGGTGCGCGCCGTGCGCACGCTGATGGGCGAAGGCGACAAGTACCCGCGTGACCCGCGCCAGTTCGGCGTGGCGGTAAATGAACACGTGCACGTCAACGAGCAATCGCTGTGGAGCATGCGCCGCGCCCTGCGTCGGGCCGGCTTCGACGCTAAAGTGTGGCTGGACAGCCCGCCGCAGAACCGGACTGAAGGCCCTGTGCTGGCCGCGCTGCGCGTGCTGGCTTTCGACGTGCCGCCGTTCCGCTGGTTCTTCGAGCGCGAAGTGTTCGCTGTGGCGGCGCGGGCGCGTTGATATATGCGAACGCGGCTGGTCATCGGCTGTGCGCTGCTGCTGGCCTTCTGGTTCACCCGGCTGTCTGTGATTGACGATTTTCCGCCGTTTCTAGATGAAGCGGTTCATATCTACCACAGCGAAACAGCCGCTGGCGGCAACCCCCTAGCCTACGGCGAAGACGGGCGGCAGTTCACTATCTGGCTGTACGCGCTGTTTCAGTCGCACAGCGGTGAGCCGATCTTCACGGCCCGTGTCGTTACAGCGCTGGTGACGATGGCGGGGTTCGCCGCGCTGGTCGCAGCCGGCGGCCTGCTGGTAGGCCAGATGGGCACGGTCTTTACCGGTCTGCTGCTGCTGGCCAGCCCCTATCATCTTTTTTTCGAGAACCTGGCGCTGGCCGATCCAGTGTCGGCTGGGTTAGCGATGGTCGGCTTGTACTTCGCCGCCCGCCTGACGCGCCGCGCCGGCCTGCTGGACGCAGCGCTTTGTGGGGCAGCGCTGTTCTTGGCTGTTGGCGCGAAAGTCATTGCGCTGCCGCTGTTTGTTGTCGTGCCTGCCGCAGCGCTGCTGATGCCCCGCCGCGGCCAAAGCTGGGCACAGCGCATCCGCTGGGCAGCGGTCGCGCTGGCGGTGGGCCTGGGATTGACCGCCGCTTACCTGACTGGGCTGTATATGTTCGGCTACAACGCCCTGACCTACGTGCTCGACGGCGCTGGCGGGCCGGCTGGCGACCCGCTGGCTGCGCTGACAGCCCTAAGCAGTCAGATGGCGCACAGGGCACTGCGCGTCGCCGAAGATGTTGGTAGCTATGTGAGCGCCGGCGGGCTGGCGCTGCTGCTGTTGGGCGCGCTGCTGCTGGCCGTTCGCCGGTGGCGCTTTCTGCCGGTTGTGCTGGTTGTCTCAACAGCGGCGTATTTAGCGTCGAGCCGCGTCGAAACACGGCACGTCATCGCGCCGGTGAGCCTGCTGCTGCTGTGCGGCGGGGTAGCGCTGGCTGAACTTCTCAAAAAGCTGCCGCGCGGCTTCACGATAGCGGCTTTGGCGGGAATCAGCGCAGCAGGGCTGCTGCTGTGGCTGCCGTTTGCCAGCGCTGTTAAACACGACCCGCTCAGCCTGCCCCTGCCAGAGGACGACTACGCCCAGTACATCGCCTCAGACGCCTCTGGGCTGGGCCTTGAGGAGCTGCGCGCCGAGCTGGAAGCGCTGCACCCGCGCGAGGTGATCGCGCTGATCGCCAACTGCCAGGGCCTGCGCTACCTGGCGCTGGGAACTGTGCCTGTGACCTGCCCAGCGCTTAACCCCAGCGGCGCCAATGTCCCGCTTCTGCTTGAGCTGCTGGAGTCGCGCCGCGCGCCGGGCGTGTACGCAGTGCTGGAGGCCATCCCCTACGCGCCGGCCTGGGCGCCTGGAAAACTGGTGACCACGCTGACATTTCCGATTCCTCGCCCGGCGTTCGCCATCTACGACCTTGCGCCTTAACGCGCCCCCGAACCAGGGCTATAATGCGCCGTCGGGCTAAGCGCTGCCTCAGGCAGCTCTGATGTTTTTCTGACGCGGCAGCGGTAACCTCAACCCCTTGGGGTTCTCAACCTGCGTGGGCGAGAAAAGGCAACGTTTATGATTGAAGTTAACAACCTCACCAAACGCTTCGGCAGCGTGACAGCCGTGGACGCCGTGACGTTCGACGCCAAGCACGGCCAGGTCACCGGTTTTCTGGGGCCGAACGGGGCCGGCAAAACCACCACTATGCGCATGCTCACCGGTTTCATGCCGCCGACCGCCGGCCAGGCGATCGTGGCCGGTTTCGACGTGTTCGAGCACAGCTTTGAGGTGCGCAAGCGCGTCGGCTATCTGCCGGAAAGCGTCCCCCTGTACCGCGACATGACGGTGCGCGGCTATCTAATGTACTTGGGCGAGATTCGCGGGCTGACTCACCTGCGCGACCGCGCCGACGCGGCGCTGGCCCGCGTCAACCTGCAGGATCGCGCCGACAGCCGCATCCGCACGCTGTCGAAAGGTATGCGCCAGCGCGTCGGGCTGGCTCAGGCGCTCATGCACGACCCGGAAGTGCTGATCCTGGACGAGCCGACCATCGGCCTGGACCCGCTCCAGGTGCTGGAGCTGCGCGATCTGGTGCGCGAGCTGGGCAAGACGCACACGCTGCTGTTCAGCACACACATTCTGTCTGAGGCCGAGCAGGTGTGCGACAGCGTGGTGATCATCAACCGGGGCACCATCGTGGCGCAGGGCGCGCCGGCTGACCTGCGCAGCGACCTAGAGCGCGGCGGCCGCGTGCTGGTGCGCGTGAACGCGCCGCCGGAAGAAGCGCGCGCGGCGCTGGCGGCGCTGCCCGACGCCAAGAGCGTCGAGGTCGAGCGCGACACGCTGCTGGTGACGCCGCGCTCGCCTGAGGTAGACCCGCGGCCAGACATCGCCCGTCTCGTGGTGGAGCGCGGCTGGGACCTGATCGAGCTACGCCCGCTGGCCGTCAACCTGGAGGAGATTTTCCTGGAAGTCACACAGCAGAACGGCGCGCCCGCCGCGGCTGCCGTAGAAAGCGAGGAAACCCATGCGTAGCGTGTTCGCCGTGTTCAAGCGCGAGCTGTGGCTGTACTTCCGCTCGCCGATTGCCTACGCCATCGCCTTCGCCATCCTGTTCTTCCTGGGGCTGCTGTTCAACGGCTATATCGCCCAGGCTAACCAGCGCTTCCCGGCGGACTCGACGTACATTCCATCGCTGCTGACGTTCCTGATGTTCCTCATCGCGCCGCTGTTGACGATGCGCCTGATTGCCGAGGAAACGCGCGAGGGCACGCTGGAGGTGCTGATGACGCTGCCGATGAGCGAAGGCCAGATGATCGTCGGCAAGTTCTTAGCGGCCTGGGGCTATTACACCGTGCTGCTGCTGCTGACGGTGGTCTTTCACCTGCTGATGGTGCTGGTGGGCATACCGGACCTGGGCGCGGCTTTCGGCGCGTACTTCGGCGCCTGGCTGTACGGCGGGGCAGTGCTGGCCGTGACTATGATCTGGTCAGCCGTGACCGAGGATCAGATCGTGGCGGCTTTCCTGGGCGCAGCCACCGTGCTGGTGCTGTACCTGGCTGAGATCGCCGCCATCTGGATCGCCGCCAACCAGAGCACAGCCGGCGCGGCCGATTTCATCCGCGAGCTGGGCTTGCAGGCGCACTACGGCCCGACGCTGGCGCAGGGCGTTATCCGCGCCGAGGACATCGCCTACTTCATCCTGATGATCGTCGGCTCGCTGTTTATCACCACGCGCATCGTTGAAACGCGGCGCTGGAGGGCATGACCATGGCTGAACAGACACCGAACACCGCACCAGAAACCCGCGACGAGGAACCGTTTATCCCGCCGTCGTATCTGCTCATCCTGTCGGGCATCGGCCTGCTGGTGGCGCTGGGTGTTTTCTTCACCCAGCCCTCGTTTACGGTGGTGGGTTGGGGCGGGCTGGGCATTGCCGCGCTGGCCTTCTTCGCCTGGGTGCTCACCGCCCCGGAACAGGCGCGGGCGGCGCTCACCGGCCGCACAGCGCGCTTCGGCGGCACCAGCCTGCTGGTCACGTTCGTCGTGATTGTCGCGCTCATCGCTATCTATGTGTTTATTCGTCAGCAGAACTGGCGCGTGGACCTCACCGAGCGCGACTCGTTCTCGCTCACCGAGCAGGCGCGGCAGGCTGTTGCCGGCATCGGCGCGGACCCGAACACACCGCAGATCAAGCTGATTGGCTTCTACGACTCGACGCAGGCTGGCCGCCGCGACCAGGATACGCTGCTGCTGGAGGACTACGCCCGCACCAGCGGCGGCAAGATCTCGTTCGAGTTTATCAACCCTGACCAGAACCCGGCGCTGGCGCAGCAGTACGGCGTGACCACGCCCGGCCAGATCGTGGTGGTGGCGCTGGACGAGGCCGGCACACCGGATATCGAGAACGCCGAGCGCGTCACTTTCCTGACGCAGGATCAGCTCACCAACGCCGTGCTGCGCGTGGCCGCCTCTGGCGATTTCCGCGCCTATTTTCTGAGCGTAGACGGCGGCCTGCGCATCAGCGAAACCGGCCAGGCCGGTATGTCCACGCTCAACAGCATTCTCACCAACCAGCTCGATTGGACAACGCAGGAAGTGACATTCTTCCAACTGCTGGCCCCTGACACGCAGATCAACCTGCTTGACCCGCTGGCCGACGCCAGCGTGCTGGTCATTCCCGGCGGCAGCCGGCCGCTGGGCGAGGCCGAGATCGCTTTCCTGCGCAGCTACATCCAGAACGGCGGGCGGCTGGTGGTGTTCGGCGCGCCCACTTTCACCGGCGAGTTCGTCTCGCTGGCGACCGATCCGGCGTTCAACGCCATGTTGGCCGAGACCGCCGGCATCAGCTTTGAGAGCAGCATCGTGATGGATCCGTCGCTGTCTATCCAGTCGCCCACGATACCGGTAGCGGTAGACCTGAGCCGCACCAGCTTCGTGACGACCAACGGCGTCGGCCAGCAGAGCGGCTTGGTGTTCGAAGTGCCGCTCCGCATCGCCGTCAGGCCGTTTGAGGGCGTGACGATTGACGAGCTGGCGCGCTCGACACAGAACGCCTTCGCTCGGACGGATTTTGCGTCAGTCGTGCGCGGCGAGGTGACCAAGACAGATGACGACGCGCAGGGGCCGTTCGTGCTGGCTGCCGCGTCCAGCAACCCTGCTACAGGCGCGCGCGTGGTGCTGTTCGCCAGCACATCTATCCCAATCAACGCCTTCGCTTTCTCCAGCAACATCGCTAACTTGAACGTGGCCCTCAACAGCCTAGTGTGGGCGACCAACTTCAACGACTTCTTCACGCAGATCACGGTGCAAAGCCCGCAGCGCCCGCAGGACACACCCATCTTCGTTGACCAGCAAACGGCGGCGTTCGTCAACCTGCTCACGATCTTCGTGCTGCCTTTCGGCGTCCTGCTGGTGGGCGCGCTTGTGTGGTGGAACGGCCGCCCGCGCTCGCTGAACGGGTAATGAAAGGGGGATGCAGCCATGCGCTTGAACCGGACCACACTCATTCTGCTGGCCGCCTGCGCTGCGATAATCGTTGGCGTGCTGGCGCTCACCAACAACCAGGCCAGCGCGCCAGACGCTGCCACGCCGGCGCCAGCAGTGCAAACAGCTGCCACCGTTGGCCGGCTGCTGCCAGACCTCACCCAGGATGCAGTTGTCGCGCTGGAGATCGTGGACAACCAGACGGGCGATCACGTGCGGATGGCGCGCAGCGCTGACGACGCCTGGGAAATCGTGCGCGCCACCTACAGCACGGCCCGCGCCACCGACGAGAGCGCTGTTCGCAGCCGGCTGGAGACGCTGCTAACGCTGGAGGCCAACGACCGCTTCGACAGCGACAGCTTGGCCGATTTCGGCCTGACCACGCCCGCCTACATCCTGACCCTGACGACCGAGGACGGCACGCTGCACACGATCTACGTGGGCAACGCCAACCCGGCCGGCAACCGGCGCTATCTTTTTGTCGCGCAGAGCGAACCGGGGGCGGCTGCGCCCGAGCCAGAACCGACCAGCACGCCGACCGCCGAAGCCACAGCCGAAGCTACCGCCGAAGCCACAGCCGAGCTGGGCGCTGAGCCAACTGCCACGCCTTCGCCGCTGCCGTTCAACCCCTTCCGGCTGGAGGCTGCCAGCGGCACGGTGTTCCTGGTGGTCAAGAGCACAATGGACAGCCTGACCAACCTGATCGCCCAGCCGCCCTACGTGCCGCCGCCCACGCCAACCGTCACGCCCACGGCCACGCTCAACCCCCTGAGCGAGGTGGAGATGGCCACGCTGACCGCCATCCCCTACGCCACGGCGACGGCGGTTTTTGAGCGCTTCGCTGCCACCGCGACAGCGCAGGCCGAAGCGACCGCCGAGGCAACGGCCGAGGTCACGCCGGAGGCCGGCCAGTAGCAGCCGCAGGCCGGCTGCGCACACAGGCTCCATAAGCGCTGACCCTGATCCGGCCGCTGTCACAGGCCGCGATCGGGGTCAGCGTGTATTTTGCAGCACTTCAGCCTGGGGCAGCGCCCCAGCCCCGACGCTTATGAGCCGCTCTCTACTTCTTCGGCGGTGTCGCAAACCTGGCAGACCACGTTCTCGACAAGTTCGCCGGTGGCCAGCGCCGCTACCCAATCGCGGATGCGCACGCCGTTGGCAGCAAACGTGTAGAACTGCGGCAGGCGTAAAATGGTGTGCACCGTCCCGCCGGCGGTGAAGTAGCGGAAGTTATCCACCTCGGTGGCGATATCCGTTAGATTGGCCTCGATTTTCTCTGACAGCGAGATGTCGGTCTCGCCCAGCAGACCCAGGAAGGTGTACTGAACCTCGTCCTCCGCTGTGTTGTACTGGGCGAACACGATGTTGGGGTGGCGCTTGGCGGCGGCGATGTAGAAGTCTTCGAATGTCAGCGTGTCTACGGTCTCGTCGGCCAGCTCCGGCCAGTCCGGCAGAATGTCCAGCGTGTGCCATGCGCTGAACACAACCTGCGACTGACTGCTGCGATAGCCGCCCGCGCCGTCGCCAAGTTGGACGATGGCCGCTTCCGGATACTGCTCGGCGATGATGCCGGTGTAGATCGGCGAGGGGATAGCGCCGGCGCTGCTGCCGGTCACGAAAATCCGGTCAGGCATGTCGAAATTGTCGAAAATCCAGTTCAGGACAGCCATGGCGTTAGCGAAGCCGTTGTGGAAGATCGTGACCTCGCGCGCTGGGGTATCGCCGCTGGCCGGGATTTCGTAGACGGTCTGGCCGCCGCCCAGATGCACATCGGCTGTGCAGTACGGCACGAAAACCATCGAGTAATCAGCAAAGGGGTTTTCCGGGTTATCTAGGTCGAAAATGCCGCTGCCAGCTTCGGGGTTGTTATGCGGCAGATCGGCAAAGGGCACGTACGTGATCCGGCCGCTGGCGACGTCGCATATCTGGGCAAACCAGCACGCGCCGCCGCCGTTGAAGAAGACCAGAAGCTTTTCAGGATCAGCGGGCCGCACGAAAAACTGATAGGGCGTGCCGTTAGAGCAGACGGTGTCGCCGCCCGGCGCGATGCTGGTCCAAGCGCCTGGTTCTAGGTCGCCCAGCGGCGGCAGGGTGTCGTCCTGCGCGGCAGCGAACGGCGCAGCGGCGATCAAAACGAAAGCACACACAAGGGCAAAACACATTTGTTTCAACATAATATAAACTACCTTTCGCTCTCCTTTGTTTGGAAAGAATAGCATTCAAAGAGTTATCAAACAAGAAGCGAGGCAGGGTGTTGCAGCGCGCTTGCCGGGGCTTTAACTGGTGATTTCGTCTCCGTTGAGGGAAGGTGAGCGCTGTTCGGCAGGCGCGGCGAAGGCCGCGGCGCGCAGCGCGTCAACCTGTGCGCCGTTCGCTTCGGCCTCGCCCACGTCGCCGGCCCACAGGCGCTGCATCTCAACACACGTTTCGAGCAGATGTTCCAGCGTGCCGACCGCCTCCACCCGCCCGCCTTTGAGCACGATGATCTGGTCAGCGTGGCGCAGCGCCGCTCGCCGGTGCGAGACGGCCAGACAGGTAGCGTCCGGCTGGGCAAACACGCGGCGCCACAGCGTTTGTTCGGTTTCCACATCCAGCGCGCTGGATAGGTCGTCGAACACCAGCAGCTCTGGCTGGCGCACGAACATGCGAGCGGCGGCGGCGCGCTGCAGCTGCCCGCCAGAGAGACGCACGCCCTTTGGCCCTACCAGCGTGTCCAGGCCGTGATCGAGTTCGGCAAGGTCCTGCTCCATGACTGCCAGGCGCAGGGCAGCGGCGATGCGGTCGTCGTCGGCGGGCAGTCCCAGCAGGATGTTGTCGCGCAGCGTATCGCTGAACAGGCGCGGGACCTGCGGCGTGTAGGCTGCGCGCGGCGGCACAAAGAAGGCCGCCGGGTCAGTGACCAGCGCGCCGTTCCAGCGGATTTCGCCGGCGTCGCGCGGGAGCAGCCCCAGCAGGGCGCGCAGCAGCGTCGTTTTGCCGCTGCCGATGCGTCCAGTGATAACAGTGAACGTGCCGCGCTTGATCGTCAGGCTGACGTCCTGGATGCCGCGCCCGGATGACGGGTGGCGGCACGTCAGGCCGGTGACAGTCAGCTCGCGCAGGCAGTCGGCCTCGGTCTTAGCCGGGTAGATGACGTCGGGCAGCGGGCCGCGCATGTGCACCGGGCCGTGGTTGACCATGATGGCGCGCGGATCGTCCTGACCCAGCAGGTACTCGACACGCCGGATCGAAACGCCGGCCTGTTTATACTTGGAGAGCATCATGCCGAAAAAGCGCATGAACTGAGTGATCCACTCCAGGTAGAACACGAACAGCGCGAAATCGCCCACTGTGAACGTGCCGGCGCGCATGTAGCCGCCGGCCATGATGAGGATCACGCCCGTGCCTACGTTGACGGCGTTCCAGAAGATCGAGCGCAGCAGCTCCTCAAAGACGCGATCCTTGAGCGCCGCCTGGCGCCGCGCCTCGTTGAGGACTTTGAACTGGGCGATGACGCTGTCCTCGGCGGTGGATGCCTTGATCGTTTGCACCGCGCCGAACATCTCGGCGATGAAGCCGATCACGCGGGCGGCGGCGCGCTGGTTGGCCTCGCGGTAGCGCATAACGCGGTTCATCGTCAGGCCGGCGACCAGCACCACAGCCGCCAGCGGCAGCAGCGTGACGACGGTAATGGCTGGGTTGATGCTGAGCATGACGATGACCGCCACCACTGTCATCCCACCCAGGCCGATCACGTCGCGCACCCACACGGCGAACTGCGTGATCTCGTCCAGGTCGCCGCGAAAGCGGCTGATGGCCTCGCCGGGGGAAGTGGGCATGGGGCGCGCGCCGGGCTGGCTGAGGATGTGCTGGAACAGGTTTTTGCGCAGCAGCGCGCCGCTGATGAACGTGAACGTCACGCGCGAGTACATCACGCCGAAGCGCACGCTCAGCTCAGCCACGGCCGAGGCGACCAGAAACGCCACCAGCGTCCACACGCCGAAAGTGACCGGCGCGCTGCCGGTCAGTTCGTCGAAGAACTGGCGCGTGATGAAGGCGGGGAGCTGGTGCAGCAGGATCAGCAGGGCCATGAAAGCGATCACAGCCAGGTAAAGCGAGGGCGCAAACGCGATGATGCGCCAAATCACGCGCCAGTCGCTCATGCCAGCGCCTCCTCCAGGCCGGTTTGCAGCAGCTGGTAGAAGCGCGAGCGCTGGTCGCGCGCCAAGCGCTCCCGCGCGCCGTGCTCGCGGATCCGCCCGTTCTCCAGAATCATGATCTCGTCGGCGCGGTGCACTGTCGCCAGCCGGTGGGCGATGATGATAGCCGTGCGGTCGCGCAGCAGCTTGTCAATCGCGCGCTCAATGCGCTGTTCGGTCACTGGGTCGAGCCGCGACGACGCCTCATCGAGGATGACCAGGCCGGGGTCCTTGAGAAAGACGCGGGTGAAGGCCAGAAGCTGCGCCTCGCCCGCCGACAGGCCGCTGCCGCCGGATTGAATCTCGGTGTCCAGGCCGTGCGGCAGCCTGCTGAACCAGTCGAGCAGGCCCAGGTCAGCCAGCGCCTCCATGATTCGGTCGTCGGGGATGGCGCGGTCGAAGAAGGTGAGGTTGTCGCGCACGCTGGCGCGGAACAGCTGCACGTCCTGCGTGACGATGCCCACGCGCTGGCGCAGCTCACGCAGGCGCGCCTGGCGGATGTCCACACCGCCCAGCCGCACTGCGCCGGCCTGGACGTCGTAGAGGCGAAAGAGCAGACGGGCGACCGTCGTTTTGCCGCTGCCAGTGCGGCCCAGCAGGCCCAACACGCGCCCCGGCTCCAGGCGGAATGTCAAGTTGTCCAGTACGACCTCACCCTCGTGGTAGGCGAATGTCACGCCGTCGAACGCGACGGACAGCGGGCCGGCGGGCAGCGGCGCGCCGGGGCCATCCTGGATGGCGCTCTGCTGGTGGTAGAGCGCGGTGATGCGCCCGATGCCAGCGCCGGCTTTCTGCAGCTCTTGAATCTGGTTGGTCAGCTCGCGCATAGGGCGGAACATCATGTTAGTGTAGCTGACGATGATGAACACCGTGCCGATGGTGGCCAGGCCGCTTTGGAACAGCAAATAGCCCATCACGAAGGCGATGGCTGTGCCCACCGTGATACTGGTCACCACAACTACAAACACCACCAAGTTCATGCCGGCAGCGCGCCGCTCGGTGTGCAGGCGGTCGCGCATGAGCTGATAGAGGCGCTGCATGGCGTAGGACACCGCGCCGCTGCTGCGTGTATCTTCAGTGCCGGAAAGCTGCTCCTCCAGGAAACCGTAGAGCGCGGCGCTGGACTCGCGGGCGGCGGTCCACTGGGGCACGGCCACACTGCGCACGCGGTTGAGCGCCCACAGCGTCGCCAGCGCGAAGACAGCCATCACCAGCCCTACTCGCAAATCCTCGCGCAGCAGCAGCAGCACGACGCCGGCCAGCAGAATAACATTGCCCACCACCAGAATGACGAACTGCGAGAAGAAGTTGGCCATCTCGGTGACGTCGCCATCAATGCGCTCGATCATCTCGCCCGGCGTGCGGGCGTGGTGAAAGCCCATGTCCAGGCGCAGGCAGTGGCGCGCTAGGTCGGCGCGGAGCATGTTGGTCGCCGTCCAGCCGACGTTCTCGCCCACGTAGACCGCGCCCACTGCCACCGCCTGCTGCACCAGCGCGGCGCTGATGAACAGCAGCGCGGCGGCCAGCAGGCTGCCAGAGACAGGATCGGGCAGGGCGCGGCCGGGGAAAGCCAGCGCGTCAGCGGGGGTCAAGGCAGCGGGCGGCGGGCTGGCGGTGACAGTGTCAATGAAATAGCGCACAATCTGCGGGGCGACCAACTGCAGGCCAATGCTGCCGAACAGCAGCGCGGTCAGCAGCGCAACACGCCCGCGCTGGGCGCTGAGGTATTTGAAGAGCAGGTCCCGGTACTGGTGTAAAGGGATGTGCATGAAGCCGCGCGCTCTGGACTCTGGTGTGCTGGCTGGCGGAGACTGCTGCGAGACCAATCTCCTCCCACACCTGCCATTCTAGCGCGGGCGGTTAAGGCCATTGCGGACCAAAGCGCCGTGTTCGGGCGGCGACAGTCGGCGCGCTGTTATCCGCCGCTCTGCTGCTGGGCCAGGCGTGGATCAGCAGGGTTGACCTGGACGACCGCGCCCCAGGGCTGATAGCGGCGCGTGAAGGTGTCGCGGCGCAGCTCGTTCCCGCTGGCGTCCAGGATGCGGCGCACCACCACCACGCGCGCGCCTTCAGCGGGCCAGTCCACCCACTGCTCCTGGCCCAGCGCCAGCGCGCTGTTCGGCTCGTAGACGGTGGGCTTGGCTGGCACGACCTCGCTGATCTGCGGCCCTTCTTTGATCACCTGGCGGCCGGGGTTGGTGCTGTAGAAGCGGAACTGGAGCGCCTGCTGCGCCGGGTAGACCGAGGTCTCGATCAGCAGGTGGTAGGGCGTGTCGTTGACGAAGCGCAGGTCCAGGCTGCCGCCCGGCACGTCGGACTGGTAGATAGCGGCGTCCATGCCCACGCCCTCGCCGCGGTCGTAGTAGCCCACCCGGTAAGCGTGGGCATGCCACTCGGTGAACGGGTAGCCGGCCTTGAAAGCGGCCTGGAAGGCGGTGGTGCTCACCTGGCATACGCCGCCGCCCACGTCAGTGCCGGTGCGCTCGCCCACGATGACATAACCCTCGACGAAGCCGGTTTCTTTGCTGATCTCGCCCAGGATGCGGTTGAACGAGAACTCCTCGCCGGGGGCGATCATAACGCCGTCGAAGCGGGAAGCCGCCACGCCGATGTTGGTCACGCGGCTGACCGTCGAGCCGGTGTAGTAGGTGGTGGCCTCGGCCACCAGCCCGCTGATGCCCAGCTCCGCGGCGGTGATGCCGTCGTGATAGCGGGCCAGCGTGTAGCTGAAGGCCGCTGGCACGACGCGGGCGTTGGGGTCCGGGTTGAAGATAGCGTTCTCCAGGCGCAGCAGTGTGTCGTCCACGTTGAGGACGCGCCCGTTAGCCCCCGGCTCGAACACCTCAAGCTGGCGCGTCTGCTCGTTGAAGTGGAAGCGCGCGTCGCGCGGCTGGGTCTCCAGCGCGGGGGCGAGGTTTTGCAGAAACGCGCGGAAGTGCTCCACGCTGGCGGTCACGGTGTAGCGCAGCGTGCCATCGCCGTTCTCGACCAGGCCCACCGTCAGCAGCCGCGCGATCTGGTCGGGCGTCAGCGTCCAGGGGCCGAGGACGCGGCCCTGCGCGTCGTCGGCCACCAGGGTAACGGCGCTGGAGACAGCGGCGCGCGCGCGCGCGGCGGCCTGCTCGGCGTCGCGGATCAGCGGCGGCGTCTCGACAACGATCAGCGGCAGCTCCGCGCCGGTGTCCAGGCGCAGGATGAACGGGTCGAGCAGGCCGAGCATGGCGGGGATGTCCAGCGCGCGGCCGGTCACGCCTGGCGCGCTGGTGACGACCACGCCGTTGATGTTCAGGGCCGCGTTCTGCGGCGGCTGGTTGACGGCTGCCGCGATCTCGGCCAGCCGGGCGACGGCGGCGTTTTGATCGTAGCGCACGCGCGCCGCGATCGCCCGCCCATTGAACCAGGCCTGCGCCTGCTCGAACAGGCGGCCAACCAGGCTGCTGCCGCGCCCGACAGCGTAGGCCTGCTCGACGGTGGCAGCGGCGTCGAGCTGCACGCCCAGGTCGCCGGCGCTGAACTGCCAGAAGCGCTCGCCATCGCGGAAGGTGAACACAGCGCGGTCATCGTAGACGAAGGCTGCGGCCAGGGCTTCCTCGGCCTGCGCCCGGCTCATCCCGCCTAGGTGGACGCCGTAGGCCCACACACCGGGGAAGATCGCGTCGGCAAAGCGAAACTGCACCGCCGCCACCAGGCCAGCCAGCGCCAGCGCCAGCAGCAGCGCGCCAGTGGCGGCCAGCAGCGGCAAACGGATGAGCCAGGGGCTGCGCAGGGGCAGCTCGCGTGGGTAGTAAGCTGTCATCGGGGTGTTTGGCTAATCCTCACTCAGCTTTCGATCAAAGTCAGAGCCGTGCGCAGGGCGGGCGCTATTGGCCCTGCTCGTAGGTTTCGACGATTTTCAACGCTCGCTGGTATTCTTCTGAGCCTTCCGGGGCGGTGTCCAGCACTTTAGCCGCCTGCAGATACTGTTCCAACGTTACTGCGCCGCCGGCCAAGTCGCGCGTGCGCTTGAGGCGCTCGGCTTCCAGCGTTGTCAGTTCCTCCGGCGTCATTGGGCCGAACTCGGCCACGGCTTGCTCGATATCGGTGTTGCTCAGCGTGCCCTCTGCTTCCAGCTTGGCCTTGAGATGGTCGAAGGTTGTAGTCATGGCGGCTTGTCCCTCACAGGCTGACCGACACTGCGAGCTTATTGTACCAAAGGCGCGGCGGTCTAAAGCTTTAATTCTGCGCCGGGACGAAGCGCACCTCAAAAACCTTGGGCCACAGCTTGCCGGTGAGGTAGAAGGTGTCGCTTTCGGGGTTGTAGGCGATGCCGTTGAGCGTGCCGCCGCTGCCGAGGCGCTCGGCAATGTTGATGAACACACGGTTCTGGCTGCTGAACACCAGGTTATTGATGACTTGGCCGCGCTGTCCCTCGCCCAAAGCGGCCGTCTCCTCAGACGTGAGCAGGCCGGCGGCGTTGATGCGCGCCGTCACGCGGCCGCTGGCCTTGTCAATGCGCACGATGTCGTCGGTCAGCCACACGTTGGCGTAGATCGAGTCGCCCACGCACTCCAGTTCGTTCAGCTTGGCGACCGGCTCGCCGTCCAGCGTGACCTGCACCTGCCCGGTGACCTCGAACGTCTCCGGGTCGTGCAGGAAGAGCGCGGCGCTGCCGTCGCTGCGGTAGACGGTTTCGCCGTCGTAGCACAGGCCCCAGCCTTCGCCCTCGTAGAGGAAGAAGGCGGCAAACTGGACGGCGTTCTGCACGACCGCCTCCAGGTCGTAGACGAAGGCGACGCCGTTCTGCCACGAAAGCTGCACCAGCCGGTCGCCTACTAGGGCCAGCCCTTCGCCGAAATAGTTAGCGGGCAGGTTTACCTGGTACAGCACCGCGCCAGTGGCCGGTTCCACCTGGCGCAGCGACGACAGGCCGTAGCGCCCGGTGCTCTCGTAGAACAGGCCGTCGTGCAGCAGCAGGCCCTGGGTGAAAGCGTTGGGGTCGTGGGGGAAAACGGCGATGACCTCTGGCACAAGCTGTGCCACAGGCTCGTCCTGGGCAGCAGCCGGCGCGGCCAGCAGAAGGGCCAGCAGCGCGATTGTCACAGCAGCGCGGTAGGGCATGGTCAGGTCTCCACTCTACAGGACGCCGGCTGCCACACACAGCAAAGCGCAGCAGCACGCGCGCCATTATAGCCGCACGCCTGCCGTTCACCAGGGCTTTCCTGGCCGGACGCAGCCTCAGCGCACGGTCAGCTCGTAAGGGCCGCCTAGGCTGAAGGCGCTGACAACGATGACGTAGGCGCCGCCGGTGGGCAGCGTCACCTGCAGGCGCGAGTTGGTGTTGGTCATGAAGTCAATGTCGTCGTTCTCGGCCAGCAGCAGGCCGTTAGGCTGGTAGACGTAGAGCTGCGGGTCAAGCGCGCTGTCGCGCGCGGTCAGTTCGATGGTGAGCTGTTCGCCGCCGTCAGCGTTGAAAACCCAGCCGTCATCGTCGAAGGTGTCCACTGTGCCCTGCACCGTTTGCCCACGGCGCACCGTGCCCTTGTTGATGTACTCGCCCAGCGTGGCGCTGCCGCCAGCCACCATCGTGACGTTCTGGCTCATTTCCTGGATAGCGGCTGCTAAGGTCGGGTCATTGATGATTTGGTCCACCTGCCGAGCAAAGAGAGAAATGCCCAGGGTCGGCAGCAGCAGACAGGCCCCGCAGGCCACCGCCGCGATCACGCCAACGATCGCCAGGGCAATCAGCGCGGCGCTGCTGCCGCTTGTCTGGCCCTTGACCACCGTCACGGCGGCGCCGCTTGCGGCGCGTGGGCGCTGTTGGTAGTGCGGGTCGTACTCCTCGTTGGCGAAGGGGTCGTCCTCGTCGAAGGCGTACTCGTCGGCTGGCGGCTTGGGCTTGCGCGGGTAGCGCGCGTTCAGCTTGTCCAGCATCTGCTGGGCCTTGTCGTGGCTGGGCCGCAGCCGCAGCACGTTTTCCAATGCCTCGCGAATGTCGTCCGGCTCG
Organism: Anaerolineae bacterium; assembly: GCA_034435995.1. GTDB lineage: Bacteria > Chloroflexota > Anaerolineae > Aggregatilineales > Phototrophicaceae > DAOTWC01. The sequence goes on along the minus strand of DAOTWC010000109.1, from coordinate 27,894 downwards.
CGCAGCGCGTTCGCCATCAGCCACCAAGCGTTGGCGTTGTCGGAGTCGGCTTTCAGAATGGGCAGCAGGATGCTGACACCCTCCTGCTTGCGCCCCGCCTTGATGGCCTCGTAGGCCTGCTGCAACTGCTGGTTGGTGTCCCTCATGCTGCCCCTCCAATGTGGGTTGATGCCCTGCCTCTATCATAGGCCGATTCGCCCCCTGGCAAAATTGACATCAGGGCCGGTTTAGCAAGCTTAATCAAATGGCAGGGGCAGGCGGTGGTGCAGCACAGCGATGCGGTCGGGATAAACCGTAACCAGGTTGAAGCCAGGCGCAGCGCCATCAAGCAGGGCGGGCGGCGCATCACCTGGCCAGGCGCGGAATTCGCACCAAGCGCTGGGCGCGCTGGTGTAGAGCACGCCGTCGCGGACGGCGTGCGTGTGGGCGTGAATATGGCCGTAGAGCACGGCGCGCGGGCGGTCACCGGCGCGCTTGAGCGCGATGTGCAGCGCCTCGCCGTTGTCGAGAATGAGGCTGTCGAGCCAATCTGCGCCCAGCGGCAGCGGGTGATGGTGCAGGGCCACCAGCAGCGGGCGGTCGTCGCCGGGCGCGAGCTGCGCCTTGAGCCAGTCAACCTGCGCCACGCTCAGGCGGCCGGCGTGCGCGCCGGGCAGGCTGCTGTCCAGGCACACCAGCTGCACGCTGTTGATAGTGTGGGCGTGGTCGTAGGGTTGGGCCGGCGTTTGGCCGAGCAGAAAGCGCTGCAGCGCCGCCGAATCGTCGTGGTTGCCAGGCGTGTAGATGACGGGGGCGGGCAGGCCGGCCAGCAGCTCTTGGAAAGCCTCGTAATCCTGCGGCACGCCCACCTGGGCGGCCACGTCGCCGGTGTGCAGCGTGAAATCAGGCCTGAACGGCAGCGCGTTGACCGCTGCGACCAGCGCGCGCAGCGCTGCCGCTGAGTCGTAAGGCAGCGCCAGCACCTGGCGGGCGAAGTGGGCGTACTCCGGGGGGATGTCGCCGTAGTTCAGACCTTGGCCGGGTCGCAGCAGGTGGGTGTCGCTGATGTGGACGAAACGGGCGAGCGGTTGGGTCATAGCAGCAGGCTGTCCGTGTATGCGGCGGGCAATGCCGACCAGTATACCGCGGACTGTGAAACGGCTGTTTTGTCTGCGTTAGGACTCGGTAAAATGGTTGGCAGCAAGCTGGCCTGTTGAGCCGGCGCACAAGGAGCGAACACACCCTATGTCAGCCACACCTCGCGTCACTGTTTGGAACGAATTCCGTCACGAGAAGCGCTCTGGGCACAAGCCCGCCGAAATTTACCCTGAAGGGCTGCACGTGCCGATCGCCAACTACCTGCGCCAGCAGGGGCTGGAGGTGCGCACCGCCACGCTCGACGAGCCTGAGCACGGCCTCACTGAAGCTGTGCTGGCTCAGACCGATGTGCTCACGTGGTGGGGCCACATGGCACACGGCGAGGTGGAGGACGCAGTAGTGGATCGCGTGCACCAGCGTGTGCTGGCGGGCATGGGGCTGGTCGTGCTGCACTCCGGCCACTTCTCGAAGATTTTCAAGCGCCTGATGGGGACGACCTGCGACCTGAAGTGGCGCGAGGCCGGCGAGAAGGAGCGCATCTGGGTGGTGGAGCCGGGCCATCCCATTGCTGAAGGGCTGGGCGAGTACTTCGAGATTCCGCAGGCGGAGATGTACGGCGAACGCTTCGACATCCCCGCGCCCGACACGCTGGTGTTTATCAGCTGGTTTGAGGGCGGCGAGGTGTTCCGCAGCGGCTGCTGCTACCAGCGCGGCCGCGGGCGCATCTTCTACTTCCGCCCCGGCCACGAGACGTATCCGATCTACTACCAGCCGGAGGTGCTGCGCGTGATCTACAACGCGGTGCGCTGGGCTGCGCCGCAGGAGATCAAGGCGACGCAGTTCGGCAACGCGCCCGTGCCGCTGGAGCCGATCAAGAAAAAAGCCGCCGACTAACTTCAGCCGGCGGCGGGTAAAGCGCTCAGCGGGCGGCCCTGCAGGCGGCAAGCACTGGCTGATAGTAGCTGCTGTCGTCGGGCATGTGCCACACAGCCTGCGCCAGCTCTGGCAGGTCGCCCGCGATGGCGTCAACCTCGGCGCGCTGCCAAGCGCGCAGCGCGGTCACCGCGCACGACGTGTGCCAGCCGCCGTCTGTCTCGTTGACAATGAAGTGACTCAGCCGGTAGGTCGGCTCCAGATCGGCCCAATCCCACACCTGGAACGAGATGTGGCGGCCCTGCGCGTCGTCGTTAACGGTGGGCAGAGTGGCGCGCGGTTTTTCTGCCAGCAGGCGGTCGTAATCGCGGATGCTGACCAGCAGCACACCGCCTGGCATCACTTTTGACCACATGCTGCGCAGCGCGCGCTCCAGGTCGGCCAGCGTGAGCATGTGGGCTAGGGCGTTGTCGCAGGCGATCACGGCCAGGAACGGGCCGGCGCTCATCTCCTCGAGAGCGCGAAAATCGGCCACCTCGAACGTCATGTCGTCAGCAGTGCGAAGGCGGCGGGCCTCAACCTGCGCGCGCGCGACCGCCTCAGGGCTGAGGTCGCTGGCGTGCACGCGATAGCCGCGCAGCGCCAAGCCGATGGCCTGCGTGCCGATGCCGCAGGCGCAGTCCAGCACCGGGCAGCCCTTGGCGCCGCAGCCGCTGGTGTGCTGGCGGATCAACCGGTCCAGCGCGCCGCTTTGCGCCAACACGCTCTTGCGCCAATCGGTGAAGATGAAGTGATAGTCCGCGGCAAGCTGGCGGTAGAACTCCTCCACGCTCACAGTGTTGTCGGGCTGGGGAGGGTGCAGTGCGGAGGGGGCGTACATGTGTGTCTCCATTGTCTACAGTATGCAATTCGCTGCAGACTCGTTTCTCTTAAGCCATTCAATTTCCTAACTGATTCAATTATAGGCGGATTCACCGCGCTTGTGCAGGCCGACTGCGTCAAGCCTGCCCGTCGCTCTGGGCAGCGCTGCTGCCTGCTGCCGCCTGTGTTATCATGGTGGTGTATCGCCCATAGCGCGGCGGCTGCCCGCCGCTGTTTGGAGGAGTGACCCATGACTGACGCCCCGGTGACAGCTGGCGCGATGCCGCTGGCGGAGTTCGTCCGGCGTTACGAGGAGGAGGGGCCGTTCGAACTGATTGAAGGGGAGATTGTCGCTGTGCGTCCGAGTGTGCCACTGCCAAACATCATCGCAAAACGCCTGCTGCTGGCTCTGGCCCTGCTTGAAGAACAGGGTGCAGGGGTGGTCTTCAGCGAGCTGGCCTTTGTCCTGGATGATGCATCCGACCGGGTGCGCGGGGCGCGCGTGCCGGATGTGATGTTCTACAACGCTGAACGCTTTAACGCTTATCGCGCTGCTGTTCCCGATTGGGAGACACGGCCGTTTGCCCTGGTGCCTGACGTGGTTGCGGAGGTGGTGTCGCCCACCGACCGCCACACCGACATCACCGCCAAGGTGCGGCGCTATCTTAATGATGGCGCGCAGCTGGTGTGGGTGGTGGATCCACAAGCGCGCGTTGTGACCGCCCACCGCGCCGGCAGCGATCACAGCCTGTGGCTGTCCGGCGAGGCCGTCCTCAGTGGTGCGGACGTAATCCCCGGCTTCGAGCTGCCGCTGCCGCGTCTGTTCGGCTGATGCCTGCTGTGGCGCCCCTAGTGTTCGCCCTCGCGCTGCTGCTCACGGGGCTGTTGTTCGGCCCCATTGTGCTCATCCGCGCCTGGTGGCCCTACGCTGATGACGAGGTGCGCGCCTTCCTGCTGCCTCCTGAGGACTGCGCGCCGCCGTGTTTTGTGGGCGTGCGCCCCGGTGTGACTCGTTCCGTTCGCGCCCGCGAAATCCTGCTGGCCCAGCCCTGGGTGGCTGAGGTGCGTCGGGGCGGCGCATTCTTCTTCATAGAGGCTGATCCGGCCCAGCCCGGCTTAGCTGACTCGGCATACGATAACTACTATTGGGGCAAGGCAGAAGTCGAGGACGTGCGTGTGCGTACAACGATTCCACTGTGGCAGGCGCTCCTACTGCTGGGCGTGCCGCCGCTGGGCGAGACTTTTGCCGCTGGCCGCCCGCCTGCCCTGGGCCAGAATCTTTACTACGAACAGCTCGGCCTGGTGCTGCACACCCTCACGCCCTGCCCGCTGAACTGGCGCGCCGTGTGGGCTGCGCCTGTAGAAGCGCAGTGGGGCGTTGATTTCAAACGTTTCGGGCCGTATGATGTGGGCGCGGCGCGGCGCGCTGCGGCTGCCGCCTGTGACTGACAGCGACTGACGCTCATCTATGTGCGGAATCTGCGGTGTGGTTGACCTGACCGGCGCGGGCCGCGCCGACCCGGCGCTGGTGCGGCGCATGGCCGACCGCATCCGCCACCGCGGGCCGGACGGCGACGGCTTCTACGACGCGCCTGGCGTGGCCCTAGGGATGCGCCGCCTGAGCATCATTGACGTGGCCGGCAGCGACCAGCCGCTTTACAACGAAGACGGCAGCGTCGCCCTGGTGTTCAACGGCGAAATCTACAACTACTGCGAGCTGCGCGCCGAGCTAACCCGCCGCGGCCACGCGCTGCGCACTGCCGGCGACGGCGAGACGCTGGTTCACCTCTACGAAGAACACGGCCTGCGCCTGTTCGACCACCTGCGCGGCATGTACGCCTTTGCCCTGTGGGACAGCCGCGCCCGCCGCCTGCTGCTGGCTGTGGATCACATCGGCATGAAACCGCTGTACCTGCACGAACGCGGCGGGCTGCTCTATTTTGCCAGCGAGGTCAAAGCCTTCTACGCCAATCCGGATATGCCGCGCCGCCTCAACATCGGCGCGCTGGACGCTTACATGGGCTTCGGCTATATGATCGGCCCGGAGACGCTGTTCGAGGGCGTGCGCCGCCTGCCGCCGGGCCACGCGCTGCTGGTCGAAAACGGAACGCAGACGCTTCACCCTTTCTGGACGTTTGGCGCTGCCGCGTCCGCGCCGCTGGGCGGCGGCGAGGGCATGATCGTGGAACAGGCGCGCGATCTGCTGGCGGAAGCCGTGCGCATCCACCTGCGCAGCGACGTTCCGCTGGGGCTGTTCCTCAGCGGCGGCGTGGACTCGGCGGCGGTGCTGGCGCTGATGGCGCAGGAAGCCGGCGGGCGCATCCAGACATACACTATTGGCTACAGTATGGACGTGCCGGACAACGAGCTGGCGCAGGCGCGCCGGGTTGCGGCGCACTTTACGACACAGCATCACGAGCGCGTGATCTCGGCGGACGACTGGTGGGCGGGCTTCGGGCGCTACGTCTACGCGCACGACGAGCCGAACGCCAACCCGTCGGCGGTGTCGCTGCTGCTGCTGGCAGAGATGACAGCGCAGGACGTTAAGGTCGTGCTCACCGGGTTGGGCGGCGACGAACTGTTCGGCGGCTACCCCAACCACCGCACGATTGCCCGCGCGCTGCGCGCGCAGGCGTCATGGGGGCGGGCGCTGCGCCCGCTGGCCGGGCCGCTGGGCGCGCTGGAGCCGCACTACCCGGCGATGAAGCGAGCGCGCGTCGTCGGCGCGCTGCCGACATATCTGCCCCGGCTGCGCCACACGCTGCTGCCGCCGGACGAGGCGCTGCTGCGCATCCAGTCGTTCGACGGCCTGGCGTTCAGCGACCACCTGCGGCGCGCGCTTTACGGCCCAGACCTGCTGGACGCCTGGCAGCGCGGGCGCTACCGCGAGCGCGCCTTTGCCGAGATCGCCGCCCGCAGCCAGCGCCCTGACCCCGACGACACGGCCCAGGCGCTGGTCATCAACACCTGGCTGACGGGCAACGCGCTGCTGTCGCAGGACAAGACGGCGATGGCCCACGCCCTCGAAGCCCGCGTGCCGTTTTTTGACCCCGCGCTGCTGGATTTCGCCGCGCGCGTGCCGCCGCCGCTGCGCATGCGCAGCAACAAACACGTGCTGCGCGCAGCTATGCGTCCGTATTTGCCCGCGTTTGCGCTGGAGCGCCCCAAGCAGCCGTTCAGCACGCCGATCCTCAACTGGTTCGAGGGGCCGCTGGCCGGGCGCATTCAGGACGTGCTGCGCGACTCGCAGGCTTTCGCGCCGGGGCTGTTCAACAGGGCGGCGCTGGCGCGCCTGTTGGACGCGCACTTCAGCGGGCGCGCCCGTTATACCGAGGTCATTTTCCGCCTGCTGACGCTGGCGCTGTGGCAGCGCCGCTTTCTGGACGGGCCTGTCGTTTGAGCAGCGCCGCGCTAGGCGCCCGCCGCTGCCGCGTTGGCCGCGCGCGCCTGCCGCGCCGCCTCGGCCATCTGCGGCAGGTGTTCGACTTCGTGCTTGAGGCCGAACAGAAAGCAGGCCGGCGCGTTCAGCTCGCCGAAGCGCTCAACGAAGCGCGGCGACAGCTCGCGCAGCACGTCCAGCCGCGGCGCGTCTGGCCAAGCGTCCAGATAGCCCAGGCGAATGCGGCGGCTCTCCTGCAGGCGCTGGACGCACTGCGCCTTCGTCGTAATCTCGCGCCAGGGGGTTTCGCAGCGCAGGCGCGGCTCTGCTGGGTAGACAATGCCGCGCGCCAAGATCGAGCTGTAAGCCGCCCACTCCTCGCTGCTGGCGGTCACATGGGCGATCAAGTGGGCGATGTTCCAGCCGATGTGCTCCTCGCCCGGCGCGGCGAACGGGTCGTGCGCGTCGGGGTCGTGCGGCTCAAAGACCACCTCGGCGTCGCTCAGCGGGGCGATCAGATCGAGCATGGCGTCTATGCTGGCGTTGGTGGCAGCGCGCAGGTCAGCAGGGCTGAAGCGCTGCGCGAAGGCCAGCATTTTCATCGTGCCAGCGTTGACAGGAGCGAAATCAATGTGCACAGTGGATTCTCCGTTGATGGACAGGATAGATGAGCGACCCCAGCTGAGCGGACAGCCGGAGCGCCGCTGTTTAGAGCGGCACAGCGCAGACGATCTTACCCGCGCGGCGGGAGAAAAATCCGCTGCGGGCGGCTCAGAACAGCGTCCCGTCCATCGAGAGCGGGATGTCCAGCCGCAGCCAAGTGCGGCCTACGCGGAACAGCGTGCCAGGGCGCAGGCTCACGCGGCCGCGGATTCGTTCCTTCTCGCGCTCGATAAACGTGCCGTTGCGGCTGTTGGCGTCCTCCAGCCAGAAGGTGAGCAGGTAGGGGTCAGGGACGGACTCGCTGGCGGTGACGGGGATGGCAGCGCAGCCCAAACGGGCGTGCAGGCGCGATGCCTGGTTATCGAAGCCCAGGTGCACATCACAGCCGTCGCGCCGACCGATCGTATACACCACCTCCTCGCCGGGTTCGGGCTGCTCGAAACGCAGCGTCTTGCCATCCAGCGGGCCGCTCATGAACGTGAGCGACAGCTTCTTATGATCAACCATCTTCTTCGTCCAGCTTCAGGCGGGCCTGCTCCAGCCGGGCGCGCGCCTGCTCGTGATTCGGGTCCAGGCTGAGGGCGCGTTCGAAGGCCGTAATCGCCTCGGCGTAATCGCCCAACATGAACAGCGCCTCGCCTTTATTGTACCAGAACCAGGGGTCGGCGTCGTTGTAGTGCACGGCCAGCTCGTAGCAGGCCAGGGCTTCGCTCCAGCGCTCCTGGGCTGCGTAGGCCAGCCCCTGGCCGTTCCAGGCCCAAGCGTAGGTGTCGTCGAGTTCGAGGGCGCGCTGGTAGCTCTCGATAGCGGCTTCGTAGTCGCCCAGGCGGCGCAGCACCTGGCCGTAGCGCGCCCAGGCGTTGGGGTTGTCCGGCTGGATGGCCAGCGCCTGCTCGATAACGGCCAGCGCTTCCTCGCGCTGCTGCATCTCCAGCAGCACGTCGGCCTGGTTAATGTAGTACAGCACGACCGTTGGGTCCTCCTGGCTGGCACGCTGATAACAGGCCAGCGCTTCTTCGCGCCGGCCCAGCGCCTGCAGCGTCAGGCCGCGCCCGTTCCAGGCCCAGTCATAATGCGGGTTCGCCTGCAGCGCCTGGTCGTAGGCGTGCAGGGCTTCTTCCCAGCGGCGCAGCCGGCGCAGCGCTTGGCCGCGCTTGGCCCAGCTTTCCGGGTGGCGCGGGTCTATCGCCAGCGCGCGGTCGAGCATAGCCAGCGCCTCGTCCAGCCGGTTGAGGATCACCAGCTCGTCGCCCTGGTTGTACCAGTACCACACATCGTGCGGCTCAGCCTCGGCAGCGCGGCGGAAACATTCCAGCGCATCCTCGTGCATGTCGAGCGCGCTCAGCGTCAGGCCGCGCCCGTTCCAGGCCCAGCCGTAGCCTGGCGCGAGTTCGACAGCGCGCGTGTAGCTGACGAGAGCCTCTGGGAAGCGGTTGAGGCGGCGCAGCACCTGGCCGTGTTTGGCCCACACACGGGCGCTGCGGCTGTCGAGGCGCAGCGCCTGATCGAGCAGCTCAAGGGCGGCGGCGTGCTGGTTCAAGAACACCAGAACGTCGGCCTGCTGGTAGATGTACAGCGGGTCCTGCGGGGCAGCGATGGCAGCCTGCCGGTAGCAGCGCAGCGCGTCCTCAGGCCGGCCCAGCATCTCTAACGTGATGCCCATCTCGTTCCAGGCCCAGGCGTAAGCGGGGGCGAGCTGCGTCGCCTGCCTGAAGGCGCTGAGCGCTTCATCAAGGCGCTTGAGGTTGCGCAGCGCGCTGCCCAGGCGCGCCCAGCCGCGCGCATGATTGGGGTTGATCTGGACGGCCTGTTCGAGGAGGGGCAGCGCTTCGGCATAGCGCTCCAGCTTGACCAGCACATTGCCCTGGTTGTAGAAAGTGTACCAGGCGTCCGGCTCGTGCTCAGCCGCGCGCTGGTAGCAGGCCAGCGCCTCTTCCAGGCGGTTCATCGCCTCTAGGGCCATACCCTTGCCGTTGAGCGCCCAGTTGTAATCTGGATCGAGGGCAATGGCGCGGTCGTAGGCGGCCAGCGCTTCGTCGTAGCGGCGCACATAGCGCAGCACCTGCCCCAGCTTGGACCAACTGTGGCTGTGCGAGGGATCGGTGCGGGTGGCCTGCTGCGCGGTGTGGATGGCCTCCTGGTACTGCTTGAGGTCAATCAGCGTTTCGGTAATGTTGTACCAGTGCCACACCTCATCCGGCTGGTGCTGGGCGGCGCGCTTGAAGGCGGCCAGCGCCTCTGGCAGCCGCCCCAACGCCCGCAGCGACAGGCCGTAGCCGTTGTGTGCCCACGCGTACTCCGGGTCGAGCCGGATGGCCTGCTCGTAGGCGCGCACGGACTCCATGTATTCGCCCAACAGGCGGTGCATCTGCCCCAGCTTAGCCCAACTGTTGGGGTGGGCCGGGTCGGTGCGCAGCGCCTTTTCCAAGAGAGCGACGGCTTCGCGGTGGCGGCCCAGGCCCTGCAGGACGTCGGCCTGGTTGCACCAGTGCCACACGTCCGCCGGGTTGATTTGCGCGGCTGTCTCGTAGCAGGCCAGCGCCTGCTCCAGTTGACCCATGCGTTCCAGCACGATGCCCTTGCCATTCCAAGCGAAGGCGTAGCGCGGCTGGATGGCGAGCGCCCGGTCGTAGCAGGCCAGCGCGTCGTCGTAGCGGCTCAGCAGGCGCAGCGTACGGCCTTTGCGCGCCCAGGCCCAGGCGTAGTCTGGCTGCAGGGCGATGGCGCGGTCGTAGGCTTCCAGCGCTTCGTCCAGGTGGCCCAGCTCTGTGAGCGAGTAGCCCTTGTCCATGAGTTCGCGGGCTTCCAGGGCTGGGCCGGTCGTCTCTATGACAGCCGGCCTGCCGGTCACGCCGGTGTAGATCGTCGAGAGCGACGCGACGATCTCGCTCCACGAGCTGGGTCGGTTGGCCGGGGATTTCTCCAGGCAGACAAGCACCAGCTCGCGCAGGGCAGGCGGCAGCGCGCTGGCGTGCCGTTCGCTGAACGTCGGCGCGCGGTGCAGGTGGGCGTCAATCCAGTCGGCAAATTTGCGCGCCTCGAACACCGGCCGTCCGGTGAGCATCTCGTAGAGCAGGCAGCCAAAGGCGTAGATATCAGAGCGCAGGTCCACGCGCTGCGACCGGCACTGCTCCGGCGACATGTACGGCGCGGTGCCGACGATAGCGCCGATGCGGGTGAGGTGGGGGTCCAAGCTGGCGCCTGCCGGCTGATCAGCGTCGTCAGGCTCAACCTCGATCGAGCGCACCAAGCCGAAATCGGTCACCTTGGCGATAGCGTCGTGCGTGACCAGGATGTTGGCCGGTTTGAGATCGCGGTGAACCAGGCCGGGGACCTGGCGGGCGGCGTGCTGCATGCCCAGCGCGATGTGCAGGCCGAATTCGACTGCCTGGGCGGTGTTGAGCCGGTTGTGATCAATCCAGCTCTTGAGGTCCGGCCCCAACCCTTCGGGGCCGCTGATGTGCTCCAGAATCAGGTGCGGGCGGCCGTTGATGTTCTGCACCAGGCGCGCCTGCACGATGTGGCGGTGCTTCTCCAGGCGTATCCAGGTGTGGGCCTCGTTGAAGAAGCGGGTGACGGCGCGCTCGTTCTCTAGGAAGCGGGCCTGGAAACTCTTGATAGCCACTGGCTCGCGCTGCTCGTGGTCATAGCACAGGTAGACCACGCCCATGCCGCCGCGGCGCACGTCGGCCACCTCATAGCGGCCGTCAATGCGGTCTCCGGGATGGAACTCGCTGTCCGCGCGGGCCATGCGCCGCCGCTTGGACATGTCCAGGTCGTGCAGCGGGCCAACGGCGTCGCGCCCCACTGACGTGAGCAGGTCGAAAGCGGCAGGCTGGGCCGGTTCTTCGAGGGCGGCATCAGGGTCATCGTCCGCCTGCGAGTAAGGCGTGGCGGCGCTGGCTGCGGCGTCCAGCATGGTCGCCTGGGTCTGGCTGAGCAGGAGCGACAAATTGACGTCGGCAGCCGTCTGATCTTGGCTGGCGTCGGGGCGGGTGGTGTCGTCCTGGCCAGCGGGCGGCAGGCCCAGGGCGGACTCGTAAGCGCCAAGCAGGGCGCGCAGATCAGGTGGGCGCAGCGCAGCAGCAGCGTCGTCCTCAGCCAGCGCCCACAGCGCGGCGGCGATGTTGCGCGGCGTAGGGTGTTCCTGGGCCGTCTGCAGCGTCCAGGCGCAGAACTCGCTGATCATGCGGCGGGCGAGGGCTTGGTCGGCGTCGCTGCTGGCGCACTGCAAGACCTTCTGGTAGGCGGCCAACGCCTTGCCGATGTAGAACACGCGCAGGCGGTCGTCGCTGAAGGCGCGGCGGGCGCACAGGTCGCCCAGGGCGAACAGGTCGTTGATGTCGCTGCGGCGCAGCGCCAGCAGCCCCAGCGTGCGGATCTCGGCGTTGGCATCAGTGGCGAACAGGTCGGTTCTGTCAGCAGGACGGCGGCGGCGCAGCAGGCGGCGCACTTCGTCGTCCGGAAGCGCGGCGGGCTGGCGGCCGCTCTGGGGCACAGGCGCGAGCATGGGCTGCTACTCCGTGCGGGCCGGTTCAGCGGCGAACACCAGCTTTCCGCCGGAGACCTGCGCGCTGATCAGCGCGCCGGGCGCGAAAGCGTCCTCCACGATGCGAGCGCTGAGCGGCCGCGTGAGCAGCCGCTCGATGGCCCGGCGCAGCGGGCGCGCCCCGTTCTCCGGGTCGTAACCCTGCGCCAGGATCAACTGGCGGGCTTCGTCGGTGAGGATGAGGGCGAGCTGCTGGTCGGCTAGGCGGCGGTGCAGGTCGCTGAGGTGCATGTCGAGGATGGTGTCGAGCGCCTGCGGCGACAGCGGGCGGAAGGTGATAATCTCGTCCACGCGGTTGAGGAACTCTGGCCGGAAAAAGCGCGTGAGGTGGGCGCTGTAGTCGTGGCCGCGTGGATCGGCGGTGAAACCCATGTGTTTGCCGCTGTCCTCGCTGCCGATGTTGCTGGTCATAATGAACACGGCGTGGCGGCAGTCCACCACACCGCCGCGGGCGTCGCTGAGGCGGCCTTCGTCGAACACCTGCAGGAAGATGTCGAACACCTCCGGCGCGGCTTTCTCTACCTCGTCCAGCAGCACAACGCTGTAGGGACGGCGGCGCAGGCCGTCGGTGAGCTGGCCGCCGCGCTGAGCGTCCTTGTAGCCGGGCGGCGCGCCGATCAGGCGGGAGACGGTGTGGGCGTCGTGAAACTCGGACATATCGAGGCGCAGCATGGCGTCGTCGCTGCCGAACAGGAAGCTGGCCAGCGCGCGCGCCAGCTCGGTCTTGCCCACGCCTGAAGGCCCGAGGAACAGAAACACGCCGATAGGCCGGTTGGGATCGCTGAGGCCGGCGCGGGCCATCTTGATGGTGCTGGCGACGGCGTTCACGGCCTCGTCTTGGCCGACTACGCGGGCCAGCAGCGCCCTCTCCAGGCCGGCCAGCCGCTGTTTCTCGTCGCTGGTCAGCTCGCTGACGGGAATGCCGGTCCAGTTGGAGAGCACGTCGGCGATGGTCTCGACGGTCACCTCGCTGCTGGCGGGCGTGTCGTCGTCGGCCACTGTGCGGATGATGACGCGAGCGCAGGCCTCATCCAGCAGGTCCAGCGCCTTGTCTGGCAGGCGGCGGTCTGGCAGGTAGCGCACCGCCAGGCGGACGGCGGCCTCGAGCGCCTCCGGGCGGATGGTGACGCCGTGATGGGCCTCTAGGCGGGCGCGCTGGCCGCTGAGGATGGCCAGCGAGTCGGCCTCACTCGGCTCCTCGATGTCAATCGTGCGGAAGCGGCGCTCTAACGCTGGGTCCTGGGCGATGGCGCGGCGGTACTCCTCGTGGGTGGTCGCGCCGATGCACACCAGCTCGCCGCGGGCCAGCGCTGGCTTGAGGATGTTGGCGGCGTCCAGGTTGCTGTCAATGGTGTCGCCTGCGCCCACGATGGTGTGAATTTCGTCTATGAACAGGATCACGCGGCCGGCCCGCTTGACTTCCTCGACGATGCCGATCAGGCGCTCCTCGAACTGACCGCGCAGGCTGGTGCCGGCCACCAGGCTGCTGATCTCGATCTGCACGATGCGGCGGTTGAGCAGCGGGGCGGGGGCAGTGCCCTCGTAGATCGCGTAAGCCAGCCCTTCAACGACGGCGGTTTTGCCCACGCCAGCGTCGCCCAGCAGCAGCGGGTTGTTCTTCTTGCTGCGGGCCAGCGTGCGCGCCACAGCGCGGATTTCGCGGTCGCGGGCAATGGCCGGGCCGATGCGCCCCTCGGCCGCCTGGGCTGTGAGGTCGCGCCCGTATTTGTCCAGCAGCGGGGTGGGCACACGCTGGTCGGTTGGCGCATCAGCGTCGTCGGGGGCGGCGTTGGCCTCGGACAGGCTGAAGTCAAAGTCGCTGTTCAGGTCGCCAAATTGGAGCGCGTCGTCGTCGCCGAGCGCCGGCGCGCTGCCGTCCATCTCTTCCTCGACCAGCCGGTGAAGCCACAGGTCCACGTCGAAGCCCATCTCGGCCAGCTTGCGGATGGGCACGCTCTCGCCCTCCTGCAGCAGCGCCATCAGGATGTGATTCTCGCCGCAGTCGAGCGAGCCGTCGCGGTCGGCCATGAAAATGGCGAGCGAGAGGATGATGCCAGCGCGCGGCGTGAGGGGCAGGGTTTCGTCCAGGAGGCCTTCGCCGCTGCCGATCTCGCGCCGAATTTCGTTGCGCACCTCGCGCGGTTTGAAGCCGGCGCGGCGCAGCAGCGCGTTCACCGGGCCGTTTTCGCTGCGGGTGCAGGCCATGAACAGGTGTTCAGCGCCGATGTAATTGTGGCCCAGGCGGCGCGCTTCTTCGGCGGCCTGGGCGAGAAGGCGCGCGCAGCGCTCGCGGATTTCCGTCTCAGGGATGTCTGGCGAAGGCGTCAAATTCAGGCCCCCTGCTGTCACGTTTGTTCTAGCAGCAAGTATACCAACTGCGCGCTGGATTGGGGGAAAACTGGTCGGCTTTCACCTAATGTCAATTGAGGCTGCGTGGATTTTCGTGTACTTTAGAGAGGGGCAGGTTGTGCTTTCCTTAATCGGAGTGAGATGAAAAGCGCCATGATCAGCGATCCGTTGATCGGCATGAAACTGGGCGATTACGAAATCCGCCGCCTGCTGGGCCAGGGCGGGATGGCCCGCGTGTACCTGGGCCATGACAGCGTGCTGCAGCGCGACGCCGCCGTGAAGGTGGCAGACCCGCATTTCGTGCGCGACGACGAGCGCGAAGAATACCGCGAGCGCTTCCTGCGCGAGGCGCGGGCGATCGCCCGGCTGCACCACCCGAACATTGTCGGCGTGTACCAGTTTGGCCAGGCGAACGGCCTGTACTACATGGCGATGGTGTTTGTTGAAGGACGCGACCTGCGCTACATCCTCAAAGACCACGCCGCCGCCGGCACGCGCATGGCCCCGGCTGAAATTCTGCGCATCGTCACCGACGTGGCCGATGCGCTCGATTACGCACATCAGGCCGGCGTAGTGCACCGCGACGTAAAACCGTCCAATATTATGGTGTGTGATGACGGTCACGCCGTCCTCACCGATTTCGGCCTGGTGCTCAATGTGCCAGAGGGGACCATCGGCACGACGTTCGGCAGCGTGCACTACATCGCGCCGGAGCAGGTTGAGTCCTCGCGCATGGCTGTGCCGCAGAGCGACCTGTACGGCCTGGGCGTGGTGCTGTACGAGATGCTGACCGGGCGCGTGCCGTTCAACGACACCTCGATCATGAGCGTGGCGCTCAAACAGCTCAACGAAGCGCCGCCGCCGCCTTCGGCTTTCAACCCCGGTATTCCGCCGGCGGTAGAGGCGGTCGTGCTGAAGGCGCTGGCCAAAGACCCGGAAAAACGCTACCCGACCGGCGCGGCGCTGGTGGCGGCGCTGGAGCGCGCCTTGGGCATTACAGATGATGACGAGCGCACGCGGCCGCTGCCGCCGCTGCAAGCGGCCCCGTCGGCTCCGCTGGCCAGCCAGCCGGTCTGGAACGAGGCCGCGTCGGAAACGCCCACGCTGGTTGAACCGGACTTCAGCCCAAAGACGCCGCCAGCGCACCGGCCAGCCGTGCGCACCGGCAGAATAGGCGCTTCCGTGCTGGCTCTCGCCTTGCTGGCAGGCGCGATTGGCGGGGGCGCGCTGCTGCTGGGCGCGGGCCGCCCGCCCAGCGACGCTGCCCCCACAGCCGCTGGCGCGGCGGCGGGGGCTGCCCTGGCTGCTACTGCTACTGCTCAGCCGACACGGGCCGCCAGCGCCACCCCCGCTGTTACCTACACGCCGACTGCTGCTGCCGCTGGCTCCACTGCTGGCACGCCAGCCGCGCCCACCCAGACCGCCGCCAGCCCTTCTGCTGCGGAGCCGCCGGCGGCGGCAGCGCCGCCAGCCGACGTGCGCCTGCTCTACGACGACCAGGGGCTGACACTGCTCAACGCTGCCGCTGAACCGGTTGACGTCAGCGGTCTGACGTTTGTGCAGAGACAGGCTGACGGCAGCGCGCTGCTGTTTCGCGCCTCGATGTGGAGCAGCGGCGCTGTGTCGCCAGAGGCCCTGCCGCCAGGCGGCTGCTTTCAAGTGTGGAGCAACGAACAGCCTGGGATGTTGGAACTGCCAGCAGCGTGCAGCGCTCGTTACGCTTGGAGTCGGGTGGCGTTCCCGCGCTGGTTTTGGATCAGCGACGCGCCGGGGGCGGTGTTTACGGTGGAGCGAGACAGCCGGCTGCTGGCCGAGTGCCTGATAGCGGCTGGGACATGCGCCTTCTCTCTGGGCTAGCCCAGCAGCGCGACAACTTTGAGCAGGGCGAACAGGCCGAACGCCGCGTGGGCGACAACGGCCGCGCGCGTCGAGCCGGTGTAGGCGCGCACCCCTGTGAACACCAGGCCGGCCAGGAACGGCGAGACCAGCGCGTGCCACAGCGGAATCTCTGGACGGGCGTAGGCCGCGTAGTGAAAGGCCGCGTGGGCCGCCGCCGCCAGCAGCAGCGCCAGCCAGGGGCCAAGGCGCGCCCGCGCCGCCGGGAACAGCATGCCGCGGAACACCAGCTCCTCGGCCGCTGGCTGCGCCGCCAGCAGCAGCGCCGCCGCAATCGCCCACGCCAGCGCGGAGCCGGGCTGCGCCAGCAGGTCCACCAGCTCCGGGGCAGGCAGAAAAGCGCCTGTCACCGCCAGGTCTACCAGGTCAATCACCATCGCCATGCCCAGGCTGAACAGCAGCACCAGGTAGAGGCGGGTCTGGCCAGCGTCTAGGCGAAGCGCGGCGCGTTCGTCCGGCTGGCGGCGCGAGACGGATACGAAGATCACCGTCACCAAGCTGCCGATCGTCCAGCCGGTGAGCAGCGCGGCCGGCTGGTCGCCAAACACTGAGAGGCCGATAAACGAGCCGGCGACGATGGCGATCAGCCCGACGAGCGCGGCGTTGACGGCCGCGAACAGCCCCCAGGGCGGAGGTGGCTCTGCCTGGCTCAGGCGGCGCACAAGCGAAGCGGCCACAGCTGCGCTCACTCCCATTCGATGGTGGCGGGCGGCTTGCTGGTGATGTCGTACACCACCCGGTTGACGCCGCGCACCCGGCTGACGATGCGGCTGCTAACCCGCGCCAGCAGGTCGTGCGGCAGGCGCGCCCAGTCGGCAGTCATGAAGTCATCGGTGGTGACTGCGCGCAGCACGATCACCTCCTCGTAGGTGCGGTTGTCGCCCATCACGCCCACGCTCCTGACCGGCAGCAGCACGGCGAACGACTGCGACGTGCTGGCGCGCAGCAGGCCGGCGCGCTCCAGTTCTTCGCGGAAGATGGCGTCGGCCTCGCGCAGGGCCTCCAGCCGCTCCCACGTGATCTCGCCCAGGCAGCGCACGGCCAGCCCTGGCCCTGGAAACGGCTGCCGCCAGACGATGTGATCTGGCAGGCCTAGGGCCGTGCCCACGCGCCGCACCTCGTCCTTGAACAAGTCACGGATCGGCTCGACCAGCTCGAACTGTAGATCATCAGGCAAGCCGCCGACGTTGTGGTGGCTTTTGATGGTGCGCGACGCGCTGCTGCTGGCGGCGCTCTCGATGACGTCCGGGTAGATGGTGCCCTGGGCCAGGAAGCGCACGCCGTGCAGCCGGCGCGCCTCCTCGCTGAACACATCAATGAACAGGCCGCCGATGATCTTGCGCTTGGCCTCCGGTTCGGTCACGCCCTGCAGCGCGCTGAGGAACATCTCGGTGGCATCCACGGCGATCAGGTTGACACCCAGGCCGTGCTGAAACACCTCGACTACCTCGCGCGGCTCGTCCTTGCGCAGCAGGCCGGTGTTGACGAAGATGGCGGTGAGCTGCGGGCCGATGGCCCGGTGCAGCAGCGCTGCCACCACTGCCGAGTCCACCCCGCCGCTGAGGCCCAGCAGCACGCGCTCGGCGCCGACTTGGGCGCGCACCCGCGCTATGGCGTCCTCGATGAAGGCGGCGGGCGACCACAGCGGCTGGCAGCCGCAGATGTCGAAAACGAAGTTGCGCAGGATTTCCGCCCCCAACGGCGTGTGATGCACCTCCGGGTGGAACTGCACGCCGTAGAGGCGGCGCGCGGCGTCTCCCACAGCGGCGAATGGCGCGTTCTCCGAAGCGGCCAGCGCCACAAAGCCGGGCGCTGGCTGCTCGATGCGGTCGCCGTGCGACATCCAAACCTCCAGCGCCGCCGGCAGGCCAGCCAGCAGCGGATCGTTGGCGTCGTGGGTAATGGCGGCGCAGCCGTACTCGCGCTCCTCGGCCGGCGCGACGATGCCGCCCAGCGCGTGCGTGAGGGCCTGCATGCCGTAGCAGATGCCCAACACCGGCAGGCCGCTGTCAACGATGTGGCGCGGAAGCTGGGGCGCGCCTGGTTCGTAAACGCTGGCTGGCCCGCCGGACAGCAGGTAGCCGCGCGGGCTGTGCGCGTTGACGCGGGCCGGGTCGGCGTCGAAAGGGAACACCTCGGCGTAGACGTTCTGCTCGCGCACGCGCCGCGCAATGAGCTGCGTGTACTGCGAGCCGAAATCGAGAATGGCGATACCGCCTTGGCGCAGGTCAGTCATGGCGAATTGTCAGCCGCTGATCACTAGTCTCTTGCAGAGATGCTTGCCCTTGTGCCTTTTTTCGGGCTGAGGCGGTGCCTGGGAAAGTCAATCCGCGAACACGATCTGGCCGCCGTCCATGCTGGTGATGACGGCCAGCGCCTCGATCGGGATATCGGTGTAGCCTGCCTGGCGCATCAGGTCGCGGCCGCCCTCGAACGTTTTCTCGACCACTACGCCCACGCCTACCATGCGGGCTTTGGCGCTGGCCACCATGCGCGCCAGCGCCAGCAGGGTGCGTCCCGTGGCCAGGAAGTCGTCAATGACCAGGATGTTCTCGCCAGCGTGAAGGAACTCCGCCGAGACCAGCAGCGGCACATCTCCGCCTTTGGTGTGGCTGGGCGCGGTTTCTAGAAAGACCGGGCCGGCCATCGTGATCGGCTTCTTCTTGCGGGCATAAACCACCGGCACGCCCAGCACAATGCCGGTGGTAAGGGCGGGCGCGATGCCGGAAATCTCGGCCGTGAGGATGCGATCCACTGGCACGCCGGCGAAACGCCGCGCCAGCTCGCGGCCCATCTCGACCATCAGATCAGGGTAAATCTGGTGATTGAGCAGGCTGTCAATCTTCAGGATGCCGCCGCCGAGGTTCTGCCCCTCGGCCAGGATACGCTCTTTCAGGGCCTGCATGGTGGTTAGTTGCCGTCCTTTTCGTCCGGTGCGCTTGGCGCGCTGGCCGCAGCGCCGCCCTTTTCGCCTGAGGGGGCAGCCGCTTGGGCCTCTGCCGCGGCGTTGGCCAGTTCGTCGGCGTCGGACGCGCTGGCCGGCGCGCCGACTGACGGGGTGCTGCCGCCAGCCTCTTCGTAAACCTGGGCGTACAGCATCTCGTAAGAGCCGCGAGGGAAGCGCGTGGTCAGTTCAGCCCCGGCTTCCTGGCCGCGGGGCGACATGAGCGCGGCCCGCATCTGCGCCTCATCCTCGAAGTATACCTCTAGGATGCGGTAGGTGGACGCCGGGCCAGTCGGTGTGCCCAGGACGTTGACCACCTGCCGCCGGGTGATGCCCGGCATTCGCTCGATCAGCGCCAGCAGGTCGTTGTACATGTTCTCGAACTTCATGACGCTGTCCGGCTGGTAGAAGATTATCATGAATTTGACCATGGCTGCGGGGCACCGTCCTTTCGCCGCCGGGCCGCCGTACAGAAAGCCGGGCTGCTGCGGCCCGGCTGTGGATTATATACGCCACGCGGCGTGTGTCGCTACCGTTAATCGTCACCGCGCAGCATCAGCCCCAGCAAGAAGCCGACTACGAACGATATGATGACGGCGCGCCACGGGTTGCGCACCACCACCTTGGTAGCGTCGCTGCCGATATCCTGCACGGACCGGCTGTTGAGGTAATTAGCTGTTTTCTCCAGGCGCGTGGCAATGTCGTCAATGCGCTTGAGGGCGTCGGCGTCAACCTGGCCGGACTCGCGGGCTTCGCGGCGGATGGTCTCGGCGGCGGTGTTGAGCTGTTTGGCGGCCTCGCGCTTCACGTCTTCGGCGCGGGCCTGGGCCTCGCGGCGCAGCTCTGCTACTTTCCTCTCAACGTTCTCACGAACCTCTTCAACAGCTTCCTCTGCCTGCTGCCGCACCTCATCAGCTTTGCGGGCAGCGTCTTCAGCGCCGTTGGTTGTGCTCATACTCTCGTCCTCCTGGCTAACCCTGCTGCTTTGATGATAACACAGAACAGCGCGGCAGGGCGGGCAGGAGTCAGGACTCGATGCGGGGGCGGGCTACCAGGCGCTGCAGGCGCTGGGTGAGGGACAGCGGGCGGCGCGGTTGTGTGTCGGCGCAGGGAGATGCCTCGAGGGCGGCGCGGGCGAGCTGGTGCTCTGGGTTGAGCGCCAGAGCGCGCTGCAGGCAGTGATGGCGCTGCTGCTCGCTGCGCGCCACCAGCGCTGCCAGATACCACAGATCGGCCGAAGGCTGGTGGGCCAGAGCTTCGCGCACCAACTCGCGGGCGCAGGCCAGGTCGCCGTTCTTGATGGCCAGCTCGATAGCGTAGTGTTCGTCGTGCGGACTGAGACGGTGGTGATCGGCGTGCATCAGTCTCGATTCTCCACTCCACAAGCCTATAACCTGAAGTATAAGCAAAAAATTGTGGCGCAAGTGTAAATATCGTAAACAACAATGTGAATTTTCGGTTTGGCCAGCGGACAGCGGAAGAAAAAAAACCGCCCCCAAGGGCGGGGGGCGGTTGTGTTGGTTGAGACCGTTTGTCTTAGCCCTGGACGACGGTTACTGCGCTGGCCTGCTTGCCCTTCTTGCCGTCGGTGATGTCGAATTCGACAACGTCGCCTTCGTTGAGGGTGCGATATCCGCTGCCGCGAATTTCCGAGTAGTGAACGAACAGATCCGGGCCGTTGTCTTGGGTGATGAAGCCGTAGCCCTTATCACCGTTGAACCATTTGACCTTGCCACGAGCGCGAGGTGCCATTGTGAAACTCTCTCCTGATTTGAAACGGGTGTTGGTTTTGCTACAGCCTGAGGTAACCTACACGCCCAGGTGGTTCAGGAGGGCTGATGCGGTACTTCAAGAGAGTGTGGCACAGACCTGCTGCGCGTCAGCCGCAGCGCTGACCTGGCCTGTTCTCCCGTGTGGCGTGCCGGGCGCCTAACCACAGCGCCCATGCGGGTAAGGCCCTATGCCTTGTTTATCCCGCACTGCGACTTTCAGTATACTCCAAGTTCGGCTGGCGCGCTAGGGGGATTTTTGGGGGCGGCCGGCTGTCCTGCGCCCGCCCGCGCGGCTTTGCCGCTGTTTGCCCCCTGTGCTACACTTCAAACTGTTACGCAGGTATGTATCTAGCTATGGCTTAGGAAGCGAGGCGGAATATGCGCCGCGTGCTGGGTTTTCTCGCTGCGATGGTCATGACGGCTGGCTGCGGTGCGCTCTCTGGTGACGGCGCTGCGCAGCCCGGGCCAGTGGTCACCGTCATCCAGGTGCCGGTTATCGTTACCGCCACGCCGGACCCCAACGCCACGCCGCTGGTGATTGTGGTGACGGCCACACCGCTGCCCGGCTCGATTGGCGCGCTGCCCACCGGCATCCTGGAAACCGATGCGCCGGGACGCCAGTCCGCTGCGCCCACGCTCGATCCAGAAGTGCTGGGGGCCAACGCCGCCCTCCAGCAGACCGCCACAGCGCTGCCGGAGAACTGTATCCTGCACACGCTGGAAGCCGGCGACACGCCCTTCGGCATCGCTGAAACCTACGGGGCCGACGGCTTCGCGCTGATGGAGATCAACGGCCTGACCGAGCAGAGCGCTACCCGGCTGCAGATCGGCGACGTGCTGATTGTGCCGCTGGCGGGCTGCTCACTGACGCGCGCCGACGTGGCGCGTGTCAGCGGCGGCGACAGCGGCGAGACGGCCGAAGCCGCCGCTGCCGAGTCCACTGTCGAGACCACTGCCGAGGCTGTTCGCCCAACGCTGACGCTGCCGCCCACAGCGGTCAACGCTCAGGTGGAAATCGTGAATGTGCTTAACCCCGGCGACATCACCGCTGAGGGCGTGGAGATTCGCAACCGCGGCGGCGCGGTGGACCTCAACGGCTGGACGCTGAGCGACGGCGACGGCAACGTTTTCACCTTCCCGGCGCAGCGCGTGTTCACCAACGCCCAGATCACGGTGTTCACGCGCGCCGGCCAGAACACGCCGATTGCGCTCTACTGGGGGCAGCGCGCTGCCGTGTTCGGCGAGCCAGGCGACGTAGTCACGCTGGCCGACGCCAACGGTGTGGTGCAGTCCACTTTCCGCATCGAGCAGCCGGTCAGCCTGCCCTGAGCGTGGAGGCTGCACAGCAAGGAGACTTGTTTTGAGCGACAACGACATCACCCGCTGGCAGTCGCTGATAGACCGCCAGATCAGGCAGGCGCAGGAAGAGGGCAAGCTGGACAGCGCGGCAGCAGGCCGGCCGCTCCGGCTGGACGACAACCCCTACACGCCCGCCGACCAGCGCCTGGCGCACAAAGTGCTGAAAGACAACAACTTCGCTCCGGAGTGGATTGTCCAGCGCCAGGAGATCGAGGCGCGGGAGGCTGCGCTGCGCCAGCAGGTGCAAAAAGCGGTGCGCGCCTACCGCGAGGCGCTGGCGGCGTCCGCCCTTGACGCGGCCGGCGGTGAGGCCCAGCGTCTGCGGGCGTGCGCGGCTTTTGAGGCGGCGCGCGCGCGGCTTGCCGAGGAGGCGGCGCGCCTCAACCGCGAGATTGTGACGCACAACCTGAAAGTCCCGCCAGGTGTGGATCAGCGCCCGATCTTCGACCTAGCACGGGCTGTCGAGCGGCTGCTGCGCGGCTGAGAGAAGAAAACAGCGCGACAGCGGCCGCGCCGGCGATGATGAACGAGCGATGCGGCAGCCGCGCAGCCAGCAGGCCGCCTGCGCGGCTCAACTCTCTTCTTTGGCCTTTTCAGGCTCGGCGTTCTTGACGTCGGCGGATTTCTTGCCCTCTTCCAGGCCGCGCCGGAAATTAGCGACAGCGCTGCCCAGCTCACCGCCGATGCGGGAGACGCGGCCCACACCGAACAGCAGCAGCACGATCACGAGAATGATAATGAGTTCGGTTGGTCCCAGGCTTGGCATGACAGTTTCGTCCTTGGTTTGCTTGCTTTCGGCCGTATTATACACGGTCTGGCTGGGGCTGCCACCTCAACCGCTCAGCAGCGCCAGCAAACCGTCGGGGTAGAGCGGGGCCGCGCCGCTGCGGAAGAAGTCCAGCGGCTTCCAGCAGGCGGTGAACTGCGGGGCGAAGTCGTCGTCGTCCTCGGTGCCCGCGATTGACTCGCGGGTATAGACGGTTTCGTCTACGAACGCGCCTTCGAAAACCAGCACAATTTCGTGGCCGGGCTGGCCCTCGTAGGTGAAGATGTTCTCCAGCGTGCCCAGGTAGCGCAGGTCGCGCACCTCCTGCTTGATTTCCTCGCGCAGTTCGCGGGCGACAGTGTCGGCGGCGCGCTCGCCAAACTCGATGCGCCCGCCCAGCGGGCGGTAGAACGTCTGCTGCTTGACGCGGTCGTAGCCCTCGGCCACCAAGATGCTGTCGTTGCGCCGGAACACACAGATGGCCAGCGGGCGCACTTTGCCAGGTTTCATGGGCGAGTCTTCAATCTACAGCCCTCAGCACCAGCCGGCGCGAACGGTTGCCGGCTTCGCAGAGCCATTTTAGCACCACGGCGAAGCACGCGCCGGAATGGGCGCGCGCTTCGCAGATGGTTGTGTGGTCGTTCAGCCGGGTGTCGAGAGCGCGGCTGGCGCAGGCCGAGTTGGCACGCCGTCCGCTGGGCCGATCAAGTCCTGCGCGATGATCGAGGACGACAGCACGCCGGGCAGCCCTGCGCCGGGGTGCGTCCCCGCGCCGACGAAGTACAGGTTGTCGAAGCTCTCGCTGCGGTTGTGCGGGCGGAACCAAGCTGACTGCGTCAGCACCGGCTGCACCGAGAACGCCGCGCCCAGGTGGCTGTTGAGGTCGTTCTGGAAGTGCAGCGGGTCAATGTAGTGCTCGGCGATGATGTTCTCCTGCAGGCCCGGCAGGTAGTTGTCCTCCAGGAACTGCATGATGGCGTCGCGGTAAGGCTTGGCCGCTGTGGTCCAGTCCACACCCGATCCCAGGTGCGGCACGGGCGAGAGCACGTAGAAGTTCTCGCAGCCGGGCGGCGCGATGGACGGGTCGGTGAGCGTGGGTATGTGCAGGTACAGCGAGAAGTCCTGCGCCAGGTGCTGCCGGTTGAAGATGTCGCTCAGCAGTTCCTTGTAACGCTCGCCCAGGATGATGTTGTGATGCGCCAGGCCGTGATCGCGGTACTGCACCTTCGTGCCGAAGTAGATGACGAAAAGTGACATGCTGTACTTCATGCGGCCCATCTTGACGCGCGTGTAGAGGTTCTGCGCGCTCTTCTTGATGAGCCTGTTGTACGTGAAGCCCACGTCCGCGTTGGAGACGATGACATCGGCGCGGTGCACCTGGCCGTCCTCGGTGCGGACGCCGGTCACGCGGCGGCCCTCGGTCAGAATCTCCTCGACGCCGGTGTTGAGGTGTACCGTCCCGCCGATCTCGTTGAGGAGGCGGCCCATCGCAGAGACAATCGCGCCGGTCCCGCCGATGGCGTAGTGGATGCCCCACTCGCGCTCCAGGTAGTGGATCATGGCATAGATCGAGGGCGCGTCGAACGGATTGCCGCCGATCAGCAGCGGGTGGAACGAAAACACGCGCCGCAGAAAATCGTTCTGCACGTACTGGCTCACATAGCCGTAGACGCTCTTGTACGACTGCATTTTGATGAGGTCAGGCGCGACGCGCAGCATGTCGCCGAACGTCAGAAATGGCTTGTCGGCCAGCTCGACAAAGCCCTTCTCGAAGATGGCCTTGGTCGTGGCCATGAAACGCTGATAGCCCTGGCGGTCGGCAGGGTTCCAGCGGCTGATCTGGTCGAGGATGAAGTTCTCGTCGCTGTTGTAATCGAAGGCGCGTTTGTGGTGATCGAAGATGCGGTAGAACGGGTCGAGCTGAACCATCTGGAAATAGTCTTCGCGCCGCCGGCCTGCCGCTGCCCAGATGTCGTCGAACATCCAGGGCGCGGTGATGACAGTGGGGCCGCCGTCGAACTTGAAGCCGTTGATCTCGTAGACGTAGGCGCGCCCGCCCAGCTTGTCGCGCTTCTCGAAAATCTCCACATCGTGGCCCTGGGCCGCCAGCCGTATTGCCGCCCCTAGACCGCCAAAACCGCTGCCGATCACGATGATCTTTTTGCGCATGGTGTTCCAGCCTTCGCATCCGCCGCTGTGCATTATGATCTCATTATGTGAAGGAATGCACAGGATAGCAACAAAAAATCACCGACCTCTCTATGAGGCTTTAGTGCCTGCTCATAAAGCGGCCCATTGCGCCAACGGCCATCTTGTTAACTAAACCACGACGCCGCCTAACGGGTTCTTAACGCGCGCGCCGCGGCAGTCGGTTGCGGGCACTGCTGTCATGGGCTACAGTTATTTATTCGGTAATAAACGCATTTCCCGGGAGCAGCGCAGATGGGCTGGCGGCTGTATCTCTCCAACCAGGCGGTGCAGCGTCTTGACATCCTGCCCGGCCAACCGCCGCTGCTGGCGGCCTGGATAGCGCGCGAGCGCGTCCACTACTTCGACCAAGAAACAGGCGCGCAGGCGGGAGAACGCACCCTGCCGGACGCCCCCGCGCCGGCGCGCGCTGACGACGCCTGGCACACGTTTGCCGCCGGGCTGGTGGCCCCTAACAAAGCCTATCTGCCGCGCGTGCGCACCGCCCTGGGCGATCTGCACATCAGCAGCGACGGCCGTCTGCGCCTAGTGCACGTGCCGCCTGCCGAGCTGTTTCTGGAGCTGGAGGGCAAGGACATCCGGTTGGACACCGGCGATGTCGCCCGCCTGGGCGCTGTCGGGCTGGATCGGCAGATGGGCCTGGTGGCCGCGCTGGACGATACGGGGCGGCTGCACCTGTTTCAGCAGCACATCCCACTTGGCGCGTTCGACCTGGGCCTGTCGCTCGCCGACGGGCTGCCGGCTGCTGTGGCTGTCGCGCAGGGCGGCGGCGCGATCTTCGCCAGCGACGGGCAGCAAATCGTGCTGGCCGACTCCAGCGGGACGGTGAGCAGGCGTTTGGAGGCATACTACACGATTGGCCGGGTCGCCTGCACGCCGGACGGCCGGCTGCTGGCCACCACTGACCTCGACACCAACGTAATCCGCGTCTACCACGGCAGCGATCTTACGCCCGCTTACCAGCGCCACGCCGTTGACCTGCTGGCAGCAGCGCATCAGGTGCAGCTCATCGCGGACGAGCCGCCCGCGCTGGGCGCGCTCAGCGCGCTGGCGCTGGGCATGAAGGGCGCGCTGGCGTTCGCGCTGGGCGGCGTGATCTGCGCCAGCGACATTGCCGAGATGACCGCGCTGCCGCGCGCCCGCAAGCTGCTGTGACGGCTGGCGTTCGCGCCCACCTCGCCGCGTTCGTGTTTTACCTGCTGGCAATGTGTGAAGTGTGAGTTAGCATCTCAATGCCCGATGACACTTTGCACACAGTTGAGTCAGTTTTCGGAAACACAATCAGGGTGACTTACAGGCAGTGGGTGCATGTTGCTGAGAATCATGACTACATGTCTGGCAATCTTGATAAAGTGCTGGAAACAATCGCCGCGCCACGTCTTGTTTTGCGTGGGCTGCACGGGGAATCGCTGGCACTCCGCGACTACGAAAACACAAATATTACACGCAAAACTTGCGTTGTGGTCTACAGGGATGAACCGAATAGTTTCCTCATTACGGCATTTCTGACCTCCAAACCCCACAAGATCGAACAGAAGGGTGAGTTGCTATGGTCGCGCTCTCAGACGAGCTAATCAAGGGTTTGATCCGACTGCCTGCACGTCATATCTGGGTGGATTATGACGATGTGGCGGATGTGCTCTACATCAGCTTTCGCAAACCGCAGGAGGCCAACGACAGCGTGATCGAGGATGATGGCCGGATTTATCACTACCGTGATGGTGAACTAGTAGGCATAACTGTCCTTAATGCGTCACACAGCGCAGGTAACTGACATCTGAACCCGGTGCAGCCTTCAGGCCGTCTCAACTCGCCCTTGCGCGCGTCGCGCGCCCACCTCGCCGCGTTCGTGTTTTACCTGCTGGCCGCTGTCACCATCACCTGGCCGCTGGCGACGGCGCTCGACGCGCGCCTGCTGGGTCATCCGTTCGGCGACGCCGCCGAGTACACGCGCCACATCTGGTGGATCAAGCACGCGCTGCAAACCGGCCAACCGGTCGTGTTCCAGCCTGATCTGGGCTGGCCGGACGGCCTGAGCGGCGCGTGGCTGTGGGCGGCCCCGCTGCAGTCATTTCCGGCCTGGCTGCTGGCGTTCGTTGCGCCGCTGCCGACGGCCTTTAATATCCAGGCGCTGCTGACGCTGGCGCTCAACGGCTGGGCGATGTTCGCGCTGGCGCAGCGCCTCACCAGAACGGCGGCGGCAGCGCTGCTGGCTGGCTTGATCTTCATGGCTTATCCGGCGGCGCAGGGCCAGCTTGCCGCCGCGCACACCGGCCTGCTGGCCCTGTGGCCAGCGCCGCTGTACATCTGCGCGCTCGACTGCGCCCGCAGCGACCGCCGCTGGGCCATCGCCGCCGGCACGCTGTTCGCCGTCAGCCTGTGGGGCAGCCCGCTGCTGCTGGTGTACGTCACAGGGCCAGTAACGCTGCTGCTGGCGCTGCGCGCAGTCCGCGCCCGTGACCGAGCCAGGCTGGTCAGCGTGGCAGCGGCTGCTGCGCTGGGCGGGCTGCTGGCGCTGCCGTTCCTGCTGCCGCTGCTGGGAGAAACGCGCGCCGCGCCGCCCTGGCTGCCCGGCGAAGGCGGCGCGGTGGATTTCAGCGCCGACCTGTTTGGGCTGGCGACGCCTGTGTTCTATCACCCGCTGTTTGCCGGCCTGGACTACAGCCGCCGTATCCTGGGCGTAGACCCGTTCGAGCGCGTGGCCTACGCTGGCGTGATCGCAGTCGGGCTGGCGGCAGTGGGCGCGCTGTGCTGGCACGCGGCGCGTGGCTGGCTGCTGCTGGCGCTGGCCGCCTGGGCGCTGTCGCTGGGGCCGCTGCTCAAGGTGGGCGGGGCGCCGCTGGTGCTGGACGTGAGCGGCGGCGTGCGGACGCACGTCGTCCTGCCCTGGGCGCTTATCGGCGAGCTGCCGCTGCTGAACCTCACGCGCACACCAGCGCGCTTCAACCTGCTGATCGGGCTGGCGCTGGCAGTTGCAGCGGGCTACGGGGCGGCGGCGCTGTGGCGTCCCTGGATGCACTGGGGCAAATTGTCTCACCCCCCATTCCCCTCTCTCGTTTCCCTTTCCGTGCGGGGAATGGGAGGCAGGTTCCCTCTCTGTGGAGAGGGATTCTTGGTGAGGTCAGTGGCATTTGCGACTATCGGCGCGCTCATCCTGTTCGAGTACCAGTCGTTCTGGCCGCTGCCGAGCCAGGATGC
>DAOTWC010000108.1:0-13819 GCA_034435995.1 Anaerolineae bacterium | reverse complement strand
TGTGCCGGTGTGGAAGCGATCGAATGGGCCGCCATTGTACGAGCGCAGCGTCCCAAACGGTGAGATCACCGTCGCGGCTGCCGGCAGTCCCATTGGCCCTTCGAAATAGCGCTCAGGGTTGAACACGCTCATAATGTTTTCGATGAGCGCCTGTTCAGCGTTCTCCACTGCCGGGTCGAGCAGCCCGCCTCGATCAGCCAGCAGTCGGATGTTCTCGCGCCCATACCCCCCGCCCACGACCTGCAGGTTGACTGTGAGCTGGGTTTCCCGACCGGATTGGCGATCACGGATAACAAGTTCAAATGGGTAGATACCCGGTTCGGTAAAAAGCGGAATGCCTTGCAGAAAGGTTAACCGCGTCCCATCTTGTTCCTCAACAGCGGACAAGTCGCGGCCCAGGAACGTTGCCGCTGCAGTCGAAGGCATCAGCGTTGTAACGCGAAGGCGCATCGTCTTGCCCTGCTGCAGCGCCTGCGGTGCGATCTCTACGCTGTGAATCGCTTCCGGCAGGTCAAGCGCCAGTCGGGGAAGCTCCAAACCCGGTATGACAAGCTGCTGTCCGACGTAAATCAGTGTGGGATCAGCGATGCTGTTTGCCTGCACCAGGTCGTTCACCGTGAGGCCGTAGCTCTGTGCAATGCGAAACAACGTCTCGCCCCGCTGCACTACGTGTATGACCGGATCAGGCGGCGCCTCCGTGCCAGAAGCAGTCGCTTGAACTTGCGCGGGGATAGCCTCACTCTCCCCCGTTGTTTCAGCAGGCGGTTCGACATATGGTGGGCGCGGCGCGTTTGCGGCAGCGTCCAGTATTTCACCAGGGCCAATGACCAAGCGCTGTCCCACATAAATCACATTCGGGTTCAGCAGCTGATTGCGCGCGATCAGGTCTTCGACACTCACACGATAGAGCTGCCCGATGCTGCGCAGCGTCTCCCCAGGCCGCACCACGTGCACCAGCGGCGCTGCCTCTGCAATCGCACCGTGAATGGGTATTAGCAGCCGCTGCCCCACCTGGATGCTGGACGGGTTAGTTATGCCGTTAGCGAGCACCAGCTCATCCACACTGAGACTGTAGCGCTGCGCAATGCGATACAGCGTCTCGCCGCGCTGCACCACGTGAACAGTGAGCCTGCTTCCTTCGCTGTCCCCCTGCGCAAGCGCTGCCAGCCCATGCAGGAGACACAGAGCAGCGATAACTACGGCCAGTCTACAGCGCATTCTGGCGCACCGCGACCTCATCAAACCGCAGCCTGTCGCCCACTTTTACGCGTTCCAGCACCTGCGGATTCGCCTCCAGAAAATACTGCGCAGGCGCCGCAGGCGTGTACGCCGGTCGCCAAGGCTTCGCCAGCTGCTGATCCACAACCCGGCCGCTGCGGTCCAGCCACACCACACCGATGCTGAACAGCATGAAGAACATGTGGATCGTGGTGTGTGCCCTTCCTTCGTGGTCGCTCACGAACAACAGACCTTCGTCCGATGGCAAGTGCCGTATAAGCTGCAGTCCCCGAAATCGGCACCAGAAGCTCACGCACAGTCGCACGCGCGGCAGCACAACCGCACCGGTATCAGCGTTGCGCAGAATTCGCCAGCCAGCGGTCATGGGATAACCAGGAGCTGACCGGCGTAGATCAGATTGATGTTCTGTATATTGTTCGCGCGGGCGATATCCCACACGGTCCGCCCATACCGCAGGGCAATACGATTGAGTGTCTCGCCCGGCCGCACAACATGCAGAACAGGAGCGGGTGGGGGCGGCGGCGGCGCTGGCTCCTGCGGTGGCACTGTTCCAGTTGGAACAATCAGCCGCTGTCCAACCTGAATACGGTTGACGTTCACAATGCCATTAAGTTGAGCTAGCGTCGGAACCGTGGTGTTGAACAGACGAGCAATGCGTGTAAGCGTGTCGCCCGGCTTTACGATATATACGTTATCGGTGCCCAGCGGCGGTACTGGCGCTGGCGGTGTAGCGGTAACGAATACAACCGGTGCAGTAGGTGTCGGCATGCTCTCCGGTGGTGTCCGCACGGGAATGATCAGCTCCTGGCCCACCAGGATGAGGTAATTGTTTGTCAGCCCATTAGCCGCGGCAATCGCCTGCACGGTGCTGCCGTAACGCGCTGCCAGCGCCGAAACCGTGTCACCCCTGCGTACCCTGTGCACCACCGTGTATGGGAACTCATCGCTGATCGGCGTCGGCGGGGTTGGTGTCGGCGGGAGCGGTGTGCTGGTTGGTGGGACAGGTATAGGGGTGCTGGTTGATGGCGGGACTTCCGGCGTTGGCGTTGCAATGCCCGGCGCCGGCCCGCTCGTTGTAGCGGTCGCAGTAGCGATCGGTGGCACAATCGTTGGCGCTGTTGTGTTCGTGGCACTGGGCGGCCGTGTCGTTGCCGTAGCCGTTGCCGTAGGAACTGTCGGAGCGGTCCCGACAATAACAAGCGACGCATCGTCGAGATAGATGTCGCTGTGTTTCACAGGCACGCCTACAGTCGTGCGCACAAATACGGTGACCGCGCTGCCCGCGGCGGCGGCCTGAACAGTGTACGCATTAAAGGCATCGTACTGCTCAACTGGCATTGACCACACAATTGCAGCACTCTGGCCGTCTGTTCCCCCGGTCGGATCTATGCCTACTGACACCAGCACGTCGCCGTCGTCTTCGCTGACGTTGACATTGTCAAATGTGCTGGACCACACATAGGCATAGACAGTAAAGCGCAGCGTAGTGCCCGGCGTGACACCGGTCACACGCTGGTATACGCCGCCGTGGTGAGTGGCAAAAAACGACAAAATAGTTTGCCCATCGCTCCCGCTGCGAATGCGCGCCGTATTTGGCGCGGTGGGCAGGTATTCCGGCTGAGCGTTGAAGAAACTGGGAGAGCCGGCAGGCGCAGGCACATGCCACGGAGTCCATCCGCTGGCTACCCGGCGCGGCGGTTGACCGTCAAACACAGCAAACGGCTGCTCAAAACCAGGGTTTTGCAGCAGGTTACCGTCCTGAGCATACGCCGGCAGACCAAGCAGCAGGCACATTAGTACACACAAACGCACAATCAGGGGCTGGTGATTGGCTGGCTTTCTCATCAGGACTCCCATCAGGCTCAAGCCGGCGCGCATATGAGATAGTATGCCAATAAGTATAAGCTTGCCCGTGTTTCCGCGCCAAATCGGGTGAGATGCAGAGTCCTCAGCCGCGTTTCGAAAGCACGCGCTCCACGCTTCGCAGCAGTTCTGCCGGCGCAAACGGCTTTGTCAAATAATCGTCCACTTTAGCAATGTGCAGGCCCAGCATCCTGTCAATGCTCTGCGCTTTAGCGGTCACTACAATAACCGGAATTTCGTTCAGCGCGGCATTGGCCTTCATACGCTGGTACACTTCCCATCCGTCCATATCCGGCATCATCAGATCGAGCAGGACAAGGTCCGGGCGCAGCGTCTCAATCAACGACAGACCCTGCTGTCCACCCACCGCGCCAACCACCTTGAAACCCTTGCGCGAGAGGGTAAGCGAAACAAGGTCAATCATGCTCTGGTCATCTTCAACGTACACAACCGTGCGAGGCAAATTATCAAGCATGTCCGACAGCTCCGGCTGCATTATCCACCAGACAACGCCAGCGGGACGAACTCTTTACGGCCTGCGAACACCAAAGACGCCCTTTTCGCCCGCCATGCGAGCAATCGCTCGCACCCAACTGTCTCCTTCCCGCCCCATTGCCTCGCCGATGTGCTCGTAGTTCTGCTTCTCGATGAACAGTATAAGGTCATTGCGCAGTTCCTCCCAGATCGCTTTCTGAATGCCGATAAACGTTCGGGCATCTTCCGGCGAGGTCAGCGCCCGTACAATCTGGCGGAAATGCGGCAGGCACATACCATCTGACGCGCGAAAAGCCTCTTGGAAACGCGCTTCCCCGGCATAACGACGGATAATCTCTATGAAATCATTCTCATATGACATCATTACATCGCACACAACACAGGTGCTTTTGGGTTCCAGCCGTTCCACCAGCGTCGCGTTATTCAGCCGAGGCGCGCCGCCGAACAGCCGGTCGAGCCAAGAGGGCAGCTCAGCTTTGCCCAGAGGTGCGGCCAAAGCATCCAGCACGTCGTCCAGCACAAACTGGTACAGCTTGGCAATTGCCAGCACGTTGCCCTGTTTGTTGTAGCGCAGTAGGTGGCCGTGCTCACTGCAAACTCCTTTGCTGTCAGCAAAGGCAGCGCGCATTTCATCGGAATTTGTATACTCGTACAGGAGCGAGTCAACAAACTGTTCAACGCCCCGCAGCAGCAGGCGACACAGAGCGCATCCAGGCAGAGGGAATGCTTCAAGCAGGTCGAAGTAGCGCAGCGGGGTTCGATAAACGCTTTTCACTTCGGTTCTCCTGCACAGCGGCTGCCCACGCCGGCGTCCATCACTGGCACGCAAGTCTACCACACTCCACTAACCCAGCCCCAGGTGACGTTGCTCGGTGGAACATCTCCTTGCACTCATCCTATAGCGCGAGGCCAATGTTCAACTTATACTTACCAGCCAGGCGCAGAACGTTGTTCCCAGAAAACCATGATCGTAGGAACCTGCCAGATTGAGCTTTACTTGCCAGGCGTCTCTTCGCTCAAAGAAAAGCGCGGCATCGTTAAGTCGCTGCTCGCCCGGCTGCACAATACGTTCAACGTAGCCGCTGCCGAAATTGACCATCACGATCTTTGGCAGTCCGCGCTGATTGGGGTAGCTGCGGTCTCGAACTCCACCAGGCACACCGACCAACTGCTGCAGAACGTGCTGGCCTGGATTGAAACCAACTTTCCAGATGCGCTCATTACGCGCCATGAGATCAGGCTTCTCTAACACACGCCATCAGGTTTTACCCCTCACTGCTCGCGTCAGTGTTATACTCCATTTGTGTTCATTCCGGCAGAGTCCGCACACTTACAGAGAGGGATGCTTTGAAACTTCACGAATACCAATCCAAGTTTCGGTTTGCCAGCTACGGCATTCCTATTCCACGCGGCCAGATTGCCACAACACCCCAAGAAGCCTACGATATTGCCCGCGAGATCGGCGGGCCGGTTGTCATCAAGGCACAAGTGCTGGTCGGCGGACGCGGCAAGGCTGGCGGCGTCAAACTGGCGCAAACACCTGACGAAGCGCAGCAGCACGCTGAGGCCATTTTGGGCATGACTATCAAAGGACTGATTGTGCACAAAGTCCTAGTTGACCCAGCCTCAAGCATTGCCACAGAAATATACCTTGGCATAACCAACGACCGAGCAGAGGGAAAACCTGTGTTTATCGCCTCCTCGGAAGGTGGGGTTGAGATTGAGCAGGTAGCCGCACAGAATCCCCAGGCCATTATCCGCGAGCACGTTAACCTTTTTCTCGGCCTGCGCGATTATCAGGCTCGCAATCTAGCTGCTGGCATCAACCTTCCGCGCGAACACTGGCGCGCTTTCACCCGCATCGCTCACGCCTTGTACAAGTGCTATGTCGAGAGCGATGCCGTCTTAGCCGAAATTAACCCCCTCGTCATTACCGAACAGGGCGAACTGCTCGCGCTGGACGGCAAAATGGTCATTGACGACAACAGCCTGTTCCGCCATTCAGACCTGGCCGAAATGCGTGACACGACTGCCGAACCTGAAGCCGAAACCCGTGCCCGCGCCGCTGGAATCAGTTATGTCAAGCTCAACGGTCAGATCGGCTGCATGGTCAACGGCGCCGGCCTGGCCATGACTACAATGGACATGACCAAGCTCTACGGCGGTGATGAAGTCGGACCAGCTAACTTTCTCGACATCGGCGGCGGCGCGCAGGCGGACAAGGTAGCCGCAGCGCTGCGCATCATCCTTGCCGACCCTAAGGTGAAATCGGTTCTTTTCAACATCTTTGGCGGCATTACCCGCTGCGACGAGGTGGCCCGGGGCATTATCACCGCTTTGAACGAAGTGCCAACTGATATTCCAATGGTGATTCGGCTTGCCGGAACCAATGCTGAAGAGGGCCGGGCCATTATTGATAACGCCCACATCCCCAATATAACCAGCGCTGCCACTTTGACCGAGGCGGCGCAAAAGGCTGTGGAAGCTGCAAAAGGAGCGCTCTAACGTGGCCATTCTCGCCGATAAAAACACTCGCCTGATGGTTCAGGGCATAACAGGCCGTGAGGGCAGTTTTCACACCCGGCAAATGCTGGACTTTGGCACCAACGTCGTCGGCGGGGTCACACCTGGGAAAGGCGGCGAGTGGGTTCATGGCTTGCCCGTCTTTGACACCGTTAAAAGCTGCGTCGAGGCCACTGGCGCCAACGCCAGTCTGATTTACGTGCCAGCGGCCTTTGCCGCTGATGCCTTATACGAAGCTGTAGACGCTGGCGTCGAGCTGATTGTGTGCATCACAGAGGGCATCCCGATTATCGAGATGATGAAGGTTTATGAGTACATCAAGCACACCAACTCGCGGCTTATCGGCCCTAACTGCCCCGGGTTGCTGACGCCTGGCCAGGCTAAGGTTGGCATTATGCCGGGTTATATCGCCAGCCCCGGCGGTGTGGGTGTTGTTTCCAAAAGCGGCACGCTCACATACGAGGTCGTCTATGCCCTCACTGAAGCGGGCATGGGGCAGTCAACCTGTGTCGGCATCGGTGGCGATCCTATCATCGGCACTAATTTCGTTGACGTACTCCAGCTCTTCGAGGACGATCCCGCTACTGAGAAAGTCGTTCTTATCGGCGAGATCGGCGGCCGCGCTGAAATTGACGCCGCTGAGTTCATCAAGGCGCACATGACGAAGCCTGTAGCTGCGTTTATTGCCGGCAAAAGCGCGCCTGAGGGCACGCGAATGGGGCACGCTGGCGCCATTGTTGAGGGTGGCGAGGGCACGGCTGCTGAGAAAATTGACGCTCTGATAGACGCCGGCGTTCGCGTTGCGGACAACCCAGATCAGATTCCACAGCTTCTCTGTTGAGTCCGCTGGAACGGGCAGGCACACGCTGCTGCGGGTGTGCCTGCCCCCGGCTTACATGCCGTTCACCAGCGCCAGCGCTGACTGTTTGATCCATCCTTGACGTGCATCGGGGCGTATGAACCGCACCCATTCCCCGCGCGTTTCCAGCACGCGCACCTCTGCAGCAGCGTGCATGCGATAGATTTCGAGATATGTCTCTCCTGGCCCGCTGTACACCGGCGCCACCGCTGCAATCATGACCGCCGCTGGCCTGTTCGCCTCAACATATGCTCGATTTATTAGAAGCCCGCTGAACAACACTAGGCCCGCCAGCGCAGCGATCATTACAGTCCTTAACAATGCCCGCCACCGCCCACCACCTGCAATTGCAGCGACCAACGCCGTCCACAGCATCAGCCACAAACCCCATACCGCCCACAGCAGTTCACGATATGTCAGCAGCTGAGCTGTCACCGTTGCCAAGCTGTCTGTCAGGATTACTTCCTCACCCAGCAGATCAACCCGCCGTGCGCGCAGCCGGGTCACTTGATCCGCTAGTTCTGCATCTCGCGGGG
This sequence comes from Anaerolineae bacterium, assembly GCA_034435995.1. GTDB lineage: Bacteria > Chloroflexota > Anaerolineae > Aggregatilineales > Phototrophicaceae > DAOTWC01. Next base: position 6,304 of record DAOTWC010000108.1, on the reverse strand, counting down.
AGCGCGCTTGGGCAGCGCGATAGTGGAGCATGGCGCGTCCCAAGTCACCTGCCATCGCATAGGCTGTGCCTGCGTTGTAGAACACAGCAGCATCATGCACCCCTGATTCGATAAGCAAATTGTACAGTTGTGCAGCGCCGGCATATTCACCTGCCGCAAAACGCGCCGCAGCCGCCTGTGCCAGAGTCAGCGTGTCAGAAACAGCATCCTGCGCTTTTGTCTCCGCTGTCAGCGGCACAAGCCACAGAATCAGCATAAGGGGCATGTACAGCGCTAGTTTTGCCACTGAGCATCCACCCGACTGAGCACAGCGCTTGTGCGCTGAATCAGTTTTAGCAGATTGACATCGCTTCCAGGTGCAAAACGCACCTGATCGGCTAGATCGAGGCAGTGCTGAAGCTGGTTGGCCGTATCTGCCCCTACACTGTGTCCGCGCAGCGCTTCTGTTACGGCACTCAGCGTATTAACTGACCCAGGCTGGTTCAGCTTATCCGCTACATACGACTGCACAATCAGGACAATCTCACGCCCTGTCAAATCAGGGTTTGCGCTGCGCAGGGCGTTCAGCCGGCGCTGCGCGCGCGCAAGCGCCTTCTCCGCTCGGTCACCTTTGTCCTGGCCGCGCCGTTTGCGCCGCTCCCACAGCCAGACAGCCGCTGCTGCCGCTGCTGGAGCCGCCCACAGCGGCCAGGGCGGCCCAACCGGGTCTGAAGCGGCAAACACAGTTGAGACTGGTCGCAGCGTGACCGGCTGGTTTGACGCTGGCGCTGCTGCCGCGGCTTCCGGCTGTGTGTTATCCACTACAGCTTCATTAGGTGCAATCGCCAGCGTCAGTGGAGCAGTGCTGACGACTCTATAGGCAGTCGTATCCGGATCGAAATACGCCAGTTCAACAGATGGCAGCGTCTGCGTTCCGCTCTGTGTAACCACCACCAGCCACTCAAATGTTTTCTCGCCAATGAGCTGTTCACCGATAACTTCAGCGCGATACACAATCCGGCCGTTGTATGCCCGCCAGCCGGTTGGCAGCGGCAGGTACGGTGGCGGCATCTGTTCAATGTTGCCATTTCCCCGCACAGTTATTCGCAGCGTCACCGGCTCACCTGCCCTTACTTCTCGCTGAGCAAACCCGCTCTCCACTTCCAAAGCGCCTACAATGCCCGTAAAGCTCTCAGGCGCGCCGCTGGGAAGCGGCCGCACGCGCACAGCAGCAGCGCCGCTTTCCAGCACTTCCGCAGCCCGGAACACTGTCTCCGGAAACACCAGCAGCGCCGGAGCGATGGTCAAATCTCCTGTTGTCAGCGGGAAAAGCGCAGTGTCCAGCCGTGTTACTGTGTAGAATGTCCCGCCGACCGATTCCACCGTGCTTGTTACCGGCCCCATCTCGCTGCGCCAGAATCCCTCAAAATCAGGGGGCACATACTCAGCCTGGGGCAGCACTGCAGACGTGTAGAGTCGAAAACTGTACGTCACCTGCTGACCGACGAACACATCAGAGCTGCTGACAGCGGCCTCAACAAAATAGGCTGGCATATTCTCGGTCTCCTGTGCCTCGGACGGTAGGGGCGCCAGGAAAAACACCGCGATCATCAGCAGCCAACGCAGCATGTATTTCACCAGTCCTTCTCCTGCACCGGTACATCGGTTGCACGGCCCTGCAAAACATCCCGCAGCGTTCGCTGACTGCGCTGCACTGCGTCGAGGCTGCGCACTGCTTCATCGAAACTAAGGACACTCTGCTGTGTTGGCGGTATTGGCGTCGCATTCACCTGCAGGGGGGGAGACTCGTCACTTGGCGGCTGACCAGTGGGCGTCGGTGTGCCCTGGTCGGCGTTTCCCTGACGCGTTGGTGTCGGCGAACTCGCCCCAGCCGCATCAGGTGTGGGGCTGGACGTTGGCTGGCTCTCGGGCGGTGTCGCAGTCGCGATGCGCAGGAGTGTTAACTCGTAGTTAAAGCGTGCATCGCCATCCTGTGGATCGAGCAGCAGAGCTTCACGGTACACAGCCAGCGCTTCTTCGTAACGCGCCATCTCAAAGTACACGTTGCCCAGATTATAATACGCCGCTGCGGCCAGTGGGCCATCGGCAGTCTTAAGCGCCTGTTCCAGGGCCGCCACGGCAGCTTGCAGCCTTCCAGTTTGCTTCAGCGCGCTGGCTGCGTTGTAATACGGCACAGGATAATCAGGGCTGGCTACCATTGCTTCCTGATAAGCTTGCAGCGCCAGGCTGTAATCGCCTTGGGCGTAAAGCGCATTGCCAGCGTTGTTGCGCTCCGCGGGGTTCACCTCGCACGCTGCCACAGCGACAGCGCTCACCACTGCGCACAGCCAGAAAACACACCTCATGCTGACCGCCGCCTCGTCTCAGTTATAGCCATTTCTAACCCCAGCGCTGCAGCGGCCAGCAGCAGGAAAAGGCTGAAGCGCTCGACACCCCGAACAGCCGTGCCGCGACCCAGCACGTCTGAACGCTCGCTTATGACAGCCTCGGCGACAGCGCTGATCGCAGCGTCGCCGGTGTCTGCGCGCCGGTAAAGACCGCCTGTGCGGGCGGCAATCTCTCTCAATATCTCCTCCTCCAGACGGGACAGCACCACGCTGCCGTCGGGGTTCGTCTTGTAGCCAGCGACACGCCCTACTGAGTCTAGTATGGGAACGGGCGCGCCGGCAGGGTCGCCGTAGCCAACAGTGTGCACCTTGATGCCAGCCGCAGCGGCCGAGGCCGCTGCGGCCAGCGGGTCACCCTGATGCCCTTCACCGTCTGATATCACCACAACGTTCTTCGCTGTTGGGCGCTTCTGGTCAAATGAGGACACCGCCAGCAGCAGCGCTTCCGCCAGATTGGTGCCCTGCTGCGAGATCGAGTCGGTGCTGGCAGCGTTCACAAATGGCCCCAGCGTGCGTGTGTCGGTGGTCAGCGGGAACTGGATCAATGGCCGCCCTGCGAACAAGATCAGACCTATCTCGCTGCCTGCCAGCTTTTCGATCAGATTGAGCACGCTCAGCTTTGCGTGCTCTAGGCGGCTGGGTAGAACATCGCGCGCCAGCATGCTCTGACTCACGTCGAGAACGATCATCACCGATACGCCCTGTGCTTCAATCGCCTCAACATCTGTGCCCCAGGTCGGGCGCGCCAACGCTGTTATCAACATCCCCGCTGCCAGCAGCCACAGCGCCATTTTCACTAAGCGTCGCAGTGGGCTAACATCAGGCGCAAGACTTGCCATCAGTTGGCTTTCACCCAAACTTTTCCAGTGGGCGCGGCGCATTCTTGCCCGCACAGCAAACACTAGGGCAGCGACCGGCAGCAGCAGCAGCAGATACAGCGCTTCAGGGTGGACAAAAGTCATACATACCTCGTATTACGGCAAGGTCTGGAATGTCGTTACGCGAAGCAGTCGCTCAGCAATTAACAGCGCTAGCGCTGCGGCCATCCAGCTTCCTGCTTGCTCCTGCCAGCGCACCAGTATCTGGCGTTCAACATCAGAGCGCTCTAGCCTGTTAATTTCGTCATAGACACGCTGCAGCACGTTCAGGTCTGCTGCGCGGAAATGCGCGCCGCCGGCAATGGCTGCGATCTGCCTGAGTGTGTTTTCGCCTTGGTCAGCCCGGCCAATCTCTGCTGTCTCGTTCTCTGTTTCCACTGCGCCAAGGCCAACACGCCCCACACCGATCGTATACACGCGCACGTCAAAAGCCTGCGCAGCGCGAGCCGCGGTCAATGGGTCGAGCGCGCCAGCGTTGTTTGCGCCGTCAGTCAGCAGGACAATGACACGGCTTGCCGCTTCACTAGAGCGGAGCATGTTAACCGCCGAGGCCAGCCCCATACCGATCGCTGTGCCGTCGTCCAGCCCTAGATCAGGGGCAAGCTGCACTTCATCCAGAAGCTGGAGCAGCACGCCGTAGTCAAGCGTTGGCGGAGCCTGATGGAAAGCCTCGCGCGCGAACACAACCAGCCCGATCCTGTCGAATTCTCGCGATCGCACGAAACTGTTTATCACCTGCTTGGCCGCTGCCAAACGTGTTTGCCCGTCGAAATCGCGCGTTCCCATGCTTCCAGAGATGTCAAGCGCCATTACAATATCCACACCCTGGCCCCGCAGGATCTCCTGAGTCTGACCTGCTTGTGGGCGGGCCAGCGCGACAACCAATGCTGTCCACCCCAGAACACGCAGGACATCCGGCAGCCTTCGCAGCCGCACCCGCCAGCTTAGTGGCATACCGCTCGCAAGACGGGTGTCAGAAAAGATCATCGCCGGCAGCGCTCCACCTAACAGCGAGCCGTGTATCAGCGCTAGCAGCAGTGGCAGGAGCAGCAGCACAAACGCAGCAGGGTACGCAAACCTGAGGATCATACTGACCCCTCGCGCTGCTGATCTGACAACGCGCGCTCTGCGGTTTTCAACCAACGAGTGACCAGGTCAGCATATAACTGGGTGCGCCGTGTCCCAGGGCGATAACGCGCGAATTTCACCAGATCGGCCTGCTCCAAAAAAAGCGCCAGCTCCTGCTGCATAGCAGTTGAGACATATCCAGAAACCGCCTCGATCAGCTCCGCCGTTGTCATATCAGCGGCTGCCACACGCAGTCGCGCACCCAGGTACATTCGCAGAGACGCAGCCAACAAGGGGTACGCCTGCGTATCCGGCAGCCCACGTTCGGTGACGCTGATGATTTCGGCTAAAGCGGTCTCATAAGCGGTCTTAGGCGCGGCAGGCGCCGCCTGGCGTCTGCGCCGGCGCGTGTTTCGGTACCACAGCAGGCCTACGGTCAGCAGCACAACACCTCCAACCGTCCCGCCTGCAGCTAGCAGAGGCAGGCCATCGCTCATGGCCGCCTGTGGTTTCGCAGCCCTCAACTCGGGAGCTTCGCCTGTCAGCACACTAGGAACTGTGAAAAACAGTGGATCGGCTGCAACTTCGGCTGGCATGAGACCTGGCAGTTGAACTGTAATGCGCGTATCAGGTGTGCGATATTCCCCAGGCCGCCACACAATGGCTTTGATCGCCTGCTGCGCTTCAAGGCTGCCTTCTGGTCTCTCTACAACCTTCAGCTCAGCCACTTCGCGCACTTCGAAAGGCGGCCAATCCTGCGGCAGGGCCGGCCAAGCCGTTATAATCGTTCCAGGCGGCAGCAGCGCGCGCAATGTCAGCGCAATAGGTTCACCTACCAGTGGAGACCTTCCCAACTCCATCGTGAACCACACCTGCGGCGTCGGCGCTGGCTGTGCAGCGCCTATCATCACCGGCGTGAGCACTGTCAGCAGCAAGAGGGCTGTGGCAAACCGCCGCATCATGCCCGCAAACGTCGCTCACGCCGCTGGAAAAAGCAAACGAGCGCCGCCACATAGTCGCTGTCGAGATCAATCTCAACACAATCTACTTGAGCGCGTGCCAGTGCCGCCCTGCGCGCCTGCATGAAACGCTCGGCCTGCTGGGCATAACGCTTACGCCAGTCTGCTCCCGATGTGTCAATCCAAGCCACACTGCCGGTCTCGGCGTCGCGCAGTCCGATCAGCGCGCCGGTCGGCCAGGCCCGCTCTAGTGGATCGCGCACGGCCAGCGCGATGACGTCGTGCCGCCGTCCTGTCGCCACAAGCTCAGTTTCATAGTCTTCGACAGGGGCGAGAAAATCGGACAGCAGAAAGACAATCGCACGCCGCCTTAGCGTGCGGTTCAACGCGCGCAGCCCTAGACTCAGGTCAGTTCCTGTGCTCGATGGCTTCGCAGTCAGCAAATCCCGTATCAGGCGCAGTGCGTGGTTGCGCCCCTTTCGCGGCGGAATAAAGCGTTCAAGCCGATCGCTGAAAATCAGCAGACCAACTCTGTCGTTGTTTGCCAGCGCAGACAGCGTCAGCGCTGCGCCTAGTTCGGCGACCAATTCGCGTTTCTGCTTTCTCACAGTACCGAACTGTATGGATGCGCTTGTGTCGAGTGCCAGCATGACAGTCAGCTCACGTTCCTCGACATAACGCTTCACAAACGGTTCGCCAGTCCGCGCGGTCACGTTCCAGTCAATAGAACGCACATCATCGCCTGGCTCATAGGCACGCACAGAGTCGAATGTCATGCCTTGTCCCTTGAACACCGAATGATATGCGCCAGCGAAAGAGTCGTTTACTAGGCGCCGCGTGCGCAGCTCAATGAGCCGAATCCGGTTGAGTGTTGCGCTGTCCAATTTCATGTTCATGGCACTGCAACACGATTGACGATCTGCTGTACAACCTGTGACGGCGTGATGTTCTCAGCTTCAGCCTCAAATGTGACCAGCACCCGATGCCTCAGCACGTCTAGTGTAAGCTGCTT
>DAOTWC010000107.1:0-9379 GCA_034435995.1 Anaerolineae bacterium | reverse complement strand
ACGCCGCCGGGATGCGGAACGCACAATGGCTGTGCAGAGCGCAGCGATGGCTGGACAGAATCTTCTGCTGGCAGCGTACGCTGTTGGACTGGGGGCGTGCTGGATGTGCGCACCGCTGTTTTGCCCTGATGTTGTGCAGAGCGTTCTCACCCTGCCGGCAGACTGGGAGCCGCAGGGGATAATCGCCCTCGGCTATCCTGCAGGCCAGCGCAGCAAAGAACGGCATCCGCTGGAAAAGAGCGTAATGTGGCGCTGAACGTGGTAGCGCTGGCCGGCGGCGTGGGCGGCGCTAAGTTCGCCTACGGCCTGAGCCAGATTCTTGACCCTGGCCGACTCACGGTAATTGTCAACACCGGAGACGATTTCTGGCATTTGGGGCTGCGCATCTGCCCAGACTTGGACACCGTCATGTACACCCTAGCTGGTGTGGTGGACCCGGTCAACGGCTGGGGGGTAGCTGGCGACACAACCCACACGCTGCAGGCTCTGGGCCGTTATGGCGCTGCCACGTGGTTTCGCCTAGGCGATCAGGACATGGCGACGCACATCCTGCGCACAGACTGGCTGCGCGGCGGTCGAAATCTGACGGACATTACGCAGGAGCTGGCGCAGCGTCTGGGCGTCTGTCAAACGATCCTGCCGATGGCTGATGCGCCGGTGGCGACGATGGTAGACACTGTCGAACACGGCGAGATCGGGTTTCAGGAGTATTTCGTGATGCGGCGCTGGCAGCCCGTTGTGCGCGGGCTGCGGCTGGAGGGCATCGAATCAGCGAAGGTGACAGACGCGGCGGCGGCAGCGCTCGCAGCCGCTGATGCGATCATTATCGGCCCGTCAAATCCCTGGCTGTCAATCGGGCCGATTCTGGCCGTTCCCGGTATGTTAGATGCCATCGTCAAACGGCCTGTGCCGCGTGTAGCGATAACCCCGATAATTCGGGGGCGATCTGTCAAGGGACCTGCAAGCAAACTTATGGCAGAATTAGGATATGAACCGTCAGCAAGGACCGTCGCAGAATATTACGCCGCTGTCATCAACGGTTTTGTCTGCGACGAGCGCGATGCTGGCATGGAGATACCTGTGCCGCATGCAGCAATATTCGATACAATGATGCGTTCCAACGCTGACCGGGTCGCACTGGCCCGCAAGGTGCTGGACTGGATTAATGGATGGAGAAGCGATGTGCGTCTGGGCGATCATCCCCGTTAAGCCGCTGAACCGCGCCAAGAGCCGTTTGGCCGATGTTCTGGAGCCGGACCAGCGTCGTTTTCTGGCAGAAACTATGCTGCGCCATGTCTTGGAAACGGTGCAGGCTGTTCCACAGGTTATGGGAACGCTTGTCATCAGTCGTGACACGAAGGTGCTGTCAATCGCTCGGGAATACGATGCCCGTACCGTGCAGGAGAGCGGCGCACCCGAGCTGAACGCAGCCCTCCTGCGCGCGACCAAGGTGGTTGCAAGCTGGGGGTGCAACGCGACGCTTGTGCTTCCAGCTGACCTACCGCTGATTGCGCCGGAGGACGTGACGAATATCGTCAACCTGGGCCGCAGTGTGATGACAGTGGTTATCTCAACTGATCAGAGTGAAGACGGCACGAACGCGCTGTTCATGCGACCGCCGGGCTTGATTCCCTATGCGTTTGGCCCAGGAAGCTATGCGCGCCACGTACAGCTTGCCCGAGAGGCCGGCGCACAGGTGACTGTCTATCGGTCTGACCGGCTGTCGCTTGACATAGACCTGCCGGCAGACCTGAACAGCTACAACCATCTGGTGCGTGGTCTAGACTACGAAGTGCGCAGCTTTCTGGTTTCTTGATAGATCCGTTCTTGGGAGAGAGAAATATGGCAGACCGCGTAGCCCTTTACCTGCAGGATGCGCATTCGCTGCAGGACGCGATCAAGTACGTGCAGTATGCTGAGTCGCGCGGGTTTGAGGCCGTGTGGCAGGCCGAGAGCCGCCTGGTGCGCGATGCGATCGTGCCGATGGCCGCTTTTGCCGCCACTACACGCCGTATCAAAATCGGTTCGGGCGTTATCAACAACTGGACGCGCAACGCAGCCGTAATCGCGGCTACCTTTCTGACGCTGGACGACTTGGCGCCAGACCGCATTATCTGCGGCATCGGGGCCTGGTGGGACCCGCTGGCGCAAAAAGTGGGCATTAACCGCAGCAAACCGCTGCTGGCAATGCGCGAGGTGGTGACGGTTGTGCGAGCGCTGCTGGCGCGCGAGCGAGTGACCTTTCACGGTGAGTTCGTTCACCTGACGGACGTGGAGCTGGACGTGGTGCATGGGCGCAAAGAGCCGCGCAACGTGCCCATCTACATTGGCGCGACTGGCCCGAAAATGATGGCCCTTACCGGGGAAATTGCTGATGGGGTGGTGCTGAACTATCTGGTGTCGCCGAAGTACAACGAGGACGCCCTGGCTCAGCTCGAAACTGGGGCCAAATTGGCGGGACGCCGGTTGGACGACATAGACCGGCCGCAGCTTGTGGTATGTTCGGTAGATAACGATCGCAAGCGCGCTCTGGACGCGGCGCGCAAGTTAGTGACCCAGTATCTGGGCCAGCAGCCGCACATCATGAAGGCCAGCGGCGTGCGCCAGGAGCTGCTGGATGAAATCGGCCAGGTGCTCACATGGCCTGCCACCGAGGAGCAGATTGAAGAGGCAATGCGGTTGGTTCCGGACGACGTTGTGCAGATGATCACGGCGTCCGGCACGCCGCAGGAGGTGCGGGCGAAAGTGCGCGAATATGTGGCTGCCGGCGCCACCTGCCCGATTTTGTATCCGCTGGGCGCAGATGTGAACCTGATGATTGACACGTTCGCCGATGGTTATTCGCACTAGTCGAGAGCGCGGCATGATGCGGGCGGGGGTATGCCAGGGGCATAGCCCTGCGCTTGTCTTATGAGGCAGAAGCGGCGCAGGCTGCTGGTGTGGGCCGCCTGCTGCGCCGCTGCAGGCATCGTCTTTTTGGTCTATGCGTCGGCTGCGCTGGCGGCGGGACAAGGCAACTTCATCCTACCGCTGGATGACGTCTACATCCATTTCCAATATGCGCGCCAGCTTGCTGGCGGACAGCTGTTTGTATATAACCCTGGCCAACCTCCAACCTCTGGCGCAACCAGTTTCCTGTATCCGTTTGTGCTGGCGATCGGGTATGCAGCCGGGTTCAAGGCGCTTCACCTCGGCGTTTGGGCGCTGGCGATAGGCGCGCTGGCGCTAGCTGGCTCTGGTTGGCTGGTATACAGACTCGTCCGCCTGTGGCGTGGCCCGGCGTGGCTGGCAGCGCCGCTGGCGCTAGCCTTTACCTTGACCGGCGCGGTTTCATGGCATTACATGAGCGGTATGGAAACTGGCCTGGTTACAGCGCTGGCGCTGGCAGCTTTGTACGCCGTGGCTGTCAATCGGGCAGGGTTGTTTGTGATCAGCGCCTCGCTGCTGGCGCTGGCACGCCCGGAGTGGGGCGCGCTGTCGGCGCTGGCGGTTGGAGCGATCATCTGGCGCGGCCTGAGCGCGCCCAGTTCAGCGCGCCGGGCTGGCTGGTGGCTGCCGCTGCTGCTGCCAATTGTTATGCTGGGTGTGCAGCCGGCGGTGAACTGGCTGCTTACGGGGTCGGTGGTGGCGTCAGGCAATGCGGCCAAATCCGTTTTGGGAATAGTTCCATTCCGCTGGGAAACTGTCATTACGCGCATATGGGCTAACTTCAGCCGCGCTTGGCTGGAGTTCATGACGGGCTACAGCCCGCGCGAAGGATGGTATGTGCCCCCGCTGCTGGCGGCGCTAGGATGTTTGGGGATCGTTGTACTGATGACCCGGCGTGATCAGCGGCCGGCGGGCGCGCTGGCGGCGCTGTGGCTGCTGGCCGGCACGGCGTTCATAGCCACTCTGGACACAGCTTTCTGGCATTTCAAACGCTATCAAATACCGCTATTGGCGCTGTTCTACCCTCTAGCTGGGGCTGGAGTGGCCTGGGCAGCGGCGGCTGTGCGCGCGCTGCGCTGGCCAGCTCGATTGTACGCTGTGGCAGGGCTGCCAGTTTTTGCGGCGGCCACAGCCTGGGTGTTTCTGGGGCATTTTGCGCTCAATGTGAGTTACATCTACGCCCAGCCTTATCAGATGGCGCGGTGGTTAGCGGACAACACGTCACCAGATGCAGTGATCGCAGTACACGACGTAGGCATGATGCGCTATATCGGCGGGCGCACCACGCTCGACAAAGTGGGCCTGACCACGCCCGGCGCAGCAGACTACTGGCGCAATGGGCCGGGGTCGGTGGCGGAGTTCCTGGTGCAGCACCGCCCGGACTATATCGCGTCGTATGGCGAGGGGCACGGCTACGGCCTCGGGATGGTGGCTGCAACAGGCATTTACGGGGAGCCGCTGGAAGCCTTCGCGGTCAAGCTGGACGAACGGTTCAACGTGGCGCTGGCAGCGCCTGAGCAGGCCATTTACCTGCCCGACTGGAGCGGCGCAGATCACGCGGCCAGCCACCGTCCTCAGGTCCCTTGGCTGACCAACTGGGCAGCGTGGCAGCTGGTGGACGTTGTGAATGTGGCGCAGATCGCGTCGGAGCAGGCGCACGACTATCGCTGGCGAATGGAAGGGCAGCCGGTGGCCTTTCCGACCGAGGTGCGGGAATGGGGATACATCAACTGCGCAGGGGCTGACTGCCACCTGCTGGACGGCGGGCGATTCATTGACGCCGAGGAGGCGTTCGTCGTGCGGGTTACGCCAGGCCGTGACACACTGCTCGTGACGCGGCTTCATCCGTACAGCCGCGGCACGCTCGATGTATACGCTAACGGGGAGCGGGTCGCGCGCCGCTGGCTGCCTGATTTACCGGGCGCGTGGTTGGACGTGCACACACTCATTCCGGCTGCTCAGGTGACGAGCAGCGCGCTGCACATCAGAGTTGTGCCAGACACACCTGGAGGAGGCTACTTACCGCATTGGCACGGCGTCTACCAGGGCGAATATGTCTCAGAGCCAGCGCCGCCACAAGCAGTAACGACTTTTCAGGACAAGGCGATTACGCTGGCTTACGCAGGCCTTGCAGTTAACAGCGGGCAGGATGGCGATGCTGAGCTGGTTGTGTCGTTGGTGTGGCACAGCGAGGGCCAGGCACAGGGCGACTACAAAGTGTTCGTTCACGTGTTGAATGTGGACGGCAGCATTGCTGCTCAGGCCGACACACGGTCAGGGGGTGGCGCGCTGGTAACAGGCAACTGGCTGCCAGGAACCTTTCAAGATGACATTGTGGTAAACTTGGCGGGCGTACCGCGGGGTCGTTACCGAGTGGCTGTTGGCCTGTACGATCCGGTGACCGGAACGCGCCTGACGCCAAGCGCGGGCGGCGATGACAACGCGACGGTGTTGATTGGTGAGGCAGAGCGACCATGAGTCAGGATCGGGCTGTGTTTGAGGCGCTCCTGCGCGCGCACGAGACAGGCGAACCGGTGGCGCTGGCCACTGTCGTGAGCGCCAGCGGCTCTGTGCCGCGCCACGCTGGCAGCAAGATGATGGTTCGCGCCGATGGCTCGATCGTGGGAACGGTAGGCGGCGGCGCGCTGGAACAGCTTGTCATTCAAGCGGCGCTGGAGGCTATTGCCGATGGGCAGGCACGGATGCCCAGCTACGCGCTGAACCGGCTAGAGGACGGCGATCCAGGGGTGTGCGGCGGGACAGTGCAGGTTTTCATCGAACCTGTTGGTCTGCTGTGGACGCTGCTGGTCATTGGCGGCGGACATGTGGGCAAGGCGTTGGCCGAACTGGGCAAATGGGCGGGCTACCGGGTGCTGCTTTCGGACGACCGGCAGGACTATTGTAACCCAGATTACGCCCCCGGCCTTGATGGATATATCGTGTGTCCTCCCGGCGAGATTGCCGAGCGCGCCCGTATTGATGCGCGCACCTGTGTGGCTGCGGTGACGCGCGGCATGCCGCTGGACCTAGACCTGATTCCTGCGCTGTTGACGACGCCAGCGCCGTATATCGGCCTGATTGGCAGCCTCCGGCGCTGGACGCTGACAGCCAAGGCGCTGCAGGAAGAGCGTGGGCTTACCGCTGCGCAGCTCGCACGCGTGCGCGCGCCGATTGGTCTGGAAATACAGGCAGAGACGCCTGAGGAAATCGCGGTGAGCATCCTGGCCGAAATCACGATGGTGCGGCGCGGGGGAGATGGCCAGCCGATGCGCCAGCCGCCCGGCGAGGAAGCGAAGCCGGCCAGCGATTGACCTGAGTTAATGATTGGGGCTGGTTACTGGAATGTAGTACGGTGAAGATTCTTTGTGTGAGCGATACAGTCATGCCGCAGCTAGAGAGCGCAGTGAACCTGCGGCGCCGCTACAGCGACGTGCAGCTTGTTATCAGTTGTGGCGATCTGCCAGCCGTGTATCTGGAGTACATCGTTTCGACACTGAACGTGCCGCTGTTTTACGTGCGCGGCAACCACGATGAGCGTTACAGCGAGTCCCCGCCGGGCGGAGAGAACCTGCATATGCGTGTGGTTGAGCACCGCGGGCTGACATTTGCAGGGTTGGAAGGCTGCATGCGTTACAACAACGGCGAGATTCAGTACACTGACTCGCAGATGCTGTGGATGGTTATGCGCATGGGGTTGTCGCCGGCGCTGCGGCGTGGGCTGGATGTGCTGGTCACCCATTCACCGCCGTATGGCATACACGACCGGCCCGACCGCGCCCACACAGGGTTCAAATCCTTCCTGAAGTTCATGCGTTGGTACAGCCCTCGATATCTGCTGCATGGGCACACCCACACCTGGGATAGGCGCGACACCGTCAAAACCCAATACAGAGATACGTGTGTCATTAACATCAACCCGATTACGGTGCTTGAGATTGAACCGAGAGGGCAGTGAGACTTTTGCTCGGGCGTGATGCAGGGCGCATAAATTGGTATACGATACGGGTACACAACTGGAGGCGCTTAATTGTATGTGGCAGAACTATTTCAGCGTCAGCACGGTGTCCGAGGCATTGGAATTGCTGGCAGAGCATCGGAACAGCGCGCGCATAATTGCTGGCGGAACAGATTTGATTATCGAGCTGGAGCGCGGTCAGCGCCCCGGTATAACTGCGCTGATTGACATCACCCGTGTGCCTGGCTTAGATCAGATTGCGCGGCACGGCGACCATTTTCGCCTAGGGCCGCTGGTAACGCACAACCATGTGGTTTACGACTCTCAACTGGTGGCGCGCGCGCTGCCGCTGGCGCAGGCGTGTTGGGAAGTGGGCGCGCCCCAGATTCGCAACCGCGCGACGGTGGCTGGCAATCTTATCACTGCGTCACCGGCAAACGACACGATTACGCCGCTGATGGCGCTTAACGCTGAGGTCACGCTGGCCTCGCTGGAGGGTGAGCGCACCGTTCCGCTCTCGCAGTTTTACACCGGCGTGCGGCAAACGGTGATGCGGCCTGATGAGCTGCTCACCGCTATCACTTTTCCAGCGCTGGCCGCTAATGAGCGCGGCATTTTTCTCAAGCTGGGTCTGCGCCGCGCCCAAGCAATTTCGGTAGTTAATGTCGCGGTAGTGCTGGCCTTCGAGGGCGAGCAGGTCACGCGGGCGGCGATTACACTGGGCAGCGTAGCGCCGGTTATTGTGCGCGCAGCGGTGGCGGAACAGTCGCTGATCGGGCAGGCGCTGACTCCCAAAGTAATTATAGAAGCTGCGCGGCTGGCGGCGCAGACCCCCACTCCGATTGACGACGTGCGCAGCACTGCAGCATACCGCACCGAGATGGTGCGCGTGCTGGTCAAGCGGGCGCTGACTGCCCTGGCGGCCGGACGCCAGGCGGAAGGCTGGCCGCATAATCCGGCTATGCTTTGGGGGCCTGATCAAGGGCGCGTTAATGGCAGCCGGCTGGCGGCCCGCGTCGAGCATCACGCTGGGCAGCCAATTGAGACAACCATTAACGGGCGGCGGATGAGCGTCAGCACAGGCCAGAATAAAACATTGCTGCGCTTCTTGCGAGAAGACGCCGGCCTGCCTGGAACCAAAGAGGGCTGCGCCGAGGGCGAGTGCGGCGCGTGCACCGTCTTCCTTGACGGCGCTGCGGTCATGGCCTGCATGGTGCCAGCGCCGCGCGCTCATGGCGCAGAGATTGTGACCGTAGAAGGGCTGGCCTGCGATGGCGCGCTGCACCCGCTGCAGCAAGCCTTCATTGATAGGGGAGCGGTGCAGTGTGGCTACTGTACGCCGGGCTTCCTGATGTCAGGGGTCAAGCTGCTTGAGGAACACCCCAAGCCAACGCGCGAGCAGATTGTCCACAGCATCAGTGGCAACCTGTGCCGGTGTACCGGCTACTACAGCATCGTTCAGGCTTTTGAGGACGCCGCCAGCGGGCAGAAGGAATAAGGCTATGCAGGACTACAGACCGAAACCTAAACCGAAGAAGAGGGGGATGTGGCCGGTCATTGGTTTTGTGCTGGCGCTCGCCTTGGGCGCGATCTCATGGGTCTTGGCGCCGCACGTGTATCGGATTATCCGAGAGCGCCTGCCGCAGTTCAGCACTGGCTCGCTAACGGAAGGACAGGTGACGGCAATCGTAGGCGTGTTTATTTTTGTCATACTGGCCGCTCTGGCCTCGGTGATCGTGGCGGCGTTCGCACCGCGCAGGCGCCAGCACGACACACGCGACGCTGCGCTGCGCAAAGAGAAGGAAGCCATGCTGCGAGAAGAGAAGGAGCGCAAGGAGCGCCGGCGCAAGGTTGAGGCAGACATGCGCCGGCATAACCGCGAGGCGGCCAAGCGCAACTACGAAGAACAGCAGCGCCGTAAACAACAGGAAGAGAAAAGGGGCTGAGAGAGTGCCCCACCAAGCGGATGGTTTCTTCAGGGCAGAGATGGCGTTATGACAGCGCACGAGAAAACATTGGTTGTCGGACAGTCGGTGAAGCGCATTGACGCACGGGGAAAAGTGACGGGCGAAGCGCCATATCCTGGTGACATTGACATGCCCGGCCAGCTTTGGATGAAAATCCGATTCAGCGACCGCGCTCACGCGCGCGTTGTTGCGGTGGACACCAGCGCGGCTGCGGCGCTGCCCGGTGTGCACAGAGTGTTTACGGCAGCAGACGTCCCTGTCAACGAGTATGGCTTGGTGACCAAGGACCAGCCTGTGCTGTGTGGGCCAGGGAGCACAATCGCCGACGCCGATATCGTGCGGTGCTACGCCGATGCGGTGGCGCTGGTCGTCGCCGATACTGAGGCGATCGCGGCGGAAGCGGCTCGGCTGATCCGCGTCGAGTATGAGGACCTGCCGGCAGTGTTCGACGCGGAAGCGGCGATGCAGCCTGGCGCTCCCCAGCTCCATGAGGACAGACCGAACAATATTTTGTGCCACTATCGCACAC
>DAOTWC010000106.1:0-4424 GCA_034435995.1 Anaerolineae bacterium | reverse complement strand
TTTGCCCAGACTCCAGCCATTTCATCACTTAGCCATCCAACGGGCGCTTGAAATTGGTGTGAAGGCTCCATGACAGCAGGACTTAGCGGCCTGGGGACGCGCAGGCGCAGCCGATCCGGCATTCCATTCCTACCCATCATATCCATCATGATGCTGCTGGGCGCAGCCGGCCTGTTTGTGCTCGAACTCGTGACTTTCAGCCAGCAGGCTGACCGACTGCCGAGTGACGTGACCGTTGCTGGGGTGCCGGTGGGCGGTCTCTCCCCAGGCGAGGCCGTCACGCGCTGGGAGAACGCGCTGACACAGCCTGTTGTACTCTGGTACAATGACAGTCCAATTCTGATTGACCCCGCTGTTTTGGGCTTCCGCATTAACAGCGCAGCCATGTTGGCCGAAGTCCGCGCCACTGCTGATATTGCAGGCAGCAACTGGCAGCGCTTTTTCTACTACCTTACCGGACAGGAAGCTCAGAATCCGATCAACATACCCCTCGTGGTAGACTATCAACAAAACCTGCTTGAACAATTCCTGCGCGACATCGCCCTACGCTATGATCGTCCGCCTGGAAAAGCGACTTACGACCTGCAAACGCTGACAATCAGGCCAGGCCCAGGAGGTTATGCGCTCAACCAACGCGCTGCTCTTGCAGCAGTAGACGCTGCGCTGCGCAGCCCAGACTCGCGTTCAGTTATGCTTCCGGTTGAAAGCACCGGTCAGGGTTCAACAGACCTCAGTGTGCTAAGGGACATGATCGTTGAGTATCTCGACACACAGGGGTTTCTCTACGACGGCCAGAACACGGTGGCTTCCGTCTACGTCCAGGACCTTCAAACCGGTGAGGAGATAAACATACTCAGCGATGTAGCCTTCTCAGCCGCCAGCACAATCAAAGTCGCTATACTGATTGATTACTTTCGCTATTTGTCACTGGCGCCGACAGACGAAGAAGCCTACCTCATGGCAAACTCGCTGTTGTGCAGCAACAATTCGTCTTCCAACCTCATCATGCAAATCATCGGCGGCGGAACGAATATCTTCAACGGTCTGGCCAGCGTAACAAATACTGCGCAGTACCTAGGCGCACGCAACACGTTCATTACTGCCCCGTTCATCCTCGGCGTTGAAGGACAGCAGCTCGGCTCAATTACACGCCCGCAAACATCACCCAACCCGAACCACAATACAGACGCTGACCCTTTCAACCAAACGACAGCGGAGGACTTGGGAACCCTATTTGGCATGATCTACGATTGTGCTAACTACGGCTCTGGGCTGATGGCAGCCTTCCCAAATGGCGAGTTCACCCAAAATGAGTGCCGCCAGATGCTGGAGCTGATGAGCGCCAATGACCTAATGCGGCTGCTGCAGGGCGGGATTCCACCTGGCACGCGCATCTCGCACAAAAATGGCTGGCTGTCCACAATGCACGGTGACGCAGGTATTGTGTTCTCCCCCAACGGCCGCAATTACATCATTTCGGTGTTTCTGTGGGAAAACACGGATTTCTTCAGCTTCGAACGAGCCTGGCCTCTTATCGAAGGCATCTCACGCGCCGCCTGGAATTATTTTAACCCGGAAAACCCGCTGCTCGCGCCCCGCAGTGATTTGCCCCCAACTGCAATGGAATGCAGCCCGCAAGATGGAACAACAGGTTTTCTGCCGCCGTTTGGTCAGGTTAACCTCAACGACATTAACGCTTGGAGACGCGTGCCATGAAATACGTCATGGCTGCTGCCAGTTGATTTAGAAATGCACTCAGCGCAGCGTGCAGTCGCAGTCATCAGCTCGTGTCAATGGCATTGCAGCGCTTCAGCAGCAGATGGTTCTGACCGTGCTCATAGCGGTACTCAACGCTGTCCATCAGCCTCTTAATGAAATACACACCCCACCCACCCGGAGGCGGACTGCGAGTGTCTCTCTGGTCAGCTTGTGTATCGGCTGTTAGAGGGTTAAAAGCCGGCGCGCTGTCTGTGATTTCGATCAACAAGCAGCCGGGTGAGGGGGAACTACAAGCTATCAGGATGCTGTTTTCGGCGTTTTCACCGCCATACCCATGCTCAATGATGTTCGTGCACGCCTCATCAACTGCGAGCTGGCAGTGATGCGCTGCAGTCTCGTTGAGGCCAACGGCGCGCGCCGCTGCCGCCACCGTGCTGGCGGCCAGCCTGATGTCGCGGTAGCTTGCGGCAATCGTTAGCGACCAGCTTTCGGTCATCGTGCGCGCTGCTGGCATGATCAGAAGCCGTTCACGGCCTCAGCTCTTGACGGGTAGATCTTCATAAACGTGTCTAACCCCGACAGCTCCAAGACTTCCAACACACGGGGCGCAGGCTCGGCTACTCGAATGTCGCCTTGCAGGCTGCGCGCTTTCTTGAAGGCTGTGACAATTTCACGCAAACCGGCGCTGCTCATATAATCCACCTCGCTTAGATCCAGCACGACGCGAGCGCTGCCAGCGTCAACTGCGCCGGTCAACGCTTCCCCAAAGGCGGCAGCCGTCGAGCTGTCAATGCGCCCTTTGGCCTCAACAATGGCCACCTCATGTATATAGGACACATTTACCTCTAACATGTTTTCTACCTTCTCGCCAGCGCATCATGCGGCGCGGCTGCCAGATGCCACCCGATACTATTATGCCACAGTCTCGCGAGAGCACTTGCACAGGCCACACAGCAGATGCTCATCTGAAACTCGAATCCGGACGGTATAATCCCGTTATGTAAATGGAGTAGCGGACACCCGAGGCAAAGCGTGAATGGACTGGGGCACGGTGCTTGTTCTTGTGATCTGGCTCAGCGCGCTTTTGTTGATCTGGCAGCGAGCAGAGGTCAAGCGTCGCAGGGCTGTCACGATCCTGCTGTTATTCGTCGGCTTTCTCACATGGTACTGGGCTGATTTCCGCGGCCTGGCAAGCGCTTTCTGGTTGGCGCTGGTCCTCTCTTTGATTGGCAGTTTCCTGTTTTGGCTGCTGATCGGCCGCTACAACCCTGTCGGCTCAAGCGACGATATTCAGGTTATCGGCATGGACGACTAACAACTGCCGCAGCAGCGGCCCGTTTTCAACCGCTGCTGCGGCAGCTTGGGCAAAAGGCTCAACCAATGACTTTCAACGGAATAACGTCTGCGTTCTGCAGCATCAGCACACTGGCGCGCGCGGCAACTGCCTGCGACAGCTTAACAAATGCCTGCCCTGCTTGACTTTCCGGCGCGCTGATTACGATAGGCCGGCCATAGTCACCGCCTTTGCGAATTTCGGCATCCAGCGGAATGCGACCAAGGAACGGGACGCCTCGCTGCTGCGCCAGGGTTTCACCGCCGCCTTCACCGAAGAAATCGCCCGCCATATTCTCGACAACGCCCACGATCGGCACATTGAGCGTCTCAAACATAGCGATGCTTCTCAGGGCGTCAGATACAGCCACTTCTTGTGGTTGGGTCACGATGATAGCCCCTGTCAGCGGGAACGACTGTGCTAGGGACAATGGCGCGTCACCAGTACCGGGCGGCAGGTCTACGATCATGTAATCCAAATCGCCCCAGTGAACATCGGTGAAGAACTGACGAATGGCGCTGTGGAGCATCGGGCCGCGCAGTATCATTGGCTTATCTGGTGATGTGAGAAAGCCGGTGCTCATCAGCTTTACGCCGTAGGCTTCAAGGGGAAGCATTTTGTCGTCGGCAACTCGCGGCCGACCGTAGCCCAGGCCTGCCATGGTAGGAATGTTGGGATTGAGAATATCAGCGTCTATCACACCAACGGACGCGCCGGCATCGGCTAACGCTACCGCTAGGTTAATGGCAACTGTGCTCTTGCCCACGCCCCCCTTACCACTGGACACCGCAAGCAGGCATTTCATAGGCACTTGCACCAGACCTTGCATTCGCCGGTCTGTAGGGACTTGAGCGTCCCACTGTATGTCGAGGCGATTAATCCCCGGTACGTGTCCAATAACAGCGGCATTGCACCGCTCAAGAAAGACGTTCTTGAGCGGACACGCAGGCGTCGTCAGCACAATAGTGAAACGCGCTGTGTCTCCTTCTACAGTTAGGTCACGAACCATATTGAGCGAAACGATATCTCGATGCAGCTCGGGTTCGATTACAGTAGACAGCGCGGCCATGATCTGCTGCTGAATGTTGTCCATCTCTCTCTCGCTTGTCTATTCAGAAAGCCACATTAGATACTATAGACACTCTTGTAACATCTGTCAGCGGCTTTTGTTGGATCTGTGCTGGCGGCAGCGCCTGCTGCAGTAACGCACTTTATCCCAACGGCGTGCCCATTTCTTACGCCACACAAACGGTCTTCCACACACCGCGCACGTCTTCTGAGGGAGATCGGCCTTCTTGATACCGCGCAACGAACATTATCCCTGCTCACAAACCCGCACGCCTTGAGTGTTTCACGAGACTTTGAGGAAAAG
>DAOTWC010000105.1:0-114691 GCA_034435995.1 Anaerolineae bacterium | reverse complement strand
GCGCTTGCTCGACCAGCTTTTCAACCTGGGCCATGATTTCCGCTTTTCTTTGTTGGCGTTGGCTGGACATGCTTCAATCTCTCCTGGTTTCATGTCCACCACTTTATCTCATTTTGCCCCCACTTCCGAATGCACCCCGTCCGGGCGCAGTCCAAACGTTGAGTATCAATACGCGCGCAGCACGCCCACTTCCTGCACGTCCACGCGCACGCCGTCAAGCTGTTTGGGGCAAATGTCCTCCGGCGCGAGCTGGTCCTCCGGCACTTTCTCGTCTACCAGCACGACGACTGACACGATGTCGGTGAGCTGCCCGCGCACCCGTGCCAGCCCCACGGCTGTCCCCTGGACGTGGGCGCGGCGCAGCAGGTCCTCGCTGTAACGGGCCTGCACTGCCTCGGCCTGGGCGATCTGTTCTTCCTGCGACACGCTCGCTCTCCTGCCGCTCAATCGGCACTAAATGCTGACCTGCAAGGCGTCCAGCACGACGTTAATCGGGGTGAAGATAGTGGCTAGGTTGGAGCCGGCGAACAGCAGCCCCACCGCCCGGTTTTCGGCGGCGTCTACGATCAGCGAGCCGGAGTCGCCGCCCTGGCTCATGGCCTCGGTGATAACCTGGCCGCTGAAGCGAGCCGTCTTGGGGCCGTAGGCGATGCTGACGGTGGCGTTGAGCAGCGTAATGATCCCCTCGGTGTAGCCGGTAGTGCGGCCGTGCTTGCGCACGCGCATGCCCAGCGCTGCCGGTTTCGTGCCGTTAACGCTGCCGATGCCCAGGATGTCGCCGCTGAACTGGGCCGGGTTGAGCGGTTTGGCCACAGCGGCGTCCACCAGGTTAAGCGTCTCCTGCAGCGCTGTCGCGGCCTGCTGCGGCGCGCTGGGCGTGGTGGCCGTCAGCTGCGTCTGCGCGCCGAACAGCTTGGCCAGCGCGTTGAGGGCGTTGGCCGCGATCAGCAGGCAGCCGCCCTCGCCGGGGGGCGTGGGCGGCAGCGGGCCAGGCGGCGGGTCTGGCTCGCCCACGAAGCGCAGCCGCACGAAGCGCTCCAGGCGCGCCACCACGTCGGCCGGGTTCTGGCCGCTGTCCGATGGGCCGGGCTGGAGGATGGGATCGCCCACTTGGGCGACATTGCTGTTGGCCAGCACGTGGTTATTAGAGAGGATCAGTCTTTCGCCAGTGACGCGGTCGGTGACGATAGCCCCCAGCGTGCCGGCGGTGATTTGGTAATGGCCGATGCTCACGCCGGCGGGGATGACCGGCCGGAAGCGGCTGCGCGGCGACTGGTAGGCGCGCAGGTAGCCCACCTCCAGCACGTCGGTGCGGATGCCGTCAATCTGCTTGGGGATGACGTCCTCAGCGGAGAGGGCCGCCAGCGGCAGCTTGCGCTCCACCAGCACCACCACTGCCAGCTCGCCGGTCTGGGCCGTCTTGTCTTCCTTGAAGCCGACGGCCACGCCGACGACGTTGGCCCGGTGGATAAAGTCTTCCTGTACTGCGCTCTGCGCCTCAAAGACATCTTCGGCTGCCATCGCATTCTCCCCTTGGTGTGCCGCCACTGCACGCTATTGTAACACGGCCTGTCACTTTGCGCTGGCCGGTCGCTGGCTCAGGGCAAGGCGCGCACGAAGCGCACCACGCCGCGGACGCGCCCGAACTCCAGCTCGTCGCCGTCGCGCAGGCGGTAGCTGCGGCCTGGCTCGAGCTGGAAACCGTTGATGCGCGTGCCGTTGGTGCTGTTGAGGTCAGCGATGAACAGGGTTCCGTTCTCGTAGGTGATGAGCGCGTGCCGGCGCGAGACCCCGCTGCGCTGGCCGTCGAAGGGGGCCAAGTCAAGGTCGGGCGCGCTGCCGCTGGCGCCGTCAGAGCGGCCTACCAGCATCTGCGGGCTGACCTGCACGCCGAGCGTGCTGCGGCTGTCGCTGCCGATGTGCAGCAGGATGCGCCAGGGCGGCGCGACCTGATTCGCCGGCGGGGCTGGCCGGTCAGCCGGCATCGGGTTGGCAGCGCGGCGGATGAGCACGTCGGTGTTGCGTTCTACCGGGTCGGAACTCACGACGCGGCTTCTCCCCCCAAACGACCTCTGCGCGAAACAGGGATAGTGTGTACGACGGGCTGGCAATTTGCAATAGCCGCTGTGTACCTCGTACAATCGGGGCGACAGCGCCGCCAGGAGCAGGAGGAGCGTTCTGATGCGGTGGAAGAAATGGCTGTGGGCTGCTGCTGCCGTCGCTGCGGGTCTGATTGCGCTGCCCCGATCGGCTGGCGCGCTCGAAACCCTGCAGGGCGACACCTGCATGGTGGAGGCAGAACGGGTCATTGACGGCAGCCTGCTGGTCTTGTGCGGCACACTGATGGTCAACGGCACGGTTACCGGCAACGTGATCGGCGGCGCCTTCTAC
Organism: Anaerolineae bacterium; assembly: GCA_034435995.1. Taxonomy (GTDB): domain Bacteria; phylum Chloroflexota; class Anaerolineae; order Aggregatilineales; family Phototrophicaceae; genus DAOTWC01. The sequence continues at coordinate 112,300 of DAOTWC010000105.1, read as the reverse complement.
GCCGACATCAACGGCACGGTGCAGGGCGATGTCTACCTGCTGGCCGGCCAGCTTGACATCCACGGCACAGTAGCGGATGACGTGGTGTTCGTCGGCGCGGCGCTGCGCCTGCACCCGGCGAGCACGCTGGCCAGCCCCACCAGCGGGATCATCAGCCTGGGCTTGAGCACCGAGATCAAGGGCGGCGCGGTTGTGCCGCACGCTGTTACCGCCCTCAACTACCAGCTCATCGTTAACGGCACGGTGGGCGGCGATGTCAACTTCTGGGGCAGCGCGCTGGTGCTCAACGGCACGGTGGGCGGCAGCGTGGACGCGGTGGTGGGGGACCCAGCCGCCGGAGACGGCAGCCAGCTTCAGGCGCTGCTGCTGCCCTTCCGCCTTGAGGTGACGATGGTCAGCCCTGGCCTGGTCGTCGGCGCGGACGGCCGCGTGGAGGGCGCGCTGCGCTACAGCGGCCCGGCCCCTGGCCTGATCGAGGGCGCGCTGGCCGACGAGCCGGTCTACACGCCTGCCGCGGCCCTGCCCGATCTCAGCCAGATCACGCTGGGCGAGCAGAGCAACTTAGAGCTGCTGCAGAAGTACCTGGGGCACATTCTGGCCGAGTTCATCACGCTGCTGGCGGTCGGCGTGGTAGGGCTGGCGCTGGCCCCGCGCGTCATGCTCAGCCCGGCGGCCCACCTGCGCAGCCGCCCGCTGGTCAGCCTGGGCGTGGGCCTGCTGGCCTTCCTGATGTCGTTCGGCGTGCTGTTTCTCCTGGCGCTGCTGGCGCTGCTCCTCTTCGGGTTGGGGCTGCTGCTGCGCCTGCCCGACCTGTCCATCATCGCCGTGATGGGGCTGGGGCTGTTTGTGGTGGGCGGCAGCGGCGGCTTCTACTTCGTGGCTATCTACCTGTCGCGGGTGGTGGTGTGCTTGGCGGCCGGTCGGGCAGTCATCCGCGCCGTGGTGGGCGACGACGGCAGCCAGCGCATCGTCTACCTGGGCCTGGCCGTGGGCACGGCAGCCCTGGCCGTGCTGGTGTGGCTGCCGCTGGTGGGCGCCCTGGCCAACGGCCTGGCGCTGGGCCTGGGCCTGGGGGCTACCATGCTCCTGCTGCAGCAGCGCGGCGCGCGCCGCGCCATCCCCGGCGTGCCCAGCCCCGGCCTGCTGCCCACGCACTCCGCAGCGGCCCGCCAGATGCCCCCGCCCATCTACGAGGCGCCGCCCGCCGGGCCAGGCATGGACAACCTGCCCGAAGGCTTCCGCTGGTGGGACGACGACGACCCCCAGCCGTAAGCAGCGGCCTTCAGCCGAGCGTGCCTAAATAGGTAGCCGCCGCGATCCGCGCCAGCCGCCCGTCGTTGACATTCACCTTCCACGTGCCATCCTGGTTGGGGCTGGTGAAGATCACCGCCGTGTTGTCCTCGGTCCACGCTACCGGCTGCACAAATGTTGTGATCGGGCTGGTGAGGGCCGTCTGGGTGCGGGCTGTCAGGTTGACCAGCACAAACACCGTCCGCACCGACTGGTTTGGCCCGCCGAAATCGCGCACCTGGGCCAGCGCGTAAACCGCGCGCGTGCCGTCCGGCGCGATCAGCACATCGCCGCCCTGGGTGTAGCCGGGCAGGCGCAGCGCCGGGATCACGTCGCTGGCTCCGCTGTCGAGATGGTGCACGCCCACGTCGAAGCCGCCCAGGTCGTCGGCAAGCTGCAGGCGCAGCAGCAGGCCAGAGCCGATGCCCGCGCCGCAGAAGCAGCCTGGCTCACCCGGCAGGAAGGCGGCCTCGCCGCTGTCCAAGTTCAGCGCGAACAGGCCGGCGAACTGCTGGAAGGGCGTGATGTCGGCGATGCTGTCGGGCTGGTAATCCATGTAGAGGACGCTGTGGTCGTCGTTGAAGGCCACCGGCAGCGCCCGGATGCCGGGGCGCGGGCCGTCCACCAGGCCCTCGCGCAGGTCGCTGCCGTCCAGGCGGGCCACCGTGGTGATCGTGGTAAGCGCGCTGTCGTCCGGCCCTTCGGTCAGTGTCCAGGCGATGTGCGTCATGTCAGGCGAGAGCAGCCAGTCCACGCGGCGCGTCTGCGGCCCGGGCTGCACGAACGGGTGTTCAGTCACGCTGCCGTCGGGCCGCGCCAGCATGACGCGGCCAGCGGCTGTGTCATAGAAGAGAACGGCTCGGTCGGCCAGCGTGTAGCCGCGCCCGTTGACCTCGACCGGTGTTGACTCGCCAGTGAGCGTGTCCACGAACAGCAGGCGGTCAGCGCCGGCCCGGTTGATATTGCGCTGGAGGAAAACCTGAAGCGGATGCCCGGCGAAATCGGTGTCGGGCTGAGCGGCCGCCGCGCCAGCCAGGCTCAGCAGGGCGCCAGCAGCCAGCGCCAGCAGCGGCCAGCGGCGCGCGTTCTGTCCGGCCCGCCGGTCGCCGCCCCACTGCATCTGCACGCGCATAGGCCATCCCGTTCCGTTGAGCGTTTGCTACAGGTCAATACGTTAACACTGATCGAAACGGCCTTCAAGTTAGCGCGAAAAGCGCCGGTGCAGTGCGCCGGCGCTGTGATGTGGCGGCATAGACGGCTGGAAGGGCGCGGCTCAGGACGCCTTTTCGGCGGCCAGCGCCTGGCGCTCCAGCAGGTAGGCGCGGGCCTGGCCCAGCGTCTCAGTGAAGTGGATGCCGGTGGCGACGCTGCGATTGAAGGCGCGGAAGGCATCGTAGATGCTGCGGATGAAGGCGTTGGCTCCGGCGATCACGATCAGGCCGCGGGCGGCGTTGGCCTTGCTGGCCAGCTTCTGGGCGTTCTTGCGCCCGTCCAGGCTGAAGATCGCGCCCGCGGGCATCAGGTCAGCGTGCGTTAGGTCAATGATCGCGTCTACGCGGTGATCCACGCTGGCGGACATCTCCTGCACGCGGTCAAGCGCGCTGTAGAGGTCGTTCCAGGTCCAGCGGCCGTCGAAGCTGTACTGAATGATGGTCTGCTCTTCGTTGTCCCAGCGCACATTGATGCCCATGTTTGTCACCTTTCCCCTGCATAATGCCTAACAGCATAAGGGTTAACATTAATGGCAGCATCAGCGCGCGGTGAGAGCAGCGTTAGCGCTTCGTTCTACCTAACAGCGTGCAGCTGCAAACTTTGCCGGATAACGACCAGCCTCTAGCTGGACTGTACGATGTAGAATTAAAGGGGTTGCGGCGACATTCCCTGCATTATGCTGACTTTTTTCTGTCCCCGGTGCTGGAACGAAATAGACGAAGATGCCAAGCAGTGCCCGCACTGTGGTTTCGATCTCAGCCAGATGGACACGCTCTCCTACGATGAGCGGTTGGTGCTGGCGCTCCGGCATTCGGTTACAGAGTACCGCGTCACGGCGGCGCGCATTCTCGGTCAGCGCGGCGCTGTAACAGCGCTGCCGGCGTTCAAAAGAATCATCGAGACCGAGCACGATTACTATCTTCTCAGGGAAGTCTTGTACGCACTGCTGAACATCAAAGACCCGCTGAGCGCAGAGCTGATGCAGCAGGCGGCTGAGCATCCGTCCAGGCTGGTGTCGCAGCTGGCGCAAGAACTCAGCACAAGGATACAGCCCTGAGCTTGTCTTGTTGATCGCCGCGCTGCGCTGGCCGTTGGTCGTCTCACACCAGCGGCTTTTCGTCGCGCGGGGCGCCCAGGAAGGCGCGCTCCCGCTCCACAATTTCCGTCTCCAGCTTGATGAACAGCGCCTGCGGCTCGCGCAGGGGCTGGCCGGGCTGCAGCGCGCTGCGCGCCCAGCGGCCCACCGCCGCGCTGCCGTCGTAAACCAGCGCGTCGTGCGCGCGGCTTTCCTCCTGAAACGTCTCAATCTTCAGCTCGCCGAACATCTGGCCGTCATAGCCCAGGTAGTCGTGCACCTGCTGCGCGCTGAACGGCAGGAACGGGGCCAGCAGCGTCTTTAGGTTGTCTATCACGCGCAGCGCCGCGTAGACTGAGCGCGCTGCGTCGGCCGGGTCGTCTTTGATGCGCTTCCAGGGTTCGCGCTCGTTGAGATAGGCGTTGGCCTCGCGCGCGATCTCCATTGCCGCCTGCAGCGCGTCGCGCAGGCGCACCTGCTCCAGCAGCGCGCCGACGGTTTCGAAGCCTGCCTCGCTGCGGGCGATGATCGCCTCGTCTGCCGTCGTCAGCGCGTCGTAGGCCGGCACCCGGCCATCGTAACGCTTGTAGGCGAAGCCCAGCGCCCGGTTGACCAGGTTGCCCCAGGCAGCCAGCAGCTCGTTGTTGACGCGGCTGAGGAAACCGTCCCAGGCAAAGTCGCTGTCGTGCGTCTCGGGGAACGTCATAGCGACATAGTAACGGATAGCGTCCGGTTGATAACGCTCCAGAATGTCCGGCAGCCAGATAGCCCAGTTGCGGCTTTTGGAGAACTGCTTGCCCTCGATGTTCATGAACTCGTTGGCGGGCACATCGTGGGGGAGCTGCAGCCGGTCAGCAGGGTTGTCGTGGTAGATACCGTCAATGCCCATCAGCTCCGCCGGCCAAATGATGGTGTGGAAGGGGATGTTGTCCTTGCCGATGAAGTTGTAGATGCGGGCGTGGGGGTTGTACCACCAGTCTTTCCAGGCGTCCGGTTGGCCAGTGTTGCGCGCCCACTCCACGCTGGCGGTGAAGTAGCCCATCACCGCCTCGAACCACACGTAAAGGCGCTTGCTCTCCCAGCCTGCCAGCGGCACGGGGATGCCCCAGTCAATATCGCGCGTAATCGGCCGCCCGCGCAGGCCCTCGGCAATGAAGTTCTGGCTGAAGCGCGTGACGTTGGGACGCCAGTGATCCCGGTGCGATTCAATATAGGCCAGCAGCGCGTCGCTGAACTTGGCCAGATCGAGGAAGTAGTGCTCGGTCTCGCGGATTACCAGCGCCTCGTCAGGGTGGTTCTTGCTGCGCGGGTTGATGAGTTTGGTTGCGTCCAGCAGGCTGCCGCAGTTGTCGCACTGGTCGCCGCGGGCGTCGGGGTAGCCGCAGATGTAGCATTGGCCCTCGACGTAGCGGTCGGGCAGGAAGCGCTTCTCGCGCTCGCTGTAGAGCAGCTGCTGCGTCTCTTTGTAGAGGTGGCCGCGCTCCAACAGCAGCGTGAAAATATCCTGCGCGATGCGGTGGTGGTTCTCGGTGTCGGTGTGCGTGAACAGGTCGTAACTGATGCCGATATCGCGCTGGGTGATCAAAAAGCGGCGGTGATAGTGCTCGAACACCTGGCGCGCTGGCACGCCGCGCTTGTCTGCCTCGACCGATATGGGCGTGCCGTGGCTGTCCGAGCCGGAAACCATCAGCACGCGGTTGCCCTTCAGACGGTGGTAGCGGGCGAAGATGTCAGCGGGCAGGTACGCGCCGGCCAGGTGGCCGACGTGCAGGTCGCCGTTGGCGTAGGGCCAGGCAACGGAAACGTGGATGTGCTGCGGTTCGCTCATGGTTTCTCTCCTGGTAACACAAAAAAGCCGCCTGTCCCAGAGGGACAGACGGCGGCGGCTGCGCTTCTTAACTCACACCCGGTTTCAGTCTCAGGCAGAAGTCAGCGCCCAACGTCTGTCCCGACGCGGGTAACGCATGACCATCATGCCGATGCTGTGCCGGTGCGCGTTCATGAAGCTGAGTATAGCGGCAGTGGGCGGGCCGAGTCAAGCGCGGCCCGCGCCCTGTGGGAATAAGTGGGAATAAGGCCGGAGCGCTGGAGCGATTAATGTGATACAGTTCGCAGTAAGGCGCGACAGCACCGCATATGCGCGCACATCCGGCTGTTCGAGAAGTGATGACGGCCGGCACAGCTCCGGGAGACCGCTATGCAAGACCAACTGATCCGGGAGATCGAACTGCTGCACCAGAAAGTGTGCTCGGCAGTGGGAGATCCCAAGCGGGTGATGATCCTCTACGCGCTTGCCGAACGCTCGAAGTACGTCAGCGAACTGGCCGACGAGCTGAACATGCCCCAACCGACCGTTTCGCGCCACCTGGGAATCCTCAGCGACCGCGGCATGGTCACGGCGGCGCGCGAGGGCACGTCAGTCTACTACGCGCTGGCCGACCGGCGCATCATCGAGGCACTCGACCTGATGCGCGCCGTGCTGCGCGACCTAATCCTGCGCGAGGCCCGCGTGATTGAGCCGGACGAGGACGGCTGAGCATCGGGCACGCCAGCGCCGACGACTGAAAGCGCCCCCGCGTGCGGCCCAGGGCCTGGGGGCGTCAGCGTGTTGGGTGACGATGGCGCAGCCGCGCAGCAGGTCGCCTAGGCGGCGCGGCAGACAGCCCAGCGGGATGTTGCGCACCCCAACCGCGCGCGTTCACCTCCCTGCCTTGAACTTGTCCGCTTTCAACCGGCCGTAGTCATGGGAGTGTTTATTCTACGCTTCGATGGGCCGACGCTGCATCATCCAGCGCGTCGTGCCGCCCTGCAGGTTGTAGACTTCGGCGTAGCCCGCGCGCGCGAAGGCGCTGGCCCCGCTGCGGCTGCGGCTGCCGGTGGCGCACACCACGATCACCGGTTTGTCGGCAGGAACTTCCTTCAGGCGCGCGGGCAGCGCGTTCAGCGGAATGTTGACCGCGCCGGGGATGTGGCCGCTGCAATACTCTTCGCTGGTGCGCACGTCCACCAGCGTGTGCGCCTGTTGACCGTTGAAGTAGCGCGCCAGGTAGTCGTCGGTGGTCAGGTTCTGATAGCTGGCGCCGGCTTGGGCCGGCGCGCTGCGGTTGAAGAAGAACATGGGTTGGCTTTCGCTCCTGTGTGATTGGCGCGTCGTCATTCGTCAGTCTTTGCCTGAGCGCTGCCGGCTAACGACTGCCAGCCTTTAGCGCACCACCGGCAGCCCGGCCTGTTCCCAAGCGATGATGCCGCCCAGATCGTAGACGCCGGTAAAACCCGCCGCCTGCAGCATCTGCGCTGCCTGGGCGCTGCGGTTGCCGCTGCGGCAGTAGAGCACCACCGGCTGGTCACGCGGGATTTCGCTCAGGCGGCTTTGCAGCTCCTGCACGTTGATGTTGGCCGCGCCGTCCAGGTGGCCGCTGGCGAACTCCTCAGGCGTGCGCACATCCAGCAGGAAGTGCGGCGTGCCGGCAAACTGCGCCATGTACTCCGCTGGGCTGATGCGCTGCGGTGTGGCGCTGGACAGGGCGCTCTGCGCTTTGGCCGCCTGGATCTCGGCGTTGATGATTCCGGGCAGCAGCGCCGCCAGCACCAGCGCCAGGGCCAGCGTGACTCCGCCGGCGAGCAGCCACAGCCGGCTGCTGCTGTGGGTCGCGGGCTGCGCATTGTGCTGCTGTTTCTTGTAGGACTTCGCTTTGGTTGCCATGGAGATACCTCTGTTGATGCTCAAGCAGTATAAACATACTCCCATTTGCGAGCGCCGCCAAATGCTTTACGCGAAACGGCGACGCGCCCTGCGCGCCGCTGACCGCGCTTTCTTGGCTCGGATGGCCGGTCGCGCCTCAGCCTGAGGGCGCGGCGGCTGCCCACAGCCGCACGGTGTTATCGCCGCTGCCAGAGGCCAGCAGCGCGCCGTCCGGGCTGAAGGCCAGCGCCAGCACCGGTTTGTCGTGCCCGCGCAGCAGGCCCACCTGCTGGCCGTCTGTCAGCCGCCACAGCTTAATGAGGCGGTCGCGGCCGCCGGTGGCCAGCAGCGCGCCGTCCGGCGAGAAAGCGACCGCGTCCGCGCCGCCGAAGTGCGCGCGCAGCAGGCCGCGCTGCGCGCCGGCCTCTGCGTCCCACAGGCGCACAGTCATGTCCTTGCTGGCCGTGGCGATCAGGTGTGGGGTTGTTGGGTGGGCGGCGATATCGCGCACCCAGTCGTCGTGCTCCAGCCGGTGGCGCAGCGCGCCTGTCGCCGCCTCCCAGATCAGCACTGCGTTATCCCAGCCGCCAGTAGCCAGCAGGCAGCCCGCCGCGCCGCAGAACGCGACCGAGGTGGCCTCGTCGGCGTGGCGCGCCAGGACGCGCACCAGCGCGCCAGTGCGACTGTCCCAGAGGCGCGCGGTGCAGTCGGCGCTGGCCGTAGCCAGCAGCGCGCCGTCCGGCGAGAACGCCGCCGCGCTGACCGCGTCTGTGTGCCCGGCCAGCGTCACGAACGTGCCGCCGCGCGTCAAATCCCACAAGCGGGCGGTTGTGTCGCTGCTGGCGCTGGCAACGCGCGCCCCGTCTGGGCTGACGGCCAGCCCCTTGACGTGTCCGCCGTGCCCGGTCAGCGTGCCGCGCAGCGTCAGGTCAGGCGCAGTGTAGAGCGCAACTTCGCCGCCGGCGCTCACCGCCAGCGCGCCGCCGGCAGGACTCCAGCGCAGGTCGGTGATCCAGCCGCGCTGGGCCTGCGCGATTGGCGCAAGCTGGCCGGCACTGGCGGGCGTGATGGGCGGGTAGGGCACAGCGGGGGTGTCCTTTCTCGTGTCAGGCGGTGAGCAGGTCATCCGGCAGGTGCGCGGTGCGGTTGAGGTAATGCACACCCAGCCGGCCGTCGGCCAGCAGAGTCAGCCGCGTGATGCCGGTGTTGTAATGAAAATAAAAGTGGCTGCTGCCGGGCAGCGCGCCCAGCAGCGCCTTGAGCAGCGAGTCGAGAAACGTGCCGTGCGAGATGAGGGCGGTGGGCGGGGCGGTCTTCTCCGCCGCCCAGGCGCGCAGCGCGCCCGCCACAGCGATAGCCCGTCCCTGGCAGGCGGCGTGCGTCTCGTAGGGGCGGTTGTACCAGCCGTGCTCGGTCACGGCGTCCGGCAGCGTGTAGCCGGGGAACTGCGCGGCGATCTCGGCGCGAGTCAGACCAGGCGCGCCCACCCGCTGCCCGCTGCCATCTTCCTCATAGACGCCGCCGTGCTCGTGGATATCCACCCACACTTCCGGCGCGATCCCCAGCGCCGCGCCCACCGGCTGCGCCGTCTGCAGGGCGCGCAGCATGGCAGAGCAGTACACACGAGCGATGCCCTCGCCCAAGTGGCCTTCCTGGCGGTAGGTGTCGGGATAATAGCGAACGGCGATTTCGCGGCGGCTGCCAGCGGCCAGATATGCCGCCAGCGCAGCGGCCTGCCGCTGGCCGGTTTCGGTCAGCGCCGCGTCGCGCACGCGGTTATGCTGGGCCGTTCCCTGGGCGTTGTTGGTGGATTGGCCGTGGCGAATGAGGTAGAGTTCCATGCGCGCTTCCGTGTGGTGTGCGGTGTCGGCAGGTGTATTATAGCGGCGGGGGCAGCGGCGTCCAGCCGCTGCCGCGCTGCGCGTGCGCTCAGCAAACCGGGTATACTAAAACGGCATGCGAATGGCGAAGGGGGAGCGGTATGGCCGACACGGCGGCTGCGTCTGGCAGCGAAACGATCCACATCCTGATTACCCAATGCCTGCAGAACGGGTTCTTCCTGGCCGAAGGCGGCAGCCTGTGCCTCCCCAAGGACGTTGTCCGCCGCATGCTGGTGGGCGACCAGGCAGGTTTCAGCAACGAGGAAATCGTCATTCAGAACAATCGGCGCGTCTTCCCGCCAGAGCGGCTGAAAGCCGGGCCGTTGCACCAATTCTTTGAGGCCGTGACCGGCAGTTCGCAGCGCACACACCCGCTGCACATTATCCATGTGCGTGACTGGCACGCGCCGTCGGAGCATTACGACGACGAGCGGCGGCGCTACGGCGCGCACTGCGAGGCCAACACCTGGGCTGCCGAGTACCTCGACGGCTACGACGCCTTCCTGCAGCCGTGGAAGAGCGCGCCAGACAGCCAGCAGGCCGAGGCGTTGGCGCGCAGCCGCTTCGGCTACCACAGCGCCGCCCGCAACCTGTGGTACTACGACGTGCGCTCGGACTCGGTGTTCGATTTCAGCCCGCCGGCCTCGCAGGCGCTGCGCAGCGAGCTGGCGCAGCAGGGCGAGCCGCAGGGCAGGGCCTCCCAGCTGCAGCTCATTCTTGACCGCCTGATCGGCAGCGGCCCGGCCAAGCCGCGCGCCTACGTTGTCGTGATCGGCGTGTACACTGACATCAAGATTCGCACGCTGGCCATCGAACTGCGCTCGCGCTACACCATTGAGAACTTGATCATCTCTGACGTGCTCACCGACGCGCCCACGCTCGAACGCCACCTGGAGGGCCTGGACTTCGTCGACAAGGTAGTGGGCGCGGAGATCATCCACAACCTCAATGACCTGGTCAACGTGCTCAACCCCGGCGCAGCGCACATCATCCCCAACGCGCTCATCGCCACCACTGCCAACTTTCACGATTACCGCCGCCACTTCCTCGATCGGCAGAAGCTGCTGGCTTTTCAGGATCAGCGCCTGCTGCAGTACGTGGAGCTGACCGGCCGGCGCAGCCTGGAGGTCTACAACCAGATTGACCAGGCCAACCGCTTTCTGATGCGCATGGGGCGCATCTTCCTGGCGCTGACGGCGGCGCTCATCGTGCTGCGCGCCGCTGGCTGGAACGTGCCCGCTGACGCGCTGCTGATCTCCGGCGGGCTGAGCGTGGCCCAGATCATCACCAGCTTTTTCCTGCTGCCGGCGGCCCAGGCGCGCACCAACCTGATGGAGCTGGTGCGCCTGCGCAACTATCTGGAGGCCTACAGCAACGTCTCTGGCCTGCTGCGCCACCACCTGACGCGGGCCGAACGCCTGCAGCCGGACCTGGAAAACGACCCCACCGGCGAGCGCGCCCGCACCGAGCTGAGCCTTCTGCGCGAGCAGCTTGCGCTGATTCAGGACGCGACCGCCGGCATGTCGCAGGCCTTCAGCGTGGGCAAGCCGCCTGTGCCGGCTGTCCCTGACGGGGGCGAAGACGACAGCAAAAAACCGCCTGACAGCGCCGGCCCTGGCGGGATGGCGCTGCCGTCCGGTTGACGCATCCGAACGCCCGTGCTACACTGAGTCCGGAGGGCAGAGCACAGCCGGGAGGCCGCGCGTGGCGCTGGAGTTCAACAAGATCGTCGAACAGGTGCACAAGATGAGCCACATGCTCGACGCGCTCGATTTCGACCTAGGTGCGCGGTTGGCCGTGGCCCGCGAGCGTTTCGCCAATCCGCCGCCGCTGCGCGTCATCCGCGAGCGGGTGGCGCTGGTGCAAAGCCCGCAAGTGAGCGGCTACCGCGGCGCAATCCCGCTGAATGGCCCGGCCTACGAGCCGGTCAACGCCATTTACCCGGCCCCGCCGCCGCCGCCCTCAGCCACCATTATCGCCGCCGACGGCTCGCAGATTTACCCCAACGAACAAATGCCGTTTCACTACTATCTGATCAACGTCGGCCTGTTCGTCTACCATCACGGGGCCAGCCGCGTGCCAGAGCAGCTCACCATCCCCCGGCTGGCGTTTCACAAAGATCACGTGCACGATGCGCGCGGGCGCGTGATCAGCGCGCGCACAGTGGACGCGCGCCGCACGGTGCGCGAGATGCAGGAGCTGGGCCGGCTGGCCTGGGCCAAGCGCGGCGAGGCGCGCCCGCTGATCGCGCTGTACGACAACCATCTGCTGTTCGGCGTTAACGCCGACGTGGTGGGCCACAAGGCCATCATGCGCGCCTACATGGGCGCGCTGGTGCACCTGCACGACGCCGGCGCGCTGCTGGCTGGTTACGTGGACAACCCAGTGCGCAGCCGCGTTGTGATCCGCCTGCTGTATCTGCTCAGCCTGAGCGACGACGAGGCGCGGCGCGCCGATCTCTCCAGCGGCGGCGATCTGGAGGGACTGAAGGACATCCACCTGTTCAACAGCGTGCTGCGCCCCGGCGAGCGCTCCGCTATCATGGTGCAGAACAGCCCGCGCAACCTAGCGTACAAGGCCGGCGAGGGCGGCGGGGCCAGCTACGAGATCGCGTTCTTCTATCTTAAGACGTCCAGCGGCTACCAGTCGTCGCTGGCCCGCGTGGACATCCCCATGTGGGTGGCGCGCGACAGGCGGGCGGTGGACGAGCTGCACGCGCTGCTGGTGGCGCAGTGCGCCATGCAGGGCCGCAACCCCTACCCCTACGCCCTCACCCGCGCCGACGAGCTGGCCGTGGTGACCGGGCGCGACAAGCAGAAGCTGGAAGACATGATCAACGTGGAGCTGCGCAAGCGCGGCGTAGAGCCGGTGCGCTTCACCGCTAAAGAGTGGGGCAAGGCCCTGGCGCGCAGCCCCAAACGCAAACACGATATGGGCAAGGCGGGCGGCGTGTAAGCCGCGCGCCAGGCGAGGAGCCAGGATTTGATGCAGGACACAGAACAGACTGTGGTTGGGCGGGTGCTGCGCGCCACCACGCGCGGGTTTGCCTGCGGCACGCACAGCCGGCGGGTTGGCCCGCCGCACGATTTCGGCGCGTTCGTGCGCGTGCCCATCGCCAACGACGGCGCGTGCTGCGTCATCGGCCTGATCTACGCCGTCGAGATCAAGGACGACCAATTAGTGAACGAGCTGGTGATGGCCGACGGCATTGACCCCAACGTGCTGCGCGACCAGCGCGAAAACCGCATGGTCCCGGTTGAGATTGACGTGCTCAACGTGGGCTACGGCTGGCGCGACGGGCGCGGGCTGGTGGTCAACGCGGCGCACAGCCTACCGCCGCGCCCGCCCATGAGCCTGACGGATGTCGAACTGTGCGCCGCCGAAGAAGTCTACGACTTCACCCAGTCGTGCGATTTCTTCCGGCTGGTGCTCAACGCCCCCGACGTGCCTTCCGACGATCTGCTGGCGGCGGCGCTGCGTTACGCGGCTTTCGCCTACCCGGAGGCCGAGCGCTACGCGTTCATGGTGCGCAGCGGACGGCACATCGCGCGGCTGCTGGGCAGCGACCTGAAGCGCCTGTCGCATGTCCTGGCGCTGATCCGGCCGTAGGGGGCACACCATGGAAAACCCGCAGAACAGGCTTAGCTGCCGGATTTTGAATATGGTAACGAACAAGGAATTTCAGAAAGTGCCGAAGAATATGAGTTGGCGCTCATCAAGCTGCTGAACAAGCTCGGCTACTCGACGATCTGAAACGCCTTTGCGCCTTTGCGCCCGCGCGTTATGTTTTTTTAGCAGAGAAACCGGACAGCACCCATGACCAACCTCCCCCCCAACCCCAACACCCTTGACGAGTGGTTCCCGCGCGACGCGGCGCTCTACCTGCCGCCGGAGCAGCGCCTCGGCGTGGTTGTCGGCGGCTCGCTGAGCAAGGGGCTGGTCGTCAAGCTCGACCGCGGCCAGCAGATCGAAGACCTGGCCGTTGGCCGCTACGTGGTGGTGCGCGGCGTCAACAAGCGCTTCTTCTGCATGATTAACGACATCTCGCTGGCCAACACTAACGCCGCCATCGAGAGCGACCCGCCCGACATCACCGACCCCTTTCTGAGCGAGGTCTACCAGGGCACGGCGGTTTACGGCGTGATTCACGTCGCGCCGATGCTGGCCATCGGCGCGGACGGCAAGCCGCGCCCGGTCAAGACCATCCCCAGCCACTTCATGCCGGTGGTCAGCGCCAGCGCCGACGACGTCAACGACGTGTTCGGGCGCGAGGACGCCACCCACTTCAACGTGGGCGTGCCGCTGGAACTGGAGGAAACGCAGATCAACCTGGACCTGAAGCGGCTGGTCGAGCGCTCCATCGGCGTGTTCGGCAAGAGCGGCACAGGCAAAAGCTTCCTCACGCGCGTGCTGCTGGCCGGCGTCATCGCGCGCGGGCAGGCCGTCAACCTGATCTTCGACATGCACAACGACTACGGTTGGGAAATCACCGACGAGCGCGGGCCGAAGGTCAAAGGCCTCAAACAGCTTTTCCCCGACAAAGTCACCATCCTCACGCTCGACCCGGACTCCTCCAACCGGCGCAGCGCCCGCTACGACTTCGTGGTGCGCCTGGGCTACGACGAGATCGAGCCGGAGGACATCGCCCAACTGCGCGTGACGATGAACCTGTCCGACGCCATGATTGACGCCGCCTTCATGCTGCGCAAGCGCTGGGGCAAAAGCTGGATCCGGCGGCTGCTCCAGGGTGACGCCGACGACGTGGACGACATCGTGAACAACACCACCATCCTGGGCGGCACGCTCACCGCGCTGCAGCGCCGTCTGGAGCGTTTCGAGCGCTGGGACTTTTTAGTCCCGGAAACGCCCGCCGACAGCATCGAGCAGATCATTCACCTGCTGGTGGAGCAGCAGCGCAGCGTCGTGCTGGAGTTCGGGCGCTACGGCAACTCGCTGGAAGCCTATATCCTGGTGGCCAATTACATCACGCGCCGCATCCATGAGCGCTATGTGGACCGCGTCGAGCAGGCGCTGGGCGACTCGGCAATGGAGCCGCCGCAGCTGCTCATCACGATCGAAGAGGCGCACAAGTTCCTCGACCCGCAGATCGCCCGCGCCACCATCTTCGGCATCATCGCGCGCGAGCTGCGCAAGTACAACGTCACGCTGCTGGTCGTGGATCAGCGGCCCAGCGGCATTGACGAAGAGGTGATGAGCCAGATCGGCACGCGGGTGACGGCGCTGCTTGACAACGAGCGCGACATCGCCGCCGTGCTCACCGGCATCAGCGGCGCGGGCGGCCTGCGCGAGGTGCTGGCCCGGCTCGACACGCGCCAGCAGGCGATCATCATGGGTCACGCCGTCCCGATGCCAGTCGTGATCCGCTCGCGTCTGTACGACGAGGACTTTTACGCCGCCGTCACTAACCTGTCGCCGGTCAGCGCGGAGCGCGCGCGCAAGCTGCTGGGCGGCGGGGACAAGGACCGCCGCATTCGCTAAACATCGGGCGCGATGGACACATCTGATCTCGACCGCCTGCTCGACAAAGTGGCCAGCGCCGCCGCCGGGCTGGCCGCTCTGGCGCTGTCCAACTCAGAACAGGCCGAGCTGGTGGCCATCATCAACGCCGCTGTAGGCAACCTGCGCGCCAGCGGCTGCCTGACGGCTGTCCCCACCGGCGACAGCGCCGCTGTGCACACCTGGCGGCACGCGGTGATCGGGCAGATTGCGTTGTTCATCACCGCGGCCGAGCTGTTGGCCAGCGACCCCGACTACCCGCTGCCAGAGACGGCCCGCCGCTGGGCGGAGCAGGTCTACACCGCTGCCCGCCAGATGAACGCCATAGTCGAGAACCATGTGGCGGCCCATGACAGCCGCTAACGCGCCCGGATGACCTGGCTTATAGTGGAGGCGCAGAGGTGCGCCATCACAGCAGGCTGCACCTGGAACGGGACGGCTGGCGCGCGCTGCGCCTGGCGTTCCTCGACGACAACACGCTGGTGGCCTGTGGCTGGCAGCCGCGCGATCCGCTGCTGCGCCTGTGGCTGATTGACGGCAGCCTGCTGCACGCCGGCGGCGCGCCGCTACGCCGAATGATTGACACCGGCGGGCCGCGGCTGGGAACGGTGACGCTGGCCGCTGACGGCGCGCTGGTCGCCTGCGGTTACAGCCCGCCCAGTCTAGAGCCAGGGCAGCCCTGCGGCCGGGTGTGGGCGCTGCCGCGCGGGCGGCTGATCGCCGAACTGGCCGCCGGCGAGCCGCCGGCCGCGGCGCTGGCGCTGGCCTTTGCCGGCGCTGATCTGCTGGCCGCTGGCCACGACGACGCGATCAGCCTGTGGTCGCTGGCGGACGGGGCGCAGCTGGCGCGGCTGCTGGGCGCGTTCGGCAGCCTGGTGACGGCGCTGGCCGCTGCGGATCATGTGCTGGCCGCCGCCGCCGAAACCGCTGACGTCCGCCTGTGGCGGCTGCCCGACAGCGCGCCGCTGTGCCGCTTTGAGGCTGGGCAGGGGGTGTGTGCCCTGGCCCTCAGCGCAGACGGCAGCCGGCTGGCCTGCGTCACCGGCACGCCCGCGGAAGCGCGCCGGGCTTACGAGCGCGGCGCAGCGTTCGCCCATCAGGTGGAGGTGTGGTCGCTGGACAGCGTGCCGCGCCGCCTGGCCGCGGCTGAGACCGCCGCGCCGGCCTGCGACCTGCGTTTCGCGCCCGGCGGGGCGCGGCTGGCGGCTGCCTGCGGTGATCTGCTGCTGTGGGACGCCGCCGCCGGCGCGCTGGCGGCGCGGCTGCCGGGCGGGCAGGGGCGCGGCTACACAGCGGCAGCCTTCGCGCCAGGGGGCGGCCTGCTGGCGGCGGGCGGAACCAGCGGGGTGGTAGACGTGTGGGAGCTGGACTGAAGCGAAAGGAAGGCGGTCCGTTGGGCGGGACTATCCTCAACGTGATCACTGTGCTGATTGGCGGGTTGATTGGCCTGGCGGTGGGCAGCCGTCTGCCGCAGCGCATGCAGGAGTCGGTTGTTACCGGCCTGGGGCTGGTGACGCTGTACGTCGGTGTGAGCAACGCCGGCCAGACCGGCAACGTCATCATCCCCTTGTTGAGCATTGCGACAGGCGCGATCGTCGGCGAGCTGCTGGGCATCGAGGCCCGGCTGGAGGCCTTCGCCGGCTGGCTGCAAAGCCGCTTTGCCGCCGGCGGCGCCGGCGGCGATGAGTCTGCCCAGCGCGAGGGGCGCGCGCGCTTCATCAACGGCTTCATCACGGCCAGCCTGGTGTTCTGCGTGGGGCCGCTGACGTTCGTCGGCGCGATGCAGGACGGCATGGGCCTGCCGCTGGGCTTCCAGCAGCTCGCCATTAAAAGCGTGCTGGACATGTTCGCTGGGATGGCCTTCGCCGCCACGCTGGGCGTTGGCGTGCTCTTCAGCGTCATCACGATCATCGCCCTGCAGGGCGGGCTGGCGCTGCTGGGCAGCGCCGTGGGGTCGGTCATGTCCGTGCCGATGATTGACGAGATGACGGCGGTCGGCGGGCTGCTGCTGATCGGGCTGGCGCTGGTGCTGCTTCAGGTGAAGCGCCCGCGTGTGGCCAACTTCCTGCCGGCGCTGGTAATTGCGCCGCTGCTGGTGGCGCTGGCGAGCGCGCTGGGCATCAACATCTACCCGCTGTAAGCGCCGCGCCCGGCCGAGCCGGGCTGTTGCTGCAGGATTGTTAGCTCACAGCCATCTGCTTACGGGACTAAAGTCATCGGTCACAGCGGCGCTGTTGTGCCCTACACTCATTGTAATAGAACATGAGACCGAAACTTTTCGATCGCTGCTGCGCTATAGGCGATAGAAGACTGGGAGCAAACTGAGTCAAGCGGGGCGTGGAACGTCGGGAGGGAGAAATGCAGATTGCGATCGCTATCGCTCTCATTCTGTTTGTCGGCCTGTTTGTGGTCATGTCGGTCCCGCTGGAGGCTGACGGCAGCGCGCCCGACGACCAGCCTGAAGCTGAATGAACGTCATTCCCGCTCTGCGCTGCCGCCGGCGCTGCTGCCGCTGTAATATTCCCAGCGCACGCGGCTGTCGGTCGGGTTGGGGTAGTTGAACTCGGCAACAAGCTGCGTCAGCGGCGCTTTGCGCGCAGGCTGAGTCCCCAGCAGCAAATCCGCCAGCACAATATCAACCACCAGCAGCAAACGCCCGAAACTGCCAAACTGGCCCTGCAGCGCGGTGAACAGCACAGCGAACACGCGCTCGCGCAGCTCCGTGTCCATGATGCCGCTGCCGGGCCAGCTCACCGGCCAGTTGTCCTGATAGGTGCCGATTTTGAGCACATCGGCGCGCAGCTCGACAAGCTGGGCAATCGCCGCTTTGCGGTCGTGGGCGTCAATCAGCCGGGTAGTGCCGCGATATGGGGCGTTGGGGAGCTGCTGGTACAGGCTGCCAGCGGGCGTGGTCTCTACCAGGCGAAACACGCTGCGCCCGGTGATGTTGAGCGCCGCGCCCAGCGCCAGCGCGCACTGCCTGTAATAGCGCGCGCGGTTGGGCTGGTTGGCGCTGGCGTCCAGCCGCCACAGCAGCGATAAGTAGTCGCCAAAATCGAGCGGCAGGCGCGGCGGTTCGTCCGGCCCATAGGTTGAGATAAGCTGATCAATGCGGGCCTGCTCAAACCCACTTTGCATAGCTACCACCGCAGCTGCCTACTTCCAGCATGGTACGACTATAACACAGATTTCGCTGTGCCGCGCGTCCGCGACTCGCGCACGACGACAGCGGAAAACGGCCGCCGGCGCAGCCCATTGGTCGGCCGCGGCTTGATGTATAATGGCCGGCATATGCCTGCATCCGGAGACGCGCCGTTGTTGAAATCTCTCCTGCTCACGCTCGCCTTCGCCTTGACCCTGACTGCCAGCCCGCCCCCCGCTGACGACTCCCCGGCTGCCGCCCCTCGATCGCAGCGGCTGGGCATCGCCCACATCAGCCTAGTGGCCGACGCCACCAATCCGGAGCGCTACCGCCAGGCGCTGGCCCTGGGCGCTGGCTGGAACCGTTGGCCGCTCTACTGGGATCACGTCCAGCCCGCGCCGCAGACCTGGGCCTGGGCCGCCTATGATCAGCTTGTGGCCGGCGACCTGGATCACGGCTTCAGCATCAACGCGATTCTGCTGGGCCGCCCGCCCTTCTACCAGGACGGCGAGCGCATCGCCGGCCTCAACGAACCAGCGTTCAGCGACGGCACAGACGCGCCCGCCAGCGGCAAGACCCCCAACCCAGCCAACCCCTGGGCTGTCTACGTGTGGGAGGCGGTCAACCGCTACAAGCCGGGCGGCGCGCTGGCCCGCCTGCGCGGCTGGGACGACGACAAAGGCATCCGCGTGTGGGAGGTGTGGAACGAGCCGGATCACAAGCCGTCCTGGGGCGGCACGATCCGCGATTACGCCCGGCTGCTGAAAGTCACCTATCTGGTGGCCAAGCTGGCCGACCCCCAAGCGCAGGTGATGTTCGGCGGGCTGCTCTACGGCACGCCGGATAACTGGCTGGCGCGCGTGCTGGCCATTTACATCAACGACCCAATGCGCGAACAGCACAACTGGTACATGGACATGGTGGCCGTGCACAGCTACAGATACCCCTGGCGCAGCGGCTGGCTGACGCTGTACGTACGCGAGACGCTCAACGCCTACGGCCTCAAGCGGCCGATCTGGCTCAACGAGACCGGCGTCCCGGTGTGGGACGACTACCCCGGCCCGCTGTGGGTGGCTGACCGGCCAGACGAGCGCGTGGGCCACGCCACCAGCGCCCAGCAGGCGGCCTTCGTCATCCAGAGCGCGGCCTACGCCTGGGCCGAAGGGGCGGACGTGATCTTCTTCCACCAGCTCTACGATGACTGCGGCAACCAGCCGCCGGGCACGAACTTTCCCTTCCACCGTGGCGAGCTGTGCCGGGGCGGGCGCGCCTGCTTCGGCGACGCCTTCGGCCTGCTGCGCAACCCGCGCAGCAGTGTGTGCTACAGCCATCACCCGCAGCCAGGCACGCCCAGGCCGGCGGCCCAGGCGTTTCGGCTGCTGGCGCGCGTGCTTGGCTCGGTCCCACACGATGCCGCTGCGATCGAGGTCTACAGCGCCGGCGCGACCGCCATCGCTTTTGACCGCCAGCAGACCCGCGAACGCATCTACGTGCTGTGGAACCGCACGTTTAACGCGCTCGATTTCAGCCTGCCGGCGAGTCAAAACAGCGCCGCGCTCTACACACTGGACGATGAGCGGCGGGTTCGGCCCAGCCCGGACAGGTTCTTCCGACTGCGTCTGCCGCCCGCCACGCCGGACAACTACCCGGACCTTGAGCCAGGCGACGTTACCGCCATTGGTGGGCCGCCGCTGATTGTGGTGGAGCGCCTGGGCACAGAGCCAGCCCGCGATGTGCTGGCCCGCGCCGTCGTGCGGCGCGCCGGGCAAGAAGACTGACGCTTACTGCGGTCGCTTGAGAAACAGAGCGGTGCGCGTCACCTCGATGACGACCGCGCCGTTCTGGTTGCGCCCGGTGTGCTTCAGCGTGACGACGCCCGCCTCCGGGCGCGATTGGCTCTCGCGTTTGGCGACGATCGCGGTTTCAACGTACAGCGTGTCGCCGTGAAAGACGGGCTGCGGGTGCGCGATGTGCTCATAGCTTAGGTTGGCGACGATCGTACCCTGCGTGAGATCGGGCACAGAGATGCCCACGGCCAGCGCCAGCGTCAGCAGCCCATTGACGACCCGCTGGCCGTAGACGGTGCGGCTGGCGAAATCGGCGTTGATGTGCAGCGGCTGAGTGTTGAGCGTGAGCGCGCAGAACAGCGTGTTGTCGGCCTCGGTGATCGTCCGGCCCAGCTCGTGGCGGATGATCTGGCCCACCTCCAGCTCGTCGAAGTACTTTCCGGCCACTGGTGTCCCCCTTCGCGTCACTTCTGGCGCGGCTGTGTGTTATTGCGTGACGAGAATGTTAACGGGCCGGCGGCCATGTTAGCAACTCGATGGAAGGGCTGGGGGGATAACGCACGCGCCTGGGATTGCCCGGGCGCGTGTGCGTTGCAGGCTAACAGAGAGGCCACCTGCCGTGAGGGGGGACACAGCAGATGGCCTTAGAGGGAAGGGCTATGGGTCGTTCTTCTGCGCACGGAGTGCGCTTGAAATCCCCGTTGCCCACAAACCCGGTTTACAACACATCTCACACCACTTGGAGGAAGGAGGAATCGACTCAGCACACCGGGTTTGTTCAGCCTTAAAGTTAAGGCGCGTTAGTAAGATTGAAATGAACTAACTATGAGTAGGGAGTGAGAGCGCGTCTCAACCTCACGGCGGTGAATCCGGCACGCCAACCGGCGCGATTGGCTGCCCGTCCGGCGGGGGAGCCGCGTCTGGCGGAAGCCCCACAGGGGTGGCCTGGGCGCACATCATCTCGGCGTTGCTGCGTTTGGCGGCCACGCTGGGGTCGTTGAGCACGTTGAGCGCGCTGGTGTACGGGCCAACCGCCGGACAGAACTCGTTCTGAGCAGCCCAGTAATCGCCCTGGTTGACGTGCTGGCGGAACAGAAGCTGGCGCGCGTCCAGGTAGTTTGGCGAAAGCTGCAGAACGCGCTGCAGCGCCTGCACCGCTGCCCCGTAGTTGGCCCCGCTGGCGCTCTTGGCGCTCAGGTAGAGGGCGGCCACTTCGCGCTCGAAACGCAGGTCGTCCTGGCCAGAGAGGCCGAAGTCCTCGGCGCGGTCGGTCAGCACGATAGCCTCGGCCAGGTTGGTGCCGGTGCGGAACAGGATGAGGGCGCGGCTGCGCAGCGCTTCCAGCATCAGCGCGTTGACCGTCGGGCGCTCATAGGCTGGATCAAGCGCGATAAGCGCGTCCAGCAGGTCAATGGCCTCCTCGTACTGCGCCAGCGCAACCGCGCTGCGCGCCTGCTGCAGCAGGGCGGCCTTGTCGAAGCTGCCGCCTGGGGCTGTGGGAAGAATCTCAACGCGCGCGGGCGTGGCGGTGGCCTCTGGCGTGGGCGTCGGGGTGGGGGTGGCGGTTGGCTGGCGCTGGATGTACACCGCGGTGGCGGTCTGCATCAGCGCGGGGATGTCCGGCACGCCCGGCGTGAGCGTCGCCAGGAAGCGGATGCGCGCCTCCAGCATAACAGTGTTGCCGCTGGCGACGTCGCCGGGGATGCGGTTGAGCTGGTCGGCGATCTGGGCGCTCTGGGTGGCGGTGGCGTTGGCGCGGGCGATCTGCTGGCCGCTGGTCCAACCGGCGGCCCCAGCCATCAGCGCGACCAGCGCCGCACAACCCACCATCGCAGCGCCCACCACGCCCAGCAGCAGGCAGCCGGGGCCGCCTGCGCCCTGGTCGTCATCGTCAGTCGGCGGGGGGATAAGGGGCGGTTCGCGCTCTGGCTGCACCTTGAAAGGCGCGCGCGGCTGGGTGTCGTCTGGTGAAACCATGGGTGCTCCATCGTAAACGGCGCGCTGCGCCGCTGTCGTTTGCCTGCCGAGAGGGCATTATAGCGGCGGGGTCGGGCGGCGTACAGACGCTGTTGGCGTGAGAGCAATCGCCTTAAATTGCGGCTATAATGGGCGAAAGTGTGCGCATCTTACCTTTCTGCTGGCCCTTGAGTGTGTGAGGAGAAAAGACAGATGACCAACCAGCCCCTGCCCGCAATGGTCAACAGCATTCGGTCGCTCGACAGCTTGGTTGCCAACGAGTTCGTGCTAGAGCTGGACGGCGAGCCAGTCACCGGTGTGTTCAGCATCTCCGGCCTGGTGTCGTTCAAGCTGGACGACCAGGGGATCGCCCTGGTCAACGAGCCGTTCCGCATCGCCAAGATGGTTCAGCGCGACCCGCACAACCGCTTTAACACCTGGCTGCGCGAGACGATCAGCGCCGGCGCGCACGGCCCGCGCCCGCGCCGCACGCTCACTGTGCTGGCCGTTGACAACGCGGTGGTCGTCCGCCGCTGGATCGCCAAGGGCGCTTGGATCAGCGAGGTGCGCTACTCTGATTTCAACACTGCCTCCGGCGAGCTGGTTGAGGAAACCGTCACTGTGCACTACGACGCGCTGGAGACCGAATGGTCGCTGCTTGAAGCCGGTTCGTGACCTACCGAACGCAGGCCGCCCCGTGCGGCAGAGGATAGACAGCCATGCGATTTGACGAACTGCTCCAGGCCAGCGGCCCGATCGTGGCTGACGGCGGCATGGGGACGATGCTGTTTGCGCTCGGCCTGGCCCAGGGCGCGGCCCCAGAGCGCTGGAACCTCGACCAGCCCGAGCACATCCGCAGCGTGCACCGCGGCTACATCGAGGCCGGCGCGCAGATCATCCTGACCAACACGTTCGGCGGCAGCCGCCCGCGCCTGGCGCGCCACGGTCTGGACGCCCGCTGCGCCGAGATCAACGCGGCAGCGGCGCGCCTGGCCCGCGCCGAGGCGGACGCCGCCGCGCACCCGGTCGTCGTGGCTGGCAGCATCGGCCCAACAGGCGAGTTCTTTGCGCCGATGGGGGCGCTTACGGCGGAAAGCGCGCAGGCGGCTTTCGCCGAGCAGGCCGCCGCGCTGGCCGAAGGCGGCGTGGACGTGTTCTGGATCGAGACGATGTCCGATCTGCAGGAGGTCGAAGCGGCAGCCGCCGCCTGCCGCCAGGCCGCGCCAGCCGTGCCGGTGGTGACGACGATGACGTTCGACACTAAAGGCCGCACAATGATGGGCGTTCGCCCAGAACAGGCCGCTGCGGCGATGGTCGAGCTGGGTGTGGCCGCCGGCGGTGCGAACTGCGGCAACGGCCCGCAGGAGATCGAGGAGGTAATCGCCAAGATGCACGCTGTCCAGCCCGGCCTGGTGCTGGTGGCCAAATCGAACGCGGGCCGCCCGCGCTTGGAAGGCGGGCGCGCGGTCTACGACGCCACGCCGGCGGATATGGCGGCTTACGCCCAGCGCGTCCGCGCCGCTGGGGCGCGCATCGTTGGGGCGTGCTGCGGCAGCACGCCGGCCCATATCGCCGCCATCGCCGGCGCGCTGCAAACGGAGGGCGCATGAAGCACTACCTCGCGCTCACCTGCACCGCGCTGGCGCGCAGCGTCTACGCCGCCGCCGCCGCCAGCCCGCACACTGTCACCGTCACGCTGCTGGAGCAGGGGCTGCACAACCGCCCGAAGAACCTGCGCGCCATTCTTCAGGAGCGCATTGACTCCCTGCCCACGGACGCCTACGACGCGGTGCTGCTGGCCTACGGTCTGTGCGGCGCGGCGACGGCCGGCCTCGTGGCGCGCAGTGCGCCGCTGGTGCTGCCGCGCGCTCACGACTGCATCACGCTGTATCTCGGCTCGCGCCAGCGCTACTTGGCCGAGTTCGAAAAGCACCCCGGCACTTACTGGTACAGCGTGGACTACATGGAGCGGCAGGACCCGGCCAACAGCGTGGCGCTGGGCGCCGCCGGTATCGAGGCGTCTGAGGCGGAATACGAGAAATATGTGGCCAAGTTCGGCGAGGAAACGGCTGCCATGCTCATGGAGGAGCTGCGCCGCTGGTCGCAGCACTACACGCGCGCAGCTTTCATTGACACCGGCCTGGGCGACCCAGAGCCGTATGCGGCCCAGGCGCGCGAGAAAGCCGAGCGCGAGGGGTGGGTGTTCGAGCGCATGGCGGGCGACCGCCGCTTAATGAACATGCTCATCAGCGGCGAGTGGCCAGAGGACGAGTTCTTGGTCGTGCCGCCGGGTCACCGGGTTGAGCAGGCCGCTGACGACCGCATCATCCGCGCCGTGCCAGCAGGCTGAGGGCCGCCGCCGCGGAAATTGCCCTCTCACAGGGCGCGTGTTATGATTTGGCGTTGGGGGGATTCGCCACTGCGTTAAGGAGGACTCCATGATGCAAGGCAGCGACGGCTTTCGCCTGGTCGTTCGCCGGGGGCCGCAGCCCAATCAGGTCTACGAGTTGAACAAGGACGTGATTACAGTCGGGCGCGACATCACCAACGACATTGTGATCAACGACCCGGAGGTCAGCCGCCACCACATGCGCTTCACGCGCGGCGCTGGCGGCTTCACTCTGGAAGACCTCGGCTCGACCAACGGCACCTTCATCAACGGACAGCGCCTCACTGGGGCCAAGCCGCTGAACCCCGGCGATCTGATCGGCCTGGGCGAGACGGTCACCATGGCCTACGAAGCCGCAGCCGCGCCGGCCCGGTCGCCAGCCGAGCTGGCAGAGCAGCTTCCGCCGGCGGCCTCCAGCCCGTATGCGCCCAGCGCAGCCCCGGCCCAGCCGCGCCCGCAGCCGGCCCCGCCGCCTTACACCTACGCCCAGCAGCAGCCAACCGAATACGAACAGCCGCCGCAGGTGCCGGCCGGCTACGGCGAATACGACCCCTATGCCGCCCGCGAGTTTGAACAGCGCAACACCATGCGCTGGGTGCTGATTGGCTGTGTGGCGCTGCTGCTGTTCTGCTGCTGCGCGACCACCGTCGGCCTGGTAATCATTGACCAGGCCTGCCTGTGGGATCAGATTCCGATCCTGTCGAACATCCTTAACGCGCTCGGTTTCTACTCGGCCTGCTGAACGGCCAGCACAGACTCCAGCACGCGCTCAAAAGCCGCTGTGTAAGCCTCCCAGCCGTCGGCTGGGGCGCGCAGCACCGCTTCAACCCGCAGCCCGTTTCCCAGGTCAAAGGAGCGGGCTGCGCTGCGCTGCGCGCCGGGCAGATCGGGCGCGGCGAAACCCTCGCCCACGCCCAGCGCGATCAGCGCAGCGCTGTCTGGCGGGGCGAACACCACCTGCGGCGGGCCGCTCGCCGGCCCGGTAATGACGCGCCAGCCGCCGGGCGGCCGGACGCTGAACAGGTCGGCCACGGTCACGCGGTGGGTCACTACCACTGCGGGGCCTGGCGTGGCCCCAAGCTGGTGCGGCAGGCGCGGCGGAACGCAGGCCGCCAGCCCCAGCAGCGCCAGCGCGCCGGCGCGGGCCAGCCACCGTGTCATGGGGCGCGGTTGGGCGCGTCCGGGTTGGACGCCATGCCGCGCGAGGCTGGGTCGCCGCAGTGGACGAAGCCAGCCCAGCCGGCCACGCGCCATTCGCCGGCGGCGTCCAGCTCGACGCGGTTGTAAATGCACACGCCGCTGAAGCCAGTCCCCTGGGCGTAGGTGGCGATGATGTCCACGTCCCAGGCCGGGCCGTCCGGCGTGGCGCGGCGGAACACTGCGCGCAGCAGGCCGCCCCACTCTGGCGGTGTGTACCCCTGGGCGCAGGCGGCCACGCTGCCGTTCGGGCAGTTGGCCCGCACCCATTCCTGCATCGCTGGCGTCAGCAGCGGCATGGCAGCGGCGTCATCGCCGCCCGCGGCGGCGTTGACAAAGGCGACAGCAGTGGCAAAGGCGGGATTTGTGTTTTCCGGCGTCAAGGCTGCTGTGAGGGCAATCAGCAGGGCCAGGGTGATCACAGCGGCCAGGCCAATCAGCAGCACGGTTCTCGATTTCATCGCAGCTTTTTCGTTGCAGTTTGACAGCCCACTTCCTTACAGCAGCACAAGCCTACCACGAGACCGCCGCCAGCGCGATATCCGCTGTGCCGCTCGATGTTGGTATCGCTGCGCCAGCCCGCCAGCGGATACTCAGCGAGCTGTTTTTTTGTTATACTGCCGCCTTAGACAGAACAATTGAACACCTGAGGACGCATATCTCATGCCAGTTGACGTGAACCAGCTCCGCAAGGGAGCGACGTATACCGAGGACGGCGAGATCTTCAAAGTCATCAACTACTCGCACATCAAGCCCGGCCGCGGCAACGCCACCATCCGCGTGCTGGTGCGCAATATGCGCAGCGGCGCGCAGTTCGAGAAAACCTACAACTCTGGCACGCGCGTGCAGGACATCCGCGTGGAAGCGCGTGAGGTGGAGTACCTGTTCGACGATGGCGAGTTCCTGACGTTCATGGACACCGAGACGTTCGAGCAGCCGCAGATCAGGCGCGAGGTGTTCGGCGACGACCTGCTCTACCTGCGCCCCAACCTGAAGATCAAGCTGATGAGCTACGAGGGCGAGATCATTGACTACGAGCTGCCCACCACCATTGACTTCGAGGTAGTAGACAGCGAGGTAGCAGTGGCCGGCGACACGGCCAACAACCCCACCAAGCGCGTCACGGTGGACACCGGCCTGGAAGTCAGGGTTCCCATGTTCGTCAACGTGGGCGACATCATCCGCGTCAAGACCGAGGACGGCAGCTACGTCACCCGCGTGTGACCCGCGCCGGTCCCGCAGCGCTGAACAGAAGAGGAGACGCTGGCGGTCTCCTTTTGTTTTCTGGCCCCCACACACAACCCGCTGCCCATGTGCTGCGTATAAACAGTGAGGAGTGGAGCGCTTATGATTCCGTTTAACCTGCTCATCAACCTGCTCGCGCTGTTCGTCCTGGCGCTGCTGCTGGTGATCGTCCTGGCGCTGGTGGCGGGGCGGGCCGCTGCGCGGCGCGGGCCGCGCCAGACCGAGGCCGTCTATGGCGACGACGTGGACGCGGCGGCGGCCCGCATACGCGGCCGCTTCAACCGGCGGGCGCGCTTCGCCACCCATGCGGTGCTGTTCGGCGGCTATGCGCTGGCGATGATCGTGTTTTTGCTCGACCCGGCTTTCTGGCGATCGCAGTTCTACGGGCTGCCCAACACCTGGGATCTGCGCCTGGTGCTGCTGCTGTGGGCCTTCGTCTTCGCCGCGCACGCCGCCAGCTTCTTTGTGCAGGAGGCTGGCGACCGCGCGCTCCAGCGCGAACTGGATATAATCCGCCGCCAGGGCAAGCCCAAGCGCGACCACGACCGGCTGCTGCTGGCTGACGACGGCGAGGTGCTGGCCCAGGACGACAGCGAGACGGCGGCGCGCGCCCGTCGTCAGGAAGGATAAGGGGTGAAGTATGAGCGAAGAGCGCACGGAACAGATTCGCCGCCGCGTTGAGAAATACTACAAGGAGCGCGGCGAGTTCGTCGTGCACGTCGCCGTTTACCTGGCGGTGAACGCGGCGCTGTGGGGCCTGTGGTTCCTGATTGGCGGCCCTACCGGCTTCCCCTGGCCGGGACTGGTGACGCTGGCGTGGGGGGCCGGCGTTGCCGCCAATTGGATGGAGGTGCGTTCACAGTCGCCGGCGCGCTTCGTCGCGCTGGAGCGCAGCGCCCAGGCGCAGATGGCGCGCCGCTACGGCCCGGACTGGGACGCCATCGCCGACGCTGATGACTACCAGCGCGTGCTGCGCGCCATCGAGAAGGCCGCCAAAGAGCGGACTGAGTTCGCCACACACGCGGTTATCTACGCGCTCATCAACCTCATGCTGTGGTTCATCTGGCTTTTCACCAGAGCGGAGTTCCCCTTCCCGCTGCTGGTGATGGGCTTCTGGGGCGTCGGTCTGGTGAGCCACGCGGCCAGCGTGTTTTTCAGCTCGGCGCGGCAGCAGCTCGCCCGCGAAGAGGCGATTCAGCGCGAGGTGGAGCGCTGGGCGGGAACGACCCAAACGGCTAAGAAAAAGAAGCGTGAGGGCGCGCGCCTGGAACTGACCGACGACGGCGAGCTGATCGAGATTGTGGAAGACGACTGGGAGGCCGAGCCGCACGAGGCTGTCCTGCGCGAACGAAACCGGCGGAGGGGATAAGGCATGGCGGAGACCGAACTGCAGCAGCTGATCCGTCTGGAGCGCTGGCGCTACCGGAGGCGCGTGGCGTTTCTACTTCACGTGGGGCTGTTTGCCGCTGTTATTACGTCTGCGGTGCTGTTCCCGCCGTGGCGACGCCCGTTTCCCGTTTCCGACGAGTTGATGTTTATATGGTTCGTCGCGCTGCTGGTGCACTTCGGCTGGCTGCGGCTGGCCAGCGCGCGCGACCGCGCCATCCAGCGCACTCTCGAGCAGGCGCGGGACACGGCTCAGGAAGCGGCGAAAGCGGCGGCCAAGCGCAAGCGCGCAGACGCGCGGCTGGCGCTGGTCGAGGACGGCGAGCTGGTCGAGATTGTGGACGACGAATCGGATGCGGACCAACAATATAGACGGCGCGATTAGCGCGCCGGACAGCGGCCATGCAGCGATGGTCTGGCTGATTTCAGCGCCGCTGACGGCCGTGCCGTGTGTTCTCGAACGCGGGCCGGCGTGCTATCATGGGCGCGCCCGGAAGGAGGGGCGCATGACTGTTCCCAACTGGCTCGACTGGGCGCAGCGCCTGCAGGCCATCGCCCAAACCGGCCTCAGCTATGAGCCGCAGCTTTTCGACCGTGAGCGCTACGAGAAGATTCAGGAGATCGCCGCCGAGATGCTGGCGGCCCACAGCGGCGCGCCGCCGGCTCTGTTTGCCGATTTGTTCAACGCCCAAGCCGGCCACGCCACGCCTAAGGTGGACGTGCGCGGCGTCGTTTTCCGCGGCGACGCCATCCTGCTGGTGCGCGAGAACCTGGACGGCGGGCGCTGGACTGTCCCCGGCGGCTGGGCCGACGTCGGCGACGCGCCGTCGGAATCGGCGGTGCGCGAGGTCTACGAGGAAACCGGCTATCGCACGCGCGCGGTCAAGGTGCTGGCCGTCTACGACCGCAACCGGCACGCACACCCGCCGCACATCTTTCACATCTACAAGATTTTCTTCCTGTGCGAGCTGATCAACGGCCAGCAGGAGAGCGATTACGCCGGGCAGACCAGCGCAGCGTTTGTCGAAACAGGCGAGGCGGCCTTCTTCACCGAGGACGCCATCCCTGAGGACTTGTCGGTCGGGCGCGTGACACGGGCACAGATCGCCCGCTTCTTCGAGCACCACCGCAACCCAGCCCTGCCGACCGATTTTGACTGAGAGCGATCAACCAGCAGCTCTCAGCGGACAACCAGCAGCAGACGTCATCCCGTCCCGCTGGCGCGGGACTTCCCTTCTCCACATTGGACATTATTCCCCCAAACGAGGCCTGTTAGCCGCCGGGCCGCAGTGGGGGTATAATATCTTCCAAGCCAAAACACACAGACACGGGTTCAGCTAGCCAGTGAACACGAGAGCGTTTGTCAACGGCACACGACTGGAGCTGGTGCAGGGTGATATCACCCAGCAGGACACCGACGCCATTGTGAACGCGGCGAATTCGTCGCTGCTGGGCGGCGGCGGCGTGGACGGCGCTATCCATCGCGCGGCCGGCCCGGAACTGCTGGCGGCCACACGCCTGTTGGGCGGCTGCCCTACCGGTGAGGCGCGCATCACGCCCGGCTTCAAGCTAAAAGCCAGATATGTCATTCACGCGGTGGGGCCGGTTTACAGACGCGGCGACGCCAGCGTGCCCGCCCTGCTGGCCAGCGCCTACACCAGCAGCCTGGCGCTGGCTGTCGAAAACAGCCTGGAGACGGTCGCTTTCCCCAGCATCAGCACTGGCGCTTACGGCTACCCGCTGAATGAAGCGGCGCCAGTGGCGCTCAACGCCGTCTGCGAATTCCTGGCGTCTCACAATCAGCTCAAGCTGGTGCGTTTTGTGCTGTTTGACGACCAAGCGCTGCGCGTCTACGCGGCTGCGCTGGCCCAGTTGATTGCTGAGCGCGCCAGCCTGGTGCAGCCGCTCGCCGCCGATTGATCGGCCGCCCAGCTTCTCAATCCACTGTCAGTGTTTGCAGCGTGGCCAGCACCGACTCAAAAGCGCTGAATTCCTGCGGATCGAACAACGAGGCGATGCGCCCGTCCAGCTCAGCGGCGCTCTCGAGCACAGCGCGGCGCATGTTCTGCGCCGTTTCAGTCAGGTAAATGCGAACAGCGCGGCGGTCAGATGGGTCAGCGCGCCGCTCGATCAAACCTTTGTTCTGCAGCTTGTCTAGGTTGGGCGTGAACGACGTAGCGGCGCGCCCCACAGCGCGGGCCAGCTCTGAGGCGTGCTGGCCATCGTGATCGTACAGGGCGCGCAGGATGTACCATTCGATTACCGTCAGGCCCAGCGGGCTGACCACCTGGGCGAATACCTGGTCAAGGTTGCGCAGCGCGATATCAAGGTTACACCACACGGACCCACCAAAGCGCAGGTTCGCGGCTTTTTTCGTCATCGTCATCGGACTCTTCCCGTTTGCCGACACTAAATCAGTGTAATTGAAGCTTTTATCATAATATATTTATATTATACGCGATTTTAATTGATTTTGATGAGAGTAAAGTTAAGCGTGCCCAGCGCCAGCGTGTCGCCCTCGCAGATTGGCTGCGGCGCGTCCGGCCGCAGGCGTTTGCCGTTGATGAACGTGCCGTTGACCGAGTCAAGATCGAGCAGGTGCAGCGCGCCGTTCAGGCTGACAATGGCGGCGTGGCGGCGCGACACGCCGTGTTCATGGGCGTTGCATTGG
This sequence comes from Anaerolineae bacterium, assembly GCA_034435995.1. Lineage (GTDB taxonomy): Bacteria > Chloroflexota > Anaerolineae > Aggregatilineales > Phototrophicaceae > DAOTWC01. Next base: position 81,871 of record DAOTWC010000105.1, on the reverse strand, counting down.
GCGAAGTCCACATCCGGCAGGTAGTCGCTGCCAGCGCCGGAGCGGCCCAGAACGTAGCCGCCAGCCTGCGGTGTGTCCAGGCGATAGGTGGCGGGGTGTGAGCCGCTCACGCGGATCTCGTACTGGCCCGCGGCAGGCAGCACAGGGGGGGAAGACTCGTGACGGTTGCGCATGCTCTCTATTATCTCATAAAGCACGTCCAGGAAACATATCATTTTATTATGTGCTAAGCGAATCCTAATGCAGACTGCCGCGGGCGCAGGGCACGGCCTGCTGGCGGTCGCTTGACTGTGGTAGGTTGGAGCAGCGTGCCGCTTATTTCAGCGCGGCGGCGATGCGCTTGCCCCAGGCGCGGATCGCCACCCAGTCGCGGTAGTCGCCGGTGGAGCCGTTCATCGCTTTGACGAGCAGGCGCTCGCCGAAATTGAGCCGTTTCAGGTCAATGTTGCCGTGGAACAGGGCGATATCGCGTGGGCCGAGGCGGTCAGCAGTGGGTTGAATCGACTCGGGAAACAGCCAGCCGTTGAGGATTTCGCGCGGGTCGCCCGTGCCGGTTGGCCCGCTGGAGAACAGCCACAGCGGGCGCTGCGCCAGCTCCGCCTCATATTTCTCTAGGAAGCTGACAGCCTCTGCCATCCAGTTGCCCACGTACACGGCGCTGCCCAGCACAACCGCCTCATACGGCCGGACATCGTTCACGGCGCTGGCCTGGGCCACGGTCACCGACAGCCCTTCCTCCTCCAGCACGCCGCCGATCGCCGCGGCGATTTCGGCCGTAGAGCCATACTTGCTGGCGTATGCGATCAGCACCTTGCTCATTGACGCCTTCCTTACCCCACGCTTGCCAGATACCAGTGGCACGAGTTTACCACTAGATTGCGATTCTGTCGCACAGGTGCGACGGCTGACCACAACAAAAAAGCGGACCCGCTGTTACAGGTCCGCCGCTGGACGAAATCGGCTGCGGCTGTGCGCTTATTTGCTGCCGTCGCTCACGCGCACAGGGATCTGCTTGGGCTGGGCCGCCTCGCTCTTGGGCAGCGTCAGCGTCAGCACGCCGTTTTCGTAGGTGGCGCTCACTTTGTCGCTGTCAACCGACTGCGGCAGGCGCACGCGCCGGCTGAACCGCCCGTAGCGCCGCTCCTTAATCAGCGAACGCCGGCCCTCTTTCTCGACGACCTGCTCCGGAATCTCGCCTTCAATCATCAGGTAGTCGCCGTCCAGCTTGACGTGGATGTTCTCCGCCTTCACGCCGGGCAGTTCGGTAGTCACAATGTACTGCGTATCTTCCTCATGCAGGTCCAGCGCCAGCGTGTTGAGCACTGTGCTGCCTTCCTCGAAGAACGGACGCCAGGTCTCTTCAAAGATGCGGTCCATCATGTTCTGCATCGCAGCCATTTCACGGAACGGATTCCAACGAACGATGCCGGTCATGGTAGAGCCTCCTCACTTGACGTATTGCTTCTGACTGCGCTTTCGCGCAAGGTCAGTTTGCTTACATCGTAGCCCTGGCAGATAGGAAACGTGTCAGAGGCGCGTTAAAAATGCATCGGCAGCGCGATTTTACGCAAATTTCACGCCGCACAAACGGCGCCCGCCGCCGCTTCCGGTTTACAATCGCAGGTAGCGCATGAGAAACAGGGAACGGTGGGATGGGTTCTGAACAGACACGCCTGGAGCCGTACTTCCGCAACGGCATGCTCTATCTGCCCGAACGGACCGCCAACCTGCTGGTGGGGGCTGGCCTGGACGCCAGCGTCGGGCGCGCCGCCGTCAGCGGCCTGCGCCTGGACGACGCCGCGGCGCTGGCCGCGCTGCGGGCGGCTGTGGCAGCCCTGCTGGCCCAGGTAGAGCCAAACAACCCAGTGCACGCGGCGCTGGCCTCGGCCGAGACTCAGTTCATGCTTACCGGCCTGCCGGCGCGGTGTGATGGCTAATCGCCGGCTGCGGTCGCTTCGCCGATAACAGCGGTCTGCCGGCGCGGCGTGCTCTGCAGCAGGAGGATGCTGACCAGAATGAGCGCGCCGCCGGCAAGCTGACCCGCCTGCACCATCTCGCCCAGGATCAGCGCCGCCAGCGCAATCGTCAGCACCGGCTCCAGCGTGCCAGCAATGGCCGCCCTAGAAGCGCCCAGCTTCTGAATAGCCGTTGTGAGCGTGAACACCGGCAGCACCGTGCACACCAGCGCCAGCGCCAGCAGGTAGAGCCAGCTCGTGGCGTCTGGCGCAGAGTTCACAGGGCGGGCCAGCGCCAGCGTCAGCATAACGCCCATCGCGCCGGTAATCACCCAAGCTGAGGCGTGCGCTAAGCCGGTGCGGCCGCGCAGCAGCCGGTTGTTGAACACAAAGTAAACCGCCACCGCCAGCGCGTTCAGCAGCGCCAGCAGCACCCCCACCCACGACTCACTGCTCAGGCCGGCCTCGAAATCGGGGACGGTGAGCGCCACGCCCGCCAGCGCCAGCCCCAGCGCGGCCCAAGCGCGCCGGCTCAAGCGCTCGCCCAGCAGCGCCGCGATCACGGCCACCATTGCCGGGTATGAGTAGAACAGCAGCACGTAGACGCCGGCAGGCAGACGCTGCAGGCCGAAAAAGGCGGTCATGGCAGCAATCGAGAGCAGCAGGCCCAGCAGCAGCAGACGCCCGCGCGGCAGGGGCTGGGCCGGGGCTGCAGGCCGCAGCGCCGCGATCAGCAGCCACAGCGCGGGCGCGGCGAAAACAAAGCGCCAAGTGGCGATATCCAGCGGGTGCATGCCGGCCGCCTGCAGCAGGCGCACGATCACCGGCAGAAAGGCGTAGCCGGTGATGGACAGCATGATGTAGACAAGGCCTTCACGCTGGGTGCGATCCACACGCAATCCTCGGCTGATCGGGCAGAAGCAGCTCACAAAAACGCCGCCCCCTGGCCGTTGCGCGCTGGGGGCGGCGGCAGCGTTATCTTCAGGGCAGCGCCAGCGCAATCGTCACCGGCGCGGTGAGGCCGGTGAGCAGCAGCGGCAGCACGCCCAGGATCAGCGTGCCGGCTGCGGCGATGTACAGGCCCCAGGTAACGTAAGTGGTGGCGGCCTCCGCCGGGTCGCCCGCGCCCTCGCGCAGGTACATGTTGACAATCACGTTCACATAATAGTACGCGCTCACCACGCTGGTCAGCACGCCAACAACCGCCAGCCAGACCAGCCCACTCTCGACTGTGACCTGGAACACCAGCCACTTGCCGATGAAGCCGCCGGTCAGCGGGATGCCGGTGAGGCTGAGCATGAACAGGGCCATCATCAGCGCCAGGCCGGGGCGGCTGCGCGCCAGCCCGTTGAAGTCGCTCACCAACAGGCCGCTGCCATCCGGCTTCTCCAGCGCCATCGCCACAGCGAACGCGCCCAGGTTGGTGAACAGGTACGCCAGCAGGTAGGCCAGCGCCGCCTGGGCGGCCGTGTCGCTCAGGCCAGCGGTGGCCGCGGCCGCCACCGCCATCAGGATATAGCCGGCATGGGCGATGGACGAGTACGCCAGCAGGCGCTTGATGTTGGTCTGCGCGATGGCGACAACGTTGCCCAGGATCATTGTTGCGGCGGCGATCAGCGCGGCGGTGAGCTGCCACACCGCCGCGTCGGCGTCGTTCAGCGCCAGCGTCGGCAGCGCCACCAGCATAATGCGCAGCAGTGCCGCCACACCGCCGATCTTTGCGCCCACGCTCATGTAGGCTGTCACCGGCGTCGGCGCGCCCTCGTACACGTCCGGCGTCCACATGTGGAACGGCACAGCCGCCACCTTGAAGCCCAGGCCGACGAGCATCAGGCCGGCCCCGGCCAGCAGCAGCCCGCCCGCCTCGAACGTCAGCGGCTGCTCCGTCAAGCGGCCTACCGCCTCCAGAATGGCGGGCAGGTTCGTCGTGCCTGCTGCGCCGTAAACCAGCGCCGCGCCGTAGACGAAGAAGGCGCTGGCGAACGCGCCCAAGATGAAATACTTCATGCCGCTTTCTTCAGATTTGCCGTCGCCGTAGCGAAAGGCGGCCATGATATACAGCGGGATGCTGAGTAGCTCCAGCGCGATGAACACCACCACCAGGTCGTTGGCGTGGCCCATCATCATGACGCCGCTGGTGGTGAACAGCAGCAGCACGTAGTACTCGCCGCGCTCGATGCCCAGCCGCTTCAAATAGTCTATGCTCAGCAGAATGCTGATGGCCGCTGCCGCCAGCGCCGCCATGTTGACAAAGGCGCTGAAGGCATCTGCCCGGAACATGCCGAAGAAGGCTGTCTCGCTGGCGTTGTACACCGCCAGGTTCAGGACGAACGACACCGCCAGCCCCACCAGCGCCAGCCAGGCTGTCAGCGCCTTGCGGTCCTTGGGGATGTACAGGTCAATCACCAGCAGGATCGTCGCGCCCAGCGCCAAGCTGATAACCGGCAGCGCGACGCCCAAGTTCAAGTCTGCGAAAGCGGGGACCTCGAACATAACGCCCCCTTTACTGGCCGCCGCTGCGCGCGTCGTTTACGGCGACCACCTCGCCAAGCCGCAGGCCGCCGCTGGCCAGCGCCTCGTCGGCTGATGGCGGCAGGTAAGCCGCCACGTCCTCCACCAGGCTGTCTACACTGGCCGTCATCGTGTCGAAGAACGGCGCAGGCTGGATGCCGATCCAGATCACCAGGATGACGATGGGAACGAGCACGGCGATCTCGCGCCAGTTGAGCGGCGGCAGGTTCTTGTTTTCTTCCTTGTCCAGCTCGCCCATGTAAACCTTCTGGAACATGTACAGCAGGTAGATGGCTGCCAGGATCACGCCCAACGTGGCGAACATGGTGAAGAAGAAGCCCAATACCTGGCTGCCCATCGAGCCGAGCAGGATGGTGAACTCGCCCACAAAGCCGTTGAGGCCGGGCAAGCCCATGCTGCTGAGCACGATGATCAGGCTGATACCGCCGAACAGCGGCATCGCCTTCCAGATGCCGCCGAAAGCGTCGAGCGCTTTGGTGTGACGGCGCTCGTAGAGCATGCCGACGAGAAGGAACAGGCCGCCAGTGCTGAGGCCGTGGTTGACCATTTGCAGCACGCCGCCCTGGATGCCCTGCGCGTTGAGGGCGAAGATGCCCAGCACCACGAAGCCGAGGTGGCTTACTGACGAGTAAGCGACCAGCTTCTTCACGTCCTTCTGCGCGTAAGACACCCAGCCGCCGTAGATGATGCCGATGACGGCCAGCGCAGCGATGATCGGCGCCCAGGCGACGCTGGCCTCTGGGAACATCGGCAGGTTGAAGCGCACGAAGCCGTAAGTGCCCATCTTCAGCAGCACGCCCGCCAGGATGACCGAGCCGGCCGTGGGGGCCTGCACGTGCGCGTCCGGCAGCCAGCTGTGCAGCGGCCACAGCGGCACTTTGATAGCGAAGGCGATGAAGAAGCCCAGAAACAGGATAGACTGGATGCTGCCCGCGCCCACCAGGCCGTCGAACGGGAAGACCAGCGCGCCGCTCTGCACGCCGGCGATGATCTCAGGCAGGGCGAACGTGCCGGCCTGCGTGCCCACGTACAGGATAGCCAGCAGCATCAGGATCGAGCCGGCCATTGTGTAGAGGAAGAATTTGACGGCGGCGTAAACGCGCTGTTCCGCACCCCAGATGCCGATGAGGAAGTACATCGGCACCAGCGTCACCTCCCAGAACACGTAGAAAACGAACAGGTCCTGCACGACGAACACGCCGATCATGGCCCATTCGAGCAGCATCATGAACACGTAGTACAGCTTCTCGCGCCCGCGCTCGGCGAACACGCCGGCCCCGAGCGAGCTGAGAATCGCCAGCGGCATGATGAACGTGGTGAGGATCACCAGCAGCAGGCTGAGGCCATCAATGCCGACGTAGTAGCTGATGCCGTACTGCGGCAGCCAGTCCCAGCGCTGCACCATCTGCAGGCCGGGGTTGGTGGTATCGAAGCCGGCCCACAGCAGCAGCGAGGCGAGAAACGTGGCAATGCTGAAGCCGAAGGCTGTCCAGCGGATGTTGGCCGGCTTGCTTTCTGGCAGGAAAAGCAGCACGGTAAGGCCGACCATCGGCAGGAACAGCACCACCGTAATCAGCGACAGAGCACTGGATTCCATAAGTTCGTTCTCCCTAATTCGCGGCGGCCCTTACGAGCCAGCCTGCAGCAGCGGCAGCAGCAGCAGCACAATCACAAAGACCACGCCGATCAGCAGCGTTACAGCGTACATGCGCACGTAGCCGGTTTGCACGCCGCGCAGTTGGCTGCCGGCCCAGCGCGTTACCCGCCCGATGCCGTTCACCACGCCGTCAATCGCGCCCAGGTCCACTGGCCGGCCCAGCGCTTCAGCGACGGTGTTGAACCCGCGCACGAGCACGTCATTGTGCAGGTAATCGTGCAGGAAGCGCCAGTCCAACACGTCCGCCAGGAAATCGGCCAGCCGGTTGAACGGGTTGATGAACAGGCGCATGTAAATCTCGTCCCAGTAGAGGCGGGCGTGCGCCAGCTCCCACACCGCGCCCGTGTCTGGCCGGACGGCCAGCGGGTCCCGGCCGGTGCGGGTGACAGCGCGGTTGCGGCCGTACACGGCGCGCGCGGCGAAGATGCCGCCCAGGCCCAGCGCCAGCGCCGTGAAGGCGATCAGCGGGTTGAACACGCCGCCCTCTGGCACATACGGGTGCACGTTGACCAGCGTGTACTCCAAGAAATGCACCAGCTCGCCCTTGCCCAGGAGGTTCGACAGGCCCAGGAAGCCCGCGGGCACGTTGACAAAGCCGATCAGCACGCTGAAGACCCCCAGCACGATCAGCGGGATGGTCATAGACGGGCCGCTTTCGCTGGCGTGGGCGGCGGCCTCGGTGCGCGGCTTGCCGTGGAAGACCATCTCCACCTGCCGCCACATGTAGAAAGCGGTGAACCCCGCCGCCAGCAGCAGCACGCCCAGCGCCACGAACCCGCCGATCTGCGCCAGGCCGGTGCGGCCCCACAAGCCGGCCAGCCACGAGTCGGCCAGGATTTCGTCTTTCGACCAGAAGCCAGCGAAAGGGATGATGCCCGCCAGCGCCAGCGTGCCGATAACGTACGTCCAGTAGGTGATGGGCATCTTGCGCCGCAGGCCGCCCATATTGCGCATGTCCTGCGGGTCAAAATCGTCGTCGTGGTGGTGGTCGCCGTGGCCGTGCTGAACGTGATGGTGGCCGTGCTCGACGCCGTGAATGACCGAGCCGCTGCCCAAGAACAGCAGCGCCTTGAAAAAGGCGTGCGTCACCATGTGAAAGATAGCCGCGCCGAACGCGCCCACGCCCACCGCCGCCACCATGAAACCGAGCTGGCTGATAGTGCTGTAGGCCAGCACGCGCTTGATGTCCCACTGGCCGACAGCGATAAAGCCGGCCACAATCGCTGTGCTGGCGCCGATCGCCGTCACGATGAACGAGGTCAGGTCAGCGTTGGCGAACAGCACATTGGAGCGCACCATCATGTACACACCTGCCGTGACCATCGTGGCGGCGTGAATGAGCGCGCTGACCGGCGTCGGGCCGGCCATCGCGTCCGGCAGCCAGACGAACAGCGGGATCTGCGCGCTCTTGCCGGTGGCGCCCAGCAGCAGGAACAGCGTGATGATAACGATCACCGCCTGAATGTCGAGCGCGAACGGCCCAAAGCTGACGGTGTGGCCTTCCGCCAGCATGCGCTCAGCCTGGCCGAACACGCCGAGCTGTGCAGTGGGGATGTGGTCGTTGTTGGTGAAGACTGGCATAGCCGGGCCGTGATCGCCAGCGGCTTCCGCGCCGTGCGCTTCGCCGGCGGCGGTTTCCGCGCCGCCATGCGCTTCAGAGGCGGCAGGGGCGGCCGCCTCAGCCTTGGCCTCGGCTTTGTGGGCCAGCTCCTCGACCAGCGGAACGTTGGCGATCTCGCCGGGGCGGTAGTAATCGAGCGTGCCGAACGTCCAGAACATGAGGAAGATGGCCATCAACATGCCGAAGTCGCCGATGCGGTTGGCGATCATGGCCTTGCGCGCAGCGGTGCTGTTGCGCCAGCCGACACCCTTCTTCTTGTCGAACCAGAAGCCGATGAGCAAGAACGAGCACAGGCCCACGCCTTCCCAGCCGACGAACATCATCAGGAAGTTGTTGCCCGCCACCAGCACATACATGAAAGCCAGGAACATGTTCAGGTAGGCGAAGAAGCGGGCGAAGCGCTCGTCACCGTGCATGTAGCCGGCGGCGTAGATGTGGATCAGCGTGCCCACGAACGACACGAACAGCATCATCGTCACGCTCAGCGTGTCCACGCGCATCTGCCAGGGGATGTTAACAGTCGTGTCGCCCAGGCGGATCCAGCCGTCGAACAGCGGCGGGTTGATGACCACCGCCTCGTTGTGGCTGCCGGTGAGATAGGCCAGCAGAAACAGCGCTACCACAAACGTCAGCGCCGCCGCTGCGATACCGATACGGCTGGCCCATTTCTCGCCTAAGCGCCCGCCCCAGAAGAAGTTAACGAACGCCCCCACCGACGGGATGAGGATCATTAACGGCACAAGCTGCGGGTAGTTTTCCATACGCCCTCTTCGGTGTGAGTCCGGCTTGCGACAAGCGCGGGCCGGCGCTTAGCCCCTCATTTGGCTCAGTTCGTCAATGTTGATGCTGCGTTTGTTGCGGAAGATGGCGACGATCAGCGCCAGGCCCACGGCCACCTCCGCCGCTGCCACCGTGATCACAAAGAACACGAACAGGTGGCCGTCCAGCCCGCCCCAGCGGCGGGCGAAAGCCACCAGCGCCAAGTTGGCTGCGTTGAGCATCAGCTCGACAGACATAAAGACCAGGATGGCGTTGCGGCGCAGCAGCACGCCCATCGCCCCCAGGGTGAACAAGACCATGCTCAGCATGACATAGGCATCGGTTGGCACCATGCGGTTAGTTCCCCTTTAGCGGCCCGCCGGCTCTTCGACGGTGTCTGGCAGTTCAACAGCGCTGCCGCCGTTGCTGTCGGCCTTGGTAACGTCGCGGCCCGTCTGCGCGGCAATCACGCTGGTGAGTGGACGGCTCACGCGGCGGCGGCGCTCCTGGCGCGTGAGGCGGCGCTCGCCGGGCTGGTGTGTCAGCACAATCGCGCCGATCATGGCCACCAGCAGCAGCACGCCCACCATCTGCATCGGCAGCATGTAGTCGGTGAACAAGAGCTGCCCCACCGCCACCGGGCTGCCAAAGGCCGGCTGGGCTGCGCTGACCAGCGGCAGCGTAAAGGCCTGCGCGTCCTCGGCGCTGCGGCGGGCCAGCACCAGCAGCTTGGTCGTGTCGCGCTTGACGTCGAAAATGGGCGTGTTCAGCCGGAACAGCACCGCAGCAGGCCGGTCGGCCTCGGTGAAAGCCCAGGTGCTCAGGTCTGTGTTCTCCGGCAGGATGCGGGCCGGGGCTAAGCCGCCCAGCGGGATGCCAGCCTCCAGCACCCGCGGCGGCGCAGCCGCAAGCTCTGAGCCGAGGTCTACCAAGTCCACGGCAGGCGCGTCTGGATAAGCGTTGAACAGCAGCAGGCGGGCGCTGCGCTCCGGCACGGTGCTCACGTCGTCGGGAATAATGGTGAGCGCCGTGCCTGTGCCATCAGGGTAGGCGATGATCGTGCCGGTCTGCCCGGCCTCCAGCGTGACCGCGCCGGCCAGCAGGGCGTCCTGCGTGCCGGCGGCGAACAGCGCCACATTGTACTCGCCCGGCGGCAGCGTCACAAAGCGGGTGGCCGAGCCGTAGCTAAGGCCCTCGGCCAGCAGCTCGCCGTTAGCGTACACGTCCACTGGGCCGACATCCGGGGCGAAGTGGGCGGCGCGCAGCAGCGGCTGGCTGGGCGGCACGGGCTGGCGGTCAATCTGGCCCTGGGCCAGCGCCAGCGCAATCACCGCCAGAAACGCCAGCGACAGGCCTGTCGCCGCTGGCGTCATCCAGCGGAAGCGCGTTTGTGGGGTGGCCCCCACCCGCTCTGCGCCCAGCAGCATGATGACGAACAGGAACAGCACCATGATGGCCCCGGCGTAGACCACGATCTGCACCAGGAACAAAAAGGCCGCGTCCAGCAGCAGAAACATAAACGCGATGCAGCCCATCGTCAGGATCAGAAACAGGGCGCTGTGCACCGCGTTCTCGCTCAACAGCATCATCGCTGCTGCGACAATGGATATTGCGCCAACCAGAATAAACAGGCTCACTTCGGTCATCGGCTCTCATCCTGTGTGGCGCCCGACACAACGCGGCGGATTTTAGCGCACAGCGCGCCAGAGGCCAAGCTCTGGCGCTGTCGCGCGCAAGCGCGCATCGTGTGCAAAAGCGCTTACCCCCTCATTACAAACCGCCGCGCAGTCAGTCCGGGTCTTTCATGTCCGGGATCGCCCGGTCGAACGCCCCCGGCGGGACGCGCTGCGGCGTGTCTTTGCCGCCTGGTGGAACCGGCTCCAGCAGCATCTCCTTGGTGTAGATGGCGTCGCGGCGGTCGGTGAAGCTGAGGCGGTGCTCGTGGCCCAGCACGATGGCCTCGGTCGGGCAGGCGTCCTCGCAGTAGCCGCAGAAGATGCAGCGCAGCATGTTGATCTCGTAGGTCTTGGCATAGCGCTCGCCTGGGCTGTAGCGCTCCTCATCGGTGTTCTCCGCCGCCTCCACCCAGATAGCGTCCGCCGGACAAGCCGCCGCGCACAGCGAGCAGCCGATACACTTCTCCAGGCCGTTGTCGTAGCGCTTGAGTTCGTGGCGGCCCTTGAAGCGCTCGGCGAACGGCTTCTGCTCCTCCGGGTACTGGATGGTTACCGGCTCTTCCAGCACGTGCTTGAACGTAGTGCGCAGCCCGCGAATGATCTCCATAGTGTCTTACATTACTCCCTCGTCAGCAGTCGTCAGTCTGTGCCGGTGTCGCGCGCAGAGGTCGGTTTTTTCTCCGGCGCTTTCTCGACAGCGGTGATGATCTCCGGTTGCTCGCCGATCGAACCGAGCCGGTCAAGCGCGCTGAGCAGCCAGTTGTAGAGCGCGAACGGCCCGGCCAGGATGCCGCCTATCACGTTGAGAGCGGCGTAGCCGATGCCGCTGCGCTCCCCGGTAATCATCGGATCGAGCGCCTCATCGGCTTCATCAGCCGCAGCGCGCGACCGGCCCATCAGGAAATACGCGCCTGCGATCAGCACGGCGAACATGATGCCGGCAGCGACAGCGTAGGCGATGGGGCTGCCGAAGGCGTCGGCCACCACAATCGCGACCGCCGTCCACATCACCGCCACCAGCGCCAGCGGCAGCATCACCTTCCAGCCCAGCGCCATCAGGCGGTCATAGCGGATGCGCGGCAGCGTGGCCCGCACCCAAATCATGCCGACCAGCAGCAGCACCACCTTGCCGAACAGCACCAGCGGCCCCAGGATGGGCACGGCATCCACCAGGCCGAAGCCGTCGTTGTAGCCCCCCAGGAAGGTAGATGCAACGATCATGCTCACGGCGATCATGCCTAAGTACTCGGCCATCATAAACAGGGCGAACTTCATGCCGCTGTACTCCGTCTGGTAGCCCTGCGTCAGCTCCTGCTCCGCTTCGGGCAGGTCGAACGGCGCGCGGTTGACCTCGGCCAGCAGCGCCAGCATCAGGATGGCGGCGGCCAGCGGGTTCTGGAAGACATACCACTCCCAGATGAACGTCTGGCCGCGGATCATGTCGCCCACGCTCATGCTGCCCGCCAGCAGGATCGGCACGACCATCGCCAGGCCCAGGCTCAGCTCGTAGCTGATCATCTGCGCGGACGAGCGCAGGCCGCCCAGCATGGCGTACTTGCTGGCGCTGGCCCAGCCGGCCAGCACGACGCCGTAGGTCCCCAGGCTGGTGATGGCCAGCAGCCACAGCACGCCCACGTTGGGGTCGGCCAGGCCCAGCGGGACCTCGAACCACACGTCGCCCAGCGCCGGCGCGAACCAAGGGACGATGATGTTCGGCCCCCAGGGGATAACAGCGAACAGGATCAGCACGGGCACGGCCTTGATCACCGGCGCAATCGTCCAGATAGCGCGGTCGGCCTGAGCCGGCATGATGTCCTCTTTGAAGATCAGCTTGATGCCATCGGCCACCGGCTGGAAGAAGCCGCCCGGCCCCAAACGGTTCGGCCCCACCCGCGACTGTATCCAGGCCAGCAGCTTGCGCTCCAGCAGCGTGGTGTAGGCGAAGCCGGTGAGCACAACGAAGAACAGGATCAGCGAATAGACAATCGGGTAGATGCCGGAGCAGCCGGGGTCGTCATAGCAGTAGACGATGCTCTCCGCCGGGATGCGCTCCTGCGAGTTGAACACGAAGTCGAGCGCGCCCACGCCCCAATCGTAGATGGACTGGGCGTTGACGGCCACAATCAGCAGCAGGGCCACGCCCACCAGCATCAGCAAGCCGACAATCGGCGGGGCGCGGAAGTAGACCACCGCCGCCGGCACGGCCAGCGCGCCCAACAGCAGCAGGATGTAGATCAGCCGCGTCAGCAGGGGGTTGTCATACGAGAAGATGCTGGCCAGCCCCAGCACGAACACAATGGCCAGCAGGCCGACGGCCAGCGCGCGCTGCTGCTGGTTGACCACCAGCGCGGCTGTGGCCGCCAGCACCGCCAGCAGGATCAGCTTGGTCAGTGTGTCGGCGGGGGCCAGCAGCACCGTCAGCGCGGCTAGGATGCCCAGCACGACAGCGGCTGCGCCAACCAGCGTGCGAAAGACTCGGTAGAGGGTCATAGGCTCACCCTTCGGCTACAAGCTCGCCAGCTTTGCTCACCTCGACAACAGCCGGGGCGAGCGGAACGGGTTTAGCGGTAAGGTGGCGCGGCAGGATCACAGCGCCGTTTGGCGCGTCGGCGCTGACAACGGCGCGCACACGCACGGCTGGCAGGCCGTCTGCCACCAGCGCAATCGTCTCGCCATTCTTGATCTTCAGGCGCTTGGCGTCCGCCGGGCTGATCTCGGCGTAGGGCTGGGGCACGCGCGGGTACACCAGCTTGCTGGGGGCGAAGGTGCGCTCACGGTTGTACAGGCGCGTCACTGGCAGCGCCAGCAGCCTGCCCCCGCGCCCAGCCGTGGGCACATCGGGCAGCGCCACCGCGCCCAGCGCGGGCGTTTCGCCTCGGTCCGCGCTGGCGGCGATTTGCACGCCCAGGCCGCCGGTGTTCTGGTAGGCCGTGCCGCCGTAGTATACGTCGTCGCCGATGATCGGGAACTGCCGCTCGGTGCGGGCCAGCTCCTTGAACGTGATGCCGGTGAAGGCCGGCACATTCCTGCTGATGTCCAGCATCACAGCGGCGGCGGACAGCTTGGCCCGCCCTTGGCCCAGCGCCTCGCCCAGCCGCGAGAGCGCTTGCCAGGCGGGCAGCGCCTCGCCTACTGGCCCCTGCGCCGTGTAGAAGCGCTGCACGCGGCGCTCGCCGTTGGTGAACGAGCCGTCGCGCTCGGCAAAGCTTTGGATCGGCAGCGTGACGTCGGCCAGCGCGTCCAGGCCGTCCTCGAACAACGTCAGGCTGATGATCGTCTTGACGCCGCGCAGCCAGTGGGCAGCGGTGGGGTCGTCGGCCAGCAGGTCCGCCTGGGCGACGATCAGCGCCTCCGGCGGGTTCTGGATGATGTCCAGCGCGGCCTCAGGCGTGAAGCCCATGTAGTGCTGGCCCATGCCGTTGGGGCCGGGGAACGGCGAAAGTAGGCCGTTGTTCGGCTTGCCTACATGGCCGGTCTCGATCAGGAAGTTGGCGGCGGCCTGCATCAGGGCGCGGCTGCCGTCCAGCGCCAGGCCCTCGGCCCCGGCCACGATCACCAAGTTGGCCGCGCCAGCCAGCTTTTCGGCGGTGTCGGCGTGATTGGCCCGCAGGTTGTGCATAAAGTGGGCGGCGCGGCCCGGCTCGTAGCGCAGCGCGGCGCTGGCGAAATCGTCCATGCGCGTGCGGCGCGCGTTGGCCACCACAACGTAAGCGCCGCGGTCGCGCGCCTGCTTGAGGCGCAGCCGCCAGATAGGCACTTCTTCTTCCAAGTCAGCGGCGATGATAAGCACCGCGTCGCCTTTGCCCAGCCTGCCCAGGTTCGTGCCCTGGCCCACGCCCACCTGCGCGACAAGATCAGCGCCGGCGTGGGTGGGCGGCCACGCGCCCAGGCGCTCGCCGCCCAAGCCAGTTACAAGCTGGCGCAGCGCCCACAGGTCCTCGTTGCTCATGCCGCTGCCAGCGATCGCCGCCACATTCCCGCCCGCCGCGCGCAGCAGGTCGGCGGCGGTGCGCAGCGCCTCGGTCCAGGGCGCGCGCGTGCCGTTCACGCGGGGGTAGCGCATCCGGTCATCGCTGTTGGTGAAGTGGTGGCCGAAGCGCGTTTTGTCGGAAATCCAGATTTCGTTGACGTACTCGTTCTGGCGCGGCATCACGCGCTTGATGACGGCCCGCCCGCCAGCGTCGCGGTCCAGCCGCGTGCACAGCGTGATGTTCGAGCCAGCAGCGTCGTGCGGGCAGATGCTGGGCACGTTGGTCAGCTCCCAGGGACGCGCGCCGAAGCGGAAGTCGGCGGTCGTCAGCGCGCCCACCGGGCAGATGTCGGTAGTGTTGCCGCTGAAGTAGGAGTCGAAGCCGGGGTCGCTGTTGGTGATGATCTGCAGGCTGCGGCCGCGCTCGTGGAAGGCCAGCACGTCGTCGCCCACGATTTCGTCCTGGAAGCGGATGCAGCGGGCGCACTGGATGCAGCGCTCTTCGTCGAGGAAGATCAGGTCGCCCAGCGGCACGTGCTTGTCCAGCTTCATCTTGTCGCTGAAGTTCATGCGCGAGACACCCGGCCCGTGCTCCATTGTCAGATTTTGCAGCGGGCACTCGCCGCCTTTGTCGCAGATCGGGCAGTCCAGCGGGTGGCTGGTGAGCAGGAATTCGAGCACGTTCTCGCGGGCGGCGTCCACCTGCGGCGTGTTGGTGCGGATCACCAGGCCGTCGCTGACAGCCGTGGTGCAGGCCGTTTGCAGCTTGGGCATCCAGCGCACTTTGGGCCGGCCCTGCGCGTCGCGGACGACTTCGCCGGTGGCGCGGTCGCGCTCGACCGTGCCCATCTCGACCAGGCACATGCGGCACATGCCAACCGGCTCCATCTTGGGGTGGTAGCAGAACACAGGGATGTCGTTGCCGACGCTTTTGGCGGCGTCAACCAGGTTGGCCCCGGCGGGCACACTGTGTTCCTGATCGTCAATGATTATCGTTACGGTGTCAGCCATTGCGCCTCCAGTCAACATCGCACCACTGCGCGCCGCCGGGCCAGCCGCCCAGCCCTGGCGGGAAAAACATTCTCATTCGTCTGCGCCCGCCGGCGCGCCAGGCTGATCGCCCCGCCGCGCCAGCCGCCGCGCCGCTTCAACTGCGCCTATCGCGGCCCGGTCGCGCAGCGCCTGGTTGATCAGGCCCCAGCGGTCGGCGGCCAGCGCGCTGTCTGCCAGCGCCTGCGCCCGCTCGAAATCCGCCAGCGCCAGCGCGTCCTCGCCCAATTGGGCGTACAGCTCGGCGCGCAGCAGGTAGTTAGCTGGCGCGTTCGGGTTGGACTGAACGGCCGCGTCCAGCGCCGCCAGCCGGCGGTCAGCGCCGCCCGTCCCGGTCAGTCCATCGCGCAGCCGGGCCAACCAGCCGCGCGGCGGGCTGACGCCGGTCGGTTCGTCCGCCGGCAGATCAGCGGACACTGCGTCCGGCGGCGCTTCCGCCGCCGTCTCCGGCGCGAGATCGCCCCTCATGCGTCAGTCTCCGGCAGGCTCGGCCACTGCCTCTTTGCGACGCGGCGGGGCCTTGCGCGCCGGCTTTTCCTCAACATCCTTTGGCTGCACGTGGGCCGCGAAGTCCTCTGGGAAGTTCTTAATCGTGTAGATGATCGGGTTGGCGGCGAAATCGCCCAGCGCGCACAGCGTCACGCCGGCCATGTTCTTCGCCACGTTGTTGATCAGCTCCACGTCGGCGGGGCGGCCCTGCCCGGCCAGAATGCGATCCAGCACCTTGTCCAGCCAGTAGGTGCCCTCGCGGCAGGGCGTGCACTTGCCGCAGCTCTCGTGCTTGAAGAACTTGGTCACCTTTGAGGCCACCCAGGTCATATCCACCGTGTGATCCATCACGATGACCGAGGCCGAACCGAGAATCGTGCCGATCTTGGCCATGTCCTCGTAAGTCAGCCTGGTGTCCAGCACCTCGTCGGTGGCGCGCACAATCGGGCCAGAGCCACCTGACGGCAGGATGCCCTTGATGTTGGCCGGGTCACAGCCGGCGTGATCCACCAGCAGCTCGCGGAAGGTCGTGCCCAACGGCAGCTCGTAGTTGCCCGGTTTGGGCACGTGGCCGCTGACGCAGAAAATCTTAGGGCCGGTGCTGTGCTCCGTGCCAATCTTGCGGTACTCGGCCGCGCCATTGACGAGGATCCAGGGGACATTGGCCAGCGTCTCAACGTTGTTAACGACGGTCGGCTCCTTGTACAGGCCGCCGCCCTTCTGCGCCGGGAACGGCGGGCGCACGCGCGGCTGGCCCAGCAGCCCTTCCAGGCTGTTGAGCAGCGCGCTCTCCTCGCCGCAGATGTAGGCCCCGGCCCCCAGGTGGGTGTACATGTGGCAGGTCCAGCCCGTGCCTTGGATGTTCTCGCCGATGAAACCGGCGTCGTAGGCCTCCTGGATGCGCTTGTCCAGCTCGTGGGCGATGTCCCAGAACTCGCCGCGCAGGTAGATGTAGACCGCCGTCGCTTGGATGGCCCAGGCGCAGATCAGCGCGCCCTCGATCAGCTGGTGCGGGTTGGTCTCCATGATTTCACGGTCTTTGAACGTGCCGGTCTCGCTTTCGTCGGCGTTGACCGCCACGTACTTGATCGGCTCGTTCTGCGGGATGAAGCCCCATTTGACGCCGGTGGGGAAACCCGCCCCGCCGCGCCCGCGCAGGCCAGACGCTTTGACCTCTTCGATCACCTCGGCGGGCTTCATCGCGAGGGCCTTCTTGAAGCCCTCGTAGCCGCCGTGTTTCACATACACATCAAACCGATGAATGTCGGGGATGTCTCTTGCGCGCAGCAGGATGTGCATTGGTCAGTTCCACTCCATCTCAGTCCGTATATATCCCCTTACTTCTTGCCGTTCCTAGCCTCGGCGCGCTTCTCGGCGATAAACGCCTTCATCTTCTCCATGTCCAGGTTTTCCATGTAGTGGAAATTGCATTGGAGCATGGGCGCTCTGTCGCAGGCGGCCAGGCACATCACGTGTTCGACGGTGAACAGGCCGTCGGCGGTCGTCCCGCCCTCCTCGACGCCCAGGTATGCCTTCAGCTCGTCGTAGAACTGGTCGGCCCCGCGCAGCGCGCAGGCTAGGTCGGTGCACACCTGCAGCCAGTACTTGCCCTTAGGCCTCTCGGAGTACATGGTGTAGAAGCCGGCAATGGACTTCACCTGGGTGGGGTCCATCTCGCACAACTGCGCCACTTCGGCGATGCCTTCTGGGCTGACATAGCCGTATTCTTCCTGGGCGATGTACAGCAGCGGCATCACTGCCGAGCGCTTGTCCGGGTATTTGGCGAAGGCGGCTTCGATGCGTTGGGCGTATTTCGGGTCGAGGATAGACATGGACTCTGTTCCTTAGCGGTCGCAGTCGCCCAGCACGATGTCAATGCTGCCCGCGATGCCCACCAGGTCAGCGATCATGTGGCCCTTGGTCATCACCGGCAGCGCCGAGATGTGCATGAACGATGGGGTCTTGAAGTGCACACGGCGCGGCTTGTTGCCGCCCGTGCCGTGCAGGTAGCAGCCGATCTCGCCGCGCGGGCTTTCAATGGCGACGTACACCTCCTCGTCCGGGGCGGAGAAACCCTCGGTCCACAGCTTGAAGTGATGGATGACCGCCTCCATGCTCTGGCCCAGCTCGCTGCGCGGGGGTGGCACGAACTTGCGGTTCTGCGAGCGGAAGGGGCCGCCGGGCAGCTTGTCCACCGCCTGGCGGATGATTTTCAGGCTCTCGCGCATCTCGCGCACGCGCACGATGTAGCGGTCGTAGACGTCGCCGTGCTCGCCCAGCGGGACGTTGAAGTCGTACTGCTCGTAGCCGCTGTAGGGCATGGCCTTGCGGATGTCCCAGTTAACGCCGCTGCCGCGCAGCGTGGGGCCGCTCATGCCCCAGGCCAGCGCGACCTCCGGCTCGACCACGCCGATGCCCTGCGTGCGGTCAATCCACAGCGGATTCTCGTTGAGCAGCGTCTCGTAATCGTCTACTTTGGCTGGGAAATAGGCCAGGAACTTCTCCAGCGCCGGCAGGAAATCGGGCGTGAGGTCGCGCCAGACGCCGCCGGGGCGGAAGTAGCTGCCCATCAGGCGCTGGCCGCTGAGCATTTCCAGCATGTCCAGGATCAGCTCGCGCTCGCGGAAGCAGTAGAGGAACACGCTCATCGCGCCCAGGTCGAGCGCGTGCGTGCCCAGCCACACCAGGTGGCTGGCGATGCGCTGCAGTTCCAGCAGCATAACGCGGATGGCCTGCGCGCGCGGCGGCACGTCCAGGTCTACCAGCTTCTCGATCGCCAGGCAGAACACCATGTTGTTGGACAGCGGCGAGAGGTAGTCCATGCGGTCGGTGAGGGTGACCGCTTTCTCGTAGGTTTTGGATTCGATGTTCTTCTCAATGCCGGTGTGCAGGAAGCCCACGTCGGGCAGGCAGGTGACGATCTCCTCGCCGTCAAGCTCCAGCAGCAGGCGCAGCACGCCGTGCGTGCTGGGGTGGTGCGGCCCCATGTTGAGCAGCATCGTCTCGCCGGTGAGGGCGCGCTCGCTGACCAAGCCGCGCAGTTCCTCCACGCTGCCTTCCCACTTGCCTTCCTGAATGTGTTGCTGCGCTATCTGGATTGCCATCGCGGGTCCTTTGGGGCTACTCTTTGGCGAACGGCTTGTGCTTCATGATCTCTTCGGCGTTGAACGAGAACTGCACCTGCTCATAGCCCAGCGGGTAGTCGCGCCGGTGCGGGTGGCCGTCCCAGTCGGCGGGCATCAGCAGGCGGCGCAGGTCTGGGTGGCCGACAAAGGTGATGCCCATCATGTCGTAGATTTCGCGCTCCAGCCAGTTTGCGCCCGGCCAAACGCCCGTCACGGTGTCCACCTCCGGCTCCTCCTCCGGCACGAACACTTTAAGGCGCAGGCGCCGGTTGTACAGCATCGAGTAGAGGTGGTAGGACACGCCGAAGCGCTCCGGCCGGCTGTACTCCGGGTAGTAGTCCACGGCGCTGATGTCGGACAGGAAGTTGTAGACCAGGCCCGGTGTGTCGCGCATGAAACGGCACGCCGCGACGATGTGTTCGCGGGCGATAATCAGCGTTGTCTCGCCGCGAAAGCTGTGCGTGTCGAGCAGCGCGGCAGGCAGCGCTCGCTGCAGCGCGTCTGCCGGGTCAAGAGGTGGGGGAATCTGCATTGGGGTCTTTCCTTCGTCGGTCAGGGATCAGGCCCAGTCAGCCACGCGCTCGCCGCGCACCTTCTCGTGCAGCGTGAGAATGCCGTGCAGCAGTTGTTCGGGGCGCGGCGGGCAGCCGGCCACGTACACATCCACTGGGATGATCTCGTCCACGCCCTGCACGACGGCGTAGTTGTTGTAAACGCCGCCGCACGAAGCGCAGTCACCCATCGAGATGACCCATTTCGGCTCGGCCATCTGGTCGTAGAGCTGGCGCACAACCGGGGCCATCTTGCGCGTTACACGGCCAGAAACGATCAGCAGGTCGGCCTGGCGCGGCGTAGCGCGGTTCAGCTCCATGCCGAAGCGCGACAGGTCGTAATTGGAGGCCTGGGTCGCCATGTACTCGATCGCGCAGCAGGCCAGCCCAAACAGCAGCGGCCACATCGCGCCGGTGCGCGCCCAGTTGACAGCAGTATCAAGGGTCGTGGTGACAACGCCCAGGTTGCCCAGCTTCGACGTCACTCCCATTCCAGCGCTCCCGATTTCCACTCGTAAAACAACCCAACGGTCAGCACAAAAACAAACACGCCCATCGTGACCAGGCCGTAGATGCCCAGATCGCGCAGCATGACAGCCCAAGGCAGGAAGAAGATCACTTCGATGTCGAACAAGATGAAAAGCACAGCCACCAGGTAGAACTTCACCGGCAGCCGCCGCACCGCCGGGCCGATGGGCTTCATGCCGCTCTCGTAGGGGGCCGTCTTGCGGAACGTGGGGCGATACGGCCCCAGCAGGCGCGAGAGGAAGATGATAAGCAGACAGACGGCGACAGAAATGACGAGCAGCGCCCCGACAGGCGCGAAGGATTCAAGTGCCATGAGCCATCCTCGGCAGCTTGTTACGATTTACACAAATAAACAAACCAAGATTAGCATAACTGGGTCGCCCCGTCAAATATAACCTTTTTGCCCAGTTTTGCCAGAAACCCGCGCAAACCGAGTCAATTGTGAAGTAACACACAACCATGAGCGGCGGAGGAATCTCGGCGCAGCGGCTGCTGAGACCGCGCTCAGGCGCTCGCGCCTTCGGCCAGCGTGAACACGCTGTCGGCGATGTCCGGGTTGCTGACGACGCGCGCCGGCTCGGCCTCAAAATACGGCTCGTCATCCCAGAAAGCGCTGATCTTGCGCGGGAGCATCATGCCGTCCACCGGCCCCTGCTCAGCCGACAGGCGCAGGCTGAAGCGCTGGTCGCGGCCGGAGTCCGGGTTAAAGCAGGTCACCTCCACCTGCTCCAGCGCGCAGTCGGGCCGCAGACGCAGGCGAACGGCGTCGTTGATGAGCGTGTTGGCGGCTTCGAAGCCGTGGTCGTCGGTGTGGCTGAGGCGTACGAAATGCTCCCCCAGCGGCGTGAGGAACAGCGCCGCCAGCGCCCACAGCCGGCGCTGGGCCGACTGCACCAGGTTCTGGTCCTCGATGACATCCGGCGGATCGCCGCCGCGCTGGCGGCGGTAGACCGCGCCGTCGAAAGCGTCAACGCCGCGCTGCACGGCCACGCCAACCGGCCGCACGATAAAATCCCAGCGCATGGCGCTGGGGAAACGAAAACGCGCCTGAATCTCCAGCGGAATCCAGGCGCTGACAGGGCCGATGCGGGCGCGCGTGCGCCCCTTCATTTCGATATCCAGGCTTTCAATGGCGGGCGGCGACGCGCCGTAGCGCGCCTCAATAGCCCGGCGCAGCAGGTCTTTGGCCTGGGGATCACCCTGCGCAAGCAGCAGCACCGGCATACGAGCCTCCGGTTCAAAGTGAGCGCATTACACAGCGCTTAACATTACTTTACGCTCAAGTTGTACCACAAAGGCTGCCGCTGCCGCAACAACCAGGCCGATCCGCGCCAAAGGCCGCCATTCAACCCAGCAGCCGGGCGTCAGTACGTGGCCATCGTCGGGTCAATCTGCTCGGCCCAGGCCAGGATGCCGCCCTCCAGGTTGAGCAGCCGGTTGGTGTAGCCGGCCCGCCGCAGCGCGCGGATCACGTCGGCGCTGCGCACGCCGGAGCGGCAGTGCACGATGACCTCGCCGCTGGCTGGAATCCGGGCCAGAACGGTGTCCTCTGGCCGGGCGCGCCCGGCCAGGACGGCCGCCACCGCATCCTCGATCTGCGGCTTAGGGATATAGCGCACGCCGCTGACCGCGCCGTCCAGCCGGCTGATGTCCCACTCCATCGGGTTGCGCACGTCTATCACCACCGGCGTCTCGCCAGCGTCCAGCCGCGCCTTGAAGTCGCGCACGCTGATGCCCTCGACCGGCGCGCTGTCGCCGTTGGCAGCGCGCCGCCCGAACTCGCTGCGGTCGTGGGCGGGCATGCCGCAGAACTGCTCGTAATCAATCAGCTCCACCTGCTCCGGCGGCAGGCTGCACACCGGGCAGTTGGGGTCTTTGCGCACCTTAACAGCGGTGAACGTCATGTCAAGCGCGTCGTAGAGCAGCATCCGCCCGATCAGCGGCTGGCCAATGCCCAGCAGCAGCTTGAGGCCCTCGGTGGCCTGCAGCGTGCCGATCGTCCCCGGCAGCACCCCCAGCACGCCGCCTTCGGCGCAGCTCGGGACGAGGCCGGGCGGCGGCGGCGCGGGGAACATGCAGCGGTAGCACGGCCCAACTTTGGCGTAGAACACGCTGACCTGGCCCTCGAAACGGAAGATGCTGCCGTAAACGTTGGGCTTGCCCAGCTTGACGCAGGCGTCGTTGACTAGATAGCGCGTCGGGAAGTTGTCCGTGCCGTCAATGATCACGTCGTAGGGCGCGAACAGCTCAAGCGCGTTGGCGCTGGTAAGCGGCGCGTTGTGCTTCTCGACTCGCACAGACGGGTTGAGGTCGCGCAGGCGCGCCTCAGCGCTGTCCACCTTGAGCGCGCCTACAGCGCTCTGGCCGTGGATGATCTGGCGCTGGAGGTTGCTGGAATCCACCACGTCATAGTCCACCAGGCCGATGCGCCCGACGCCGGCGGCGGCCAAGTAGAGCGCCAGCGGGCTGCCCAGGCCGCCCGTGCCGATGAGCAGGACGCTGCTGGCTTTCAGGCGGCGCTGGCCCTCCAGCCCCACCTCTGGCATGATGATGTGGCGGCTATAGCGCGCGATCTCGTCGTTGGAGAGGTCAGCGGTGGCGTGCACCAGGGGTTGAAGCATGTTCCATCCTCATTATCACGAACGGTGTTTCCGGCTGAAGACTGCGCGCTGTTGACCTGAGATGGCCTCACGACACGCGCTCCAGGTCGCGCCGCAGCGTGGCGGCGTCCACCACGCCGTTGTAGACGCGGCGCGGCTGGCCGCTGCCGTCCAGCACGAACAGCGTCGGCACAGAGACCACGCGCCAGCGATCGGCGGCATCCGGGTTCTGCTCGGCGTCCACGCGGATCACGCGCAGGCCCACCAGCTCGCGCTGGAGCGCCTCCAGCGTCGGCGTCTGCTGCAAACGGCAGGGCGCGCAGGTGGGCGTGGTGAAGTAGACGATGACCGGCGCGCCGGGGATGACGTCCGCCAGCAGCGGGTCGGACAAGGCGTGAGCGGCGGCGGCGCGCACCTGCCGACGAGTCAGCAGACGGTAAGCCAGGCAGCCAGCGGCCAGCAGGGCGATGACTAACAGCAGGCGCTCACTCATGGAACGGCGCCTTTGTGAAGCCGGGCACGCCGATGCGGTTGAGCCGATAGTACATCCAGCAGCCCAGGCAGAAGTTGAGCCAGAAGTTGAGATTGGCCAGCGCGATCACGATCCACACCAGCGCCCAGCCCAGCGCCGCCAGCCCGCCCACGATCGCCAGCGCGCCCGCGCCGTTGAACAGCGCGCCTACCAGCAGGGCGAAGCGGTGCGGCTCGGGGTGGTCGGGCTGGGGGTTGGCGGGGGCCAGGTTGAAGCGGCGCACCACGCCCAAGTAAAACAGGCGGTACGGCGCGACCGGCAGCGCCAGCGCCCCCAGGAACTGCGCCAGCGCCACCAACGCCACCAGCGCCGGGGAATCCAGCAGAAAGGCCAGCAGCAGCAGGATGATGGTCAGCGCCTGGCCAGTCTTTAACGCCGTCTGGTCGAGTTTGGGAACATCATTCATCGTCGCTCTCCTCCGTGTGTAACAGCGCGTCAATATCCAGCCACCGGTAGCACACCTCGCGCAGCGTCTGCCCGCCGATCTCGATGTCCTGCTCTGCGCCAAGCTGGCCGCCCAGCGCTTCGTAGAAGCGGCGCGCCGGCGCGTTGTCGCGCAGCACCCAGATCGCCAGCGCGCGGTGGCTCGCGCTGCGCAGCCAGCCGGCAGCGGCGGCCACCAGCGCCCGCCCCAGGCCGCCGCGTTGGGCCTCCGGCAGCACGTAAATCGCGTGCACCTCGCCGGTGCAGCTTTCGACCGGCGTCCGCACCGGCCCGCAGGCGGCGAAGCCCACCACCCGCCTGCCGCCGTCCTCCGCCACGAACACGGCGTGCTGATCGTCAGCGATGTACCACTGCCACTGCTCGCGGCGGCGCTCCTCCGAGAGCTGCGCGAGGAAGTCTGCCGAGACGATGCCAGCGTAGGCCGCGCGCCACGTGGCGACTTGCACGCGGGCAATATCGGCGGCGTCGGCGGGGACAGCGCGGCGCACCTTCACCCGCGCCCTCCGGCGATGCTGGGGATGATGCGCAGGCTGGCCCCAGCCTCGATCTCAGTGTCCAGCCCGTCGAGGGCGCGCACGTCCTCCTCGCCCAGGTATACGTTGACAAAGCTGCGCAGCCGGTCGCCCTCGTACAGATGCGGGCGCAGATCGGGATAGCGGGCGGTCAGGTCCGCCAGGGCCGCGCCGACAGTCGCGCCGGTCACCTCAACCTGGGCCTGGTTGTCTGTGTAAACCCGCAGCGGCGTCGGAATGCGAATGCTTGCCATAGGGTCTCGTGCCTTTCGTCAGATGCTCGTGTTAAACCACTCACGGCCGCTGGCGCGCCTGCCAGCGCCGGTTCAGAAAACGGCTCACCAGCTCGGTCATCGTGTCTACCTCGACCAGGAACGAGTCGTGGCCGAAGGACGCCTCGACATGATGATATTCAACCTCGCGCCCCAGGCGCTCCAGCGGGTCCACCAGCTCGCGCGCCTGGGCGGCGGTGTAGAGCCAGTCGCTGCTGAAGCTGACGACCAGAAAAGCTGCCTGCACGCCGCGCAGCGCCGCCTCGATCGAGCCAAAGCCGTCGCTGATGTCGAAGTAGTCGAGCGCTTTGGTGATGTAAAGGTAGCTGTTGGCGTCGAAGCGCTCGGTGAACTTGAAGCCCTGGTAGTGCAGGTAGCTCTCGACGGCGAAATCGGTCTCAAAGCTGTAGGCCAGCTCGGTGCGATCCTGCAAGCGCCGGCCAAATTTCTGCTCCAGCGACAGCTCGCTCATGTAGGTGATGTGGCCGATCATGCGCGCCACCGCCAGGCCGGCATCGGGACGGGGACCGCCGTAGTAGTCGCCGCGCTTCCAGCATGGGTCGGCGTAGATGGCCTGCCGGCCGATCTCGTTGAAGGCGATGTTCTGCGCCGACGAGCGCGGCGTGCTGGCGATGAACAGGACGTTCTCCACACGCTCCGGGTAGTCCACCGCCCACTGCAGCGCCTGCATCCCGCCCATGCTGCCCCCGGCAACGGCAAACACCCGCTCGATACCCAGCCGGTCAAGCAGGTAGCGCTGGGCCAGCACCATGTCCTTGATCGTCACCACCGGGAAGCGCAGGCCGAAAGGCCGCCCGTCCGGCCCGATGGACGACGGGCCGGTGCTGCCCCGGCAGCCGCCGATCACGTTGGAGCAGATGACGTAGTAGCGCTCCGTGTCGAACATCTTGCCGGGGCCGACGGCATCGTCCCACCAGCCGGGCTTCTCCTCCGGGTCGTCGGTGTAGTAGCCGGCCACGTGCGAGTCGCCGGAAAGCGCGTGGCAGATCAGGATGACGTTAGAGCAGTCAGCGTTGGGCTGGCCGTAGGTCTCGTAAGCCAGCGTGAAACCGTCCAGCCGCCCGCCGGAGCGCAGGCGCAGCGTGTCGTCAAACCGCGCTTGATAGCGGTCAACCACGCCCACCGAGCGCGGGTCGTGCATGCGTACGGCCCGGCGCGGCAGCAGGTGGCGGAGGTTGCCAGGGTTTGGCATCTTTGCGCTGCTCCTGTTGTATAGTAGGGGCTTGACGCATCAAGCCCCTACACTTGATTTACACCGCCTGCACGACCTTGCCTTGCGCCACAGTCAGCGCCTGATCCAGGTCCCACAGGATGTCGTCAATGTCCTCGATGCCCACCGACAGCCGGATGTAGTCGTCGGTGACGCCGGTGAGGGCCTGCTCCTCTACGCTCAACTGCTGGTGGGTGGTGGTGGCCGGGTGAATGGCCAGCGAGCGCGAGTCGCCCACGTTGGCCAGGTGCGAGAACACCTTCAGGTTGTCAATGAAGGTGCGCCCGGCTGCCTTGCCGCCCTTGATGCCGAAGCCAATGACCGCGCCCGCGCCCTTCGGCATGTACTGCTGCGCCCGTGTGTAGCTGGGGTGATCGGGCAGGCCGGGGTAATTGACCCAGGCCACGGCCGGGTGTTCGTGCAGGTAGCGGGCCACCGCCAGCGTGTTCTCGACGTGACGCTGCATCCGCAGCGACAGCGTTTCCAGGCCGATCAGGTTGAGGAAGGTGTTGAACGGGGCCTGGCAGCCGCCCATATCGCGCAAGCCCACCACGCGCGCCCGGATGATGAAGGCCAGCGCCCCCACTGCGTCGGCAAAGACCAGGTTGTGATACGACGGCTCCGGCGCGATCAGGTTCGGGTGGCGGTTGGCCGCCTTCCAGTCGAACTTGCCGCTGTCCACCACTGCGCCGCCGATGCTCAGGCCGTGCCCGCCAATCCACTTGGTCGTCGAGTACACGGCGATATCCACGCCGTGGTCGAACGGGCGAAACAGATACGGCGTGGCGAAGGTGTTGTCGGTGATGACGGGGATGCCGTGCGCGTGCGCCAGCGCGGTGATGCCGGCGAAATCCGGAATCTCAAGCTTGGGGTTGCCGATCGTCTCCAGGTAGATGGCGCGTGTCTTGTCGTTGATGTGCTTCTCGTAATCCGCCACTTCTGTGCCCTGGACGAAGTGCACCTTGATGCCCAGCCGGCGGAAGCTTTGCGAAAACTGGGTGTACGTGCCGCCGTAGAGCGCCGCCGCGCTGATGATCTCGTCGCCGCTGTTGGCCAGCGTGCTGACCGCCAGGAACTGCGCGAACTGGCCCGACGACGTGACCAGCGCCCCAACCCCGCCTTCCAGCGCCGTCAGCCGCTGTTCGAACACGTCGTTGGTTGGGTTCATGATGCGCGTGTAGATGTTGCCGAACTCCTGCAGGGCGAACAGCGCCGCCGCGTGGTCGGTGTCGCGGAACTGGTAGGAAGTCGTCTGGTAGATGGGGACAGCGCGCGCGCCGGTGGTCGGGTCCGGCTGGTAGCCGGCGTGCAGCGCTTTGGTCTGGAAGCCGAGTTCGCGCCCGTTTGCGTTTGCCATTGTCTTGCCCTCTTTCTCCTCGATGCGCAGTGCAGTCTACACAGTTCGGTTGTCAGGACGTGCGATATTGAGCGTCGGCGGCCTGGTTCGTCCTCCCCTGCTAAGCGATGGTAAGTGTGTCCGGGTCAAACTGGGTGCGGTCTGGGCGCAGGCGCCACGCGCGCATCTCGACCGCCGCGCCCGCCTGCACCGACGTGATGAGATAGGCGAAATTGGGCAGCGCGTGGTCGCGGTCGTAGGCCGACGGCACGGCCGGCGAGTCTGGGTGGCTGTGGTAATAACCGACCAGCGCTAAGCCGCGCTGGTCGGCTTCGTCCTCCAGCCGCGCCCAGTCCTGAGGCGTCATGGCGTAGCGGTGATGCTGCTCCTCGGCGGCGAACACGTTAGCGATGGGGATCGCGTCGGCGATGCGCACCGCGCCGCCGCTGGCCGCGCCCAGCAGGAAACCGCCGCCCTCGTTGGGATAGGCGCGCTCCATCTGCTCGAAGATGCGCTGCTGCAGGGCGCCCGCCAGAACAATCGCCATGTTTTCGCTCTCTCTCCTCACCACAACAAAAAAGCCAGCCCCCGGAGGGCTGGCTGTGTGCCTGCAAGCGAGTGCGAGTCTCAGAACCTCGCCGCCTCAGCCCGTCCGGGTGAACGCAAACAGCCCCGCATACACATACAGCACATGGGGGTCAAAGCGTCGTTCAGCAGATAGGCGAAGGTGTGCGCGTATTTCATGCTTAAGACAGTAGCACGCCCCGCCGCGGATTGCAAGAGGCACGGCGCAAAAATGAGAAACACTGACGTTTTCTTAATCTGGCCTGAATTGGTCTGGTGACTGCGTTGCCAGACAGCACGCTGCGATGGTATAGTCTGGCGCGGCTGGTAAGGACGCGCAGGGGACGCTCCTCATATATAGAGAGGAACAGGCCGCCCGCCACACGCCAGCGCTCGCACCCACGCGCTTTGCCGCCCCGCGCGGGCGTCAAGAAGTTCTTTTGCGCAACTGCTGTACACCCCTTAAGGAGAGCACGATCATGACCGAGCAAGCAACAAAGGGCCTGGAGGGCATCGTTGTCGCCGAGACCAACACCAGCTTGGTGGACGGTCAGAACGGCGTTTTGATCTACGGCGGCTATAAGATCGAGGATTTGGCGGAGAACGCCCTGTTTGAGGACGTGGTCTTCCTGCTGTGGAACGAGCGCCTGCCCAAAGCCGACGAACTAGAGGCCATTCGCCGCGACATCGCCAGCGGCGCGGCGCTGCCGCAGGGCATCGTGGACATGCTCAAGGCCTTTCCCAAAGACGCCGACCCCATGGCTGTGCTGGAGGCGGCGGTGGCGGCGCTGGCCTTCTACGACCCCGACGGCAAGGACAACTCGCTGGACGCGACCCGCCGCAAGGCCGTGCGCCTCACCGGCCAGATCACGACTATCTGCGCGGCCTGGGATCGCATCCGCAAGGGCCACGAGCCAGTCGCCCCGCGCGCCGACCTGACGCTGGCGCAGAACTTCATGTACATGCTCACTGGCGCTGAGCCGGACAAGACCGCCAGCGACGCCATCAACGTCTACCTGGTGCTGCTGGCCGAGCACGGCATGAACGCCAGCACGTTCACCGCCCGTGTGATCACGGCTACCGGCTCGGACATCCACAGCGCGGTGGTGGGCGGCATCGGCGCGCTCAAAGGCCCGTCGCACGGCGGTGCCAACGCCGAGGCGATGAAGATGTTCGTCGAGATCGGCAGCCCGGACAACGTCGAGAACTGGTTCAACACCCACATCAAGAGCGGCAGCCGCCGCATCATGGGCATCGGCCACCGCATCTACAAGACGCTCGACCCGCGCGCCAACATCCTGGAGCAGCACGCCCGCGCGCTGGCAGCCAGCTCCGGCAACACCCGCTGGTTCGACATCGCCTACAAGCTGGCCCAGACAGCCGCCCAGGACTCGTACTTCATCGAGCGCAAGCTGTACCCTAACGTGGACTACTACAGCGCAATCGTGCTGTACACGATTGACCTGGACATTGACATGTTCACGCCGCTGTTCGCCATGAGCCGCATCGCCGGCTGGTCGGCCCACATCTTCGAGCAGATGAAGAACAACCGCCTGATCCGCCCCGACAGCACCTACACCGGCCCGATGGGCCTGAAGTGGGTCCCGCCGGATCAGCGCTGAGCGCCGCCCCGCACACACCAAACGCCCCGCCCTGCGGGGCGTTTTTGCCCCCAACGGCAACCCGCGGCAGGCGCGCTGCGTATTGGGTGTGTGTAACACAGGGCGAACGGAGGCCAAACAATGATTCCGTTAGGGACAGTCAACAACCCCACGCGGCACAAGCCCTACCTCACATACGGGCTGATCCTGGTTAACATTCTGGTGTTCATCTGGGAGCTGACGCTGCCGCCGCAGGAGCTGGCGCGCGCGTTTTACGAGCTGGCCATTGTGCCGTGCCAGTTCACCCAGAGCTTCGCGCCGGAGCAGTTCGTGGATTTCTTCCGCAGCATGTTCCTGCACGCCGGCTGGGCGCATCTGGCCGGGAACATGGTCTATCTGTGGATTTTCGGCACCAACGTGGAGGATTACTTCCGGCGGCGCGCCTTCCTGCTGCTCTATTTCGCCGGCGGGCTGGTGGCGGCGCTGGTGCACACCGTGCTTTACCCAAACGTGTGCGTGCCGCTGATTGGGGCTAGCGGCGCAATTTCCGCCGTGCTGGGCGCTTACATCATCTTGTATCCCGGCACGCAGGTGCGCGTTGGCCTGATCTTCCTGCGCTTCTTCATGCTGCCGGTGCGGATGCCGGCGCTGGTCGTGCTCGGCTTCTGGTTCATCATCCAGGTGTTCAACGGCGTGCTCTCGCTGGGCGTGGACACGCTGGCCAGCGGCGGCGTGGCCTTCTTCGCCCACGTCGGCGGCTTCGTCTTCGGGATGCTGTTCGCTTTTATTTACACGCTGTTCCGCCCCGCGCCGCGGGTGGACACACTGGCCTGAGGGCGGCTCAGGCGCTGGCCCGCCCCGCCTCGCGAAACGTCCACAGGCGGTTGGCCAGGAAGTTCCAGAACAGGATAACGGCGATGCCGATCAGCAGCGCCGCGATTGAGCCGAGCTTGGCGCTGGCGGTGGCCGAGGGCATGTAGGCGGGGCGGAACAGCCGCACCACCGGCAGCGCCGCCGGCATCAGCAGCGCGCCCAGCCACAGGTACGCTGCGCTGATCCAGATGGTGCGCAGCAGCCAGCCGATAGCGTTGATAATGGTGAAGCGGATGAGCTGCCAGCGCAGCGAATGGCCGCGCGCGTCAGGGAACGTCCAATAGCGGTTCCACAGGTAGTTGTGCACAGTGGCCGTGAGGAAAGCCGCTGACGTGGCGGCCACCACGGCCAGCGTCGTGACCGGCGGCAGGACCGTCGCCTGCAGCGCAAACAGCATTGTCACATCCAGCGCCGCGCCCAGCGCCCCGATGATGGCGAACTTGAGAAAGCGCTCCACCTCTGGCGCTCGCCGCCCAAAACGGCCGGCCACGCCGTGAACGAATGTGTCCAGCGGGTTGTGGCGGATCGCTTCGCGGATGCTCTCGGCGCGTGTCATGTGTCCCCTTTCAGCGGCGCGGCTCTGTTTCTATTTCACCACAGGTTGGCGCGCACAACCAGTGAGATTCGGCACGTTTCCGGTCAGCCGCGCGGCGGCGCGTCCACCAGGTCTACATCGCTGTACGTCCAGTAGCGGTTGGCGAAGAAGTTCCAGAACATGATCAACCCCACGCCGATGATCTGCGCCGCCACTGAGCCGACGCGCCCAGCGCTGACCGTCCCAGCGGTGTAGCTCGGGTTGACCGCCTGGATGAGGGGCAGCGCCAGCGGCAGCAGCAGATCGCCCAGCGGCGCGTACATGACGCTGATCCACGCGGTGCGGCCCAGCCAGCCCACCACGCTGACAAAGGCAAACTGGGCGAGCTGGCGCGGCACGGAGCGCGAGCGCGAGTCCGGGTAGGTCCAGAAGCGGTTCCAGATGAAATTGCTGAGGATGGCGGCGCAGAAGGCCAGCGTCGCCGCGATCGCCACGTTAGCGGTGTTCACCGGCGGCAGCACCGTCGCCTGCAGGGTGACCAGCGTGCCCAGGTCTACGACGAAGCCGATTGAGCCGACAACGACGAACTTGAGAAAGCGCTCGACTTCTTTCGCTTTGCTGCCGAAGCGCCCGGCAATGCTGAGGATGAGCCGGTCAACCGGGTTGCGGCGGGTGCGCTGCATCGGGTCTCCTCCGTTGTGGTGGCCGCCTCATTTTTCCACAAGGCGTTTGCCGGCGGAAGGGGGCGTTTAGCCGCCCGCCCGCGCTATAATAGCGCATATGGAAACCAACCGCAGCTTGTTCCCCAGCCGCGACGACACGGGCCTGGCCGCGCACGACCCAGCAGCAGCGCCCACGTTCAACTTTCTGCTGGCGCTGCCGGGCCGGGCCAGCAGCCGCCACACACAGCGCGCTTATTTCCGCTGGGTAGATCAGTACCTGGTGGACACGGCCGGCCTCAAGCCCACCCGCGGCGACGCGCGCCTGCTGCGCATGAGCGCCCTGCCGGTGGCCACCCTGCGCCACAGCCTGAGCGCAGCCCAACTGCGCGCCTGGCTGGGGCTGCTGGTGGGGCGCGGGCACGGCAAACAGGGCGTTGACCAGGCGCGGGCGGCGCTGGTGACGCTCACGCTGCTGCTGGCCGAGGCCGGCTGGGTGGACGAATACGTCAGCGCCACCGTGGCCAACGTGCGCCCCCCGCGCGCCGCCGACGGCCAGCGCCCCGGCCGCTGGCTCTCCACCGACGAGCTGCGCGCCTTGATGCTGGCAGCGCGGCGCATTGCCACGTCGGAGAACCAGGAGAAGCGCAACGCCGTCGTCATGACCATGCTGTGCACGATGGCCCTGCGCCGCGAGGAGCTGGCCGCCGCCCGCTGGGGCGACCTGAGCCTGCAGAACAACCGCGTCGTGCTGCGGGTGCACGGCAAGGGGCGGCGCACCGCCGTTATTGACGTGCCGCGCCCCGTGCTGGCCGCGCTCGACGATTGGCGGCGGGCGGTCACGCCCGCCGAGCCGCGCCCGGAAGCGCGCTCGTATCTGGTGCGGCGGCTGTGGAAAGGCGGGCGCGTCAGCGGCCAGGGCCTGACAGCCGAGGGCATCTGGCTGATCATTGACCGCTCTGCCGCCGCCGCTGGCCTGGGCCATGTGGCCCCTCACGACCTGCGCCGGTCGGTGGCTGGCGCGCTGCACGAGTCCGGCGTGCCGGTGGAAACGATCAGCCGCCTGCTGCGCCACCGCAGCATCGCCGTGACCGAGCGCTACCTGAGCAAGCTGCCGCGCCGGAACGAAGGCGCGCTGCTGATGAGCGACCTGCTCGACCTGGACAACCTCGACGATGTGAACTGGCTGGCGCGCTAGCAGCCGAACAGATCGCGCAGCGGCAGCGTGAAGCCCGGCAGCACATCGCCCCCGTCGAGCGTGTCGGTCAGCGTGAGGGTGCGCGCGCCCTGCGGCGTGTGGACATCTACCGTGCGTGTGCGCGGGTAGACCACCCACAGCAGCCGCGTGCCGGCCCGCAGGAAGTTCTGCACTTTCTGGTGTACCTCGTCGGCGGTGTCACTCGGCGAAACGATTTCCACAGCGAGATCGGGCGCGAAGGGAACGTATCCCTGGGGCAGGCCGTCAGGCAGGCGCTGCGCCGCGACAAACCCCACGTCTGGCGCGCGCACAGTATCGCGGCCATCCGGTCGGGCGGACAGGATGTAGCCCGTTTCGGCAGCGGTGGTGTAGCCGAGCCGCGCTTCTTCCACAAAAACCTGCAGCCGCGCGCCGATCCGGAGCGCAAGACCGCCGTGTTCGCCGCCCGCCGGTGTCATGATGCGCAGCGCTCCGTCTACCAGCTCCAGACACATACCGGCGTAATCCGGATGGTGGGAAAGCGCCCACAGGTCATCGGCAGTGTAGACTCGTTCCTGCACTGCCATCGTTTCACCCTCTCACTCTGCCCGGATTATACCGTCACCGGCTGACGAACGGGGCGAACAGCAGCACCAGGTTGACCACGATCTGGCACACCCAGGCGGCGGCCAGCCCGTTGCGCTGGCGCACATAGCTGTAGGTGAGGTTCATCATCACCAGCGCCACGCCGATGATCGCCACCACCGCCGGGTAGCGCTGAAAATCGAGCACGGGGAAGAACAAGAGCGCCCCCCACAGGCTGCTCATCAAGCCCACGATCCAGAACGGGCGCTGATCCTGCAGGACGCCGCGGAAGAACAGCGTCTCGGCCAGCGGCATGACAAACACCAGATAGGCCAGCAGTGCCCCAGACGAGAGCATGCCGAACAGCAGATTGACTGTGGTCGTCAGGGTGCTGCCGCCCACCGCCAGCAGCGGCGTGGCGATAATCAGCCCGAAAACCACGCCCCAGGCCAGGTTTTCCGGCGTCTCCTGGCCGATGCGCGTCATCGTCCCCAGCAGCCAGGCCAGCACGCCAAAGCCGGCCAGCAGCATCCACAGCAGCGTGTAGCGCAGGTCGTACTGTTCGCGTGGAAGCGCCGCCAGCCCTATCGCCAGCGCCAGCGCGATCAGGTAGCCGAAGGTTGGATCGCTGGTGAGGCCGCGGCTGGCCGGCGGCAGGCTGAAATCGGGCAGGTCGTCGTCGCCTGCGTCGGCGGCGGCGTAGGGCGGCAGGTCGTCCGGCGGCCTCATGCCAGCAGCGCCCGCAGCGCGCCCAGCACGGTCTGCACCCGCTCAGGCGTGATCCAGTAGTGCGTCACCAGCCGGATGTCGCGCCCGTTGGGCCGCACGCTGATGACAATGTTGTAATCGCGGCGCAGCCGCTCGGCAAGCTGATCCGGCGTCAGCGGCGCGCTCTCCGCCAATTCAATGAACACCATATTGGTCCGCACGCGAGCCGGGTCAACGACGATGTGCGGGATGGCCGCCAGCCCTTCGGCCAGGGCACAGGCGGCGGCGTGGTCGTCGGCCAGGCGGTGGCGCATGCGCCGGATAGCGATCAGGCCGGCGGCGGCCAGCACGCCCGCCTGGCGCATTCCGCCGCCAAGCAGCTTGCGGCTGCGCCGCGCCTCGTCAATGAACGCGCGCGACCCCACCAACATAGAGCCGACCGGCGCGCACAGCCCTTTCGACAGGCAGAACATCACGCTGTCGGCCGGCGCGACCAGCTCCGCCGGGTCTGCGTTCAGCGCAGCCGCGGCGTTGAAGATGCGCGCGCCGTCTATGTGCAGCTTCAGGCCGTGCTCGCGCGCGATCTCGCCC
Organism: Anaerolineae bacterium; assembly: GCA_034435995.1. Classification (GTDB taxonomy): domain Bacteria; phylum Chloroflexota; class Anaerolineae; order Aggregatilineales; family Phototrophicaceae; genus DAOTWC01. Next base: position 47,738 of record DAOTWC010000105.1, on the reverse strand, counting down.
ACTTGGGCGGTGTACTCGGCGCTGATGGGGATGCCGCCCACCGTGCCCTGCGTGTTCTCTAGGCAGATCAGGCGCGTGCGCGGGAAGTGCGGGTTGCCGGCGGGCCGGATCGCCTCGCGGATGGCGTCCAGCGGCAGCGTGCCATCCGGCTGCACCTCGATCGTGTGCGGGTGCACGCCCCCCAGCGCCGACGCGCTGCCCGCCTCGTAGCGGAAGATGTGCGCCTGCTTGCCCACGATCATCTCGTCGCCCCGGCCGCAGTGCGTGAGCACCGCCGTCAGGTTGCCCATGCTGCCGCTGGCGACGAACAGGCCGGCTTCCTTGCCCAACAGCGCGGCGGCCTCGGCCTCCAGCTGATTGACAGTGGGGTCCTCGCCGTATACGTCGTCGCCCAGCGCCGCGTTGGCCATCGCCGCCCGCATCTCCATCGTCGGCCAGCTCACCGTGTCGCTGCGCAGGTCAATGGCGGGCATTGCGTAGACGTCGCTGGAAGCCGCAAGCTCATCAGCCATCGGTCGTCAGTCTCCGGGCGAAAACACACAGCCTACTGCGCTGTGCTGATGGTAGTCGCTTCGCCGCCAATTGACAAGAGACACCACCGCCCGGCCGGGTTACAATAGCGGCAGCGGAGATGCCCGAGCCATGACCACCATCACACTCGAACGGCTGACCAAACACTTTGTGCAAGAAGTGGGTGGGGAAACTGGCATTATCACGGCGGCTGACAACATCAGCCTGAAGCTCCAGTCCGGCGATGTGCTGGCGGTGCTGGGGCCGTCCGGCTGTGGCAAATCTACACTGCTGCGCCTCATCGCCGGCCTGGAAGAGCCGGACTCCGGGCGCGTGCTGTACGACAACGTAGACCTGCGCGAGATTGACGTGCGCGAGCGCGGCGTGGGCATGGTCTTTCAGAACGGCGCGCTGATGCCGCACTGGGAGGGCTGGCGCACAGTGGGCCTGTTCCTGGCGCTGCGCCGGCGCGAGGCAGAGGTGCCGGAGCGGGTGGCGCGCATCTCCGAGATCACCGGCGTGGGGCTGGAGTACCTGCTCGACCGCCGCCCAGCGCAGCTTTCCGGCGGCGAGCGCCAGCGGGTGGGCATCGCCCGCGCGCTGGCCCGCGACCCGCGCGTCTTTCTGTTCGACGAGCCGTTCGCCAACCTGGACGCCAAGTTCCGCGCCAATGCCCGCGTTGAACTCAAGCGGCTGCTCTACGAGTTCCCCGTGACCTCGGTCTACGTCACACACGACCAGGCGGAGGCGGTGGCGCTGGCACACCGTATCGCCGTGATGCGCTACGGGCGCATCGAGCAGGTGGGCACGTACCAGCAGCTTTACCACAACCCGGTCAACCTGTTCGTAGCCACGTTCATCGGCACGCCGCTGATGAACGTGTTCAAAGGGCAGGCCGCGCAGGGCCAATGGGTGGGCGAAAACTTTGGCCCTTTCCCCCTGCGCAGCGACCTGCCCGACGGCGCGCCGGTGATGATGGGCGTGCGCCCAGAGCACATCCACCTGGACAGCGACGGCGTCTACGGCGTGGTGGACCGCACCATTCCGTTTTTTGGTGAGCGCTTCTGGCTGGTGGAGGTGCATCTGGCCGGCGAGAGCTGGTCGCTCACCGTGCCGCTGAGCAGGCCGGTCGAGATCGGCTCGACCATCCGCTGCAGCATTGACCCCGTCGGCGTGCTGTTCTTCGACAGCCGCACCGGCCAGCGCATCGGCTAATCGAACGCGATCAGGCCGGCGATCTGCGCCAGCAGCGCCGGGCCGATGCCGCTCACTTGGTCGAGCGCTGCCAAGTCGTCGAACGGGCCGTTGGCCTCGCGCCAGGCCACGATGCGCGCCGCCAGCGCCGGGCCGATGCCGGGCAGCGCAGTCAGTTCGGCGGCGCTGGCGTGGTTGATGCGCACCAGCCCGCCCGCGCCCGGCGTGGGCAGGGCGACGCTCTCGCCCTGGCGCGGGACGTGAATCTGGTCGCCGTCGCGCACCACCTGCGCCAGGTTGACGCGCTCCAGGTCCGCGTCGGGCAGCAGGCCGCCGGCGGCCGCTACCGCCTGCTCAACGCGGCTGCCAGCCGGCAGCTCGACCAGCGCGCCCGGCTGCGCCACCGCGCCCGTGACGTAAGCCGTCACCGGGCCGGGCGTGGGCGTTGGCTGCGGCGTAGCAGTGGGCAGCGGCGGGTTCACCTGAATCGTGACCGGCTGCGGGCGCGCCAGCAGCAGCAGCGCCCCCGCCCCCGCGATAGCCACAATCAAGATCACAAAGGCGGCCGTCGCGCCGCGCCCTGGCTGCTCAGGCATGTCGTTCACGCGATCGTCTCCCGTCACCCGCTGAACCTTAACCTCACCCCTGTCCCACTGCGCGGAACTCCTCCTCTCCAGTGGAGGGGGGTTGGAGGTGAGGTCAGCTTTAGTACTTGCGCACCAGCGCCTTGTAGACGGCGGGCTGGCGGTTCTGAATAAACTGGAACTCCTCGCGGTTCTTGCGCACCTCGTCCAGGTCAATGCGGGCGACAGCGAAGCCCTCCATCGGCTCGCCGCTTTCGGGGTCGGTCTCGCCGGCCAGCGAGGCGTGAATCTGGCCGCGTGGGCCGACGACCATGCTCTCGCCGCCAAAGCTGAGCGTCACGTCCTCGCCGATGCGGTTGGCCGCCGCCACGAACACCGCGTTCTCGTAGGCGCGGGCGCGCACGTAGGTCTTCCACTCGTCAATGTGCGCCGCCTCCCAGTTGGCCACCACGCACAGCAGGTCGGCCCCGTCCAGCACCAGGCTGCGCGCCGCCTCCGGGAAGGCCAGGTCGTAGCCGATTAGCAGGCCGATATTGCCGATTTCGGTAGGAATCACCGGCAGCTTATAGCCCTCGCGGAAGGCCATGCGCTCCTCGCCGCGCAGGTGAATCTTGTTGTACACCTCCAGCAGCTCGCCCTCCGGCCCCACCAGCACGGCGGAGTTGTAGAGCACGCTCTCCACCTTCTCCTTCGTCACCATGCCGAAGGCGATGAAAATGCCGTACTCGTTGGCGCGCTGCGCCAGCAGGTTGACGGTGGGGCCGGGCACGCGCTGCGCCACTTCAGTGAAGCGCAGGCCCAGCTCGTAGCCGCTGGTGATCAACTCGGGGAACACGATCAGGTCCACGCGCTGCTGTGAGGCAATGCGAGAGATCGTCTCGGACATCTTGACCAGGTTCTCTTCCGCCTCGCCCAGCTTGGGCTTCATCTGGGCGACAGCAACGGTGATTTCGCGCATGGGTTCCCCTCTCAGTTGTTCCGGTCACGCAGGACGCACACGCGCCCCATTGTACTTGTGAGCAGCAATTTCTACGACTCTCACGCTGCGCGCAGCTCGTCCAGCGCGTCTTGCAGCTCTGGGGGCAGCGGGGCCTCAAAGACCATGCGCTGGCCCGTGCGCGGGTGATCGAAGGCCAGGTAAGCGGCGTGGAGAAAGTGGCGCTTGAGTTTGACGCGCTGCTTGCGGAAGCCGTAGACCGTATCGCCCACCACCGGGCAGCCGATGAACGCCATGTGCACGCGAATCTGGTGCGTGCGACCGGTGAAAATGCGCACCTCCACCAGCGCCTGCTCGCCGCTGAAGCGGTCATCCAGCACGCGAAACTCGGTGACGGCCGGGCGGCCCCCGCGCACAACAGCCATGCGCTTGCGTTGGCCTGGGTCGCGGGCGATAGGCGCGTCAATTCGGCCGGTGGTGGTCTGCGGGCGGCGCTCCAGCAGGGCGATATAGCGCTTCTCGACAGTGCGCGCCTGGAACTGCTCCGCCAGGCGGCGGCGGGCCGCGTCGCGCTTGGCCACTACCAGCAGGCCGCTGGTGTCCTTGTCAAGGCGGTGGACGATGCCGGCCCGCTTCTCCTCGCCGGCCATCTGCCCGATCTGCGGCCAGCGCGCCAGCAGCGCGCTCACCAGCGTGCCAGTCTCGTTGTTCACGCCGGGGTGCACTGTCATGCCAGCCGGTTTGTCAATCACGGCTAGGTCGTCGTCCTCGTAGATCACGTTGAGGGGGATGGCTTCGGGCTGCACGCCCTCCGGCTCGGCGCGGCGCGGGATCGCCAGCCGGATGCGCTCGCCCCCTTTGAGCTTCACGCCGGCCTTAACGTGCCTGTCGTTCACCGTCACCTGGCCGGCGGCGATCAGCGCCTGAAGCTGAGCGCGCGAGAGGCGGTCGCCGATGTGCGCCATGATGGTGTGATCCAGCCGCGCGCCGGGCGCGTCTGCCGTGAATTCGATCAGGTCGTGGTCCACTGTGCCCGCCCGCAACTGTTGACGCTGCCGCGCGTATAACACTATCATAACAGAAACGCACAACAAGAGGCAGAAAGCGCCGTGAGCAGCATTCTCGACACCCTCATCACCGTTATCCTGGGGACGATCACCGCGGTTGGCAGGACCGTGACGGAGGGCGTGGCCGCCATCCAAGACTTCTTCTACGTCAAGGTCTCCGGCGTGTCGTTTATCGTTTTGGGGGCGCGCCAGACCGGCAAGACCACGCTGATCGAGTGGCTGCGGCACAACGCCGGCTCGATCGAGGGTTTCGAGCCAGAGCCAACAGCAGCGGGCGGCGAGGTAGTGGACGATTTCAGCGCCCAGCTCGGCGATGGCTACCTCAAGCTCAAGCCGCACCGCGACGTGGGGGGCGAGTACGCCATGTGGGAAACCGACTGGGTGGAGCTGTTCCGCACGGCCCAGCCCAACGGCATCATCTTCCTGATTGACCACACCGACGTGCACCTGCAGAAGGACGCGCTCAACTTCGTCATGCAGATGATCGAGGACGAGCCGCAGAGCGCCCGCCACCTGAAAGCGTTCTATATCCTGGTCAACAAGAGCGACCTGTGGGGCGCGGACACCACGCTCGACCAGATTCTGCAAAACTACCGCAACGAGCAGAAGCGGCTGCGCGCGCTGGCGGCCCGGCTGGGTTTCAAGTGGTCGGTCTACGAGGGCAGCCTGATGACCGGCAAAGGCGTCAAGCACGCCATGCGCCAGTTCTTCGACGCCATCCGTCCCCGGTCGCGGCTGGCGAGCTGAGGCCGGGCGCGCTGTGCGGCAGTTGGTGATCGAATACGTGCTGGAGGGCCACCGGCGCGGCTACGACTTTACGTCTCCCACCGCTGGCTTTGCCGACGAGGTGCTGCGGACAGTGTGGCGCAGCGCCATGCCGCGCGGCCAGGGCTGGAACGCGCCGGTCTACGCCGGGGCGCGCGCGCTCAAGTCGTTCCTAGTGGGCGATTTCGCCGCCGTCTCGCAGGTGACGGTGACCGACCAGCGCGACGACAGCGGGCGCGGCGGCATCCGGCGCGCTGTGGTGGACGTGATGACCTTCAGCGAGTACACCGCCTATCTGGAGGAACGCCTGCGCGCTTATCCGGCCGACGTTCAGGCCGCGCTGGAGCGCCTGCCCACGCTGGCGCAGCGGGCGCGCATCATGAACCGCGCGATGAAGCAGAGCAAGCAGCTTGTGCTGGCGCAGGCTTACGACAGCCCGCGCGCCTGGCAGGTGGTGGAGGGGTTGGTTATCAAGCTGGCGCTCTCGCCCTTCCCGCCTGTGCCGCGCAGCGGGCGCATCGTGCCCTTCACGACGCTGGCGCTCGATCACCGCGACGAGTCAGCGCTGGTGGCGCTGCCCGCCGCGCGCGCGCGCCAGCTCAAGGGCGCGCCGGTGGTGTACTTGTGAGCGGCGGCGCTCAGCCCCAAATCCGGCGGCGCAGGCCCAGGCCGGGCGCGTCCGGCAGGATCAGCCGCCCATCGGCGTTGACCACGCCCTGATATGGATCGTTGCTGATTAGCAGGCTGCTGTCCAAGTCGGCGTAATCGGCTAAGGGGGCCAAGTGAGCGGCGGCGGTCACGGCGACGCTGCTCTCCACCATACAGCCCAGCATGACGCGCATGCCGAAGGCGCGCGCCAGCGCGATCATCTGGCGGGCGGCGCGCAGACCGCCGCATTTGGCCAGCTTGATGTTGACTCCGTCAGCCAGGCCAGCCAGCGGCGCAATATCAGCCGCATTCTGCGACGACTCGTCAGCGATCACGGGCGGCATACCCGCCGGCAGCCCGGCGCGCAGCGCGCGCCAGCCGGCGTAATCGGCCCGCGCCACCGGCTGCTCGACGAACGCCACCGCCAGCTCGGCCAGCCGGGGGATAATCCACAGGGACTGTTCGGCCGTCCAGGCGCTGTTGGCGTCGGCGCACAGGCGCGTCCCCGGCAGCTCGGCGCGGGCGATCTGCGCCAGCTCTAGGTCGCGCTGCACATCGCCGCTGCCCAGCTTGAGCTTGACCAGCGGGGCGCGCTGGACGGCGCGCAGCAGATTGCGGTACGCCTGCTCGTCATCGGCCATGCTCACTGTAAGCGAGCTGACCGGACAGCGGGCCGGGTTCAGCCCCCACAAGCGGTAGAGCGGGTGGCCCAGGCGCTGGCCCCACAGGTCGTGCAGCGCCATGTCCAGCGCCGCCAGCGCCGCCGGCGAGTCGGCGGGCGGCAGCGCGTTGAGCGCGTCCTCCAGCAGCAGCGGGTTGGCGCCCAGGGCGGCGCGCACATCGGGCCGCGTCAGCCAGGCCGTGACGCGCTCAGCCGTCTCGCCGTAATACGGCACGACCGCCGCCTCACCCACGCCGGAATGCTGGCCGTCGCTGACGTGGGCCAGCACGTTGTAACGGGCGCTGGTGGATCCGTGCGCGATCTTGAAGGGCGTCACCAGCCGCAGCTGAAGCTGCTCAACGCGAATCTCCACGCCAGCCTCACCCCTCTCCCGCCGGCGGCGCGGGATACACCACGCTGCGCACGCGCTCCAGCAGCGAGCCGCCCGGCGCGCCGGCGTACAGGTCGAGTGTTGAAACGACGACCGCCATCTGCGGCCCGCCTGTGGCGTGGATCACATGCGGCTCGCCGTCCACAGCGCCCAGGTAGAGCATCACATGCCCCGGCAGCCACACGATGTCGCCGGGCCGGGCGTGGGCGGCGATCAGCGCGCGGCGCTCGTCCGGCGGCGTGTCCGGCGCGAAATCCAGCCGCACAGCGCACACCTGGCGCTGCTGGCCGCTGTTGCGCGGCAGAGCGACGCCGGTCAGCGCGTAAACATCCTGCACAAAGCGCGAGCAGTCGCGTCCGTAGAACGTGCCGGCGATCAGCCCGCCCCAGGCATACGGCTCGCCCAGCAGCGAGAAGGCGGCGGTCAGCAGCGTGCGGCGGGTGGGCGGCGGCCAGCCGCGCTGAAACGCGCCAGCGCGCCGGCTCACCGTGCCGACAGTCTCTTGCAGCTTGCCCTTTTTGACCGACGGCAGCCAGACGCGCCACGTTTCGGGCGTTTCTTCCAGCAGCGGCAGGCGGACGCCCATGTGGACGGCTTGGCTGTCGCCCTGCGCAGCGCCGATCAGGCCGTATGAGGCGGTGGCAATGACGAAATCGTCAGCGGCAGCGCGGCGAAAGGCGCGAGCCTCGTCGCGGCTGGCGGCTGCCAGCGCGTCGCGCGGCAGCCAGCCCCAGTAGAGCGGCGTGAGACAGAAGCTCCAGCGCGTGTCGGCGCTGGTGGCGAGGACTGCCGCTGGCGCGGCGATGTCCACTACAGTCTCCTGCAGCAGGTTGGTCTGGAAGGCGAGCGGCTCAGCCGTGAGGATGGCGTGCGCCGGCAGCGCGCGCGCCCCCGCCAGCTTGACAACAAGACCGAACTGCGCCGGAACCTGCGCCGGCAGCGGCAGATCGAGGCGCGCCAGCAGCTCGGCCAGGCGCTCGCTGCTGACCGGTTGGCCGTCGCCGCCGTAGAGCGGCCGCGTCTGCGGGGCGGCCTGCGCCATGAGCGCGCGCACTTCATCGGCGGGCAGCGCGTCCGGCAGGTCGAGTGGGTCGGGCAGCGCCAGCGCCTGATGAACGCGGCGGTTGAAGGCGGCGGCTTGAGCCGGGGTGAGCAGCGGCTCGTCGGCGTCCGCAGCGCGCGCCAGCCAAAAATCCGGCTGGAGGCGCGGCGCGTCTACCAGCGCGAGCTGGCGCAGCAGAGCGCTCATAACGCTGCCTCCGGCACGGAATGGGCCAGCGCGTAAAGGCGCGGGGCCTGCTCGGCGATCACGGCGGGATCGCTGCGGTGGATGAAGTGAGCGCCGCTGCCGCCGTATTCAAAAGCAGCCGCCCAAGGTGCCTGCCAAACGCCGGCCCGGATGTTGTCAAAAACCCACTCGGTCAGCGCCCAGTCATCGCTGGTCAGCGGGTAGTGATCGTGCCAGCGGCCGTTCAAGTAACACACGCCGGTGACGTGCAGCTCGCGCAGGCGGTCCACCGGCAGCGCGCTGATGTAGGCGCGCTCGTCCATGCCCAAATACCGGGCCGAGGCGACGGCGTGGGCGGTGTCGAGCAGGAAGCCGCAGCCGGTCTCGTAGACCACGCGGCAGATCACCGACGGCTCCAGGACCGCGCGCGGGATGGCGTAGTCTGGATCCCAGATGGCGTTCTCCAGCACAACGCGGCTGCTGCCGTAGCGCGCCACCAGCGGCCAGATGTCGCGCAGCATGGTGTCAACCAGGCGGATGGTGTCGGCGGCGCTGGTGGTCTCCAGCGCTACGCCCATCTGGCCGGCGTGGGGGGCCAAGTGGGTGTTGAGGTGCGGCGTGTCGGTGGAGGCCCACATGGCCTCGATTTCAGCAAGGCGGGCGTCGTCCGGCAGGCCGCGCCCGGCCAGCAGCGGAAAATGGACGTAGACCGGGCGCTGCGCCCGCGCCTGGGCGATCATGTCTGGCCAGTCGGCCGCTTTGTACAGGTCAATTTCGATGCGGCCAGCGGCCAGCAGCGCCGCCGCCTGGGGCGAGTGGTTGAGCGCAAATTTCATGGTGTGTCACTCTGCCTGTTCTGCCGGCGCGGGTGAGACTTCGACTTCCTGCGCCAGCGACGGCGCAATGTGGATGGGATCGGGCCGGCCTGCCACGCGCAGCATGAGCGGGCCGTCGAACGGAGCGACAGCGAGCACGGTGACAGCAGCGCCGGGGACCAGCCCCAGCTCGCGCAGGTAGCTGAGCTTCTCCTGGTTGAGCGCCTCGATGCGGCGCACGATCACTGTGTCGCCGGGCGAAAAATCGTTGAGCGAGGCGTAGCTCACCTGGGCCACGACGCCCTCGCGCGTGGGGATCGGGTAGCCGTGCGGGTCCACTTCGGGGTAGCCCAGCAGGCGCTCTAGGCTGTCGGCAAAGCGGTCGGTGATGGCGTGCTCCAGGCGGCAGGCCTCGTCGTAGACCTCGTCAAGCGAGTAGCCGCCCATGTTCACCATAAACGTCTTGATCAGGCGGTGCTTGCGCAGCACGTTGACGGCGATGCGCCGCCCCTTGTCGGTGAGCGCCACGCCCTCGCGCTGGTCGTGGATCAGGTAGCCTTGTTCCGTCAGGCGCTTGACCTTCTCCGACGCGCTGGAGTGCTTGATGCCCAGCATGTTGGCCAGGTCGGTGATCGAGGCGAAGGGAGGCCGGCCGCTGTCGGTGAGGCGGTATACGGTAATCAGGTACATCTCGGTGGATTCGCTCAGCATGGCGTGATTTGGGCCTCCGTTACTGCCGGCCAGGGCCGCGCGTTTGGTCGCCGCTTCCAGAAAAGCTGGCGACTAACAACTCAAATTGTCGCCCAGCCGCGCGGATTTGACAATGGTGCTGCCGCTGCAGCGGGGCGCGCTTTCGTGCTACAATGCGCTGTAAACAGCGGCCAGGCGCGCCTAGCGCGCGCTGCACACAGGAGGCGTTTTTCTGGACTCACTAGAGCTGGCCCGCCATGTGGTGGACGTAGTGGAGGACAAAAAGGCAGAGAACATCGTGCTGCTCGACCTGCGGCCGGACACAGTGATCGCAGACTTTTTCGTGATCTGCACCGGCACCAGCGATCGGCAGCTCAAAGCGCTGGCCGAGTACGTAGACGAGGGCGTCAAGGCGCGCTTTGGCCTGCTGCCCTACTCGCGCGAGGGCACTGCTGAGAGCGGCTGGATGCTGCTTGACTACGGCACGGTGGTTGTTCACCTGTTCATGGCGGACAAGCGCCGCTACTACGACCTTGAAGGGCTGTGGCGCAAGGCCCACGTGCTGCTCAGTATCCAGTAACGCAAAGGCGCTCGCGGGGAGCGCCTGCGTCAACGCAGCGTCCAGCGGATGCTACTCGAAAATCCAGGGGTCGGTGACGCGCGTCCAGCTCACTAGCTCGGCGTCGGTGAAGAAGTTGGCAATCTCGATCTGGCCGTTCTCGGCGCTGTCGGAGCCGTGCACCAGGTTGCGGCCGATCTCCATGCCGAAGTCGCCGCGGATCGTGCCTGGCGCGGCCTCGACGGGGTTGGTCTTGCCGATAACCGCGCGGGCCACAGCCACGGCGTTTGTCCCCTCCAGGGCCATCACAACCACCGGCGCCGAAACGATATAGTTGACCAGGCTGCGGAAGAACGGCCGTTCGCTGTGAACGGCGTAGTGGCGTTCCGCCAGCTCCTGCGACATCTGCAGGAACTTCATGCCGACGATGCGCAGGCCGCGCGCCTCGAAACGCCGGATGATCTCGCCGGTCAGCCCACGTTGGACAGCGTCTGGCTTGACGATGATGAGTGTTCGCTCCACGGTGTTATCATCCCCTGTGCTTTACAAGACAAGCGGGCCGCCCTGCGCGGCCCGCCTGCGTACCGGCTGCAAAAGCTGGCCGATTATAGCTGATTGAGCGCCTTGCGGTAAGTGTCCAGCGCGGCCTGCAGCCGCCCCTGGCGCATCAGGCCGTCGCCCAACACGCGGTAGACGGCTGGGTTGTCGGCATGCTGCTCGGCCAACCGGGTCAGATCGTCCACTACCGCGTCGAGCGCGGTGTTGGCGCGGATGATCTGTTCGTAGCCGGCCAGCCCGGCGTTGAGGTCGCCCGCGCTGGCGCTGGCGCGCGCGCTGGCCAGCAGGGCGCTGACGTCGAGCGCGGCGGCTGGCTGGTGGGCCGGCGGCTGTGGCGGGGGCGCGGCGGCCGGCTGGAAAACGGGGGCCGGCGTGACAACCGGCGGCGGCGCGGGGCGGGGCGGCTCGGCCATTTCGACGGTGTCGCGCAGCCAGTCGGGGATGTCCGCCGGGCTGACGGCCGCTTCAGCCTCGCGCAGCCAGTCGGGCACGTCTTCGTCAGCGGCCGTCTCTTCGCGCAGCCAATCGGGCAGCGCTTCAGCGGACGCGCCGGCTTCGGCCCACTCCGGCACGGCCTCCGGCTCGCCAGGCGGCAGGTGAGTCTCCGGCGGCAGCGCGGCGTCGGCCTGCTCCGGCGGCTCGCCGCGCGCCAGCCGCTCGACGGCGGCGAGGCGCGCCGGGTCGCTTAGGTTGCGGGTGTACCACTCCGGCAGCTCGCCGCTGTCCACGTCAGGCATCTGGGCTTCCTGCTCGAAAGCCTCCACCCACGGATCAGACGTGTCAATGAATTCGGCAGCAGCGGCAGGCTCAGGCTCTTCGGCGGCGAAGATGTCCTCCAGCTCCGGCACCCGTTCGTCGGCGAAGTCATCGCGCAGCCAGTCGGGCAGGTCCTGAACAGCTGGCGGCTCGACGATCTCCTCCATCAGCGGCGGGCGCTGGGGCTGGCTGACAGCGGGCGGCATCTGCACCTGCTCCAGCAGCCAAGCGGGGATATCACCGGGGACGGGCGGCGCGTCGGGGTCGAAAGCGGGCAGCGGCTCCAGCGTCTCGTCCTCGTCCAGCGCCTGGGCGGACAGCTCGCCGGCCTCGATCTGGCGGGCAAGCTGCCGGTCAAGGAAAGCGGCCATTTGATCCGGCGGAATCTCCGCGCCGGTCTCTAGGGCGCGCCGGATGGCTGCGTCGCTCATGGGCGCGCTGGCGGCGGGGGCCGGCTCAAAACCGCCCTCAGCGGCCAGCGACTCCAGCCAGGCAGCCGGGTCAGCGGCGGGAGACGGCGCAGGGGCGGGCGGCGGCACTGGCAGCGGGACATCGGCGCGCGTAGTCAGCTCCTCGGCGCGGGCGCCCTGGCGGCGGGCCAGGCTTTCCAGCCAGACCATCGGGTCAACGCCAGCGGCCAGCGGGTCCACCGCGCTGGCCAAGTCGGGCGCGGGCGGCGGGGACGGGGGCGGAGGCGGGGGAGGCGCAGCCGGCGGACGGCCCTCGGCTAGGCTCTCCAGCCAGATGAGCGGGTTGGCGGGCGGCGGTGCGGCGGGCGGCGCCGGCTCGACAGTCAGCGCCGAGAGATCGAGCTGCGGGAAATCGCCGCCCTGGTCGGCAGCCAAGCTCTCCAGCCAGGCCAGGCCCTGAGCCGCCGGCGAGACTGGGGCGACCTGCGTCTCCTGTTCTGCCTCTTCGTCGGCAAAGGGCAGGCGGGCCGGCGCCGGCGGGGTGATCGGCGGCGCGCCGGCGGCGGGCGGTTCGACGCGGGCCGGCGGTTCGCCGCGGGCGGGGGCGGACCGCGGCGGCCGGGCCGGCGGCGTTTCGCCGTAGGGGACATACCCCGGCTCGTCAATGGTAACGGTGGACGGGTCAATCTCCGGGATATCCACGTTGGCCGCCGTGGTGAAGCCCTCATGCGCGCCTTGGCGCTTGGCCAGGCTCTCCAGCCAGGCCATTACCTCTTCCGGGGACATCGAGTCGAAATCGGGAGTATCCGGTGGCATCGTCTGTACCCTCTCAGCCAAAAGGCGCGCTGCGGCTTATCGCAGCCAGTCCGGTAATTCGAAATCGTCGTCACTGCTGTCAGCCGGCTCTGCGTCTGGCCGGGACGCGGGCCGGCGCAGCCAGGCCGGCTCGCGCGTGAACACGAAGCGCGGCTGGCGCGGCAGTCCGGCGGCCGCGGCAGCGCCGATGGCCAGCATGGAGCCGGTTTCCTCGTCAACAATGCGGTTGAGCCAGTCGAAATCCCCGCCGGCGGCGGCCAGCCGCCGCTCCGTGTAGGCGCTCTCCAGCGGCTCGTCCTCTTCAGCCGCGTAGTCCAGTTCCAGCCCCGGCACCATGTTGTTGAGCCACTCAGGCGCGTTGTCGGCCGGCGGCGGGCGGTGCGCTGCCGCGTAGAGGCGCTCCAGCTCGGCGTCGTCGGTGTCAGCCGGCGGCCAGTCGTCGGTCTCGGCTGGAGCGGCCGTTTCGGCCTCAAAACCGTAAGCCGGTTCCGGCGCGGTCGGCCAGTCGTCCGCGTCGAGGATGTGCGTTTGCAGCGGCGCAGCGACCTCAAAACCGTAGGCCGGTTCCTCTGCGGCCGGCTTGTGCTCGGCTAGCCAGTCAATCGCCTCAGGGACGCCAGCCTCTGCGGGTTGAGCCGGTTCGGCCTCGCCCTGCTCCTCGTCGTAGGTGGCCATCCAAGCGAACGCGCCAGCAGCGGCGGCTGCGCCAGGCCAAGCGCCGGCCTCGGACGTCTCGGCCTCGCCGGCCTCGGCTTCGGCGGCCAGCGCCTCCTCGTCGGCTGCGGCTGCGGCCTCGCTCACCTCCTCCAGCCAGCCGAACTCGCTGCGCACCGGCTCGAAGATGTAGTCCGGCTCGGTCTCCTCTGGCGGCGCGGCCGCGCTGCTTGCAATCGCCCCCAGCCACTCTGGCGGCTCGCCGGCCTCGGCGGGAACTTCTGGCCCCTCCTCAACAACGGCGTAGTAATCGCGCTCAGCCAGCGGAATGGCTTCGGCGGCGCCTTCTTCCCATGGCTCCACATCGGCCTGCGGCTGCTCGCTCAACTGGGCGGTGTCGGCCGGCTCAACCTCGTCGGCCGGGGCAAACCCGGCTTCCATCTCCTGCTCGGCCTCCCAGGCGAACGCCTCATCCCCGGCCGACGCATAAGCAGGCTGGTCAGCGGCCAGCGGCGCGGCCTCAGTCAGCCACTCCGGAATGTCGGCGGCAGCCGGCTCGGCCCTGGCCGCCATCTCCCAGGCAAACGCTTCATCGGCGGCCGCCTCTTCCTCTGGCGCGCGTGCGGCTTCCTCAGCCGCCTGCGGCGCAGCCTCGGCCAGCCACTCCGGAATGTCGGCGGCAGCCGGCTCCGCCTCGAACGCCCAGGCAAACGCTTCATCGGCGGCCGCCTCTTCCTCTGGCGCGTGTGCGGCTTCCTCAGCGGCCAGCGGCGCGGCCTCAGTCAGCCACTCCGGAATGTCGGCGGCAGCCGGCTCTGCCTCAGCCGCGGCCCCAACCTCGGCAATCCAGTCGAAGCTGTCGGCGGCTTCAGCCTCCGGCACAGGCGGCGGGGGCGTCTCCGGTTCAGCGCCGCCGGCCAGCTGCGCCAGCCACTCCGGCTCGGCGTCCACGGCGGAAGCCCAGGGAGCCGCCGCCTCCGCGCCAGCTGCCTCGCCCGCCATCCACCCCAGGGCCGCGCTGGAATCGGCTTCCGGCTCGGCGGGGGCCGGCGGCCCAGCGCCGCCCGTGACCTGCGCCAGCCACTCCGGCTGATCCTCACCGCTGGGCCAGCCGCTCAGCGCTGAGTCGTCCAGGCCGGCCAGCATCTCTGGGCGGAGGGGCGAGGTCTGCGCAGTGCCGCCCAACCAGTCAGGCGTTGTGTCGGCCGCAGCCGGCTGAGGCGCTTCCGGCTCGTCAGGGATGCCAGCCAGCCACTCGAACTGTTCGTCGCCGGCTGGCGCTTCGTCGCCGCCAGCTTCGGACAGCACCTCGTCCAGCCAGTCAAACGCGCTCTCCGGCGGGTCTGGCTCGTCGGCCTCCGGTTGAAGCCAATCGGGTAACTGCTGGTCGTTGTCGGGCATCTTGGTTTGCCAATCTGACTCGTGGTCCAATACAGGGCTGTCTTCCGGCTGCTCGGCCGCCAGCGGCGCGCTGTCCCGGCCAGGCAGCACGTCAGTCATGCCGGCCCAGCCCGCCGGCGCGTCCGGCAGATCGGCCGCGGCCTCAGGCTGATCTACCATCGCTTCGAGGTCAAGCAGCTCCTCCAGCAGGGCTTCGTCGCTCAGCCAGTCAAGCGCGGCGTCATCGTCAGCGTCAGCGTAGGGGCGCGCAGCAGCCGCGCCAGGGTCGCCGTAGACCATATCCTCCTCATCAGGCGCGGGCGCGGGGACGCCTGCGCCCTCGTCGGTCAGCTCAATGCCGCTGCCCTGCAGCCAGGCCAGCGGGTCGGCCGCGCCAGGGTCGCCGTAGACCATCTCCTCCTCGTCAGGCGCGGGCACGGGGACGCCTGCGCCCTCGTCGGTCAGCTCAATGCCGCTGCCCTGCAGCCAGGCTAGCGGGTCGGCTGTTGGATCGGGGCGCTCGCCAGCGGCGGGAACATCGGCCAGCAGGCCGAATTCGTCAGGAGCAGCGGGCAGCTCATCGAGCCAGGCGGCGCTGGCGTCGTCGGCAGCCGCGCCGGCCACCTCCGGCGGGGCCGCCTCCAGCAGCCAGTCGGCCAGCTCGCCGCCCTCCAGCAGCGGTTCGTCTGCTTCGGCGGCCGCTTCTTCCGCGCCTGCAGCGGTCACGCTGTGGTCGAGCGCGGCCAGCATGCCGGTGAAACCGGTGCGCGCTACGGGCTGCGCCTCTTCCACGGCAGACGGTTCATCGTCAAAGGCGGGCAGCGCGCCGCTGACGCCAGCCTCGGCCGGCTTAGGCGCACCAAAGGCGTCGTCCAGGCTGAGGCTGTCGCCGCCAAACAGCCACTCTGGCAGATCGCTGTCCGCGGCCGGGGCGGGAGCCGCTTCGGCGGCTTCAGCGGGCGCGGCGTCAATGGCTTCCAACCAGTCCGGCGTCTCGGTGGCCAGCCGCCGCTTGACCACGCGGCCGTAATCCAGCTCCAGCAGCGTGAAGGCGGTCTCTGGCGGCGGGCCGCCCTGGGCGATGAGATAGGCCTCGTAGGGGTCAAGCGCCTCAATGCGGCTGACGTAGCGCTGCGCGTCAGACGGCCGCTGCTCGCTCAGCCAGAAGCGGGCCATGATGCGGTTGGCTTCCAGGCAGTCGGGCAGGGCCTCCAGCGTGTCGAGCGCGGCCTCGGCGCTTTCCACTGACTGGCCGCTTTCGCTCAGCGTGCGGGCCAGCAGCAGGCGCAGGTCGGCGCGCTGAGGGGCAGCAGCCAGGGCCTCTTGCAGCGTGCGCACCGCTTGGTCGTGCAGGCCGCTGCTGACGTAGTGGCGGGCAGCGGCAGCGGCCGTGAGCTGCAGGCGGGTCTGTTCTACGCCGCGCTGCTGGCGGTACAGCTCGCGCAGGGCCTCTTGGTATTCTAGGTTGGCGGTGTCCTGCTCGTAGGCGCGCTCCAGATGCCAGATAGCCGCGTCGTACTGACCTTTCTGCCGGTAGACAGCCGCCAGGCTGGTGTGCGCTGTGATGTCGTCTGGGTAGACGCTCAGCACGCGGCGGAATACCTCAGCCGCCTCCGAGAGGCTGCCGCTGGCCAGCAGCGCCCGCCCCAGATAGCGGTAGGTAGCAGCGTTGCGCGGGAAGTACTGCAGGATGTGGCGGCAGTGATGGATCGTCTCGTCCACCTGGTTAGCCTTCAGCAGCGCTTCCAGCTTCTGGTGGTACTCCTTAAGGCTGATTTCGGCCATATGTCCCTCTGAGTCTGCCGCATCCCGCCCCCAGCAGACCGAATGAGCGGCCTTTCTGCGGGAATTATAGCATAAACCGCGCCAGCGCTGCGTGGCTGTGCGCCCAGCGCCTGCGGTCGGCTGTGGGTAGCGTGTCGTTTGCCTCAACTATAAACTATCTCGCAGTTCTGCTCAAGCGCACAAGCGGTACTCTCGTATGGTGTGGGCTACGATTCTCTTAGTTATTGGGTTGATTTTTCTAACCGGAAGCCAGCCGGCCCCGCCTACACTGGACAACTTCTGGGAAGGCCGCGCTGTGTGGGTCGTGGACGTGCCCGACGTGGGCCTGCCGGTGGGCGAGAGCGACACCGTCTACCTGGGGAACGGCCGCCTTCGCTCGTATCTGCACGCCAGCGCGCAGTCAGCCGGCGTGGTGGACCAATGCGGCCAGCCAGCGGCCTTCCCCGGCTGCCTAACAGTGTGGGAGAGCGCCAACGGCGGGGTCAGCTTCGCCATCGCAGCGCCGCTGTGTCTTCTGCCCTGCGCCGCCTGCCCCTGCACTGACGACCGCGACCACATCACCGCGCAGCAGTACCCGCGCGTGGCCTTCGCTGAGGACGGCGCGTACCTGGTCTACGAGTGGCACGCGCAGACGGTGCTGCGCCGCTCTGCCGACGGCGTCGTGTGGTCCGACTGGTCGTTCCTGCGCACGCCAGGCGGCACGTGGCCGAGTTCGTTCGCGCCGTGCAGCGAGGTGGAGCGTATCGGCCCGCACCCGAACATCCGCGGCGAGGCGCACGACTGCCTGGTAGGCGCGCCGCCGGGGCTGTTCGTCGAGGGCGACACGCTCTACGTGTTCGTGGCGGCCGGCTCTGCGCCGGGCCATATGCGCTGCTACAAAGGCAGCCGTCACGGCCCGCTGGACGCGCTGCGCCTGTGCGACCACGACCCGCTGTTCGAAGGCGCGCGCGAGTACGGCCCGCTCGACATCACCGAAGGGCCGGAAATCGCGCCGTACTTCGATTTCCGCTACGTGAGCAGCGCCGACGTGGTGCGCGTGGGCGACCGTTACTACATGGCCTACGAGGGTATTCGCGGCCCCGACGTGCTGGAACGCGGCATGGACACGCAGTTCGGGCTGGGCTTCGCCCGCTCCGCCGGCAGCGCGCTTGACGGCCCCTGGGAGAAGTTCCCCGGCAACCCGGTCATCATGCCGGTGTCGTTCAACTGGGGCATCGGCCACGCCGACATCGTCATTGTGGACGGGGTGACATATCTCTACACAGCCACATCACAGACCACGCGCGGGCGCTATGTGCTGGCGTGGGCGGATTAGGCCGGCCAGCGCCAGCGACCAGTTCGTCGTATAATTGAGACAAATTTCACAATCAGCCCCTGGAGGAGCGCCGTGGCAGCGGGTATCACGGTCGTTTGGGACAACCCGGAGCACACGATCTCACGCTGGGATTTCGTGGGCGGCTGGAGATTTTCCGCGATCTCAACCCGCACATGAGCGAGCGCGTGCTCGTGGCCGAGACGCTGGCCGACGCGCGCGCTGATCGCGCTGCGCCGCGAGGCGAGCCCGATCGTCTAGCGCCGAAGCACCCACCAGACGGCGAACGGAAACAGCAGCGCCGCCGCCTTCGACCAATCCGTTAAGAACATGGCCGGCAGCAACGTGAGCCATGAGCAGCCCCACAGCAGCGCGCGTCTCCACCCGGTGACACGCCCCAGCGCCGGCAGCAGCAGCACCAGATGCACCGGCATCAGATAGGGCGACAGAAAAGCGCCCAGCGCCAGCAGCCGCAGCGGATCAGCTGTCGTGAAGGGCAGCAAGGCCAGGCCGATCGCCAAGACCGGCCAGCCCATCGCCTGCCAGCCCATTGCAATGGGATGTGTGATACGTTGCGCGTCCGCTGCGACAGTGGCGAGCATCGCGCCCGGCCACCAGCCCCAGATGGCCAGCGACAGCAGCCCGAAACCGGCAGCCCACGCCAGCCAGCGCGCGCGGCTGATGATCGCCCACACGGTGAGATTCGGCTGCAGCAGCGCATACGGCAGCATCAGCGGCATACCAACCAGCCCCAGCAGCACCAGCCCGGCCACGTTGCCCTGCCACATGAGCTGGAACACCGGCGGCGTCACGACCGCCAGGATCGCCGCCAGCAGCCGCGACCGGCGGGTGAACAACCGACCCTCGCGCGCCGCTGCCACCGCCACCGTCATCAGCAGCAGGCCGTTGAGCAGCGCGATCCCCTCAAGCTGCGTCCCTAGATTGAGCGGCAGCAGCGCGATCTGTGTCCAGGGCGGGTATGCATACACGTTAGGGACGCGGTCCAGAACGCTGAAATACATAAGCCAGTCGTGCCCTAAGAATGGCAGCAGGCGAGTCAGCGGGTAGAGCGCCGCGCCGCCGACAATACAGGCCAGCAGCGCCCGCCAGTCGAACAGCTCCCGGCGCAGCCAGTTGGCGCGCCAACTGGCCCGGACACTAGCGTGCTCGCGGGCCAGCGCCTGCAGGACTGCCGCAGCAGCGGACGACATATGTGTCTGTTCACCTCATCGCTACCACACCGGGCGTTGACGACGCACCCGCCGCGCTGTCAACAGCGCGGTTTCCTTGCGGCACAGTGTCAATTATAATCGGTCTGCCTGTCAGTCACCGCCTGGTTGTATGCGCTTATGTCCCTGCTGACTGCCACCAACATCGCCAAATCGTTCGGCCCGGACGACATCTTCGAGGGCGTTTCGGTCGAAATTCCGCGCGGCGCGCGGATCGCGCTGGTCGGCCCCAACGGGGCCGGCAAGACGACGCTGCTGCGCATCCTGATCGGCGCAGACCGGCCCGACTCCGGCAGCGTGACAGTCGCGCGCGGGACGCGCATCGGCTTTCTGCCGCAGCGCCCAGAGCTGGACGGCGCGCACACGCTGTGGGATGAGCAGATGGTGGCCTTCGCCGAGCTGCGCCGCGTTGAGGCGCAGCTGCGCGAGCTGGAACGCGCGATGGCCGACCCCGCCCGCCACGACGCGGCGCTGGCGAAATACGGCCCGCTGCAGGAGCGCTTCGAGCGCGACGGCGGCTACACCTACGAACAGCGCATCAGGACGGTGCTGCACGGCCTGGGCTTCACGCCGGACGATTACAGCCGCCCGCTGCGCCAGCTCTCCGGCGGGCAGACGACGCGCGCCCTGCTGGCCCGTCTCCTGCTCGACGCGCCGGACCTGCTGGTGCTGGACGAGCCGACCAATCACCTCGATATCCAGGCCGTTGAGTGGCTGGAGGGCTTCTTGAAAACATTCCCCGGCGCGGTGCTGGCCGTCAGCCACGACCGCTACTTCATGGACGCCTTCGCCCAAACCGTGTGGGAACTCGACTTTGGCCGCCTAGAAACTTACCGGGGCAGCTACAGCCACTACATCCGCCAGCGTGAGGAGCGCCGCGAGCGCCTGTTGAAAGAGTACGAGGCGCAGCAGGCGTTCATCGCCAAGGAGGAGGAGTTCATCCGCCGCAACATAGCCGGACAGCTCACGGCCCAGGCTAAGGGCCGCCTCAAACGCCTGGAGACGATGCGCCGCGCCGGCCGCGTGATTGACCGCCCGCTGAAGAAGCGCAGCATGTTTCTGCGCATGGAGCGCGCCGCCCGCAGCGGCGACCGCGTGCTGCTGACGCGCGGCCTGGCCGTGGGCTACGCTGACGCGCCCGCCCCCCTGCTCATTGTGCCGGATATCACGCTCTACCGGGGACAGGTGGCGGCGCTGATTGGCCCCAACGGCGTGGGCAAGAGCACCTTTCTCAAGACGATCATGGGCGAGCTGCCCCCGCTGGCCGGCGAAGCGCGCTTCGGCTCAGCGGTCAAGCCGGGCTATTTCGCCCAGGCGCACGAGCGCCTCAACCCAGACAACAGCGTCATGGACGAGGTGCTGAGCGTCAAGGCCATGCCCATCAGCGAGGCGCGCAGCTACCTGGCGCTGTTCCTGTTCAGCGGTGACGACGTGTTCCGCCCGATTGCCACGCTCTCCGGCGGTGAGCGCGGGCGGGTGGCGCTGGCTAAACTGGCCCTCAGCGGGGCCAACTTCCTGCTGCTGGACGAACCAACCAACCACCTCGACATTGACAGTCAAGAGATTCTGCAGCGCGTGCTGGACGACTTCGACGGCACGATCCTGCTGGTGAGCCACGACCGCTACCTGATTGACGCGCTGGCCTCGCAGATTTGGGCGGCAGAGCCGGGCCGCCTGGAGGTGTTCGAGGGGACGTACAGCGAATACGCCGCCGAGCGCGAGCGCCGCCGCCTGGCCGAGCAGGAGGCCGCCCGCGCCGCCGCCGCAGACGGCGCGCGCCGCTCAGCCGCGCCCGCTGCCCGCCGCCACGGCCTGACGCCCTACCAGTACGAGAAGCGCGTGGGCGAAGTCGAGGGCCGCATCCACGCGCTCGAAGCTGAGATGGCGCGGCTGCACGACGACATCACCAGCGCCAGCGCCGCCGGCGACGCCGCCCGCGTCCGCGACTTGGGCGAAGCCTACGCCCGCGCCGAAGCTGACCTGGCGGCAGTCATGGCAGAGTGGGAGCGCCTGCTGGAGTGAGGGATGAGGCTACCGCCGGTGTTTCCAGTGCCGGTCGAGCGTGTGGGCATAGGCCAGGCCAAAGCGCGCCGCCTGCGCCACCTTCTCCGGCGCAACGTTGGCTGAGGTATCAGTGCTGCGATGCCAGTTGACGGGGAAACCGTCTGCACCCACGCCGACCAGACACAGCCCGCGGCAGCCGCGCCCGCGCAGCGCCCCCACCTCCTCCACGATTGTCACGGCCCGCCCGCGCACGCCCGCGAATTCAGGGCTGCTGCGCGCCGTCTCCATCGCCAGCATCGCCGAGTACGGGTCCGGCGCGTAGCGGCTGAGATACGACACGCCGTGACTGCTGACGTAGGCCAGGTCGCCCGCCCCCACCATCTCGAAATCGAGGAAGAAGGCGTCGCGCAGCGTTTCGCCGTGCGCGTCGAGCAGGGCGTGCGTCCCCAGCGCGCCCACCTCTCCCGCGCCCGTGAAGGCGAACCACACCTCGACGTAGTCGAGCGGGTTGGCTTTGAGATGCGCTGCCAGCCCCAGCAGGCAGGCGACTGCCGTCGCGTTGTCGTTGGCCCCGTCTGTCCATGAACCCTGCTCGTCGGCGACCAGCAGGCCCAGCGCGGCCAGCAGCCCCAGCACGCTAGAGCTGCCCAGGCTGCGGCCCGCCCAGCGCGGGCCGGCCGCGCGCCACAGCTGGATCAAGCCGTTGGCAGCCAGACCCAGCAGCCCAGCTGTGGTGTAGAGGCGCATCAAGCGCTTGTTGGCGTTCGAGAAGGTCAGGCGGTGGCGGTTAACGTCCACGTGGCCGATGCAGACCAGCCGGGCGCGCGGCTCGATTCTTGCCGGCACGCGCGCCACCTGGGTGGCGCTGGGGCCGGTGGGGGTCAGCGCAGCGATCAGCGGCACGCGCTGCGCGCGGTATGTCTGCCACACAGCGCGGGCCGCCCACAGCGAGAGCAGGCCGCCCAGCAGCCGCCCGCGCCGCCCGGCCAGGGCGAAATTGCCGGCCAGCGCCAGCGCCGCCGGCAGGCTCAGGCTCCAGCCCCAGGTTCGGGGCGCGCGGAACGGCAGCGTCTCGATCTGGTCGAGTCCGCTTTCGACGAGCGCTGCGCGCACATAGTCGTGCGCCCACCGCTCGCGCGGGGTGCCGGCTGGGCGCGGGCCGACGCCGTCAGCCAGCGCGCAGACGTGCGCCATCAGGGCTTCAGGCGCGAGTGGATCAGTCACGGAGTCCCTCCGACGGGCAAAACGCAAAAGGCAGGGCCGCGCTGCGGCAACCCTGCCTCGATTATAGCTCCGTCTCGTGCAGGCGGGTGTTTAACGCTTGGTGTAGGTAGGAGCCTTGCGCGCGCGCTTTAGGCCGGGTTTCTTGCGTTCCTTCACGCGGGCGTCGCGCGTCAGATACTTGCCCTCCTTGAGCGCCGGCTTCAGGTCGGGGTCAATCTTGAGCAGGGCGCGGGCGATGCCGAGCTGGATCGCGTCGCGCTGGCCGCTGATGCCGCCGCCGCTGACGTGCACGCTGATGTTGTAGTGCCGTTCCTGGCCAACAGCGCGCAGCGGCTCCAGCATAATGTCAACATCGCCGAAGCGCGGCAGATACTCGGCGGCGTCCTTGCCGTTGATAATCATGTTGCCGGTGCCGCCGGGGAACAGCCGCACCCGCGCCGAAGCGGCCTTGCGCCGGCCAATGCCTTCGTAATACTGAGCAGACATCCGCTAGTCCTTCTTCCTAAAGCTCTAACACTTTGGGCTGCTGCGCGGCGTGAGGGTGCGTCTCGCCGGCGTAGACTTTCAGCTTGCTGAACATGGCCCGCCCCAGGGCGTTTTTGGGCAGCATCCCCTTGACGGCGGCCTGGATCACGCGCTCTGGGTGGCGCTCGAGCTGGTCGCGCAGGGTGATCTCCTTGATGCCGCCGTGATAGCCGGAGTGGCGGTAGTACTTCTTGTCGTCCAGGCGGTTGCCAGTGACGGCGATGTGCTCAGCGTTGATGACGATGACGTAGTCGCCCACGTCAATATTAGGCGCGTAGATCGGCTTGTTCTTGCCGCGCAGGATCGTGGCGATCTGTGTAGCGAGACGCCCCAGTGTTTTGCCCTTTGCGTCCACAACCCACCACTCGCGCTCGATGTCGTCTGCTTTGGTGACGAACGTCTTGTATTTCACGGTAGCCTCCGGCGGGCGTCTCAAAAAAAACCCGCTGCGAACGTTATGCCTGCCAATTGTACGGGCAAACCGCGCCCGATCAAGATACAGTTTTGCCGCCCCCGCCGCCCCGTTAGCAGACGATCCGCTTGCCCCCTGCTCAGCGCGGGAAAGGCCGGGGATGAGGGCCATAGCGCACCTGCGCCAGCACCAGCCCGTGCGGTGGGGCGAGCGCGCCGGCTTGAGCCAGGTCGGCAGCGCGGAAGGCCGCCTCGAACTGCGCCAGCGTCAGCGCGCCGCGCCCAACGTCCACCAGCATCCCCACGATGCGCCGCGCCATGTGCTGAAGAAAGGCGTTGGCCTCAATCGTGTAAGTGAGCAGCGCGCCGCCGCTCACCGGCTGCGCCGCCCACTCGGAGCGCAGCACGGTGCGCACGGTGTTCGTCCCGCGCGGCGGCTGGCCGAACGTGGCGAAATCGTGCTCGCCCACCAGCAGGGCCGCCGCTGCGCGCAGGGCGTCGCAATCGAGCGGCGTCCACACGTGCCAGGCCCGGCAGCGCAGCAGCGGCTGGCGCTGCGGGGCGTTGAGCACATCGTAGGTGTAAAGCCGCGCCACCGCGTCGAAACGCGGGTGAAAGCCGGGCTGCTGGGAAATGTCCTGCAGGGCGATGTCATCCGGCAGGACCGCGTTGAGCGCCCGCAGCAGCTCGGCGTCGCTGTGCCGCCAGGCGGCGTCGAAAGCGATCACCTGGCCGGTGGCGTGTACGCCGGTGTCGGTGCGCCCGGCGCCGATTACAGTCACCGGCTGGCCGGTGACGCGGGCCAGCGCCTCTTCCAGCGCGCCCTGGATGGTAGGCGTGCCGCCGCCTTGGCGCTGAAAACCCTGGTAGGCCGTTCCGTCGTAGGCCAGCGTGGCGCGGTAGCGCGTCATGGCCGGCAGGCGGGCGCTACTCGGCGCGGTCCACCAGCTCCAGCAGCACCAGCTCGGCGCTGTCGCCCTTGCGCGGCCCCAGCTTAATGACGCGGGTGTAGCCGCCGGGCCGATCAGCGTAGCGCGGGGCCAGCTCGTCGAACAGCTTCGACACCAGCTCGCGGTCGTTACGCAGGCGGCTGGCGGCGATGCGCCGGGCGTGCACCGCACGGTTCGGGTCGTCGTGGGCCAGGCCGCGCTTGGCCACTGTGATCAGCCGCTCGACGCTGCCGCGCACGAAAGTCGCCTTGGCCTGGGTGGTCGTGATGCGCTCGTGCTCCAGCAGCGCGCGCGTCAGGCTCAGCTCCAGGGCTTTGCGCTGGCCGCCGTTGCGGCCTAGTTTCTTGCCTTTTACGCGATGTCTCATCGTTACTCACCGCCACTCAGTTCAGGAATTCCTGCGTCGGTGCTGAGATAGCCTTTAGCCTGCAGCTTCTCCACCAGCTCGTCGAGCGATTTCTCGCCGAAGTTGCGGATAGCCAGCATAGCATCCGCGCCGCGATCGAGCATGTCAAGGACGTCACCAACGGTGGTAATGCCGGTGCGCTTGAGCGAGTTAAACACGCGCACGCTCAGGTCCAGCTCCTCAATCGGTTTTTCGTACAGCTCGCGCTTTTTGCCGGTGGCGGCTTCGCTCAGCGGCTCGGGCATATCCAGCGCCAGATCGGAGAAAGCCAGCTCCTGGATACCGCCCACCACCGTCAAGTGCTTGATGAGAATCTGCGCCGCCTGGCTGAGCGCGTCCTCCGGGCGCACTGTGCCGTCGGTCCAGATTTCAATCACCAGCTTGTCGTAATTGGTGCGCTGGCCCACGCGCGCGCGCTCCACATCGAAGTTGACGCGGCGGATGGGGCTGAAGATGGCGTCCACCGGCAGCTCGCCAATCGGCAGGCGGCCGCGATCCTCTGCGGGGCTGTAGCCGCGCCCGGCGCGCACCTCAAACTCGATCTCCAGGTGGGCGTCGGGGGCGTCCACGGTGAACAGGTACAGATCGCTGTTGACGATCTCCACCTCCGGCGGGCAGAGAATGTCAGCCGCCGTGACCGTGCCCTCGCCGCGGTGCTCCAAGCGCAGGCGCGCCGTCTCGGCGTTGAACAGGCGCAGCCGGAGCTGTTTGATCTGGAGGATGAGCTGCGTCATGTCCTCGCGCACGCCGGGAATGGCGGAGAACTCGTGGTGCACGTCGGACACGCGAATGCTGGTGACAGCCGCGCCCGGCAGCGACGACAGCAGCACGCGCCGCAGGGCCGTGCCCAGCGTGAGGCCGAAGCCGCTCTCCAGCGGGCTGATGACGAAGCGCCCGTAATTGCGCGATACTGCGTCGCCCTGCACCTTGTGGGGCAGGACCATGTTATTTGTTACCAAACCCACAACCTCCTGGCGCGTGAGCGCGCTTAGACGCGGCGCTTTTTGGGCGGGCGAACGCCGTTGTGCGGGATCGGCGTGACGTCGGTAATCGAGCGCACCTTCAGGCCGCTGCCCTGGATGGCCCGGATGGCGGCCTCGCGGCCCGGCCCTGGTCCTTTGACGAACACATCCACTTCCTGCATCCCCTGGCCCTGGGCAGCCTCAGACGCGTTCTGGGCAGCCATGCGCGCGGCATATGGCGTGCTCTTGCGGCTGCCTTTAAAGCCCGACGTGCCGGCGCTGGCCCAGGACACCACGTTGCCCGATTGATCCGTCATGGAGACGATCGTGTTGTTGAACGTGGCGTAGATATGCGCCTGCCCGTAAGGTATGTTCTTGACGACTTTTTTGGTGGCGCGGCGTCCACCCTTCTTCTGACGTGCCATGCCCGAACCTCTCTCAACGGTTTGTGATGGGAAACGCGCCCTGCCGCGAAGCCAGGGCGCATTGTCGTGTGTGCCCGCTGGGGCGCTGCCCGCGCAGCGCCGCTGTTACTTCTTGGTTGCGCCGCGCCGCCGGCCGCGCCCTGGCACGGTCTTCTTGGGGCCGCGCTTGGTGCGCGCGTTGGTGCGCGTGCGCTGGCCGCGCACCGGCAGGTTGCGGCGGTGGCGCAGGCCGCGATAACTGCCGATCTCCGACAGCCGCTTGATGTTCAACTGCACCTCGCGGCGCAAATCGCCCTCGGTCGTCAGCTTGGCGATCTCATCGCGCAAAAGCTGCAGCTCCGCCTCGGTCAAATCCCGCACGCGGGTATCCGGGTTGACGCCAGTGGCCGCCAGCAGCTTGTTGCTGGTGGGGCGGCCAATCCCGTAGATGTAGGTGAGCGCTATCTCCACTCGTTTGTCGCGGGGCAGGTCCACCCCCTCAATACGCGCCATACGCTGCTGCTTTCCTCCAGGCGATCCTTACACTTTAACCCTGGCGCTGCTTGTGATTCGGGTTGTCGCAGATAATCATGACGCGCCCGTGCCGCTTGATCACGCGGCACTTCGGGCAGCGCTTCTTGATCGAAGTCGAAACTTTCATGCTGTCTCGCTTTCTAGAAGCGTCCCTCGACGGAATGGACATTCTACCAGCCTAACGATATTATGTCTACCGTTAATTTGTTACGGCAGCGTCAAAATCAGCGGCTCGCCCTCGGTGATGGCGATGGTGTGCTCGAAGTGGGCGCACAGCGAGCGGTCGCTGGTGACTACCGTCCATTTGTCCTTCAGCTCGCGCGTGTCCGGGCGGCCGGCGATCACCATCGGCTCCAGCGCGTAAACCATGCCCGGCACCAGCCGGTGGCTCTGCCAGCCGCGCTTCTTGCGCCCGCTGCGCGGCCACCAATTGGGAACCTGCGGCTCTTCGTGCATGGCGCGGCCCACGCCGTGCCCGGTGTACTCGCGGGCCACGCTGTAGCCCTGCCGTTCGACAAAGTGCTGGATGGCCAGCGCCACATCGCGCGTTTCGGCAGGCAGCACCGAGGCGCGAATTCCCACCCACAGCGCTTCCTCGGTTACGTCCAGCAGGCGCTGCACCGCCGGGGCGATTTCGCCCACCGGATAGGTCCAGGCGGCGTCGCCCACGAAACCCTGGTACACCGTGCCCACGTCAATGCTGATGATGTCGCCCTCTTTCAGCGCGCGCGGGCCAGGTATGCCGTGCACCAACTCTTCATTGACCGAGGCGCAGATCGAGGCCGGAAAATTGGGCGAGTTCTGCTTGGGATAGCCCAGAAAAGCCGGCACAGCGCCGTGGTCACGGATAACCTGCTCGGCGATGCGGTCAAGCTGCTTGGTGGTGACGCCAGGGCGCACGTTCTCGCGCAGCACCTGATGCGCCCGCGCTGCGATGCGCCCTGCCTCGCGCATGATGGCGAGTTCTTGCGGCGTCTTGATGTGCACCGTCATCGCAGCACCTCGCCAGCGCCGCCGTCAGCGCGCTTGCACCCGGTCAATGGCCGCCTGCACATCGCGGCTGACGTCGGGAATCGGCTGGTCCGCGTTGATCTCGACCAGCAGGCCGCGCCCGTCGTAGTAGCGGATCAGGGCGGCTGTCTGCTCTAGATACGTGTCAATCCGCTTGATGATGGCGGCGGCGTTGGCGTCGTCCGGCCGGCGGATGAGCTTCTCGCCGCTGTCTTTCAGCGCGGCCACCAGGCGCGGCGGATAAGCGCCCTCCGGGTGCTCCTCAAACGACCAGTCAATCGCCTCAGCGTCGTAAAAGATGTTGTAGGCCCGGCCGTCCGCCGCCAGCACGCGCCCAAAAGCGCGCTTGAACGCTGTGAACAGGTCCAGCTTGAGCAGCAGCACCGCGCTGAGCGCCTCGCCTCGGCTGGCCAGGTAATCGTCCAGCCAGCGGGCCTGGGCCTCGTTGCGCGGGTAGCCGTCCAGGATAGCGCCGGCCGCCGCGTCGGGCTGTTCCAGCCGGTCGCGCACGACTTCGTTGGTGATGTCATCGGAGACCAGCGCGCCTTCAGCCATGATCTGCTGGATGCGGCGGGCCAAATCGTCCTGGCGCGTTTTCATGGCGCGGAACAGGTCGCCAGTGGAGACGTGCGGGATGCCGTAGGTGTCGCGGATGAAGCTGGCCTGCACGCCTTTGCCGGCCCCCTGCACGCCCATCAGGTTGAGGTACAAAGCCATTTTATTGTCGTTCCTTGAGTGCGGCCTCTCGCTTTATCTTTCAGACCTCACCCCCACCCTCTCTCCATGAACACCATGGAGAGGGGGAAGCCGCGCGCGGCGGGAAGGGGGTGAGGCGCTGAGAGGCAAGGGCTTCGTTTATCGCATGAAGCCTTCGTAGTTGCGCATGACGAGCTGCGCCTCGAGCTGGCGCATGGTGTCAATCACCACGCCGACCACGATGATGAGGCCGGAGCCGGTGATGACCAGGGCGGCGTTGGCCGCGCTGCCGCTCACGAACTCTGTGGGGAACAGCAGCCGGTTCACAAACTCGACGATGCCCGGCACAATGGCGATGATCCCCAGGAACAGCGCACCTACCAGCGTAATGCGGCGCGACACGCGCAGGATGTACTCGTGGGTGCGTTTGCCCGGCCGGATGCCGGGGATGTAGCCGCCCTGGCGCTGCAGGTTCTCCGCCAGGTTCTGGTTGGCGATCATTGTCTCGGCGTAGAAGAACGTGAAGCCGACCGTCAGCAGGAAGAACGTCAGCCAATAGGCGAGGCCCTGGTGGTTGCCGAACGTCTGCGTGATGGAGTCGCCAAACGGGCCGGGTGGGAACAGGCCGACGATGATGGCCGGGAAGGCAGTGATCGCCTGGGCAAAGATCAGCGGGATCATGCCCACCGGGTTGACGCGCAGCGGGATGTGCGTGCTGGCGCCGCCGTACTGCTTGCGGCCGCGCACGCGCTTGCCGTAGTGCACCGGGATGCGGCGCACGCCCTCCTGGATGATAACGATGGCGACAATGCTCACCACCGTGATGACCAGGAACAGGATGATATTGTAAACCGGCTGGGTGGTGGTGGCCAGCAGCCGCGCCAGGTTGCCGGGCGCGCCCGCCACGATGCCGGCAAAGATGATGATCGAGATACCGTTGCCGATGCCCTGTTCAGTGATCAGTTCGCCCAGCCACACGGCGAACATCGTGCCAGCCGTCATCGTGACGATCACTGTCAGCGTGAGCAGCGGGTCAGAGCCGAAACCGGGGATGATGGGCGCGCCGCTCAACTGGCCGAAGATGGCAATTTGGCCGAAGGCCTGCACCACTGCCATCGGGATAGTCAGGTAATACTGATAGCGCTGCAGTTTCTCGCGGCCGCCTGGCTCCTTCTGAAGCGCCTCCAGCTGTGGGATGATGGGCGTCAGCAGTTGGAAAATAATGGAAGCCGTGATGTACGGGTAGACGCCCATGGCGATCACGCTGAAGTTTTGCAGCGCGCCGCCCGACAGCAGGTTGATGACGTTAGCCAGGCCG
Organism: Anaerolineae bacterium; assembly: GCA_034435995.1. Lineage (GTDB taxonomy): Bacteria > Chloroflexota > Anaerolineae > Aggregatilineales > Phototrophicaceae > DAOTWC01. The sequence continues at coordinate 18,344 of DAOTWC010000105.1, read as the reverse complement.
GCCCCCTGGCCCGCGAACAACTGGGCGAGGGCGTCGCGGTCCACGCCGATAACCGGCACATGCGCAGCAAACTGATACACCACCAGAATCAGGCCGGTGAACAGCAGTTTGTTGCGCAGATCCGGCAGGCGCCAAGCATTGCGCAGGGCTTCAATCGCTTGCATGTTTCATCTCTGGTCTCTAGTCGTCAGTCAAAAGCGAACCGCCGCGGCTTCCAGGAGCGCAGTCGCCAGTCGCTAACCCGAAACCCGCTGCGGAAAATATGGAAACGCGCGCTCAGGCGCCTTCCTCACCGAACATCTCGGCCAGCTTGGCCTTGGGCAGCAGCTTGACGGTGGCGCGCGCGCCGGTCAGCTTGAGCGGCAGCGTCTCCATCGTGCCGCCGGCCGCCTCGATCTTCCGCGCCGCGCCTTTGGTGAAGCGGTGCGCCTTCACAGCAAGCTTCGTGGTCAGCTCACCGCTGCCCAGGATGACCACCGGGCGGTCAGCCTCGCGGACGAGGCCCAGCTCGGCCAGCAGCGCCGGCGTCACCTCGGTTCCGGCGGCTAGGTCATTGAGGCGGCCGACGTTCACTTCCTGGTACTCGATCCGGAAGATGTTGGTGAAGCCGCGCTTGAACGGCAGCCGCCGCACCAGCGGCAGCTGGCCGCCCTCGAAGTAAGGGCCTTTGCCGCCGCCGCTGCGCGCGCCCTGGCCTTTGGTGCCGCGGCCAGCGGTCTTGCCCTTGCCCGCTGCGATGCCGCGGCCTACGCGGGTGCGCTCTTTCTTTGAACCCTCTGCAGGCTGCAGGTCATGAAGCTTCATGATGCGTCTACCTCTTCAACACGCAGCAGATGCTCAATTTTGGCAATCATGCCGCGAATGGCGGGGGTGTCGTCCTTTTCAACGGTTGCGTTCATCCGCCGCAGCCCCAGCGCGCGGGCGGTTGCGCCCTGATCCTTGCGGTAGCCAATGGGGCTTTTCACCAGCGTGATGCGCAGTTTCTTGTCGGCCATGCTTCAGCTACTCCTCCTCGCTGCTGTACGGGTCGCTGATCGCTTCCGCAGCAGGAGCGGCGGCCTCGGCTGCCTCAGGCTGGCTCTTCTCGCGGCGCGCCGGGCGCTCGACAGTGGACTTGCGGCGCAGCCAGAAGGGGCGCACGTCGTTCACGTCCTTGCCGCGCATGGCGGCGATTTCCTCGGGCGTCTGCAGCATCCGCAGCGCCGCCAGCGTCGCCATGGCCACGTTGAGCAGGTTAGGGCTGCCCTGGCTCTTGGTCAGGATGTCGCGCACGCCGGCAGCCTCCAGCACAGCGCGCACGCTGCCGCCGGCGATCACGCCCGTGCCGGGCGAAGCCGGCTTGAGCATCACCACCGCGCCGCCGTAGCGGCCCGTGACCGGGTAGGGAATGGTAGTGCCGGCCAGCGCCACTTTGGTCATGCTGCGGCGGGCGCGCTCGCCGCCCTTGCGGATGCTGTCGGGGACGCCGCGGGCCTTGCCCACGCCCACGCCCACGCGCCCGTTGTTGTCGCCCACGATGACCACCGTGCGGAAGGCGAAGCGCCGCCCGCCCTTAATCACCTTGGCGACGCGCTTGATGTCTACCACGCGCTCGTCGAGTTCTTCGCGCTCTTCCTCGCGCCGGGGTTCTCGTCGTCTATCTGCCATTTATCTGCTCCACCCCTAGAAGTCCAGGCCAGCTTCGCGCGCGCCCTCGGCCACCGCCGCGACACGGCCATGATACTTGAAGCCGCCTCGGTCGAACACCACCTTCTCGATGCCGGCCTGCTTGGCGCGCTCGCCCACCACGCGGCCAACGATCCGGGCCGCTTCCACCTTGGACTTGCCGGCGGCCTGGGCAGCTACCTCTTTGTCCAGTGTCGAGGCCGCCACCAGGGTGTGCCCCCGGCCGTCGTCAATCACCTGGGCGTAGATGTTCGTCAGGCTGCGGTACACGTTCAGGCGCGGGCGCTCGGCCGTGCCGCTGATGCGGTAGCGCACGCGGCGCTGGCGGTGCTTGCGGCTCAGGTACTTTTTCTTGGTTGCACTGGTCATAACATCAACCTGCCTTACTTACCAGTCTTGCCCGCTTTGCGGCGGACACGCTCGTCTGCGTAGCGCACACCCTTGCCCTTGTACGGCTCTGGCGGGCGCAGCTCGCGGATGTCGGCCGCCACTTGGCCCACGGACTGCTTGTCAATGCCGCTCACGCGCACCACGCGGCCGCGCTCCTCCACGGCGAAGCTGATGCCAGCGGGCGGCGGCACGACGATTTCATGCGAGTAGCCCAGCTTCATCACCAGGTCTTTCCCGCGCATCTCGCTGGTGTAGCCCACGCCCTCGATCACCAGCGTTTTCTCAAAGCCGGTGGACACACCCGTGACCATGTTGGCCACCAGCGCGCGGGTGAGGCCGTGCAGGGCGCGGTGCTGGCGGGCGTCGCTGGGGCGCTCCACCAACAGGACGCCGTCCTGCTGTTTGACCTTGATGTCCGGGTGCACGGTGAGGCGCAGCTCGCCCTTTGGCCCGGTCACGGTCACGTCCTGGTTGTTGATAGTCACGCTGACCTTAGCGGGCAGCGAGATCGGTTTCCTGCCAATGCGCGACACACTGCACCTCCTTTACCAGACGTAGCAGAGCACTTCGCCGCCGACGCGCTGGCGGCGGGCCTGCTGGTCGGTCATCACCCCTTTGGGGGTGGTTACGATGGCGATGCCGATGCCGCTCATCACGCGCGGCATGTCGCTGGATTTGCGGTAGATGCGCCGCCCCGGCTTGCTGATGCGCGTGATATTGGTGATCACCGGGCGGCGGTTGCGCCGCGAGCCGTGGTACTTCAGCTTGATGGTGATCATCGGCACGGGCTTCTGGTCGCCCACGGTGTAGTCTTCGATAAAACCCTCGTCCTTCAGGATGCGGGCGATCTCGACTTTGATTTTGGACACTGGCACGTCCACCTCGCTCAGCCCGGCCATCAGGCCGTTGCGGATGCGGGTGAGCATGTCGGCAATCGGGTCACTAGTCATCGGTGCGCTCTCCTACCAGCTAGATTTGACGACGCCGGGAATCTTGCCCTGGAGCGCCAGCTCGCGGAAATGGATGCGGCACAGGCCAAAGCGCCGGATGTAGCCGCGCGGCCGGCCGCAGATTTTGCCGGAGTTAGGGTCCACATACTGGCAGCGGTTGCGCACCCGCACCTTGTATTTCCGCCGTCCCTCGCGGGCGGTGACTGATTTCTTGGCCATTTCTTGTTCCTAATTCTCCCGGAAGGGCATTCCCAGCAGCTTGAGCAGACGCCGGCCTTCTTCGTCGGTCTTGGCGGTGGTGACCACGGTGATCTCCATGCCGCGCACCTTGTCAATCTTGTCGTACTGAATCTCCGGGAAGATGAGCTGCTCGCGCAGGCCGATGGTGTAGTTGCCGCGCCCGTCGAAGGTGTCAGGCGAGACGCCGCGGAAGTCGCGCGTGCGCGGCAGGGCCACGTTAATGAGGCGATCCAGCAGCGCCCACATCCGGTCGCCGCGCAGCGTCACTTTAACGCCGATGGCGCGGCCTTCGCGCAGCTTGAAGTTGGCGATGCTCTTGCGCGCCTTGGTGATAACGGGCTGCTGGCCCGTGATCTGGCGCAGGTCCTCTACCGCACCGTCCAGCGACTTGGGGTTGTCCAGCGCTTCGCCCACGCCGATGTTGATGACCACTTTGCTGATGCGCGGCACTTCCATCGGGTTGTCGTAGCCGAACTCTTCCATCATCTGTTTGGCGATCTCTTCCCGGTAGCGGGTTTGCAGGTGATGCTGTGCCATGGTGTTTCCCTCGCCTCGCCCCGGCCCTAGTCAATATCCGCGCCGCACTTGCGGCAGACACGGGTTTTGAAACCATCGTCGCGCACGCGGTAGCCTACGCGCGTAGCCTTGCCGCACTGGGTGCACACCAGCATCACATTCGACAGGTGGATGGGGCCTTCGAACTCGATGATCTGGGCTTTCACCTGCTGGCGGCCAGCCTGCCGCGCCTTCTGGTGCTTCTTGAGGATGTTCACCCCCTCCACCACGACGCGGTTCTCCTTGTTGTGGACGGCGACGACTTTGCCGCGCTCGCCCAGGTCCTTGCCGGCGATCACCTCAACGGTATCGCCCTGTTTGATCCGCTGCATATCACACCTACTCCACCACTCACAGGGTTTCCGGGGCCAGCGAAACGATTTTCATGAAGCCCTTGTCGCGCAGCTCGCGCGCCACCGGCCCGAACACACGGGTCCCCTTGGGGTTGGTCAGGTCGTCGGCCAGCAGAACGGCGGCGTTGTCGTCAAAGCGGATATAAGAGCCGTCGTCGCGGCGGTACTCCTTGGCTGTGCGCACAATCACAGCGCGCACGATGTCGCTCTTCTTAACGCTGCCGTCGGTCGAGGCCGATTTCACGGTGGCCACGACGATGTCGCCCACGCGGCCGTAGCGCTTCTTCGAGCCACCCATGATGTGGATGACCAGCAGCTCGCGCGCGCCGCTGTTGTCGGCCACGGTCAGGCGGGATTCGTGCTGAATCATTCGGTCACCTCCTCGCCGCTGGCGCCGCCGGCGGGCTGCTCGTCCACGTCAGCGGCGATCGGCTGCAGCACGCGGTCGCCCACGTCCTCCAGCACCGCCTCCACCACCCAGCGCTTGGTCTTGCTCAGGGGCTTGCTCTCCACCACGCGCACCAGGCTTCCGGTCTTGATGCTGTTGCTCTCGTCGTGCGCGTACACCTTCTTGGTGGTGCGCACAACCTTCTTGTAAATGCGGTGGGGCTTGCTGATCTCGATGGCCACCACCACCGTCTTGTCCATCTTGTCGCTCACCACGCGGCCCACCAGCCGCCGACGCTTGTTAGCCATTTCTCTTGCTTTCCTCACCTGCCACTTGGGCAGCCAGCTGGCGCTCGCGCAGGACGGTTTTAACGCGGGCGATGTCGCGCCGTGTGCGGCGCAGGGCGTTGGTATCCTCAAGCTGACCAGAGGCCATCTGCAGGCGCTGCTTGAACATGGCCTCTTTCAGGTCCTCCAGCTCGTTCAGCAGCTGCTCAGTCGTCATCTGGCGCAGAGCACGCACGTCCATCAGCTCACCTCCTGGCCGGAGATCGGGTCAATGCGCTTGACAAAGCGCGTCTTGCACGGCAGTTTATGGCCGGCCAGGCGCAGCGCCTCGCGCGCTTCCTCCTCGCTAATGCCGCTCATCTCGAACAGCACACGGCCCGGCTTGACCACCGCCACCCACATCTCGACTGAGCCTTTGCCCTTGCCCATGCGGGTTTCAGCCGCTTTTTTGGTCACCGGCTTGTCCGGGAAGATGCGAATCCACACCTTGCCGCGCCGCTTGATATAGCGCACCATCGTGCGCCGCGCCGCCTCGATCTGGCGGCTGTTAATCCACACCGGCTCCAGCGCCTGCAGGCCGTAGTCGCCAAACGACACCACGGCGCCGCGCAGCTCAGTTCCTTTGCGGCGCCCGCGGCTCTGCTTGCGCCACTTGACACGTTTCGGCATTAACACGGTTCGTACTCCTCACTGCGGCCCGGCTAGGCGCTGTACTGCGACTCGCGCTCGCGGGCTGCGTCGGCGGCCGCGGCGGCCTGGTCCGATTTCAGGATGTCGCCCTTGTAAATCCACACCTTGACGCCGATGCGGCCGTAAGTGGTCAGCGCCTCGGCCAGGCCGTAATCAATGTTGGCGCGCAGCGTGTTGCGCGGCACGCGGCCCTCGCTCATCAGCTCGCGGCGAGCCATGTCCGCGCCGGCCAGGCGGCCGCTCACCTCGATGCGAATGCCCTGCGCGCCCAGGCGCATGGCCTGGCTGATGGCGCGCTTCATGGCGCGGCTGTGGCCGATACGGCGCTCCAGCTGGCCGGCGATGTTCTCGGCCACGAGCTGCGCGTCCAGGTCCGGCTTGTCAATCTCGGTGACTTCCACTTTGACTTTCTTGCCGCCCGTCAGCGCTTCCAGGTCGGTGCGCAGCTTCTTGACCGCTTCGCCCTTGCGCCCGATGACGATGCCAGGGCGCGCGGTGTGGATGTTGATGAGCAGCTGGTTGGGATAGCGCTCGATCTCAACGCGCGACACGCCCGTTTTCTCGCTGTCGCTCTTAATGAAGCGGCGAATCTTGAAATCTTCTTGGAGCTGCTCGGTGTAGCGCTCGCCCTCGGCGAACCAGCGGGCATCCCAGTCGCGGATGACCTTCAGGCGAAAGCCAACCGGGTGTACTTTGCGGCCCATGTGCCCCTACTTTCCCTCTCGCTCGGCCAGGATCACCGTCAGGTGCGCGGTGCGGCGCACGCGCGGCTTGTAGCGCCCGCGCGCGCCGGCCTTCATGCGCTTGAGCGACGGCCCTTCGTCGGCGAAAATCTGCTCGACGTACAGGTTGTTCCGGTTCAAATCAAAGTTGTTCTCGGCGTTTGCCACCGCCGACGCCAGCGTTTTGCTGGCGATCTTGGCGCCCTTCTGCGGCATGAATTGCAGCACCGTCAGCGCCTGCTCCGCGCCCATGCCGCGCACCTGGTCGCACACCAGGCGCAGCTTGCGCGGCGAGATCATGATGTGTTTGGTCCTAGCCCGCACTTGCATCGCCCCGCCCTCCTAACGCTTCTTCTTCTCGACCAGGTGGCCGCGGTAGGTGCGGGTGGGCGCGAACTCGCCCAGCTTATGGCCCACCATGTTCTCGGTGATGTAGATCGGCACATGGCGGCGGCCATCGTGCACGGCAATGGTGTGGCCCACCATCTGGGGGAAGATGGTGCTGGCGCGGCTCCAGGTGCGGATGACCACTTTCTTGTTTTCGGCATTCAGCTTCTCGACCTTTTTGAGAAGCTTGGGGCTGACAAACGGCCCCTTCTTCAGTGAACGCGACATCTTGCTGTTCCCTCTCTAGCCACTAACGCCGCTTGCCGCGCCGCCGAACGATGAAGCGGTCGGTGCGCCGGTTGGTGCGGGTGCGCTTGCCCAGCGCCGGTTTGCCCCACGGCGTCTTGGGGCCGGGCATGCCGATGGGCGACCGCCCCTCGCCGCCGCCGTGCGGGTGGCTGCCGGGGTCCATCGCCGAGCCGCGCACGGTGGGCCGCCAGCCCAGCCAGCGCTTCCGGCCGGCCTTGCCCAGTTTGATGTTGCCGTGGTCGGTGTTGCCCACCTGGCCGATGGTGGCCATACAGCGCTCATGGATCAGGCGCACTTCCCCGCTGGGCAGGCGCACCTGGGCGTAAGTCCCTTCCTTGGCCAGCAGTTGGGCGCTGACGCCCGCCGCCCGCGCAAGCTGGCCGCCGCCGCCCGGCAGCAGCTCGATGTTGTGAATCTGCGTGCCCACCGGAATGTCGCGGATGGGCACGGCGTCGCCCACGCGCAGGCTGGACTGCTCGCCGCTGCCCACCGTGTCGCCCACGCGCAGGCCCAGCGGCGCGATGATGTAGCGCTTCTCGCCGTCAGCGTACTCCAGCAGGGCAATGCGCGCCGAGCGGTTGGGGTCGTACTCGATCGAGACGACTTGGGCGGCGCAGTCGAACTTGTCGCGCTTGAAGTCGATGATGCGGTAGCGCCGCTTGTGGCCGCCGCCGCGGTGGCGCACGGTGATCTTGCCCGTGTTGTTGCGCCCGCCCTTCTTGCGCAGCGGCTCGGTGAGCGAACGCTCCGGGCGCGCCCGCGTAATCTCCTCAAATGAGTGGCCCGTCATGCCCCGGCGGCCGGCCGAGGTGGGCTTGTACACTTTTACCGGCATAGCGTTTTCACCTTAAACCTACGGGTTAAACAGCTCAATCGTGTCGCCGGGTTTGAGCGTCACGATGGCCTTCTTCCACTGTTTGGAGCGCAGATACCAATTGCGGCCGCGCCGCCCGCGTTTGGCGGGCATCACCATCGTGTTCACCTTCTCGACCTCGACCTCGAAGATGACCTCCACCGCCTCTTTGATCTGCAGCTTGTTGGCGTCGGGCGCCACCTCGAAGACGTACTGGTTCAGCTCGTCGGACTGCACGGTGGATTTCTCGGTAATCACCGGGCGCCGGATCACGTCGTAGATGTGCAGTTCAGGCATGGCTAGCTGGCCTCCTGGCCCCAGATGCGCTTGATCACATCGAGGGCGTCGAGCGGCACGATCACCTTGTCGTGGCTCAGCAGATCGCGAATGTTGAGATAGCTGGCCCGCAGCGTGCGCGCGTTGGGCAGGTTGTTGACGCTGCGCTGGACGTTGTCGTTGCGCTCGGCCAGCAGCACCAGCGTCTTGCCGTCGCCGGCCAGCCGGGACAGCGTGGCGCGCATCTCTTTGGTTTTGGGCGCGTCCAGCGTCAGCCGGTCCACAAAGACGAGCTGGCCATCGCGCAGCAGCGCGCTGAGGGCGCTGCGGATCGCGCCGCGCCGCATCTTCTTGGGCATCTGCTTGGTGTACTTGCGCGGCTTGGGGCCGTGGGCCACGCCGCCGCCCACAAACAGCGGGGCGCTCTGCGCGCCGTGGCGGGCGCGGCCAGTGCCTTTCTGCCGGTACCACTTGGCTTTGGTCAGGTTAACCTCGCCGCGCGTCAGCGTGTCGTGCGTGCCTAAACGGGCGTTGGCCATCTGGCGCACATACGCCTGATGCATTAAGCCCGTGTTGATTTCGACTTCGAAAATGTCCGCCGGCAGGTCAATTGTGCTCACCTGCTGGCCGTTCTGGTTCATTACAGGAACTTGCATGGCGCAATCACTCCTTGTCGCCTGGTCTGACCGCGCAGACGCCTAGCGGCGGCGCACGCGCGCCGGTTTAATCAGAACGATGCCGCCCTTGGCGCCGGGCACAGACCCGCGCACGGCGATCAGGTTGCGCTCCGCGTCCACCACCACCACTTCCAGGTTCTCCACGGTGACGCGCTCGTTGCCCATGCGCCCGCCCATGCGCAGGCCCTTGATGGTGTGGCCGGGCGTAGAGCCAGGGCCGATCGAGCCGGGGGCGCGCTCGCGGTCGGACTGGCCGTGCGTCTTGGGGCCGCGCCCGAAGTGATGGCGCTTGACCGTGCCGGCGAAACCGCGCCCCTTGCTGACGCCGATCACGTCCACGCGCTCGCCGGTGCTGAAGACATCGGCTTTGATCTGCTGGCCTTCTTCCACATCCACGTCACTGGGGCGCAGGCGGAACTCGCGCAGGTGACGCAGCGCAGGCAGGTTGTTGCGGCGCAGGTGGCCAAGCTGGCCCTGCGTAAGGCGCTTGGGTTTGGTCTCGCCAAAGCCCAACTGCACGGCCACATAGCCATCGCGATCCGCCGTGCGAATCTGGGTCACGTAGCACGGGCCGGCCTGAATGACCGTCACCGGGATGACGTTGCCGCGCTCGTCAAACACCTGGGTCATCCCCACTTTTTTACCGATAATGCCCTTCATGTCTCTGCTTGCCTCCAGCGGGGGAGCGCGGGCGCGCTGCGCCGCTGCGCCCGCCGTGCGCTTGCCCCTAGTCCGTCGTTACGCGCATTGGCGGCCGCTGTCCGGGGCCGCATACGCGCTCATATTTTGATCTCGATGTCCACGCCAGCCGGCAGGTTCAGCCGCATCAGCGTGTCAATGGTCTTGCTGTCCGGGTCCAGCACGTCAATCAGGCGTTTGTGCGTGCGGATCTCGAAGTGCTCCTGCGAGTCCTTATCAATGAACGGCGAGCGCCGCACGGTGAAACGCTCCAGGCGGGTGGGCAGCGGGACCGGGCCAACAACGCGGGCGCCGGTGCGCTCGGCTGTCTCGACGATGCGCTGGGCCGACTGGTCTAGCACCCGGTGATCGTACCCTTTGAGCCGGATGCGGATTTTGTTTTTAGCTACCATTTCGTTCCTCTGTGACAGGCTGGCTGCCGCGCACATCTGGTACAGATGCCGGGCCACTCACGCTGCGCCCGGCATCCGGTTGTTAGCTGTGGGCCTGGCTTGCTTACTCCAGGATCTCGGTGATGACGCCCGCACCAACGGTCAGGCCGCCCTCGCGGATGGCGAACTTCGAACCCTTTTCCAGCGCCACCGGCGTGATCAGCTCGACCTGCAGGTTGACGTTGTCGCCCGGCATGACCATCTCAACGCCCTCCGGCAGCGTGATCGTGCCGGTTACGTCCATCGTGCGGATGTAGAACTGCGGCCGGTAGCCGGGGAAGAACGCCTTATGGCGGCCGCCTTCCTCGCGGCGCAGCACGTACACCTCGCTCAAGAACTTCTTGTGCGGCGTGATGCTCTTGGGCTTGGCCAGCACCATGCCGCGCTCGACCTCGTCGCGGGTGATGCCGCGCAGCAGGATGCCCGCGTTGTCGCCCGCCTCGGCGGCGTCCAGCTCCTTGTGGAACATCTCGATGCCGGTGACGACCGTCTTCATAATCTCGTCGCGCAGGCCGACGATTTCCACCTCTTCGCCCTTGGTCAGCCGGCCGCGCTCCACGCGCCCAGTGACGACGGTGCCGCGCCCTTTGATCGAGAACACGTCCTCGATGGCCATCATGAAGGGCTTGTCCACCTCGCGCACCGGCGTGGGAATGTGCTGGTCAACCACATCCATCAACTGGAGGATGCATTGGTACTCTGGCGCGTTAATGTCATTGCTGGGCGACTCATTGGCCAGCAGGGCCGAGCCGCGCACGATGGGGGTGTCGTGGAAGCCGTAGCTGTCCAGCAGCTCGGTCAGCTCCAGTTCCACCAGCTCCAGCAGCTCAGGGTCGTCCATTTGGTCCACCTTGTTCAGGAAGACGACCATAGCCGGCACCTCCACCTGGCGGGCCAGCAGCACGTGCTCGCGCGTCTGCGGCATGGGGCCGTCGGGAGCGCTCACCACCAGGATAGCGCCGTCCATCTGGGCCGCGCCGGTGATCATGTTCTTGATGTAGTCGCGGTGGCCGGGGCAGTCTACGTGCGCGTAGTGGCGCGCGTCGGTCTCATACTCCACGTGCCGAATGTTGATGGTGATACCGCGGGCCTTCTCCTCCGGCGCATTGTCAATGTCGTCGTATCTCATGCGCGCGGCCTTGCCCTTCAGCGCCAGCACCTTAGTGATGGCAGCCGTCAGAGTGGTCTTGCCATGATCAACGTGGCCGATCGTCCCGATGTTGACGTGCGGCTTGGTGCGCTCGAACTTACCTTTTGCCATTGTGCATCAATCCTCTTGCTACTCGATATTCAGACTAGACAGCGTGACGCTGGTAGAACTGACGAACCCGGATCAGCGCCCGCCCTTGATAACTTCATCCGCAATGGACTGGGGGGCAACCGCGTATTTCTCGAACTCCATAGTGAAATTGCCGCGGCCCTGCGTGATGTTGCGCAGCGCCGTGGCATAGCCGAACATCTCGCCCAGCGGGACGCTGGCGCGCACCGAACTAGTCCCCAAGCCGCGCGGCTCCATGCCAACGATGATGCCGCGCCGCGACGACAGATCGCCCACGACCGTGCCAGTGTACTCCTCTGGCACCACCACCTCGACGCGCATAGTCGGCTCCAGCAGCACGGGCTTGCCCTTCTGCACGCCTTCCTTAAGGCACATCGAGCCGGCGATCTTAAAGGCGATCTCGCTGGAGTCCACCTCGTGGTAAGCGCCGTCCACCAGCGTGGCCTTGATGCCCACTACCGGGTAGCCGGCCAGCACGCCGCCGGCCATCGCCTCGCGCACGCCGTTTTCGACCGGCCGGATAAACTCCTTGGGGATCACGCCGCCCTTGGTGGCGTCCACAAACAGCAGCCCGTCCTTAACCGGCCCTTCCTCGTCCTCGCCCAGCGGCTCGAACTCGATCACGACGCGGGCATACTGACCGCTGCCGCCGGTCTGGCGCTTGAAGGTGGTGTCCACGCGGGCCGATTTGGTGATCGTCTCGCGGTAGGCCACGCGCGGGCGGCCCACCGTCGCCTCGACGCCGAACTCGCGCATCATGCGGTCCACCAGCACTTCGAGGTGCAGCTCGCCCATGCCGCGAATCTTGGTCTGGCCCAGCTTATCGTCCACCTCCACTTTGAAGGTGGGGTCCTCTTCGGCCAGGCGGCGCAGCGCCACGCCCATCTTGTCTTGGTCGCTCTTGGTGTTCGGCTCGATAGCGACCTCGATGACCGGCTCCGGAAAGCTGATCTGCTCCAGCACGATAGGCTTGTCCGGGTCGCACAGCGTGTCGCCGGTGAAGGTGTCCTTCAAGCCCAGGATGGCGGCGATGTCGCCAGCGTGCACCTCGTCAATGTCCTCGCGCCGGTCGGCGAACATGCGCACGATGCGCCCGATGCGCTCCTTGCTGCCTTTGGTGGTGTTCTGCAGCATCGAGCCAGACCTCACCACGCCGGAGTAGACGCGGAAGAAAGCCAGCCGGCCCACGTAGGGATCGGTCAGGATTTTGAACACCAGGGCGGCTGTCGGCTCGTCGTCGCTGGCCGCGCGGGTGATCTCCTCCTCGGTCTTGGGGTGGATGCCGCGCACGGGCGGGATGTCCAGCGGGGAGGGCAGCAGGTCCACCACGCGGTCGAGCATCATCTGAATGCCCTTGTTCTTCAGGGCAGAGCCGCACAGCACCGGCTGTACACGTCCGGCGATGGTGGCGGCGCGCAGCGCGCCCAGCAGCTCGTCGTCGGTGATCGGCTCCTCCATCAGGTACTTCTCGGTAAGGTAGTCGTCGCTTTCGACGATCTTCTCGATCATCTCGGCGCGCATCGTCTCGGCCTGTTCGCGGTGGCTCTCCGGAATCGGATGGCGCTCGATGGCCGTGCCCAGGTCGTCGCCGTAGGTAACCAGCTCCATGGTAAGCAGGTCAATGATGCCGCTGAAATCGGCGCCCTCGCCGAAGGGCATCTGGATGGGCACGGGGTTGCCGTTGAGGCGCTCTGTGATCATGCGCACGCAGCGGTGGAAATTCGCGCCTACGCGATCCATCTTGTTGACGAAGCAGATGCGCGGCACGTTGTACTGGTTGGCCTGGCGCCACACCGTCTCCGACTGCGGCTCAACGCCGGCCACGCCGTCGAAGACGACCACGCCGCCGTCGAGGACGCGCAGGCTGCGCTGCACCTCAGCGGTGAAATCCACGTGGCCGGGCGTGTCAATCACGTTGATCTGGTGGCCATTCCAGCTGGCCGTGACAGCGGCGGAGGTGATCGTGATGCCGCGCTCGCGCTCCTGCTCCATGTAGTCGGTGGTGGCAGCGCCGTCGTGCACCTCGCCGATGCGGTGCACCATACCGGTGTAGTAGAGCACGCGCTCGGTCGTCGTCGTCTTGCCGGCGTCAATGTGCGCGATGATGCCGATGTTGCGCACTTTATTCAGATCGAGTTTGGTTTCAGCCTTTTTCGCCATCTGGTCTCGTCTCAGCTCACAGCCGTTTTCCGCTTTAGCGGAAGTGGGCGAACGCGCGGTTGGCCTCGGCCATCCGGTGCGTGTCGTCTTTCTTCTTGACGGAGTTGCCCTGGCCGCTGGCGGCGTCCAGCAGTTCGCCGGCCAGCTTCTCCGACATGTTGCGGCCCCCGCGCTTGCGCGCGTTCTCCAGAATCCAGCGCATCGCCAGCGTGACCGAGCGATCGTGCGGGACCTCGACGGGGACCTGATAGGTAGAGCCGCCAACGCGCCGCGGCTTGACCTCGACGCTGGGGCCAACGTTGCGCAGCGCCAGCTCGAACACCTCAACCGGGTCGCGCTTGGCGCGCTCCTCGATGATGTCGAGCGCGCCGTACATCAGCGCCTCGGCGGTGCTTTTCTTGCCGCCGCGCATCATGCGGTTGACGAACATCGTGATGTGGACGTTCTGGTACTTGTTATCCGGCGGGACAACCCGCTTGGGCGGACGGTTTCTTCTTGGCATGACGGCTTACCCTATCTTATTTCTTCTTCTTCGCAGCAGCGGCAGCGGCGGCGCCAGCCTTGGGCCGCTTAGTGCCGTACTTGCTGCGGCCCTGTTCGCGGTTCTTGACGCCGTCGGCGTCGAGCGTGCCGCGCACGATGTGATAGCGCACGCCCGGCAGGTCCTTCACGCGGCCGCCGCGCACCAGCACCACGCTGTGCTCCTGCAGGCTGTGCCCCTCGCCCGGGATGTAGGCCGTCACCTCGATCTGGTTGGTGAGGCGCACGCGGGCCACCTTGCGCAGCGCCGAGTTGGGCTTCTTGGGCGTCATCGTCTTGACCTGGGTGCAGACGCCGCGCTTCTGCGGCGCGCCCTTGCGGCGGCGCGTGCGGCGCTGCGCGTTGGCGTTCCACGTGTACTGCAGCGCCGGGGCCTTGGTCTTGGTCTTTTTGTTTTTGCGGCCCCTCCGCACCAACTGGTTGATGGTTGGCATAAGGTTCTCCCTGCTAATCTGTCAGCCGGCACGCAAAAAGGCGATCTAAATCTTCAGAACGCCTGCTATCTAACGAAACCCTGGTGCCGAGCCAGCCCGTCCTGCGGGACGCTTTCGGGCACACTTGTCCGGTTGTAGCGGCCAGGTATTGCCTTGCGCACAAGGATGCCGTGCCGGAAGTGCTGGCATCATAGCACTGGGGGGCGCGGGTGTCAAGACAAGGTTATAATGCGCGTTTCAAGGAGAGAGGCCATGACCGATTTCGAGCACGACGACGACCTGTCACCGCTGGAAGCCTACTGCGTGCGCTGCAAGACCAGCGTCGAGATGGAACACGCCGAGGCCGTGTGGACGCGGCGCGGCGTGCCGGCCACTCGCGGCGAGTGCCCGTTCTGCGGCGGCACGGTGTTCCGTATGGGCCGCACCGCCGCCCACAGCGGCCAGGCCCGCCCGGCGGCTGTCCAGGTGGCCGCGCCCAGCCGCGCCCGCCTGCCGCGCAGCGCCGTTTACATTAACTTCACCGCCGCCGACCACGCGCTGGCCTGCCAGATCAGCGATGACCTAGAGAAGGCGGGCGTTGCCACTTGGCTGCACGAGGCCGACCAAACCGAGGTCAACTGGGCCGGCGGCGTGCACCCCTCGCTGACGGCCTGCAGCCACATGGTGTTGGTGCTGTCGCCAGCAGCGGCAGCCGACTGCAGCGTCATCGGCGCGCTGGAGTCCTTCCGCGGCCAGCGCAAGCCGGTGCTGATCGCCCAGGCTGCCCCGGCAGAGCCGCCTGACGCCGCCCGACGCTGCGCGCGCTTCGATTTCGCCGCCGATTACCAAGCCGCCTTCCGCCAGCTCGTCGGGAGCATCTGAATTCAGCGCCAGGTGAACTGCATGACGGGGGCGGGGCACTGGGGATTCTGTTTTCTGGCGAACGTTTGTTCCACCCGCGCACGGCGCTGCGCCGACGGCGGCCCGGTGTTGCCGCCGCCCGCCCGCGATGCTACACTCACAGTCTGCGATACGGAGAGGTCATCGTGCCCGCACAAGCGCTCTACCTGGCCTGGCGGCCGCTGTCGTTCGACGACGTGGTGGGACAGGAACACATCACGCGCACGCTGCGCAACGCCCTGCGCACCGGGCGCGTGCGCCACGCCTACCTGTTCAGCGGGCCGCGCGGCACCGGCAAAACCACCACGGCCCGGCTGCTGGCCAAGGCCGTCAACTGCCAGAACCCGGACCCCGACCAGCGCCCGTGCAACGCCTGTCCGGCGTGTGTGGCCGTCAACGAAGGGCGCTACTTAGACCTGATCGAGATTGACGCCGCCACTCACACCGGCGTGGACGACGTGCGCGACCTGCGCGACAAGATCGCCTTTGCGCCCAGCGAAGGCCGCTACAAGGTGTACATCATTGACGAGGTGCACCGCTTTAGCGGCAGCGCCTTCGACGCGCTGCTCAAGACCCTGGAAGAGCCGCCCGACCACGCCATTTTCGTGCTGGCCACTACCGAGATTGACAAAGTGCCACCCACCATCAAGAGCCGCTGTCAGCCGTTCGAGTTCCGGCGCGTGCCGCTCACGCTGGTGGCCGACCGGCTGCAGCAGATTGCCCAGAGCGAGGGCTTGAACGTCGAGCGGGCGGCGCTGGAGCTGATCGCCCGCCACGGGACCGGCAGCGTGCGCGACAGCATCAGCCTGCTCGACCAGATCGTGACTGACCCGGCAGAGCACATCACGCTGGAGCTGGTGCAGCGCGTGCTGGGGACAGCCAGCGTGGAGGCCGTGCGCAAGCTGGTCGCCGCGCTGATCGCCCGCGACGCCGGCGCCGGTCTGCGCGTGATCAACGCGGCGGTGGACGCCGGCAGCGACCCGCGCCAACTGGGCCAACAGGTGGTGGACTACCTGCGCAACCTGCTGCTGGCCCAGACTGCCGGGGCTGACCTGATCGAAGCCTCGCACGAGGAGCGGGCGCGCTGTGAGGAGCAGGCCAGGCAGATCGGCCGCGGGGCGCTGCTGCGCGCAGTCCGCCTATTTAATGAAGCGGTCAGCGACCGGCGCGGCGGCTGGCAGCCGCAGCTCGCGCTGGAACTGGCCCTGGTGGAGAGCGTGCGCGGCCCTGAGGAGGTCAGCGCGCCGCTGGCCGTGCCCGCCCAGGCCCCGCCCGCGCCGCCGGCCCGGCCCGCCCCGCCGGCGGCCCCAGATCGGCCGCAGCCTGCAGTGGGCGTTACGCTGGCAGATGTGCGCGAGAAGTGGAACACGATGCTGACGGCGCTGATGCGCCTCAACGAGCAGGCCCCTGCGGTGGTGAGCCACTTCCAGCCGGTGCGCGTGGACGGCGACTTGGTCGTGATCGGCTCGCCCGATGACGTGTTCGTCGAGCGGCTGGATCATCCCGATAAGCTGCGTGTGCTGGAGATGGCGTTCTCGCGGGTACACGGCGTGGCGCTGCGCGTGCGCGTGATGCGCATCAGCGATCAGCCGCAGCGCCCTGCCGCCGCCCAGCGCGTTGACGACCCGCTGCTGTCGCTGGGCCTGGAGTTGGGCGGGGAGATCGGCGCGCTGGACGAGGAACCGCCAACACGGGGATAGACGGGGCGCGTGACACCGCATAGTGTTTGTAAAAAACCGCTAAAAACAGGAAGAACAGGAGTGAATAGTGATGGCAAAGCGACGTGGGGCGATTCCAGGCGGGATGAACCAGGCCAGCATGATGAAGCAGCTTCAGAAGATGCAGGCCGACATGCAGGCTGCGCAGGAAGCGCTGGCGCACGAAACGGTTGAGGTATCGGTGGGCGGCGGCGCGGTGACGGTCGTGATCACCGGCCACCAGCGCGTGCAGGCTATCACCATCAACAAGGATATGATTGACACGTCTGAGGACGAATGGCTGACCGATCTGCAGGACATGCTGGTGCTGGCCGTTAACCAAGCGATCGAACAGAGCCAGACGATGGCTGCTGAGCGCATGGAGGCCATCACCGGCGGGCTGGGCGGCCTGCCGGGCCTGGACGGGCTGCTCGGCTGATCGCGGCTGGCGCGCCATGAGCAGCGCTATCCCGGAGCCGGTCACGCGGCTGATCGAGGCGTTCTCGCGCCTGCCGGGGGTGGGGCCGAAAACCGCTTCGCGCCTCACCTACTTCCTGCTGCGCGCGCCCGAAGAATTGAGCGCCGGGCTGGCCGAGGCCCTGCGCGATCTTAAAAGCAAGACGCGCTTCTGCTCAGTGTGCTTTAACATCACTGTAGACGATCCATGCGCCATCTGCACCGATGCGCGGCGCGACCGGAGCATGGTGGCAGTTGTGGAAGAACCGCTGGACGTGCTCGCGCTGGAGCGCACCGGCAGCTATAACGGGCTGTACCACGTGCTGCACGGGGCGATCTCGCCGGTAAACGGCATAGGGCCAGATGACCTGCGCATCCGCGAGCTGGCGCAGCGGGTGGCTGGCGGCGAGATCAAAGAGGTGATTATCGCCACCAACCCTGGACTCGAAGGTGACGCGACAGCTATGTACATCCAGCGCGAGCTGCAGCCGCACGCTGTGACGATCACGCGGCTGGCGCGCGGCTTGCCAGTGGGCGGCGACCTGGAGTACGTAGACGCCGTCACGCTGACGCGGGCGCTGCAGGGGCGCAGCGCGCTTTAGAGCCGGGCTGTAAGAAGTCTGTCAGAGCGCAAAACTGGCCTTGACAAGGCCGACAGCGCGGCTATACTTCTGCCTCGCGCCTGGAAGTGGGCGCACAACCAAATGCCAACCGCCTCAGGGCGCAGCGCTATCTTTTGAGGCAAAGTATCCCAAATATCCCAAGCGAGTTTGGGCAGAGTGCTGAAAAAGATATTGACATGCGCGTGCAGGGTTGGTATTCTCTAAGATACACTCCCCAGCAGGGAGGCGCAGCTTAACAACAGGATAGTGGGAAGCGAGAGCGAGCGAAGCCTGAGAAAAAGCAGCGAGCATGCGTGCTGAGACCGAAAACGCATGCGAGGACAACTCTACGGAGAGTTTGATCCTGGCTCAGGATGAACGCTGGCGGCGTGCCTAACACATGCAAGTCGAACGGTGGCTGATTTCGGTTGGTCACAGTGGCGCACGGGTGAGTAACACGTAGCTAACCTGCCCTGGAGAGCGGG
>DAOTWC010000104.1:0-5381 GCA_034435995.1 Anaerolineae bacterium | reverse complement strand
GTGAGCAAGTGACGTCAGTTTGCGAACCGACCTCAAAGACTTCAGCCGAAGTCTTTTTTGATGGCAGACGCAAGGGTGTAACACAGGCCGTGAACGAAGAGGATGCGGCCTGTTTTGATTCCGAAGAAAGGGCGGTGTAACCATGACGGCATTGCGCGAATACGAGGTTTTTGACAGCGACCAGAGAACAGAGGGCAGCAGCACACGCGCTGTCCACAGCGGCGTGCGGCGGGAGAAGGCGCACCACGCCCTGACTATTCCCATTGTGCAGTCAGCTACTTATACGTTCTCCAGTTCCCAAGACCTGATAGATTTCATGTCGCGCAAGACCTGGGGAGATGGTGCAGAGCGCGAGGAGTACGGGCGCTATGGTAACCCGACGGTGCGCGCCGTTGAGCAAAGACTGGCCGCGCTCGATGGGGGCGAAGACGCTGTGTTGTATGCATCGGGAATGAACGCCGTCACGTCTCTGCTGCTTTCAACGCTGCCCAGCGGCGCGCATGTCGTGATGACCAACGACTGTTATCGGCGCACACGCCAGTTCTGCCAGACGTTCCTCAAACGTTTCGGGATTGACACGACAGTGGTCCAGATGGGTGACTACGCGGCGTTGGAAGCGGCGATTATTCCCAAACGTACCCGGTTTATTATCTCAGAAAGCCCAACCAATCCCTATTTGCGTGTCGCGGACTTGAAGCGTATTGCTTCCTTAGGGCGCAAGTATCGCGTGCGCACATTGATTGACAGCACGTTCGCAACACCAGTCAATCAGCGGCCGCTCGAGTGGGGCATTGATTTCGTAGTGCACAGCGCGACCAAATACCTGTCAGGCCACAATGACCTGCTCGCGGGGGTTGTCGTGGGCAGCGCCGACCGCATTCAACTGCTGCGGGAAGCGCGAGGCGTATTGGGTGGGGTGGTAGACCCGCAAAACGCCTATCTGCTCGATAGGGGCATCAAGACACTCGGCGTGCGTGTGAAGCAGCAAAATCGCACTGCTCAAGCGGTTGCAGAGTATCTGGAAAAACACCCAGCGGTTGCGCGCGTCTGGTATCCTGGGTTGTCATCACATCCCGACTACGCGATAGCATCTGCTCAGATGGAAGGTTTTGGCGGTGTAGTGAGTTTCGAAATCGCTGGTGACCTGCAAACTACGGCAGCATTTATCGACCGCCTGCGCATACCGTACATCGCACCAAGCCTAGGCGGTGTTGAGAGCCTGGTCGAACAACCTGCGCTCATGAGCTATTTCGAGAAAACCACTGAAGAAAGACTGGCCCTGGGAATCAAAGACAATCTGGTGCGCTTAGCTGTAGGAATCGAGGACACGGACGATATTCTCGCCGACCTCGAACAAGCCCTGGCTGTTGTTCCTCGTTCTGCCCCAAACATCCATAGGCTGGAGGACATGTGGGAGTGGCGTTTTCGCCAGTAGCATAACGCCGGGCAAAGCTCAGCGAGCGACAAGCGGCTGCGTTTGGGCAATTATAGCTGCTATAGCCTCGACTGACGGCTCAGCCTGATAGACCCGATTCGGAAACGCAGCTTCGATGCCTTCCAGAGCATTGCGATGATAGCCGATGGTTGCATCCGGGTCTTTGAGCAGATGGCCTGTAAGCACGGCAACGACGACTTCATTTGGCTTTATGACCCCTGTCTCGACCAACTTGCGCGTGCCCGCCAGCGAGCACGCTGAGGCGGGTTCGCAGCCGATTCCCTGGGCATCAATAACAGCCTTAGCGTCCATAATTTCGTTGTCAGTAACCTGCTCGACAACACCGTCTGTCCAGCGCAGGGCGCGCGCCGCTTTGCTGTAGTTCACGGGGTTACCGATCTTGATGGCAGTGGCAATCGTCTCGGCCTTCACGGGCACTAGGCGGTCAAGTCCGCGGATAAAACTGTGATAAAGCGGGCTAGCACCCTCTGCTTGGATGATTGCCAACCGCGGCATGCGGTCTATAAAGCCAAGCGCGCGCAATTCATAGAGCGCTTTGCCAAAAGCAGAGCTGTTGCCCAGGTTTCCGCCTGGGCACACGATCCAGTCTGGTGCCTGCCAGCGAAGCTGTTGCACGATTTCAAACACGATCGCTTTCTGGCCCTCAAGGCGAAACGGGTTAACCGAGTTGAGCACATAGATGCCGAGGTCCTGGCCTATCTGGCGCACCAGCTCCATGTTGCGATCAAAGTCTGCCGCGACCTGAACACATGTAGCCCCGTAGGCGACAGCTTGCGAAAGCTTCCCCAGTGCAACCTGCTTGTCTTGGAAAAAAACGATTCCTTCGATGCCGGCAAAGGCGGCATAGGCGGCCAGGGAAGCGGACGTATTGCCCGTTGAGGCGCAAGCGACGCGCGTCATACCCAAACTGCGCGCCTGTGTAAGACCACCGGTCATCCCGCGATCCTTGAACGAGCCGGTGGGATTTTCTCCCTCGTGTTTGCAGTACAGCGTGTTCACGCCTGCCCATGCAGCTAAGCGCGGCGTGCGATACAGGTTGGTGTTGCCCTCTGGACGGCTGACGATATAATCTGGCGCAATCTCAGGATAAATCAACTCCTTGTAGCGCCAGACACCGCTGTTGTACGGCGCATCGAGCGCGCCCAAACGAGCATCAAAGGTCGAGCAGCTAACCGTCCGCTTTAGTGTGTCGAGATCGTGAATGACGTCGAGCAGCCCGCCGCATTTTTCGCAGGTATAGACGACATCGTTGATCGGGTACTCGTGGCCGCAGTCTATGCACTTCAGGACGCTTAGCATATATAATTCACCGCCTGTGCGCTGTGCCTTTTGCCGTTAAGGATAACATCAATCATGCCATTTTCCACAGCCGAAGCCTTTGCGCCCGCAAGCATGGGAAATGTCGGTGTTGGGTTCGACATTTTGGGTCTGGCGCTTGAAGAACCGGGTGATGTTGTGCGCGCAACCCTGCGTAGCGCGCCTGGTACAGCGATTGTCAGAATAGAAGGCGACAGCGGCGCTCTGCCAATTGATCCACAGAAGAATACAGCGGCTGTAGCAGCTCAGGCTGTATTAGACACGATCGGTGTGCAGCAGGGGGTAGACTTGGTGCTTCACAAACGGCTGCCCCTGGCAAGCGGGCTGGGCAGCAGCGCCGCCAGTGCTGTTGCAGCTGCTGTAGCCGTCAACGCGCTTTTTGGGACGCCTTTGACAAAGGAGGCGCTGCTGCCAGCCTGCCTGGAAGGAGAGGCGCGGGTCAGCGGCTACCACGCTGATAACATCGCGCCCAGTTTGCTGGGTGGCATTATCCTGATCGCTGGGGGTCACCGTGTGCGGCGGCTTCCTGTGCCACCCGGCTTGTGGCTGGGGCTGATAACGCCCGATATTGCCGTGCCTACAGTCGAGGCGCGGGCCGTCCTGCCAGAGACTGTGCCGCTGGCGTTGATGACTGCGCAAACAGCGGCGGTTGCGCTGTTGATTGACGCGCTCTACAGGGGAGATATCTCGCAAATGGCAGCGGCGATGGAGTCTGATGGTATCGTAGAGCCGGCGCGCGCCCACCTAATGCCAAGATTAGCAGAGGTGCGCGCCGCCGCTAAGCAGGTGGGGGCGCTGGGGGTGGTTATCAGCGGCGCAGGCCCCACATTGTGCGCAGTGTGCGACTCGGCTGACATCGCCAGATCCGCTGCTGCTGCTATGAAAGCCGAATATGACCGCGTTGGCATTGCGAGCAGCGCACTTCACTGCCAAGTGGGACTGGAGGGGGCACGTGTGCTGTGTGTGCAGTGAACCGTCACAGCCGCGCTCTGTCAAGATTGTGAAGTTCTTGACAATGAAGTTTGTGCAACCTATACTTGCACACTATAGGCCGCTATTTATTACATATTCTTAATTATTTCTTGGTGTGAGGGCGCTCATGGCTGATTTGGTGAAGAACTACATCGGCGGCGCGTGGGTCGTGTCGCGCTCTGGGGAGACCTTTGAGTCGTTGAACCCTGCGACAGAAACGATCCTGGCGCACGCCGTTCGGAGCGGCGGCGCAGACGTAGATGACGCCGTGCGAGCTGCAAAAGCTGCTTACCAGAGCTGGCGCCTTACTCCAGCGCCGCGCCGCGGCGAAATTCTGTTTCGCGTCGCGCAGTTCCTCGAGAAGCGCAAAGAAGAGCTGGCGCGGCTGATGACGCAGGAGATGGGCAAGGTTCTTGCAGAGACGCGGGGTGATGTGCAGGAAGCCATTGATATGGCTTACTATATGGGCGGCGAGGGACGCCGCCTGTTTGGTTACACAGCACCAGTTGAAATGCCGAACAAGTTCGGCATGGCGCTGCGCGACTCAGCGGGCGTGGTTGGGCTAATCACGCCCTGGAATTTCCCCGTCGCAGTGCCGAGTTGGAAAATGCTGCCCGCTTTAGTAGCCGGCAACACCGTGGTATGGAAGCCCAGCGAGGACACTCCCGCTGTCTCGGCGGCATTTGTTCGTGTATTTGAAGAGGCCGGACTGCCCCCGGGTGTGCTGAATCTCGTGCTTGGGGCAGGCGAAGCAGGCGCGGCACTGGCCTCGCATCCCGATGTGCGCATTGTTTCGTTTACTGGGTCCACTCAAACGGGGTTGAAGGTCTACGTAAGTGCTGCGGCCCTCGGCAAGAAGGTCACTCTAGAAATGGGCGGCAAAAATGCCATCATCGTAATGGACGATGCCAACCTCGATCTCGCTGTTGAGGCAATTATCTGGAGCGCGTTCGGCACAACCGGTCAGCGCTGCACAGCTGCCAGCCGCCTAATCGTTCAGAAAGGCATCAAGCCTAAACTGGTGGACGCCTTGGTAGAGAAGGGCAGAGCCTTGCGGCTGGGCGATGGTCTGGATGAGCAGACAGACATGGGCCCGCTGGTTAACCAGAAAGCCTTGGACAAAGTAAGCGGCTACATTGGCGTTGCCCGCCAGGAGGGCGCACAGGTGCTCATAGGCGGTCAGCGAGCAGCTTTGCCGCGTGGCTTTTTCTTCCAGCCTACGCTGCTGGACGGTGTCAGACACGGCATGCGCGTCGAGCAGGAGGAGATTTTCGGCCCCGTGCTGTCAATTGTGGAAGTGGTCACACTTGAAGAAGCAGTTGACGTGAACAACCGAACCGCTTATGGGCTTTCCAGCAGCATTTTCACCGAAAATGTAAACGCAGCTTTTCGAGCCATTCGCGACCTGACAACCGGCATTGTGTACGTAAACCACGGCACGACCGGTGCGGAGATTCAGTTTCCATTCGGCGGAACGCGTGGGACAGGGAATGGAATGCGCGAGGCGGGGCAAACCGCGCTGGATAGTTTCACTGAATGGAAATCGGTGTATGTAGATTACAGCGGGCGTCTACAGCGGGCGCAGATTGACACAGAGCGCGTCCTGAGCAGCTTGCAGGCAGACAGCCAATAAATA
>DAOTWC010000103.1:0-11416 GCA_034435995.1 Anaerolineae bacterium | reverse complement strand
ACAGTCCCAGCCCGGCGTCGTGGGCGCTCAGGGACAGGCGCGGATTGTGCGTCATGAAGTCCAGCGTCAGGTTTTCGACTGCCACCAGACTATAGGTGTCAACCAGCCAGCGGGTGAGCTTGTGCCAGAAGTCGCGGCGCTGGTTGGCGATGTGTTCATGCAAGCGCGCCACCTGTTCAGCGGCTTTACGACGGCGGCTGCTGCCTTTGACGCGGCGGCTCAAGCGGCGCTGCGCCACGCGCAGCGCGGCCAGCGACCCGCGCAGCCAGCGCGGGTTGTCTATCTGTGTGCCGTCGGAAAGCGTCAGCAGGCGCAGCAGACCCACGTCAACCCCAACAGGCCGAGGGCCTCTATGAGGCGCGCCGGTGTGCGGTTCGGGCCAAGGGCCTCTATGAGGCGGCGGCGCTTCGTATTCGATTTGCAGGCACACGTGCCACTTGCGGCCGCTGCGCTTGAGGATGACATGCTTGACTGCTGCGTTTGGGGGCAGCGGGCGGTGGTGCTTGACCTTGATTTCGCCCACATTTTGGACGTAGAACAGCGCCCGTTCGGTATCATCGAAACGCAGCTTGCAGCCATCGCTGTAGCGATATTCCAGGCTGTTGAAGCGGCTGCGGCCTTTGAAGCGCGGAAAGCCCGGCTTTTCGCCCTGCTTCAGGCGGCGAAAGAAGGCGGCGAACGCTTTGTCCAAACGGCGCAGCATCTGCTGCACGCTGGTGGCGTTCAGTTGGCCCAGTGTATCGGGGTTGGCGTTCCGCAAGTCGCGGAAGTGCGGCCACTGGTCAACGTACTTGAGGCTCTCGCCGGTTTCCTGATACGTTGTGATCCGCTGCTCCAGCGCGGCGTTGTAGAGCGTGCGCCCCTGCCACAGCAGGCAGTCAAGCTGGCTCGCCTCATAGAGGCCCTCGGCCTGGGCGTTGGTGGGGTACAGTCGGTACTTGTACGTGCGGATCACGGGCTGTCGTCTCCTAACAGTTCAAATCATACCACAGATACGAAAGGAGGCAGAGCGCATTCCCCACCCCCTAATAGGCCCCCACTGGGCCGATAGGCCCCTATCGGGGGGCTAAAGCCGGGTGTCCCCTGCGCTAATTTCTATGGCTGTCCGCGGCCTGTCGCCCATTAAGTCCCGCGCCGATGCGCAAGGCAGCAGCATGGCCTTGCTGCTGCTGGTACTGGCCGGGCTGTTTCTTGCGGTAAACGCCGTCGCGCTAATGCTTGTGCGGCCTGCGCTCGGGCTGCGCCCCCTTGTTTATCTGAGTGTGTGGGCCGTGTGCGCTGCAGCCGGGCACCGCTGGCTAGAGCATCGTCTACCAGGGCGCGATCCACTGCTGTTCCCCATTGGGATGTTCCTGAGCGGCTGGGGATTGCTGGTAATCGGTCGCCTGATACCGGCGTTTGCCGAGCGCCAGGCGCTGTGGCTGGCGGTATCGGCGGTGGCGCTCATGCTGGCGGCCGGGTTTGCCCATGGCGTGCAGTGGCTGCGCCGCTACCGTTATCTGATTCTCGTCTTTGGTTTGAGCGTCCTGGCAGCAACGATCCTTCTAGGCCGCAACCCATCCGGGATGATCGGCGCGCCAGCATTGTGGTTGGGCGCTGGAGCATTGTTTGTGCAGCCGGCTGAAGCGCTCAAGATTCTGCTGGTCGCGTTCTCGGCCAGTTATCTGGCGGAGCAGTACTCCGTGCTGAGCGTGGAGGAGGTGAAGTCCGGCCGGATGTTCTCTCCGCGCGTTGCCGGGCCAGTCCTACTGATGTGGGGACTGTCGGTGATCATTCTGGTTTGGCAGCGCGACCTGGGCACCGCTGGGCTGTTTTTCATCGTGTTCTTGCTGCTTGTTTACATTGCCACTGGCTTTCTGTGGATTCTTGCAGGCGGCGCGCTGCTGGGCGTGATGGCCGTGTTCGCAGCCTATCACCTTTTCACTGTGGTGGAACTGCGCGTAGATATCTGGCTTAACCCGTGGGCGGAAGCAGATGGACGCGCCTATCAGATTGTGCAGAGCCTACAAGCATTTGCGGCAGGTGGTGTGTTCGGGCAGGGAATCGGTCAGGGTTCGCCTGCCTATGTCCCAGTAGCGCATTCGGATTTTATATTCGCAGCGGTTGGGGAAGAGTGGGGACTGCTGGGCGTAATCGTGGTGGTGGTGGCGCTGGCTGTGCTGTCTCTACGCGGCCTGCGGGCAGCGCTGCGCTTTCCACCGCGCTCCTTCCGATCCTTGCTGGCAGCGGGCCTGAGTCTTCTCTTGGCCGTCCAAAGCCTGATGATTATGGGCGGCGTGCTCAAACTGCTGCCCCTAACTGGAGTAACGCTGCCGTTTTTCAGCTATGGAGGCAGCTCTCTACTGGCCAGCTTTGTCGCGTTGGGCCTGCTGATCCGTTTGTCGGCCGGGGAAGACTAGCGATATGCCTGCGACGCGGGCGCTCAGTCACCTTGCCGCTGGCCTGCTGATAGCCTTCACGCTGGTTGCGCTGTCTGCCTTGTATTGGGCAGTGGTTGGGCCTAACACCATTCTGCGGCGTTCCGACAACCCGCGCCTGGTCGAAGCAGAGGCGTCAATCGTGCGCGGCCAGATTGTTGACCGAAGCGGTGTCCTGCTGGCGGTTTCAGAGCGGGACGCTAACCGGCGCTTCCCCAGGCGCGTATATCCTCACCCAGAGACGAGTCCTGTCACCGGCTACGCCAGCCAGCGTTACGGCGTCGGCGGCGCAGAGGCAGCGTACAATGCGATACTGCGCGGCGACACGCTGCCGAAAGACATATGGGGCGAATTGACCAACACCCTGCTGCACCAACCGCAGCACGGTTCAGATATAAGGCTTACGCTGGATATGGGCGTCCAGGAAACGCTGGCAGGCGCGTTGGCGGGTCAAGCTGGCGCGGCTGTTGTGCTGGCTGTGCCGAGCGGAGCAGTCCTCGGCCTAGCCAGCGCGCCCACGTTTGACGCTAACACGCTGGATGCAGACTGGGAGAGACTGCGCGCCGATCCTGGCAGGCCCTTCTTCAACCGGGCGCTGCAGGGCAGTTACCAACCAGGGGGAGCGGTTCAGACACCGCTGCTTGCAGCGGGACTGCTGGATGGACAGCCGCTTGAAACTGAAATAGCGGGCGCAACCATGCCCGTGAACACCGCCGGTGCTGCCCTGACCTGCGCGCTGCGCCTGCCTGAGTTAGCGCTGACGCTGCGGGAAGCATACGGGTTCGCCTGTCCAGAACCCTTTCGCCAGCTGGCTTTAGACCTGGGGCCAAGGTCAGTCCAGGCGGCATTTGACATGTTCCACTTTGGCCAGCCGCCGTCGCTGGCAGGGTTCGAGTTTCAGGCTGTTAGCGGCACAGACACGCTTGAGATAACTGATGACAACCTAGAAGAAATGGCATTGGGGCAAGGTGACATGGTAGTCACGCCGCTGGAAATGGCGGTTATGGCCGCTGCAATCGTCAACGATGGCAATGCGCCCCAACCGTATCTTCTGGTCGAGACCCGCGCGCCTGGCGCTGCGCATTGGGAGCCAGTCCAGCAGGTGCGCCCCACGACCCCTTACGCGACAGCGGCCACAGCCCGCCAGCTTCAGGACCTTATGCGCAGCGCGGTCGCGCGGGGCGCAGCGATCAATGCCGCCCGGCCGGGCCTGGACATCGGGGGACATGCCGCCCTCGCGTTTTCAGGTGAAAGCACGCAGGCTTGGTTTGTTGGCTTTGCGACGCTGCCGGGCTTGCGCGGGGTCGCGGTAGCGGTTGTGCTGGAGAACAGCCGGGACCCTGGGCTGGCCGCAGATATCGGCGGGCAGGCGCTGGCGGCAGCTCACCGCGCCCTGACGGGCGGAGAATAACGCTCCGTCAATCCACTGGCTGAGGGGAAACCAGCTTGAGCTTGCGCGACCACTTGGCAGCGCTGCTGCCGAAGTGGACAAGAAAGCTGCTGAGGCGCTCTACGTATGTCGCGCTCTTCAACGCCTCAAGAAAACCGGTCGGCGTGTCTGCAAACGGACGAAGTCGGGTGAGGGCGCGGCCGTACTCCGGCCCAGTGTGCGCGTCAGAACCGGCTGTGCCCGGCAGACAGTGACGCGCGGCAAAGGCTGCTGCGCGGGCGTTATCCTGGGTGAAAAGACAGCGCGCGTTGAACACCTCTACAGCATCCACCTTATCCACGATACGAAGCAGATCGTCTGCGCGCCAGGCTCCCTGACGCAGGCGGTCAAACGGATGCGACACGCTGATTACCGCTCCCTGATCGCGCAGACGCCGGATCGTCTCCTCAGGTGACAGGCCCGGGGGCACTGCCTCGTGCACATAGTAAGCCAGGATTTCACCCTGTGTCGTCATGATTTCCTCGCCCACAATAACACGATCTGGAGCGAGCGCCTTTAGGGCCAGCGCGCCGCCGATCGTGTTGTGGTCTGTGATGGCGATGCGGTCAATGCCGCGCTGTTCGCACAGGCGGAGCACTGTTTCAAGGCTGGTTAACGAGTCTTTTGACCAGAATGTGTGGCTGTGCAGGTCAACATTCCACAGTGCCGTCATGCGCCGCTGCTCCCATACTCCACGACCCGCCGCCCACGCTCGCGCTCCAGCGTGTCAATCTCTGCCTCGACGGCAGATGAGAACAGCCGCCGCCGGAAGATCACGCCAACCGCCAGGCCAACAAGGACGCGGAACCATTTGTGGAAGAACCCTTCAACGAGAGCCGCCGCCGCTGCTACTGCCGGTGTGAGCGCAGGGTTCTGTGGCGCAACAATCACCATCAGCATTGCGCCCACCGAGATTTCTGTGATGCCCGCGCCGTTAGGCACGCCGCTAAGTGCACCAATGGCTGACGACAGGCAGATGATAACGACCGCCTGCAGAAAAAGCGTCCAGGTAGGCTCTAGGCCGAAGCCGGCCAGAATGATGACGAAGCCGATCGCATCACCCAGCGCAGCAATCATGCCGAAAGCTGTGGTCGGCAGCAGATGGCGCAGTTTGAATATCTCATAGCTGCTTTCGTAAAAGATAACCAGTCCCGTGTGCAGGCGGCGCACAATGGGCAGTCGTTTGCACTGCTCCAGAAAAAAGTACGCCAGCCAGCGGATGCGAACAGCAACCAATCCCGCTGCAAGCAAACCCGCTGACAGATAGATGAGCGGCGCAAAGCCGCCGAGGTTGATGCTGTCTCCGCCGAGCAGCAGCGCGATAAACGCCAGCACAATAACCGCCAGACCGTCTACAACACGCTCCGCAATCACAACCGAGGTGCCAGCAGCAATCGGCACACCAGTCTTCGCTTTAAGGACAACAGCCTTCAGAACTTCAGCCGCTTTGCCTGGGCTGACTGCCATTGAGAAACCGGAGATAAAGAGCACCACGCTGTCGAACAGAGGAAGCCGGTCGCGAGCGCCAACAACGCTGAGGAAATAGTGCCACTCTAAAAAACGGAAGAACCACGACACAAACTTAAGCAGGACAACCGGAACAAGCAGAACCCAGGGGAAGTTCTGCAGTTCGGCAATAAGGGCTTCCGTGTTGATAAGCAGTAGCAGGCTGGCATAAATCACAAAGCCAATGGCCAGCCCTGCAATGATGCGGTTGCGGTATTTGCGCATGTCCAACCCTCGTCCTGTTTCAGTCAAACCTAACTGTAAGCCTATTTTCACCGTGCCAGACTAAACATTCTAGCAGCGCCCACTATCGTCAACCAGGAACAGCGCCAGTATAATGCGCGGATCGTGGGGCAATCGTAAGTTGGCTGGCAAGCAAAAGCATGGCACACTAGTCCCCTCTATTGTTACGGGCCAGGTGGAGCGAAAGCCGAATGTCTGAACAGAGAACTGGCCGGGAAACTGCGCGGAACGATAAACCGCTGGCGGCGCAATCCTATGTAGCGCCGCCGCCGCTGATGCTGTGGGTGATCATTGGCCTGATACTGGTGGCTGTGCTGGCCGGCGTGGCTGGAGTAGTCGTGTTTCGCGCGGTCTTGCTGCCTGCGCAGCAGCAGCGTGTGATTGATCAACTGCCGTTCATGCGCGCCTTCCTGCCGCCGACACCACAGGGCGGCGTGCTGCCCACGGCCCTGCCCCAGGGTGAGAGCGCAATCTCGCCCGAGGAGCTGCTGGGCGCCCCACTGACGCTGGCAACAGCCACCAGCGCTGTGACACCGGTTCCAACTCAGTCGGCGCTTGCGGACATTGTTGTGTCCAGCGCAACCCCAGCCGTTACGCCGCAGCCGACCACTGCGCTGCCCTCGCCAACGTTCACGCCTTATCCCACCGAGGTAATACCGACGCCCCAGGGACAAGGTAGTCTGCTGGCGGTAGCAGTGTCAGTGCCGTCGCGACCATCGGCGGAACGGCTGTTTGGCATCAGACACGTGAAACAGACCTGGAACAACTGCGGCCCAGCCAACCTCACAATGGCGCTGAGCTTCTTCGGCTGGACGCAGGATCAGAGTGTGGCCGCGGAATACCTGAAACCAAACCGTGAAGACAAGAACGTGAATCCGGGTGAAATGGTGGCGTTTGTCAACGAGCGTACGGGTGTGCGCGCGGTCACGCGCATTGGCGGCACAACCGGCATCCTCAAAGACTTCATTGCAGCCGGTTTCCCGGTCATTATTGAGACCGGATACATGCCTGAGGGCTTTGACTGGATCGGCCACTATCAGACCGTTGTCGGCTACGACGACATACTGGGTGTGTTCTACGTCTACGACAGCTATCTGGGTACAGGCGAAAATGGCGAGGGAATCGCCGAAACGTATTCGAGTTTGGACACATACTGGCAGCACTTCAACCGCACTTTCATTGTGCTTTACGAACAGGCGCGTGAAGGCGATGTACGCGCCATCCTAGGAGACCTGGCCGATCTTGACCTGGCAGCAGAACACGCGCTGGCGGTGGCGCAGGCAGAAGCGCGCGCCAATCCTCAGAACGCTTTCGCCTGGTTCAATATGGGCAGCTCGTACACCCGGCTGGGACGTTATGAAGAAGCCGCGGCGGCCTTTGACCAATCCCGACGGGTAGGGCTGCTGCCCTGGCGTATCACGTGGTATCAATTTGGGCCGTTTGAGGCGTACTTCAACGTGGGCCGCTATGACGATGTGCTGGCCCTGGTCAACGCTAACCTAGCCAACGGCGCACAGTATGTGGAAGAAACCCACTACTGGAACGGGCGGGTGCTGGCGGCGCAGGGCGACATTCAGGGTGCTGCCGCCGCTTTTCGCCGCGCGCTCCAGCATAACCCGCGTTATGTCGACGCGCGCGCTGCGCTTGAGCGGCTGAATTCGCAAGGGAACTAGCGCGGTGGAACAGGAGCGCAGCACCGCACAGGCTGCTGAGGACGCAACACGCCGGCGCCGGTTGGCCCGTTCTACGCTGGTGGTCATGCTGGCGTTCGGCACGGCCAAAGCCATCAGCCTTGTGCAGACCGTGATAATCGCCCAGGTGTTTGGTGTCGGCCAAGAGTGGGACGCCTTCGTTGCCGCCAATGGCATTCCTGAGCTGATCTTCACGCTGATCGCCGGAGGCGCGCTGGCCCACGCCTTCATTCCTGTGTTCAGCGGTTTTCTTGCCCGTGGCGACCGCAGCCGCGCATGGCGTCTGGCATCACACGTGGTCAACAGCGTATTCACCCTCACTTTGCTGATCAGTGCCATCGTCTTTGTAGCCGCGCCCTGGCTTGTGGCGGTTCTGGTCGCTCCTGGTTTCGACGCGGCAGGCCAGGCGCAGACGGTTGAGCTGATGCGCATTCTCCTGCTCAGCACGCTGATATTCTCGGTCAGCGGCATCTGCATGGGCGTACTCCAGAGCCACAACCATTTCCTGCTGCCCGCGCTGGCGCCCATCATGTTCGACCTCGGCATTTTGTTCGGCGTAGTGTTTTTGATACGCCCGCTGGGCGTAAACGGCATTGCGGTTGGCGCAGTCTTGGGCGCAAGCTTGCATCTTGGTGTACAGACGCCAGGGTTGGTGCATTTTCGGGCGCGTTGGTGGCCCGAACTGGGGTTGAACGACCCTCAGCTCTGGCGCATCGTGCGGCTGATGCTGCCGCGCATCGCCGGATTAGGCGTGTTCAGCCTCAATTTCCTGGTGATGAACAACATCGCCTCGCGGCTGGGAACAGGCGCAGTGAGCGCGCTGAGCTGGGGCTGGCGCTTGATGCAGATTCCGCAAACGCTGATCGGTACGGCAATGGGCGTGGTGATATTCCCAACACTAGCTGCGCTGAGCGAGCTGGGCGACGAGGGTGGCAAACGGGATGCGATGTCCGGTGCGCTGCGCTTCATTATGATTGCCAGCATCCCGGCAGCAGTTGGCCTGATCTTCGTCGGCAGGCCGCTTATCAGCCTGCTGGAGCGCGGCGCGTTTGACGCCTCAGCATCCGCGCTGGTGTACAGCACGCTCCAGTTTTTCGCACTGGGGATGGTTTTTCACTCAGCGCTTGAGGTGGTGGCCCGCAGCTTTTACGCGGACAAGGATACAATGACCCCGCTGTGGGCAGCTCTTGGCGGCGCGCTCATCAATCTAGTGCTGTCTTTCGCCCTCAGCGGCGTGTGGCATGTGGAGGCCAACCCGCTGTACAACCTCACTGCGGCACAGTTAGGCGGGATAGGCGCACAGCCGCTGACCGGCAGCGTTGGCGGGCTGGCGCTGGCGAATTCGCTGGGCGTGATGTTCGAGGTGACAAGCCTGATGTTCATCCTGCGCCGGCGCTGGCACGGCATCAACGAGAGCGCCCTGGCGCGCACGACGCTCAAGACACTGGCGGCCAGCCTTGCGATGGCAGCAGCCATTGTGGCTCTTAACGCACTTTGGGTCAGCGCAGGGTTGGCGGGGCGCGGGCTGGGCTTCAGTGTTGCCCAAATCGCAGTCGAGACTGGCGTGGGTATAATAGTGTTCGTTGCAGCAGCAGCAGCGCTGCGCATGGAGGAACTGCCTATTCTAATCGGGATGGTGCTGCGCCGGCACAAGCCTCAGGAGGCGCTCGCGTGACAATCGAGATCAAAACGCTCACGCTGGGGATTGCAGCGACCAACTGCTATATCGTGGGTGACACAGAGTCAGGGCAGGCGCTGGTTATTGATCCCGTGGACGAAGCCGGCCTGATCCTTGAAATTGCGCAGGCCGCTGGCTGGACAATTGAGTTGATTCTGGCGACACACGGCCACTTCGACCACGTCCTGGCCAGCAAACCGCTCAAAGACATTACTGGCGCGCCGTTTTACATTCACAGCAGCGATCTGTTTTTCCTGAGCGGCCTGCCCCAGCAGGGCATGATGTTCATTGGCAGGCCGTTCCCGGAAGCTGCTGTGCCCGATCGCTTGCTGGGTGACACGACAGAGATCATCGAACTAGGGGCGATAAAGCTGGAGACAATCTACACACCGGGTCACGCGCCCGGCCACGTGAGCTTCTATCTGCGGCAGCAGCAAATCGTCTTCAGCGGGGATTGTCTGTTTTCTGGGAGCATCGGGCGGACTGACCTGCCCGGCGCTGATTACAACACGCTCATGCGTACCATTCTCGACCGCCTGCTGCCGCTGGGCGATGATGTGCGGGTGCTGCCGGGTCACATGCAGCCGACCACCTTAGGCGTAGAGCGCCGCACGAACCCATACATTCTGGAGTACACTGCCCACGCCCCGCGAGACCACAGACGGTAATGGTAACGCGGGCCGTGTTGTATTCTGATCTGGATGGACGAGCGCCATGACGGCCGTCGAGGTAGTTATATGAGCGTTCTTAATCAATACTCGTTCGTCATCATTGGCCTCATCGCCTTGACCCTGAGCGTAGTGGTGCTGCGCCGCTACACAGCAAGCTGGCCAGTGTCGCTTGGCGCTGCGCTCACGCTGGCTGCGCTGCTTCTAACCGGCTACTTCCTGCTGCGCCCCGGCGCCAGCGACGCGCAAAACGCTGGAGATGCTTTTGCTTTGATCGAATCCAGCGGCAAACCAACCGTGCTGGAGTTCTTCAGCAACTTCTGCGCGGGGTGTCTCGCGGTTCGGCCGGTGGTTGACAGGTTGGCGGCTGAGATCGCAGATGAGTTCAACATGCTGCGGGTGGACATTCACACCGAGCCAGGTCTAACGCTGCGCGCCCGCTATCGCTTCTCTTACACGCCTGAATTCATCGTGTTCGACAGAACAGGTCGCGAGGTGTGGCGCGCGCATGTGCCGCCCGATAAGTCGGCGCTGAACCTGGCGCGGACAGGATAGAGTCGCGCTGTATGGCCCGAATCCTGCTCGTGTTTCTAGATGGGGTTGGCCTGGGCGATCCCAACCCCGATACAAACCCGTTTGCGGCAGCCACAACCCCAACGCTCAATCAATTGGCAGGTGGCCATCGCTGGCTGCGTAATACCGGGCGGCAGAACAGCGTGCGCTCGCTGTTCATTCCCACCGATCCGCGTCTGGGCATGGCTGGACTGCCACAGAGCGGAACAGGACAGGCGACCATTCTCACCGGCTGCAACGTGCCGGCGCTCGTGGGCCAGCATTACGGCCCTAAGCCAGACCCTGTCACACGGCAGCTGCTCGCGCAAGATAACTTCTTCAAACAGGTGGTGAACCATGGTGGGGCAGCGGCGCTTATCGAAGCCTATCCGCCGCGCTGGCACGCAGCCATCAACAGCGGCAAACGGCTGCGCGCCAGTTATCAGCAGGCTGCGCACGAGGCCGGACTAACGATCTTCGATGAGGTCGCGCTCTACCGCGGTGACGCCCTCGCCGTTGATTGGACAGGCCAGGCGTGGCGCAGCCAGCTTGGCTACAGCGACAGCCCAGTTTACACACCAGCTGAGGCCGGCGCGAAGATGGTGGAGATTGCCCGCCGCTACGACTTCGCTTTCTTCTCCCATTGGCTCACCGACGTGATCGGACATCGCGGCACGATGACGGATGCCGTTGAGCTGCTCAAGCTGTTTGATGCAGTTATGGCTGGCGCCCTGCAGGCCTGGAATGACGATGAAGGGCTGATCATCATCACTAGCGATCACGGCAACTTCGAGGACCTCAGTCACCGCCACCACACGGCGAACGATGTGCCAACAGTAATCATTGGACGCGATAGAGATGTGTTCGCCGATGGTTACAGCGATCTCACCGGATTGGCGTCCAGAATGGCGCGCTATCTTTTCGGCTAGACGATAGGTCTGTTCGAGTGGCCGATGGCAGGCTGGATGCAGTGGACTATACTTTAGGTGTCTCTGGCTTCTGTGGTTCAAAACGCACGCTGCGAGGAAGTCATATGTCTGTTAATGAGCAGGCGCTGCGCGAAACGATGCGGCTGTGGGCATGTGGGGTAACCGTCGTAACGACCAGCGACGGACAGCGGCGCGCCGGTATGACGGTCAGCTCGTTCACCTCGATCTCGCTGGAACCGCCGCTGATTCTGGTGTGTCTGCACAAAATGGCCGAAACCTGCCAGCTGATAGCAGAAACAGGCG
>DAOTWC010000102.1:0-45615 GCA_034435995.1 Anaerolineae bacterium | reverse complement strand
CTGGGCCATGATTTCCGCTTTTCTTTGTTGGCGTTGGCTGGACATGCTTCAATCTCTCCTGGTTTCATGTCCACCACTTTATCTCATTTTGCCCCCACTTCCGAATGCACCCATTGCAAGCGTTGGGTTGACCCTGCAACCGCGGTGCGCTATACTTCTCGCCTGGAATCCGACAGGCGTTAATAAGCTGCCCGGCAGGCAGTTTCTCTGTTTGTTTGAAGGGATACACTCAATGGCAACCAAACGTACCTGGCAGCCGAAAATCCGCCGCCGCAAGCGGGTGCATGGTTTCCGGCAGCGGATGCAAACCCGCACAGGTCGGCGTGTGCTGAAAGCGCGTCGTTTGCATGGGCGTTACAGCCTGACCGTCTCTCCCAATCACGTGAAAAAGGTGAACTGGAAAGCCTGATGCCGCAGTATGCAGCGGCAGTTCCGTTTGCGGCGGGGTGAGGATTTCGCTGGTGTACGCGAGCATGGCAAGACGTACCACCATCGGCTGATGTCACTGTCTGTGAGAGCTAACAATTTGGCGTTTAACCGGTATGGTTTCATCACCAGCAAACGACTGGGCAACGCTGTTACACGCAATCGAGCGCGGCGCATCCTGCGAGAAGCTGCCCGCCAGCTCCACCCTCAGCTTAACCCTGGCTATGACATTGTGATCGTTGCCCGGCGCGAGATAGTTGGGCAGCCCTTTTTCAAGGTGGATTGCACGATGCGTGAACTTGCGCGGCAGGCTGGCCTGCTGCATGTGGAAGGTGAAAAGTTGTGAAAGTCGTTGCGCTGGCGCTGATCCGGTTCTACAAGCGCTTTATCTCGCCGCTGCTGCCTTCGAGCTGCCGATTTTATCCTACATGTTCTGTCTACACGTATGAAGCGATCGAGCGTTACGGCGTGATTCGCGGCGGTTGGTTGGGGATAAAGCGCATTTCACGCTGTCACCCGCTGAACCCTGGGGGATATGACCCAGTGCCTGACCTTGAGGAGAAAAACGGTTGAATATCCTGCATAAACTGGCACGCCGCCGCCGGGCCTGGCTGGTGCTGGTCGTGGGCCTGCTGGTCAGCGCTTGTGTGCCGATCCGGCTGGAGGCCAAGTGGCCCTCAGTCAGTTTAATCGGGCCGGAAAAGAACATCATGGTGGCCTATCACGACCGGTTAGTGCTGGTGGATCGGCGTGATGGTACACCGGTGAAGCTGCGCAATGCTGACGGCGAGGTGCGCCTGGACGAGCAGGGCAACCCGCGCGTCTGGGAGTTTGTGACGACAGATGGCGGCCAGCCCTCTCAGTTTTACTCTGCTCCAGTGCTGACCGAGAACAACCAACTGCTGGTAGCCACCAACCATAACAAGCTGTTTCGTATTGACCTGCCAACTGCGCGGCCAGCGTCAACCGCTGGCACAGACCTGCCCGGCGCGGTGCTTGCCGATCCAGTGCTGGCTGGCAGCCGCCTGCTGGTGGGCTTGGCTGAATCCGATCTGGTGGCGCTGGAGGGCCAGAGCTTTTCAACAGAAGCCTGGCGAATCGAGACGCAGCGCGGTGTGTGGTCTGACCCGCTGCTGCTCGATGATGTGCTGTACTTTGGCACGATTGACCACCATCTGATTGCAGTAAACGCCAGCACAGGCGCTGAACTGTGGCGCTTGAATCTGGAAGGGGCGGTTGTAGGCCAGCCAGCGTTCCGCGATGGCCATCTTTACGTTGGCAGTCTGGCCCGCAAGCTCTTTGACATCTCGTTGGACGGCAGAATCCTGGCGGAGTACAACACGGAGGATTGGGTGTGGGCCAGCCCAGCACTGGTTGACGGGGTTCTGTACGCTGCGGACTTAAGCGGAACTGTGTATGCTTTAAGTGTGAACTCTGGCGGTTTTCGCGAGTTATGGCGCGCCAAACCTGCTGGCGACTCGATCGCGGGCAGACCTTTGGTGTGGAACGAGTACGTCATCGTTGGCTCGCGCGATCGCAATGTCTACTGGCTGAACCGGAACAACGGCACAACGTTTTTCTTCCGCACTGTGGCCGATGAGGTTCTTTCGGACCTAGTGCTGATTGAACCGGATGAAATTGTTGACATACCGGAAGCGTATGTTATTGTCAGCACTGTTGCCCACGGCGAACTGCTGGTGGCATTCACAGCACAGAATGGTGAGCGTGTGTGGACGTATAGGCGTTAGGCCGGGTGTGGGAGCGTAGGGACTATGTGGGATATTATCATCAACCCGTTCATCACTATCCTCACCGCACTGTACTCGGTGCTGGGGCAGAACATCGTATTGGCAATCGTCGTCTTCACTATTTTAGTGCGCGTGGCGATTCTGCCGCTCACCGCGCAGCAGCAGCGGTCGGCAAAGCGCATGCAGGAACTTCAGCCTGAGTTGAAGAAGCTGCAGGAGAAGTACAAAAACGACCGTGAAAAGCTGGCTCAGGAACAGATGGCGCTGTATCGTGAACATGGAGTCAATCCCTTCGGCGGCTGCCTTCCCCTGCTCATTCAGCTTCCAATACTGATCGCATTGTACCAGGCAATTATCTACGCTCTGGCTGCCACGCCTTTCCAATTGATTGACCTTTCTGGTCGGTTTCTGCTTCCTGGCCTTGACCCCCTCGTTCCGCTCAACAATATGTGGTTAGGCATGGACCTGACCAAAGCGCCCACTGCCAACCCCGTGTGGGCGCTGGCGCTGCCGGTGCTGGTGCTGGTCACGACCTGGCTCCAATCCAAACTGACAATTGTGCCTGCCCCACCCAGTGAGGACGGCCGGCCCAGCCAGGCGCAGGCGATGCAGCAGTCCATGACAACCGTCATGCCGCTGATGTTCGGTTTCTTTTCGCTTTCGTTTTCTGTTGGCTTGTCCATTTATTTCATTGTCAGCAATATCGTTGGCATCCTGCAGTACGGCTTCATGGGCGATTCCCGCTCTGGTATTGCGCGTTTGCTGGGGCGTGGAGAGCCAGCAGCCGATGAGCTGCCCAAGGGCAAGCGCCCGCCGCCTGCGCAAGTGGTAGCAGAAACAGACAAAGCGAGCGCTGGGGCTGCTGACGCGCAGGCCAACGGCGGCCAGAAGGCCAGCCAGCCCAAGACAAAGACCAAGACGAAGACCAGGGCGAAATGAGAACTGCGATGTGACTGTGGACGCCTCTGGCGTCCATCTTTCATTTTGAAGGGTGAACCTATGAGTTCAGAGCGCTTTATCGAAGCCACCGGCAGCAGTGTCGAAGAAGCCATTAACAAGGGGTTGGAACAACTTGGTGTTGGCCCCAATGACGTGATTGTTGAGGTGCTAGAGGAAGCATCGCGCGGCGTGTTCGGTCTGAATGCGCGCCCGGCGCGCGTGCGGCTGCAGCTTCTGGTTCAACGCCCCGCATCACCCCCGCCGCAGCCGGTGTATGTGCGCGAGATCGAGGACGAGGGTGAAGAGGGCGATTACCAAGACGGCGTGACCACGGACGAGGATGCGGAGGTCGCGCGGGTAGTTCTGGGTG
This sequence comes from Anaerolineae bacterium, assembly GCA_034435995.1. Taxonomy (GTDB): domain Bacteria; phylum Chloroflexota; class Anaerolineae; order Aggregatilineales; family Phototrophicaceae; genus DAOTWC01. The sequence goes on along the minus strand of DAOTWC010000102.1, from coordinate 42,132 downwards.
AAATCCTGGAGAAGCTTTCTATCCGCGCGACGGTAGAGGTGCGCCGCGCATTGAGCAGCGAAGGTGAAGGTGAAGCGCCGTGGCTGCTTAATGTAACCGGCGGCGGTGATCTCAATGTGCTGATCGGCAAACGTGGCGAGACGCTTGCCTCGCTCCAGTACCTGACGCGCCTGATTACCAGCCGCGAACTGCAGCGGCGGGCTAACATTGTAGTGGATGTTGACGGTTATAAAGCGCGCCGCGCGAGCAAACTACAGGAGCTGGCAGCGCGCATGGCAGAGCAGGCTGTGCGCGAACAGCGCACGATCTCGCTGGAGCCGATGCCGCCTTACGAGCGTCGCATTATTCACATGGCGCTGCGCGATCGCTCTGATGTTTCAACCCGCAGCGTGGGCGAAGGAACTGCGCGTAAAATCACCATCGTGCCCAACAAATAGCCGAAACGCGCAATGGCTGGCGCGGTTGAATACCTGCTTATTGGCCACCTCTCTGCCGATCTCACGCCTGACGGGCGGCGCATCCTTGGGGGGACGGTGTCGTTTGCAGCGCGTGTGGCGCACGCATTTGGTTTGCGCGTCGGCCTGGTGACCAGTGCAAGGCCTTGTGAGCCGCTGCTGGCCGAGGTGCTGCCCTATGTGTCCGGTCTGAAAGTTGTCGAGGCTGAGGCGACGACCAGTTTTGAGAACCGCTACGGCGCTGAAGGACGCACGCAGTTTGTGCGCGCTCAGGCCGCGCCCATTGGCCTGACTGACATCCCAATAGAGTGGATGACAGCGCCGCTGGTGCACCTTGCTCCTCTAACCGGTGAGGTGGATGCTGCGCTTGCGCGCGCCTTTCCATCTGCCACCACCATGCTCACGCCGCAGGGTTGGCTGCGCCAGTGGGATACAGATGGTCTGGTGCGGTACAAGCGCTGGTATGACCCAGCGGCGCTTGCGGTGCTGGATATGGTTGTCCTCAGCGAGGAGGATATTGCCGCCGATCCGGCGCTGGCCGATCTCTACGCGCAGGCAGCGCGCTGTGTTGTTGTCACGCGCGGAGAACATGGGGGAGTCTGTTATCATCGTGGTGAGACGTTTGCTTACGAAGCTGATCGCGTTGAAGTCGTGGACGTTACCGGGGCAGGCGATGTCTTTGCGGCGTCGCTGCTAGCAGCTTATGCCCTTTTGGGCGGGAAACTGCGCGCAGCCGTGCAGGTTGCTGCCCGGCTCGCTACCCGATCGGTGACACGGCCCGGCCTTGCCGGCGCGCCTACCTCAGAAGAAGCACAGCAGGCACTGGCGGAGTTGCGCAATGATTGATCTGATTCTGCACAACGGCAATATTATCACGTTGGACGCTGCTCAGCCGCGCGCCGCAGCCTTGGCGATATGCGGCGGCCGCATAGTCGCATACGGCGACAACGACGAGATTCTTGAACTGGCCCGGCCAGGAACGGTGCGCGAGAACCTGGGCGGCCGCACTGTGATCCCTGGCATGGTTGATGCTCACATACACTGGCACTGGACCGCGGCAGCTCTGGGCCAGGTGGATGTGTTTGAAGTGCCTGACAAAGCGATTGCGGTGGAGCGCGTGGCGGCGCGGGCCGCGGTTGTGGAGCCGGGGGAGTGGATTGTCGGACGCGGCTGGTCGCAGGATTTTTGGCCAGATAAGGCGTTTCCCAGCGCGCACGATCTGGATCGGGCGGCGCCACATAACCCGGTTTACTTGAGCGCCAAGAGCGGGCATGCCGCCTGGGTGAACAGCCTAGCGCTGCGGCGCGCTGGTATCTCAGCAGAGACGGCTGATCCGGCTGGCGGGCAGATCATGCGCGATGCCAGCGGCAGCCCCACCGGCATCTTGTTTGAGACAGCGATGGAACTGGTCGCTGATTGCATACCGTCGCTCATGCCCGCTCAAATTGCCGTGCAAATGCAGGAAGCCCAGACTCTGGCGCTGGCCTCTGGATTGACTGGACTGCACGATTACGACGGCCCGGATTGTCTGCGTGCGCTGCAGATACTGCGCGAACAAGACAACCTGGCGCTGCGTGTGGTGAAGAACATCAACAAGGAATGGATCGGACACGCGCTTGAAACGGGGCTGCGCTGGGGGTTCGGCGATCCCTGGATTCGAATCGGCGGGCTGAAAATCTTCGCTGATGGCGCGCTGGGCACGCGCACCGCGCTGATGGCTGCGCCATACGAGGGCGAGCCGCACAACTACGGCGTTGCTGTCACCGAAAAAGAAGAGATGTTCGAGCTGGTCAGCCGGGCCAGCGCCGCCGGACTGCCAGCGACCATTCACGCGATCGGCGATCGAGCGGTGCACGACGTGCTGGACGTTTACGAAGCAGTGCGCCGCGAGGAGGCCGCGCGCGGCGAAACGCCGGCCACGCGCCGCCATCGTATCGAGCATGTGCAGCTAATCCTGCCGGAAGATGCGCCCCGCCTGGCCCAATTGGGCATCATTGCGTCAATGCAGCCTATTCACGCCACGTCTGACTATCAAATGTCGGAGCGCTACTGGGGCGCGCGCAGCCAGTGGGCTTATAACATCCGGCTGCAGCTAGATCATGGGGCAGTGGTCGCCCTGGGGTCGGACTCGCCTGTAGAGCCGTTCGAGCCGCTGAAGGGCATTTATGCAGCCGTGACACGCCGCCGTCCCGATGGCTCTCCCCACGCGGACGGATGGTATCCTGCAGCGCGTCTGACCGTTGACGAAGCGCTGCGCGGTTTTACGTTAGGGCCAGCCTACGCCGCAGGTCTGGAGCGCTGCTTGGGACGACTGGCGCCGGGTTACCTGGCAGACCTGGTTGTGCTTGACCGCGACCCGTATCGCGTGCAGCCGGATGAGCTGCTGGAGATAGAGGTGCTTGGCACGATGGTGGAAGGCATTTGGCGTTTTGGTGGCGTGTAGCTCTCACACAGCGCTTATGCAAGCTGGTTAAAATGCTTTCATCGCAATCTCACGCAAACTACAGGAGAAAATGCACATATGGACAAACGTCCCGGCATGAAGGTGGGTGATCGAGAGCACCACGTCCAGGGGCCGATGCTCAAGGTGGGCGATCCTGCTCCAGATTTTACCCTGGTGGCGAATGATCGTTCTGTGCGGACATTGGCCAGCTACGACGGTAAGGTTAAGATCATTAGCGTTGTGCCTTCAATTGACACCAGTGTGTGCTCCGCCCAGACGCGCCGTTTCAACCAGGAGGCCGCCAGCCTGGGCGACAGCGTTGCAGTGCTCACTGTGAGCGCAGACACGCCGTTTGCGCTAAAGCGCTACTGCGGCAATGAGGGCATTGATAAGACCGAAACCCTCAGCACATACATGGATATGAAGTTTGCTGATGATTATGGTGTGCATGATACCGATTGGCGCGTGTGTCAGCGGGCGGTGTTCGTGCTGGATCGAAACAACATCATTCAGCACGCTGAGTATGTGCCGGTCATCGGCAACGAGGTGGACTTTGACGCGGCGCTGGCCAAAGCGCGCGAGCTGATTTAACTTAGACGCCAAAATGTCTTATTGAGCGGGCCGGCCTGGAGCCGGCTCGCTGCGTTCAGCGCACTGCCGAATCGCTCAAGTGTGCAGTATACTTCTGCTGACATGCACAGAGGGCAAGACGTGACAGCGCTCACCAACCGCGACATCGCCAATATCTTCGACACTGTGGCGGATATGCTAGAGATACGCGGCGACGTTATCCACCGCGTTCTCTCTTACCGGCGCGCTGCTGAAACTGTGCGCGAACTCCCGCGCGACCTGCGAGCTGTTGCTGCTGAAGGCGGTCTTGAGGCCCTGCCGAACATCGGCAAGACGCTCGCAGCCAAGATCATCGAGATGCTGGAGACCGGTCGCCTGGAGTTTTACGACAGGCTGGCGCAGGAAATCCCGCCGGGGTTGGTTGAGGTGATGCGGGTCAGCGGTGTAGGACCAAAGAGGGCGCGGCTGTTCTGGCAGCAGCTTGGTGTGACTGGGCTGGCCGAGTTGGAGACCGCTGCGCGCGCCGGCAAACTGCGCGACCTGCCCGGCATGGGCGAGAAAAGCGAGCGCAAGATCGTAGAGGGGATCGAAGCGCTGGCCCGCCAGACTGGACGGACGCCGCTGGGTGTGGCGCTCCCTGCCGCTCAGGCGATTCTGGACGCGCTGCTGGCGCTGCCGCAGGCGGTAGAGGGGTCACTGGCGGGCAGCATCCGCCGCGGCAGGCCAACTATTGGTGATGTAGACATATTGATCGCCAGCGCTGACCCTGAGCCGATCATGGCGCGCTTTGTCACGCTGGACAACGTGGCCAGGGTGCTGGCGCAGGGTTCGACGAAAAGCAGCGTGGAACTGGTAAACGGCCTGCAGGTGGACCTGCGCGTGCTGGAGCCGGCCCGTTGGGGCACTGCCCTCAGCTACTTCACCGGCAGCAAAGACCACAATGTGCGGCTGCGCGAGCTGGCGTTGCAGCGCGGCCTCAGTTTGAACGAGCACGCATTCAGTCCAGTAGACGCTTCCGGGAACATTGTTGAAGGCGCGCAGAAAACACTTTGCGCCACAGAAGAAGAGGTCTACGCGATTGTCGGTCTGCCGTGGATTCCGCCAGAGCTGCGCGAGGACAGCGGCGAAATCGAGGCTGCGCTGGCTGGCGCTCTGCCGCGGCTTGTCTCCCTGGCCGATATGCGCGCGGATCTGCACATGCACACGACGTGGAGCGACGGCACGCTGAGCGTGCGCGAGATGGCAGAAGCGGCCCGCGCGCGCGGACGGCAGTACATTGTGATCACCGACCACTCACAGTATTCCACCGTGGCCAACGGCCTGTCGGTTGAGCGAATCATGCGGCAGCAGGAAGAAGTGCGGCGAGTTGACGCTCAGATGGGGCCAGACTTTCGCGTGTTTCACGGCGTTGAGCTGGACATCCGGGCGGACGGCGAACTGGATTACCCCGACGACGTGCTGGCCCGGCTGGATTTTGTGATCGCCTCGCTTCACTACAGCCTGCGACAAGAGCGCGCGCAGATTACGAAACGGCTGCTCAACGCGATCAACAATCCGCACGTAGACCTGATCGGACACCCGCGCGCGCAGTACATCCCAGATCGTGAACCAGTGGACGCTGATATGGACGCTGTTTTTGCTGCTGCAGCGCAGCGTGGAACGGCGCTGGAGATTAACGCCAACCCGCGCCGCCTCGATCTGGACGCTCAACACGCGCGCCGCGCTGTTGAACTGGGGATTCCGCTGGCGATCAACACTGATGCCCACAGCGCTGAGCAGATGGATCTGATGCATTTCGGCGTGCTCACAGCGCGCCGGGGTTGGGCGCAGGCGGAGAACGTGATCAACACCTGGCCGGTCGAGCAGTTTGCAGCCTGGCTGGAAAGCCGGGGGCGGTAGCCGTGTACCCTGAGCCGCCGGCGTTTCTGCCTGGAGAACGGCCTTCAGCTCCGCGCAAGCGCAAGCCGGGCGCCGGCGATAACTCGCCGTTCTACATGCCAGTGTGGGCCGTTCTGCTCATGCTGCTGAGCGTGTTCAGTGCGGCGGGATGCGCTGCGCTGCTGGTGCTGTCGCTGGGGGGGCGGGCTGTGCTGCCGGCAGGCCAGCCAGAAATTGTTGTGTTGACTGCAGCGCCGACGGCCTCGCCAGAGGGTGGACTGCTGTCGTTCGCGGTTTCGCCCACACCTCGGACAGCAGCGTTCGCGCTGCCCGATGCGGTGTTTCAGGGGCCTACACTGGTTCCAACAAACACGGCGACGCCGACGCCGGCGGTGATCGCAGTTGGCGGGCGCGTTGAAGTAGTCAATCGCAGCGGGGCACGTGTGCGCGCTTCTGCCGGGACCGATGATTCAATCAACCGCGTGCTTCGCATAGTCAACTTCGGCCACGTGTTTGAGGTTGTTGGCGGGCCACAGCAGTCCAGCGGCTTGACATTCTGGCAGGTGCGTGACCCAATGACCAGTGAAACCGGCTGGATGGCGGAGTTTGATGGCCAAAGCCAGATTCTGCGCGTAGTGGAGCAATAACGACAATGAGCAAGACGACGGATGAACTGGCTCAGCGCGCCGCGTGGCTGCGCGAGACACTGCACGAACACAACTACCGCTATTTCATCCTCAACGATCCAGTTATCACAGATGCAGAATATGACCGCCTCTACCACGAACTCAAGCAGCTTGAAGAAGAGCACCCCGAGCTGATCACGCCGGACTCGCCCACCCAACGGGCCGGCAGCGACCTTTCAGAGGAATTCCCTAAAGTTCGCCATTCCGCGCCTGTGCTCAGCCTGTCCAACGCTTTCAGCGCTGACGACCTGCTGGCCTGGGAGGAACGCAACAGGAAGCTGCTGCCGACAGGGGTTCAGCTCGACTATGTTCTAGAGCCAAAGCTCGACGGCCTCACCATCGTGATTACTTATCAGAACGGTCTATTGGCGCAGGCGGCCACGCGCGGCAACGGTGAAATAGGCGATGACGTTACACCAAATGTGCGGACGATCAGAACTGTGCCGCTGCGCATTCCACTGCGAGCAAACGGTCCGCGGCCGCCAGAACGATTAGTGGTGCGCGGCGAGGTGCTTTTCTTAAAAACAGATTTTGAAGTGCTGAACCAGCGTCAGCGTGAAGCTGGCCTGCCGCTCTATGTCAACGCGCGCAACACCGCTTCCGGCACGCTTAAGCAGAAGGACTCGCGCATTACGGCGTCGCGCCCGCTGACTGCTTACATTTACGATGTGCTCGATGCTGTGGGAATCAGGCTGGATAACGAGTGGGAAATGTTGGAATACCTGCGGGAAATGGGCTTCAATATCCCACCGGGATGTGCCCAATATCCCACACTATCCGACATTATCCAGCAGCTGCCAGAGTGGGAAAAGCGCCGGCATCAGCTTGATTTTGAGATTGATGGCGTCGTGATCAAGATCAACGACCGCGCATTGGCGCGTGAACTGGGCGCGGTGGGCAAAGACCCACGCGGCGCAACAGCCTACAAATTCCCTGCTCAGGAAGCTACAACGCGGATCGTGGGAGTTACAGTCAACATAGGGCGCACTGGCAAGGTAACGCCGACCGCTCAATTGGAGCCAGTTTTTGTAGGCGGCGTGACCGTCAGCAGCGCCAGCCTGCACAACTACGACCTGGTGGAGAGGCTTGACATTCGCTTGGGCGATATAGTAGTCGTCAAACGTTCGGGCGATGTAATTCCGTATGTTGTTGGCCCGATTGTCGCCAACCGCACGGGAAGCGAGCGGCCGATTGCGCCGCCAGAGCGCTGCCCATTCTGTGAAAGTCGGTTGATACAGCCAGAGGGCGCAGTAGACTACTTCTGTCCGAATCCGCGCTGTCCAGAGCGGGTGTTCCGCAAAGTGGAGTTTTTCGTCTCACGCGGCGCGATGGACATCGAAGGCATGGGACCGCAGACGGTCAAGATGCTGATTGAGCGCGGGCTGATTGCTGACGAGGCAGACGTTTTCTTCATTAAACCGGAAACACTGCTGGAGCTGGAGGGGTTTGCCCAGAAGAAAGTGGACAACCTGATGGCTTCCATTGAGGCGGCTAAGCACCGTCCGCTGGCGCAGCTGCTGGCCTCGCTGGGGATTGACGGTGTAGGTGGAACTACTGCTGAGCTGCTCGCCCAGCATTTCGGCTCGATTGATCGGCTGGCGCAGGCCAGTGTCGAGGAGATTGACGCATTAGAGGGTATCGGGCCGGTGATTGCGGAGAACGTGGCTGCCTGGTTTGCCGATGAGACAAACCGCGAGATCGTTGAGAAGATGCGCGCTGCTGGCGTCAACTTACAAGCCGAAGAGAAGCGCGTGCTCAGCAGCGCATTAGCTGGTCTTACGTTTGTGCTCACAGGGACGCTGCCTACGCTGTCTCGCGAGGAGGCTGAGGCGCTAATTGAAGCGCACGGCGGCAGAGTAACCAGCAGCGTGAGCAAGAAAACCAGCTGCGTTCTGCTGGGCGAATCGCCTGGCAGCAAAGCGGACAAGGCGCGCGAGCTGGGTGTGCCGCTGATCAGCGAGGCTGATCTGCGCCGCATGATTGGCGAGACCCAGTGAACACAGAGGGCGTTGTTACGATTCGCGCAGGGCGAGAGAAGCCTGTTCGCCAGGGACACCCCTGGGTGTTTTCAGGGGCGATTGCCAGGGCGCAGAATGCAGCGCCTGGCGCCGTTGTAACGGTTGTCGCCTATGACGGGACTTTTCTTGGGCGGGGGTACTGGAATCCGAAATCGCAGATTCAGGTGCGCCTGCTGACGTGGCGTGAGGAAGTGGTAAACGAAGACTGGTGGCGGCAGACGCTGCGCCGCGCCGTGGCAGCGCGTCTGTACCAGGCGGAGGTGAACGGTGGATGCCGCCTCGTGAACGCTGAAAACGACTTCCTCCCCGGTCTGATTGTGGATCGCTACGCAGACTATCTCGTCCTGCAGGCGCTGACGCTGCACATTGACCAGCAGAAGGAGATGCTCGCTCAGCTGCTTGTGGAAATCCTGGACGACGCTGGCCTGCCGGTGCGCGGCGTGTATGAGCGCAGCGATGTGGACGTGCGCGCCAAAGAGGGGCTGAAACCCTCGGTAGGACTGCTTTGGGGTGAGGAGCCACCCGCTCGCGTCGCCTTTTGCGCTGCCGGTTTGACGCGCTTGGCAGATATACGCGCCGGGCACAAAACCGGCTATTATCTGGACCAGCTTGTCAATCACCGCTTGCTTGCAGCAACATTGGCGAGCAGCCTGCCAAGCGCGCGCGTGCTCAACCTGTTCAGTTACAGCGGCGGTTTTGGGCTGGCAGTGGACGGCCCCATCGTCAATGTAGACGTCTCGCGCGAGGCGCTCAGCCTCGCTAGCGACACGTATGCTGCGAACAGTCGTCCCCAGCCGGAAAACGTTCAAGCAGACGCCTTTCAGTTCCTGCGCGACGCAGAAGCGCGCTGTGAGCGCTTCGACGCCATCGTTTGTGATCCGCCCAAATTCGCGCACACACAGCAGCAGGCGGAACGGGCGGCACGCGGGTATAAAGACCTGAACCTACGCTGCTTCCGACTGCTTAACCCAGGTGGCTACCTGATGACGTTTTCATGTTCAGGCGCAATCAGCGCAGACTTGTTCCAGAAAATCGCGTTCGGCGCGCTGGTGGACAGCGGTCGGCAGGCGCAGATTTTGCAGCAACTTGGCCCCGGCGGCGATCACCCGGTCGCGTTGACGTTTCCTGAGGGAGCTTATCTTAAAGGACTGCTGCTGCGGGTGTATTGATTCTGCCAATATTGATTATTCCGCCGCGCGCGCTTCGCCGGCTGTTTGTAGTTCGGTCAGCCGCTTGATCTTGGCGAACGTCTCCTGCCAGCTCGCGTCGCTAAGGCCCAACTTGTCTCGGATCAGCTCCGGCTCCATGCCCGCCCGGTAGTCGCGCACAGCGCAGGTCCAGCGCAGCATCTCAAACGATATTTTGGTTGGCAGCTCAGCGCCGCTGCTGATCGCCTCAAGGATGTATTCGAGGTTGCGCGGGGTGCAGGTGAAAACTGTGTCTTTGGGCTTGTACTGTTTAAGATACTCGTCCAGCAGCAGCAGCCAGTCTGCGGGCAGGGCGATACGGCGATCCTTATAGACGTTGTGCACGCGGTGACGAACAAGCAGCAGCGGATTCTGCGGATCGCTGCGGTCAATGTGGTCTAGTTTGAGCGCAGCAGTCTCGCCTTTCTTAATGCCTGTATCGAGCAGTAGCCTCAGCAGCAGCAGCGGGCGGACGTCTGGCTTCTCGCCTCGGTTGAGGCTCGCCGCATAATCAAGCGCTGAGCGCACATCGCCTGGACTCAAAATTGTGGCCAGCGGCGCTGGCCCAGACCGCTGCAGGGTTGCGCGGGCAGGATCATGTGGAATAGCGCCCACCGTGTGCAGCCATTTGAAGTACACTTTGAGCGTGGTCACGCGCCGCGCATACGATTTCCGGCTGCAGGGCACGCCGCGCCCGTGCTCCAGCCAGTCCAGAAATTCGTTCAACCCAGTCGTGGTGAATTGGCCGATGGGTGTGTCCTCGCCGCTGTGTTCGGCCAGCAACTGCAGGTCTGACGTAAAGGCTGTAATCGTGTGCTCGCTTTTGCCCTCGCGGGCGAGATGCTGCTGAAACAGAGCCAGCGTGTAACGCAGCGGCGTGCCGGAGTGCAGGTCTTCGACCTTCTCCGGTTGGTCAGGAAACAGTGGAATCTGGCGCAGTTTAGGCATGTGCCAGGCTCTCAAGAGAATCCCGCAAACACGACTTCGGAGTCGAGCTTAACCGCGAACACCTGTGCTGTCAAGCGCGTTAGCGCCTGCACGTCCACGCCAGTGTGCCGTATACGTCAGCCACCAGCCGATCAGCGGTGTCGCGTTCAGCGGGCGACAGTTGGCTTAGGCCACCGCCGAAGGTGACGTCGAATACTTCGGCGAAGCCGGAGGCCAAAGCATCTGCCGCAGCCGTCCAGTCAACGTGTGTGACGCGCAGGACTGCGGCAAGCGTCGTGGCGTGGGCGCGCACCTGGGCGCGCCCCAGCTCGCGCGCAGCCTCATCGGGGTAGGTAAGCGCATCGCAGATGCGGGCAAGATCGCCAAACAGGGGCAGCGAGCCGTGCTGCAGCACGCCGCCGCGGCGTCTGGCCTGTGCGCTGCCGATTAGCTTGCGTCCGTTCACTGTGATTTCATAGCGCCCAGGCGAGTTGAAACAAACAGGGCCAGCGGAAACAGCCGCAGAGTCGGTGTCGGGGTCAGGTGTTACACCTAACCGCTTAAGACCCGCCGTCAAGGCGCAGCGGATGCGACGGTAGCTTGGCAGGATGCCGCCTTCGCTGATAGGGTCATCCGCCGGCAGGATCAGGCTGTAAGTCAGCTCATCAGTGTGAAGAATGGCGCGCCCGCCAGTGGGGCGGCGCACGACATCCCAGCCGGCGGCTGCCAGCCGCACAAAGTCAACATCGGCTGCGCGCTGGCCATACCCCAATGACAGGCAGGGCGGCTGCCAGGCGTAGAAACGGAGTGTGGGCAGCTGCTGGCCGACCGTCAGGATAGCATCGTCAATCGCCATGTTGTGCGCGCCACCAGTTGGAGAATCGTAGATGAGACGCCATTGACGCATATTTCAAGCAAACCTATACTGAAAACATTGTGGGACGTATTGTACACAGCTTGGCAGCGGATGAACCCAGAGAGCAGCACGGACCAGACGGCAGCAACTAACCAGCCGGTCACCCGGCCGGGTGCGCTGCTACCGCCGGCGACGCCGACCGCGCTTCATACCTCTACTGTTCGATCAATCCCATCTTTAGACGGGCCGCTTCCGCCACCGCCTGCCCACCACTCGGCAGCGCGCGAGCGTGTGCGGCGGCGGCGTGTGAAGTCACGCAGCCGGGGAAGTGAATGGGCGTGGGTCGTGATTGCGGCAGCGATGATGGGCATCGTGATTGTGCTGGGCATGAGCGTGTCACTTGTGCTGCGCGTGTCGCAGTCCACACAAGAGGTGATCACCACTGCGGCTGCCATCCTGCCCACACCGGTGGATGTGCGCGCTGATTTCGCCAGCCTGTCGCGCGCCAGCGGTAGTGAGCGCGTCATTCTCAGCGACGGCCGCAGCGTTGCGTTGATCCCCTGGGATGGCACATCCCGGTTCACTGTGCTGGTGATGGGCTTGGATCGGCGCCCCGGCGAACAGGGCTTGGCATTTCGCACTGACACGATTCTGCTAGTGAGCCTGGACCCGATTAGCAATTCGCTAGGCATTTTGAGCATTCCGCGCGATCTATACGTGGATGTACCCGGTTACAGCCAGCTCCAGCGCGTCAATACGCCGATGGTGCTGGGCGAGCTGCGCCAGCCAGGGTATGGCCCGCAGCTCGCCATGCAGACGGTGCAGTACAACCTGGGTATACGGGTTCACGATTACGTAATTGTTGATTTCAACGCTTTTATCCGCTTCGTGGACATTATCGGCGGTATCGAGATAGACGTTCCCTATGCCATCAGCGATCCGCTGTATCCTGATATGAACTACGGTTACGACCCGTTTTACATTCGAGCAGGCCGTCAAATAATGGACGGGGCCACAGCCCTCAAGTATGCCCGCACACGCCACGGTGACAACGACTTCCAGCGTGCTGCTCGCCAGCAGGCTGTCATATACGCCATTCGCAACCGTCTGCTCACGGCGGATGCGCTGACGCAGTTGATTATTCAGGCGCCTACGCTGTGGGCTACTCTCAGCGAGGGCGTGTACACGGGCCTGACGCTGGAGCAGATAATCCAGCTCGCGCTGTACATCCGAAACATCCCGCCAGAGAACATCCGCACCGGCGTGATTAACGAAGCCTACACAATGAACTGGACCACGCCTCAAGGTGCAGCTGTCCTTGTTCCAGATCGCGCTCGCCTTGGGCAGTTAATGGTTGAAGTGTTTGGCCCTAACTATTCGCAGTAGGGGAAGACCTGTTCGCTGCCATCAGCGCGCCAGGTCATTACGGGGGAGAAAGCGTACACTGAGGGGAGGACGAGCGCAATGACAACCTGGATGGTTGTCGAAGACGAGCCGGATCTGTATGACATGGTTCTGGCGATGTACGAGACCCTGGGCATTGATGGCGTCGCTTTTCTCAACGGTGAAGATGCCGTCAACTGGCTGGACGACGTGGACGCTGGCGCGGTGGACGTTGATCTACCGCAGCTTGCCCTGTTAGATATCCGTCTGCCAGGGGCAATCAGCGGCATCCACGTGGGGGCGCGCATTCGCGCCAGCCAGTGCCTTGGCCACATCCCAATTGTGCTCATGACTGCCTACCGCCTCACGCCGACTCAAATGGATGAGGCCTTGAGCGAGGCAGGAGCTGATCTGCTCATCTACAAGCCGCTGCCGACAATTGACGAGTTCCAGCGCTTGATGTTTGATGTCCTGGCACGCCGCTGACCTGTGCGCCTGGGGCTGGTATAATGGCGCTGCGCTGCACCGCGAACGTGAAAGTGGGTGATCGTGGCTGCCGAACAGACAAGAGACCTGGATACCCGCCTGGCGACCGACTATGAAGCGATCCGGCGCCGAGAATATGAGCTGATTACCGACCTGCTTGAGGTTCTTCCGCGGGTGGACAATCTGCCGCCGGAGCGAGTGGCGCAGGTGCGCGATGCGCTCTTTCACGCAGACCACCCGTTTCTTATGGTGTTTGTTGGGCCGTTCAGCTCAGGCAAGTCCAGCTTGATCAACGCGCTGGTGGGCAAACCCGATTTGCTCAAAGTGGGTGTTGTGCCTACTACCGACCGCATCTCGATCCTGCGCTGGGGGGAAGACGCGCAGCGGGCAGCCACAGGCGGCGATGTCGAGACAGTGTTCTACCCCTCTCCGCTGCTTAAAAAAGTCAGTTTCGTTGACACACCAGGCCTAGAGTCGGTGTTCACGACGCATGAAGAAACGACGCGCAAGTTCCTGCATCGCAGCGATGTGGTGCTGCTGGTGATGCTGGCCACTCAAGCAATGACTGCGCGCAACCTGGAGTACCTGCAGACCCTGAGCGATTACGGCAAGAAAGTCATCATTGTCATCAATCAGATGGATCTGCTCACACCCGAGGAGGCCCAGACGGTGCGCGATTATGTGCTGGATCAGAGCCAGGCTAGACTGGGCTACGCGCCTGAAGTGTGGCTGATGTCAGCCCGCCAAGGGCTGGCGGCGCGCAGCGGTGGCTCGGTGGATCAGACTGCTTGGGAGGCCAGCGGCCTGCACCGAATCGAGGCCTATGTTGATGAACAGCTGAGCGACGCAGACCGTCTGCGCCAAAAACTCAGCACACCGCTGCAAATCACGCGCAACGTGAGCCAGGCGGCGCTGGAGGCGCTGCGCGCCAACCAGGCGGCGCTGGACACGTATCAGAACATTGCTGAGAATATCGAGCGTCAGCTTGAGGCGCAAAAACGCGAGCTGGATCGGGTCGTGCGCGACACCACCCTGCGCATCAGCGAAAAGTTTGGCGAGGCTGCCATGCGCGGCAGCGAAGCGATCCGCGATGTATTCCGGCTTGGGCGAGCGGGGTCATCACTGCTGCGGGGTTTTGCTGAACTGGTCGGTCTAGGGCGGCTGACGAGAGGCGCGAGCGGCGTGTCGTATGTGCGTTCGGCGTTTGAGCGTCACAAAGCGTTCGCGCCGGTGAATGAACTAGCCGATGTTGTGGCCAAGTTGGGGCCGCAGCTTGAGGGCAAGGACATCCAGGACATTGATGACTTGGTGAAGTATGCGCAGCGAGAGATTGACGGGCTGCCGCCAGCAATCCGAGCAAAGGTTATTGGCACAGTGCAGGCCCCGCTGCAATATGACCGCTCGCCCCTGGCGAAAGTCCGCGCTGAGCTAGAGACCTTAGAAAACGCAGCGCGCGAGGACGAGTCGGAGCGGCTGGACCAGGCTGCGCGCAACACGCTGCTGTATCTGGTTGTCTACGAGATTCTGCTGCTCCTATTTGGGTTTTTCTTCCTGCAAGTGCTGCCGCCTGAGCAAGCGCCTGTGGTGCTGGTGTTGGTGCTGGGGCTGATGCTCCTGGGTTTGGCTGCTTTGCCACTGCGCGGGCGCGCGCTAGAGGCGGCTTACACACGGCGTATGCTGGTGCTCCAGGCACAGTATGTCGAAGCTGTCTCCAAAGCCGCTGAGCAGCAGATCGCCTATGGCATGCGCCTGCGGCGCGAGGCAATAGCGCCGTTGACACGATTGATCGAGGCGCAGACTCAGATTCAGACCGAGCAGCTCACCCGGCTCCAGGCAGCAGAGCGTGAGATGGTGAACATTGAGACGGCGCTGACAGCGATGGGCAAGCGCTCGTTTTTCAGCCGCTGATCCGCGGGCAGCAGCGGAGTGCCGCTGTGTTTGGGCTGCGCAGAGAGTGATTGACAATGCAAACAGTTGTTCTGGAAGGGCCTCTGGCGGCTCTGCGTGAGGCCGAAATCCGTCTGATAACCGATATAGCCGAGACTCTAGCTGAGATGGGGGAGGCCGCTGCGGAGGACCGACGCCGGCTTTTAGATGTCGTCACGGACCTGCGTGATTTGTTCTTCCTGGTGGTAGTGATTGGGGAGTTCAACGCGGGCAAGTCATCGTTTATCAACGCCATTTTGGGCGACGACCTGCTGCCAGTAGGGATCACGCCCACCACTGAGATGATCGAATTGATCCGTTATGCAGAGGCAACGACGCGCACGCCCCAACTAAAGGACGACGGCACGCGCGAATGGCGGCATCCGGGCGTTGGCGCGCAAGGCGTGGCAATTGTGGATACGCCTGGGACTGGCTCAATATTCCAGCGGCATGAGGCCACAGCCAAGGCTTTTCTTCACCGCAGCGATCTGGTGATTTTCGTGATTTCGGCCAAACGCGCCTTTGCCGAGACGGAGCGCTTGTATCTGGAGCTGGCAAAAAACTACGGCAAGAAGATTATTCTGGTTGTCAACCAGATTGACCTGCTGCAGCCGCGTGAGCAAGACGAAGTGCGCCGCTTCATTGAGCGGCAGGTTGAGGAGCTGCTGAACCTGCGTCCGCTGCTGTTCATGGTATCCGCTAAGGAGGCGCTGGCCGCGCGCCGAACAGGCGACACAGCCGCAGGCTTGACAACTGGGGGTATCGAGGCAGTGCGCGCCCATCTGCGCGGTGTGTTCAACCAGGCCCCCCCAGCCAAACAGAAGCTGCTGGCGCAGCTCGACATGGCCGAGCGTGTGGTGCGCCGCGCTCAGGAAGCTGTGCAGGGTAATGCCGATCTTGTAAGCGCCGACGCGGCAAAAGTGCGCGACGTTGAACGTGAACTGGAACAGCAGTCCGTTGGGCTGGACACACAGCTTGCTGCTGCTCGCGCTGAAATCGAGCGCGTGTTTGAAGGCGTGCGCCAGCGCGGCCTGAGTTTTATAGACGCCAACCTCTCGATCCGCAAGCTGGGGCGCGCGCCAAAGCGCGAGGCGCTTCAGGCTGAGTTTCAAAATGTAGTGGTTGGGCGAGCGTTGAGCGAGGTGAGTGAGGCGACCAACGGCTACATCAACGCAGTTGTTGACCAGAGCCGGCGCTACTGGCGCAGCATCATTGACCGGCTGAACCAGCTCCAGGACCTGCTGGAGCAGGAGTTGAGCGGGCTGGATGCTGGTGTGTACGCCGAACAGCGCGAGAGCCTGCAGGAGGCTATTCGCATCGCTGAAGCGGAGCTGAAATCGTATTCCAGCGGGAAGATCGTGGGCGAGATGCAGGTTGTTTTTGAGACCAACATGAACGCGTTCACTGCCTCGACAGCGGCGGCGCTGGCCGGCCTGATTGTGGCTGTCCTAGGGGCTGCTGCGCCAGGGCCGCTGGTTGGAGCTGCCGGGGGAATAGCAGCCGCACCGCTTGCGCTGCCGGCGGTGTTAATTGGCGCACCGCTGGCTGTCATTGGGGGTGGGCTAGCGTTTCGCTATTACCGGCGTATCTCGCGCCAGATCAAGCACGACTTCAACACGCGCATTGACCAGCTTGAACAGGTGTACCGCGATGCATTGGGCGACCTCACGCAGAAAGAGCGCAGCCGCCTGACGCACTACGGCAGGCAGGTGCTTACACCGATTTTCAGCCGCCTGGAGGTGCTGGCACAGCGTTACGCTAGGCAGCAGGCAGCGCTGCGCGAACACCTAGACCAAATCGCCACGCTGCGCAAGGGAATCGAAGAGAGCGGGTAACCTAAGGCTCTAAGAAAACAACCAGCAGAGCAGCGTGACCAGCGGGCCGCTGTTCTTTTTTTCACAACTTCAATCTTTAAAAAATTGTTAAATTAAATTATAATTTAATTTAACAATGATTAGCTCGCGCGCGAAATCGGGCGCTTGGATCGGAGGTGGCCATGAGTCTTGAAACCCAATTACAGGCTGGTGGCATGCTCCTGCTGGCGGCGCTGCTGAGCATGGTAATCGGGTTGGATCGCGAGCTGCACTCACCTGCCGGCCTGCGCACGCACATGCTGGTCGGCCTAGGTGCTTGTCTGTTCACACAGCTTTCGATCTACGCATTTCACCCCGGCGATCCAGCGCGCATCGCAGCACAGGTTGTGACCGGTGTTGGTTTTCTGGGAGCGGGCACAATCCTGCAGCGCAAGCACAATGTGCACCATCTGACCACGGCAGCCAGCATCTGGGCGACGGCAGCGGTAGGCATGGCGGTTGGCACGGGCGCGTGGTTTCTGGCAATTTTAGCCACGCTGATCACGTGGTTTATCCTGGCTGTGCTCCGGCGTATCGGGCCGCGCCGGCTGCGCAAGGCAACAGCGGGCGAACAGGCGAGCGAGTCCGCCAGTGCGTCCGACGAGGCTGAGTAGCTCTTATCACTACAGGCCGTGCAAACGGCGTGCGCGTGTAATCAGCGGCCGGATATCGGGCGCTGGCTGCATCCTGGCAGGCCCGAGAGGGTCGTTGATTTCGCTGTCGCCGAGCAAGAGGTGCGCGATATTCCGTACCCCATGTGCCAGCGCGTCCAGGTTGTAGCCGCCTTCGAGCACAAAGACGATTTTCCCGCTGCACATGGCGTTTGCCATTGCGATGAGTTCACTGGTGATGTGGGCGAATCCGCGCAGGCTGAGCGCCATGCCGCCTAATGGATCTGCCCAGTGGGCGTCAAAGCCTGCCGAAACCACGACAAGCTGCGGCTGATACCGCTCTGTCAGCGGCCAGATCACATCGCTGAACAGTGCAGCGTAGGTTTCGTCACCGTGACCAGCCGGCAGCGGCAGGTTGACGGTATAGCCTCGACCAGCCCCTGTGCCTACATCTTCCAGCGCACCGGTTCCAGGGTAGAAGGGATACTGGTGCAGTGAAACGAAAAGCACGCTGGGGTCGTCGTAAAAAGCGTCCTGCGTACCGTTGCCATGGTGCACGTCAAAGTCCAAAACCAGCGTACGCTCGATCCCGAAGGCCTGGCGAGCGTGGTTGACCGCCAGCGCAGCGTTGGCGAGCAGGCAGAATCCCATCGGCGCAGCTTTGACTGCGTGGTGTCCCGGCGGGCGCACCACCGCCAGCGCAGCGTCGGCGCGGCCTGACAGCACTTCGTCCACAGCGCTCACTGCGCCGCCAGCCGCCAGCAGCGCCACATCAAACGATGTTGGTCCGGCGTATGTGTCGGGATTAAGCAGGACGACCCTGTTGATAGAGCGGGCGATATGCTTCAGCTCCTGCACGTAGATCGGACTGTGCACGGTGTAAACCAGATCAAGATCAGCTGGGGGCGGCTCGATGGCGGCCATGCGCCTGGCCAATCCGGCACGCTCCAGCTCGCGCCACACTGCCTGAATGCGACCGGCGTGCTCCACGTGACCGGCAAGCGTGTGTTCTGCGCAGCGCGGATGGGTGATGTACGCTGTCGTGACCACTTTTCGATGTGTCCTGTCGTCAACCTATGGGGGATTCTGACCGTAGACTGCTCTGGGCGCAAGCCGCTGGGATTGCCACAAACGGCCGGGCAGTCGCAGCGGGAATAGTAAAACGTAACAACTGACGCTTTGCCGGCCGCTGTGTTTACAAGTACAATTCGACACTGTTGCTACAGGTTATCGGTTGCAACGAATTAACGGATTGCAGGCTGATGCTGGTTCGCACATATCGCCTGGCTGATAGGCTGGGCGTGGCGTTTGTGAAAATAGCTGATGCGTTTGCGGACACACTGCAGAGCGGCGTCAGCTTGGTTGTGCTGGCAGTCTGGCGCGCTCTGAAAACAGTGGTGGGAGCGCTGCTGGCGCTGCTGATCGGGCTTGTTGTTGTCGCCTGGCGCCTGATACGCGGCCTTGCCCGGTTGGTCTGGGCTGTAGTCCGGCGTCTCGGTATGGCCATCGGGGCGGTAATTAGCCTCTTCTCAAGCGCATCCCAGTCCGTAGGTCGGGCGCGCTCAAACGCGATGGCGCGCCGCGCCGCGCGGGCGGAGATCGAAGCGGGTGTTGTCGAGGATCCACTGCGCCGGCAGAATCGCATACTTAGCGTACTGGCTGTGATGCTGCTGGCCGTGCTAGTTGTTGTCGTTGTCGCGGCCACCGGACAAGAGCAGACCAAGCCGTTCCCAGCAGCGCCAGCGGCGGGGTTGGCGGCAGGGACGCTCAGCGCACCTCAGGCAACCCTGGTTGTGGCCCAGTTGCCCACAGTAGTGCCTACAGCAACGCCTATCCCCGCTGTGCTGCAGGCGCGCGGCAGCCTGGTGTACACTGTACGCGAAAACGGCCGCGATGATATTTGGGCCTTGAATGTGGGCGAGCGCGTGCCAGTGCGCCTTGTCAGCAGCGCAGAAGACGATCGCGACCCGGCGTGGTCGCCCGATGGCCGGCGGCTGGCCTATGCGTCGCGCCAGGATGGCAACTGGGAGATTTATGTGCTGGACGTTGCCAGCGGCGAATCCACCCGCATGACGTACGACCTGTCGTATCAAGGCGGGCCGTCCTGGAGTCCTGACGGCGCGTGGTTGGTGTATGAAAGCTACCAGGGCAGCAATCTGGATGTTTACGTAATGCGCGCTGATGGCTCTGATGTGCGCCGCCTCACCGAACACCCGGAACCAGATTTCTCGCCAGCGTGGTCGCCTGATGGGCGGCGCATCGCCTTTGTCTCCTGGCGTGACGGCAATCAGGATATTTACATTTTCTCACTGGATGATCCCCGTGACACTGCCGTTAAAAACCTGACCAACACACCCAGTCGTCATGAGGAGCGTCCTGTCTGGTCTCCAGACGGTAGACTGCTGGCTTTCAGCGCGGTTGACCAGGGTATCGAGAAAGTCTTTGTGAAGCCCGCTGACGATCCGAATGTCCCTGCCCAGGCGCTTGGCCGCGGCCGCACGCCGGCGTGGTCGCCAGATGGGGCCAGCATCATCGCTGCGGTCGACTCGCTTGAGGGCACGCAGTTTGTCGCGTTTCCATTTGCTGACGCTGGTGTGACGACGCTGGTCGTTCCAGTGGCTGGCCGCGCGAGTGCTCCAGATTGGTCGGCAGTTCCGTTGCCCCAAGCGCTGGTCAGCGCTGGCGGAGTGGGACCGGCTGTAACTACGCCGCTGTATGTCGAACAGGAAACACGCTTCGACGGTGATCCGCCGTATAAACTGCAGAGTCTCATCGGCGTTGACACGCGGGTTGCAGCCCTCAGCGACCGTGTCAACGACTCGTTTACTGCGCTGCGTGAGCGCACACTGGCGCTTGTGGGATGGGATTTTCTGGGCCAGCTTGAGGACGCTTTCTGGCCGCTTGACCGCCTGCCGCAGCCCGGCGAGGAGCGGCGCAACTGGCATATGACAGGGCGCGCGTTTGCGGTGAACCGGAACGCCATCGTGGGCTTTCCGCCGCCAATCGAGATCGTGCGCGAGGACCTGGGAACGGATACACTGTGGCGCGTCTTTGTGCGCGTGGCCGAAGACCAGCAGAGCGGCCAGCTTGGCGAGCCGCTGCGATCTATGCCGTGGGATTTTCTGAGCCGGAATCAGGGGGATGTGGAAGCGTACAACCAGGGTGGCCGGCTGCGCGCCGCCATGCCGGCTGGTTACTATGTTGATTTCACGCAGTTGGCCCAAGACTACGGTTGGGAACGGGTTCCAGCGACGACAGACTGGCGCGGGAATTACAACGGAACAAACTTCTGGGTATTCCAGAAACGCGGCGGTTTGACGTGGTTGGAAGCAATGCGCGAAATCTACACCGAGGGGCAGCTTGGCGGGTTCGCCCAGCCGCCCGCGCCGCCGCCTACAAGCGCGATTAACCCCTCTACGCCGGCATTTCTGCCTACTCCTGTAACTGTCACACCATCTGGTCAAGAGGCGCAGGCTGTTCCAACGCTGCCGCCGCCGCCAGTAGAAACCGGAGGTGACGGTTGAGCCGCCAGCGGGGAATCCCGACCCTGCTGCTGCTGGCTGTGGTTCTAGGTGGATTCGGCGCGCTTCTGTGGGCTAACGCTGCTCCCGCGCCCGTGCTGCAGCCGGTTATTCCTACCGATCTCGTGCCGACTGAGGATCCCAATTCCTGGCAGAATATCCTGCGCGCTGGCTTTGGCAGCAACAGCACACCGCTGCCCACTGTTGCTATTCCAGCAGAGCAGTTCATACCACCAACGCTGCCGCGCAGCGGCGATACTGATGCGGTTCCGATTGAACCAGGCGCATTGGTGGACGCCGCACTCCCGACATTTGCGCCGCTGGGCGCGGTTACGCCAACGCCTCCGCCACCTACGGCCGTCTCGCTGGCTTTTAACGCGCCGATAACTGTCCAGGCGGTTACGCGCCCGCCCTCGGTTTGGCGTCCGCCGCCGCTGATGCCGCCGCTCTCGCGCGATCCGCTGGGGCGCGACCATTACTGGTTCCAGCGCCCGGTTGACTCTAATGCTAATAACGCCTCACTGTTCTATTATCCTTACGGTTCGGATGGGCCAGAGCGCGATAACCCCTGGCGCATACACAACGGCATTGACATGCCGAATCCCGTGGGCGAGACGGTGCGCGCTGCCGGCTCCGGCCGGGTCGTGTGGGCGGCGGGCGGCGTGTTCCAGAATTCGCCGTCTTACGGCAACGTGGTTGCAATTGAGCACGATTTTGGCTATCGCGGCCAGCCCCTATACACGATCTATGCGCATCTTTCAGCGGTACTGGTGGCCAACGGTCAGCAGGTGAACGCTGGAGATGTGATTGGCCTGGTGGGCCAGACCGGGCGCGTAAGCGGTCCACATGTGCACTTCGAAGTGCGCGTGGGCGAGAATCACTATCGAGCGACCTATAATCCGCTCTTGTGGATGGTTCCATACGTGGGGCACGGGGTGATTGCCGGGCGCGTGACCAACGCCGCTGGTGAGCTTCTAATGGATCATGAGATTACGGTGCGGCGGTGGGCAACCGGCCTGGTGCAGGACACAACAACATCGTACATTTACCAGTACAACGGCCTGGACGTGAACGCTGACCCAGAGTGGAACGAGAACTTTGTTGTGGGCGATGTGCCAGTGGGGCGCTACGAGGTTATCGCCAACATTGACAGCGAGCGCGTGGTGCAGATTGTTGACGTTGTAGAGGGCACGACTGTGTTTGTCGAGCTGCGGCCGCGCCGCGCGGAGCCGGCTGCGCCGCCGTCCTAGCGGTGGCCAACCGTTGGCGCGGCCGCTGGCAGCATGCAGGCGCTTCAGCTACACTCACAGGCGGTGAAGGGTGCGCCTGAACCAGGAGGAACGTTCAATGGCATGGTCGAAAGCGATATCTGCGCGGCTGTTTGTGCCGCTGCTGTTATGTGCGCTGCTGCTGCCTGTGCCGCTTGCGTATGCTCAGGAGAGCGCAGAGCGTGTGCTTACGCCGGGCACGCCGGTCAGCGGTGTGCTGGACAACCAGAATGTTGCCCAGGTGTACGCATTTATGGGCGAAGCAGGTGACACTGTGCTGCTCACTGCGCGCAGCGCCGCCGGTCTGGGCCTGGCGCTGCTGATAACTGACAGCACCGGCGCGCCGCTGGCTCAGGCGTTCAACACCACTGGCGCGCTCACGCTTCAGGCTGAACTATCTGAGGGCGGGACTTACTACGTCACTGTACTCTCGGCGATCGGCGTGCTTGTCCCGGCAGGCAGCACCTTTGAGCTGATGCTGGTTGCTGGCGAAGATAGTGTGCCAGCGCCGGCTGCCACTACACTGCCCGAGCCTGGTCAGGAAGAGGAGACGCCCGGGGAAGAATCACCTGAGCAGGCGCGATCTGTCCTGCCTGAACCAGTTCCTGCCCGCAGTTTTGTGCCAGGCCAGGTGTTGATTTCAAGCGGTCTGCAGATAGCGCTTACTTGGAACTCGACTGCTAACCTGGATCTCGAGGTTCGCGATCCGGTGGGCGGAAGCCTGCGCTTTGCCACGCCATCGGTCAACAGCGGCGGTGTGTTCGAGGCAAACGCCAACGCGCTGTGTGCGGCTGCCACAGCCGACGGCCCTACCGAGCGCGCGAACTGGCCTGCCGGAGCAATACCAACTGGCAGCTACGAGGTGATCGTCTACTACCAACCGCTTGCCGAATGTCCTACCACCGAGCCAGTGGATTTCGCGATTAATATCGTGCTTGACGGCCAGGTAGCCGAACCTATCACCGGTCGCGTCCTGCCCAACGAGATTTTTTTGGCCAGCTTTGGCGTCGGATCAGACGCAGCAGTCACGACCGGCAGAAGCGGTCTGTACACTGATACAACTGTGCTGCCGCCCGTGCCGGTGGCCGATCTGCTGGCGGTTGCTCGGCCGATACAGCGCAATGCCTTAACTGAGGATGTGCTGACGAACGAGTGGTATTACCGCGTCTATAGTTTTGCTGGCGGCGCTGGCGAGCTGGTTACCATTACAATGGACGCTGTGTCGGGCAGCCTTGACACCCTTCTACTGCTGCTAGATGCCGCTGGCAACGTCATTGACTCAAACGACGACTCCGCGCCGGGTAACACCAACGCTGCCATTGTTAACCGGCGGCTGTTAACCGCTGGTGCGTATTACATCGTGGCTACCCGCTACGGCAAGGATGTCGGCGGCACGGAAGGCGGCTATGAGCTGCTGCTCACCGGGCCAGTAGGCGACCTGCCGCAGGAAGTGATTGACCTGGGGCTGGCGCGGGGTGATGTTGAGGTTGTGCTGTCCTGGAATACAAACGCCGATCTGCAGCTTCTTGTGCGCGATCCGCGCGGCGACTCGGTCTACGACGACATCCCCCTCGTGCCCAGCGGCGGCCGGCTGGCAGCAGACGGCAATGTAAACTGCCGTGTATCGCAAGCCAGCCCGGTTTCTTACATCTACTGGCCGCAGGGCACGCTCACGCCGGGAGTTTACGAGGTTGAGGTGTGGTATCAGAACCCGTGTAACGACAACCGGCCCGTGACATTCGAGCTGGTGGTCTTTGTGGACGGCGTGCAGGTGTTCAGCGACACAGCGTCGCCTGCTGTGTTGGAGAAATACCTCACCAATTTCACGATCGGCGTTGATCGCAGCGTGCAGACGGACCTGGGCGGTTTCATCGGGACAAGCCAACGCATTGACGCAGGCTCGCTGGACTGGCGCAGCCAGATTGGCCAGGCTGTTCCGGTTGTCAGCGGTCAGCCTGTCACCGGCAGCATAACGGCTGACAACAAGTTTGACCTGTACGTGTTTGAAGGCCAGGCCGGCGATGTGGTATCCATCAGCATGATTGCGACGGCTGGCCGCCTGGACACGGCGCTGTTCCTGATGGACCAAAACGGTTTCCAACTTGCGGAGAACGACGATGCAGTAGTTGGCGAGAGTACCGACTCGCTCATCAGCGAATTCACCTTGCCACAGGATGGACAATACATTATCATTGCTACCCACTTTGGCATGCGCTATGGTGGCACGACCGGGGCGTACAGCCTTACTTTTACGAGGTTGAACTAAGGGATCAGGGGCTGCTTCTCAGCGGCAAACGTATGCAAGGGCAAAGGTGGAAACTGCCAGCATCCCCTGCTTCAGCCGGCTGCGGCACGATGTGCTAATTCAGATACGGGGCATCTCCGGTTCGGGCGTTCCGGCTTAAAAACGCCCGCCGCTATCTGGCCCTATCCGAAAGGAGTGAGCGGTGATGGTCTGGCCTCGATGGGCAGACAACCGCCAGCAAATTATGCGTGTACGCCTCGCTTTTTTTGTTCTTGCTGTTTTGCTGCTGCTCTTAGCAGCGTGTGCGCCTCCTCCAGAGCTTCGGAACAACGCGCTTCTGCAGGATAGAAGCCTCGTCACAGGTGAACCGTGCGGCCCGCCTTGTTTTCGTGGGATTATCCCAGGCGAAACCCGCTGGAACGATGCCCTTACAGTTATCGAAGACGATCCTCAGTTCACCAACGTGCAGACGCAGCAGGCCGAGGACAGCGATCTCGTCCAGGCAGCGTGGCAGGACGGCAACGGTCAGCTCTGCTGCCAGATGATTTCTGAGGATGGCGAAATCGTCTCCGGCATTTTCTTGCTTACTGCGCCCACAATGACGCTGGGCGATCTCATTCGCGCGCACGGTGAGCCGGCGTATCTCACTGGGACGGAGTTCACAGCGGATCAAGCGGTTGTGAACCTGTTTTACCCCGACATCCCGATGATTGTGTATGCGTTTATCGCTGGAATCGAAAACGGCGTGCTTAGTTCGTCCAGCGAGATTGTTGGTGCGGTCTACCTAACCCCTGACCAGATGGACCTGTTTATACAGACCCTGAACCTTTACCGCTGGGATGGCATGAAGGCATACAGTCAGTATGCAGCCAATGAATTCGATGTGACGCCGAGCGTTACCTTAACGCCGGCCCCAGCGCAGTAACCCATGTACCCGTTTGATAACGCAGGAAAGTGATACAAGGAGCACGGCATCATGAGCGCAGATACAACACAACCAGCACCCAGCAGCCTGGAGGAGCTGGTTCCCCGCATGGAACTGCGCGGCAAGGTTAAGCGAGTTGAGCTGTTTGGCGCATTTGTGGATGTTGGTGTGGGACAGGACGCGCTGCTGCACATCTCGCAGCTTGGTCAGCAGAACGTCCGCAATGTCGAGGACGTGGTCAAAGAGGGCGATGAAGTCACGGTGTATGTCCTGCGCGTAGACCCGGTCGAGCGCCGTGTGGCAGTTTCGCTTGTCAAACCGCCTGCAGTAGCCTGGGATGAACTGACGGAGAACAGCGTCGTGAGCGGCACGGTTGTGCGTGTCGAGAGTTTTGGTGTGTTTGTGGACATTGGCGCAGAGCGGCCGGGAATGGTGCATGTGTCCGAGCTGGCCAGCGGCTTTGTGAAATCACCTTCTGATGTCGTTAAGGTTGGCGACCAGGTGCAGGCGCGGGTAATTAAGGTTAACCGCAAGAAGCGGCAGATTGATCTGAGCATGAAATCGCTCGAGATAGAGGAGACCTCGGCGGATGTTGCCGATGAGGAGACGGATGCCGTGCCCACCGCTATGGAGCTGGCGCTGCGGCGCGCGATAGCGGCGGCTGACACCGGCAGGACGGCACGTCGCGCCAGAGACGTTAAACCCAAAGCCAGCAAGCATCTGCGCGAGCAGGATGAAATCATCGCCCGCACGCTGCGCGAACACTCCAGCGGCAGCTAACGAGCGCCGCGCACTCTGTGCCCCAAAACGAATGAGCCTGCTCTAAGCGGCAGGCTCTTTGCATATGCCTAAGTCTTTGGTTTTTTTAGGCGCTCTTCAGCGTTTGCCAGAGCCGGACGGCAGAGACAGCAAACAGCAGCGTCATGATGATTTCGTGGGCCAGACACCAGGGGCACAGGGCCTGCAGCAGCGCCACCTGCACGTACACCAGCCACATTGAGAACAGGAACGCGAACAGCGTAATGCCGAATATCAGCGTTGTGCCGTAATCGCGCAGCAGGCTGATGCGGGTCTGAAGCACCAGCAGGCCGCCCAGGACAAGATAGGTGAGGAAGCCGAGGTACGCGATCTCGATCCCGAATATGCGCGAATACACGCTGCTGGCGACAACATCGCAGTTAAATGCGCCTGCCTCAACGCACACCATGGATGTTTGTGTGAGCTTGGTGTAGCTCAGGTAGCCGCTGACAAACAAGCCGGCCGCGACCAGCAGCAGACTGATCGTGCGCAGCCAACCGCGGGATTGAACTGCAGCAATACGTTCTTGAGCAACAGCTTTGGTAGACACGGTGTTTTCCTCAATTCCCTGATACTGTCATCTCAACATCGCTTAGCGGACGTACGTCCATCGCGCTGCCCGCTGGCACGAAGGTGACGCTCTCAGGCACGATCAGCAGGCCATCCGCCAGGACTAGCGACAGCAGCGCGCCGGAGCTTTGCGTGCCGGTCGTGCGCGCGCAGAGCTGGCCATCCTGATAAAACAGCTTTACGCGGAGGTAGCTGCGCCGGCCGTCAGAGTGGACGTCCTCGACCGTGATCGCCTTGACAAGGGCGGGCGAGACGCTGCGCCGCTGCAGGCGGGCCAGGAACGGGCGCACGAACACGTCGAACGTAACCGCTGCCGAAACCGGATTGCCCGGCAGGCCGAAGAACGGCACGCCGCGCAGATGGCCGAACGCCAGCGGCTTGCCGGGCCGCACATTTACCCGCCACAAGCTAACTTCGCCCAGCTCTGCCAGCACCGTGCGCACGATGTCGGCCATGCCTACCGAGACGCCGGCAGTGCTGACGATTACGTCCGGTGCGGCGGCCAATGCCTGGGCAAACACATCTCGCACCGACTCCAGCGTGTCGCGCGCGATGGGCAGGCGCAGCGCTGCACCGCCGGCTGCCTCGACCGATGCGGCGATCATGTAGCGGTTGGCGTCGCGAATAGCGCCAGGGCGCAGCGCTTCGTTAACTTCAAGCAGCTCATCGCCTGTGCTGATAACGGTCACCAGCGGACGCCGGGCGACCGACACGTTTGCCTGGCCCAGCGCCGCCAGCATGCCTATGTCAGTTGGCCTCAGGCGGCGTCCGGCGGGCAGAACAAGCTGGCCCGCATGCACATCCTCTCCCGGCTGCCGCACATTTGCCCCTGCTGAGGCAGGCTGAGCGATGGTTACATGAGGTGGCAGCGAGGCGCTTTCACCCGGCACCCAGATGGCGTCTGTTTGCTCGACTGGTACAACGGCGTCGGCGCCGGGCGGAAGCGGCGCGCCAGTCATAATGCGCGCTGCCTGTCCTGGGCCAATGCTGCCCATGGGCGCGGAACCAGCCGGAATGTCGAGCACAACTCGCAGATGTGCCGGCGCTGCTGCAGTGTCCTCTGACCGGACAGCGAAACCGTCCATAGACGAGCACGCAAACGGTGGAAGGTCTGTGTCGGCGGTGACGTCACGTGCCAGTACGCGGTTCAGCGCCGTATCCAGCGGCACGCGTTCCTCAGGTAGGGGAACGGCACGTGAGAGAATGTGTTCGAGCGCCTGCTCGACAGACATGAGGGCTGCCACGGCGTCACCTGGACTTAATTGGTCATGGAGGGCGGGATTATAACACAAGTCTATTGCTTTTTTGCGATAATGTTCTGTAGCGTGAGAGCTATTATCATGTTACAGTATCTGAATCTCTCGGGCAGCATACTGGCGCTGCCTGCGGTTGGCATATTATGAACCTGCAAACTATCCTCAAGAGCTTGCCTGATCTTACCCCGAACGACCGGTCGCTGATTGAACGCGCGTATCAGAAAGCGGAGATAGCCCACGCCGGTCAGTTTCGCAAGTCTGGGGAACTGTATTTCACTCACTGTGTGGCTGTCGCCCAGATTCTGGCTGATATGAAGTTGGACGCTGAAGCGATCGCTGCTGCGCTGCTGCACGACACGCTGGAAGACACGGATGTCACACTGGATGAACTGCGGGCGGAGTTCAACGACAGCGTTGCGGCGATGGTGGATGGGGTTACCAAGCTGGCCAATCTGCCTATTAAAGTGGAGCCGGACAAGCGCGGACGCCACAACAACGACCGTGAGTTGGAGTACATCCGCAAAATGCTGCTGGCCATGGGCGATGACGTGCGCATCGTGCTGGTGAAGCTGGCTGACCGCTTGCACAACATGCGCACACTCGGCTTCATGCCGCCGGACCGCCAGCGCCGCATTGCGCAGGAGACGATGGACATCTTTGCCCCCCTGGCCAACCGGCTTGGTATTTGGCAGATGAAGTGGGAGCTTGAGGACCTGGCTTTTCGGTATCTGGAGCCGCAGGCGTACCGCGAAATCGCCGCGCAGATTGACGAGCGCCACGCCGACCGTCAGGCCTATATGGACGAGATCATCTCGGTTCTGCGGCGCGAACTGCAGCGGCATGGCATTGAGAATCCGACTATCACCGGGCGGCCAAAGCATATCTACAGCATTTACAGCAAGATGCAGCGCAAGGAGCTGCCATTTGACCAAATCTACGATGTGCGCGCAGTTCGCGTCATTGTGGACACGCCGCCGCAGTGTTACCTTGTTCTTGGCGTGGTTCACAACTTGTGGCGGCCAATCCCCGGCGAGTTCGACGACTACATCGCCGCCCCTAAGGACAACTTCTACCAGAGCCTGCACACCGCGGTATTGGATGCCAGGGGCAAGACAATCGAGGTGCAGATTCGCACGTGGGCCATGCACGAACACGCCGAATACGGCATTGCGGCCCATTGGCGGTACAAAGAAGGCAGGACGCACGCCCGCGATGAGGATTTTGAGCGGCGTCTAAACTATCTGCGCCGCCTGATGGAGTTCGGGCCGGATGTCAGCGATGACGCCGAGACCTTTGTTGACACGATTAAGAGCGAGGTGTTTCAAGACCGGGTGTACGCCTTCACACCAAAAGGCGACATTGTAGACCTGCCTATTGGTTCGACGCCGATTGACTTTGCCTATTACATTCACACGGAGATCGGGCATCGCTGTCGCGGTGCAAAGATTCACGGCCGCCTAGTTGGTCTCAACTACCAACTCAAGACGGGCGACCAAGTCGAGATCATCACGTCCAAACGCGGCGGCCCCAGCTTGGACTGGCTCAATCCCAGTCTGGGCTACACCAAGACAACGCGCGCGCGTTCGAAGATTCGTCAGTATTTCCGCAAGCTCAACCGCGAGAAGCACATCTCAAGCGGGCGCGAGGCGCTGGAGCGCGAGCTGAAACGACTGGGTTTACTCGACACCATAACGTTCGACTCGGTAGCGAACCTGTTCAACTACGACCGGCTGGAGGATTTTCTAGCGGCTGTGGGGGCAGGCGACATCAACAGCTCACAGATCGCCAACAGGCTGCTCGAACTGGAGCGCAAACAAACTCACACCCAGTCTGAGGAAGCCTTATTTCGACTCCATCCGACGCCTGCACCGCTGCCGGTCAGCACTGGCAACGGGGTGAACATCGCTGGAACTGGTGGACTTCTGGTGAATTTGGCGCGGTGCTGCAATCCAATGCCGGGCGACCGGATTGTGGGCTATATCACGCGCGGGCGCGGCGTGACTGTGCACCGACACGATTGTTCCAACATCCAGGCCACTGCTGAGCCGGAGCGGTTAATTGATGTGACCTGGGGCCATGTGGCGACTGAGCAGCGCTATGCTGTTCCAGTGGAAATCATCGCTTATGATCGCGAAGGCCTGCTGCGCGATATCAGCACCGTGATTGCTGATGAGAAAGTCAATATGGCCTCGGTGAATGTGTCGACACGGCAGAACATCGCCACCTTCCAACTGACAATAGAAATCGCGAATGTGGGCCAGCTAATGCGCATACTCACGCGGCTGGAGTGCATCAACAATGTGGTCGAGGCCCGGCGCAAAAGCATGGTCTGACCCTTCGCAGCGGCCGACCAAGAGTATCCAACCAGCTTTGCGCTTCCATTTGCATTTCCATTACATAGGAATTATAATTTTCATACTAATCTAAACCATGCCCTAACTATCAGGCCTGTGGCAGCATGTGTTTCGATCTTGTGTGCCGGTGGGGGGTGCAGACAGGAGAGGGGGCTGACATTTATGTTGAACACGGTGCATCAGAAGGCTGTTGAGCAGTTAAAGTCTCTTAACAAGACCTCTCGTCTCGTTATCTTGCACCCTAATTATATCCGTCAGCGCCTGTTGCTTAGCGAACTGCTGCGCGTGCCGCTGGTATATGTGCGTTTCCAGGGGCGCGAATTATCGCTCGAAACACTGCGCAGCCAGCTTGAGACGGCTCTGCTGCTGCAAACAGGAAACAGCAGCATTGCGCCTGGCGCTCAGGTGCTGCTGGATGAGTGTGATCGCGCGATCCCTGAAGCGTTGGACACGCTCTTGCTGGAAGCTGTTGATGCTGTTGGGCCGGGGCGGGTGTATGTCATGCTGCGCCGGCCACCTCTCTACGTGTTCAACAACGACGCGCTGCGCCGACAGACACAGTTTGTACCGGCAGATGATAACTTGCTTTTGTGGGATTATGCCCGCCGTGGTCAGTCAAAGTCTGTGCTGCTGGAAGTCTATGCTCTGGGCACGGGGCGCGTGCTGCGCGACGGACAGCCGGTTGATACGTGGGATGGGCTGCTGCCGCGCCAGCTATTCTTTTTTCTGGTAGATCGCGGTATGACGACACGCAGCGACATCTTTGAAACGTTCTGGCCCAATCTCTCGGTGCGCGAGGCCACCAACGTCTTTCACGTTACTAAGCGCAAGATCAGCGAAGTGCTGGGCGTTGACCTTACGGTTTATTGGTCTGGTTTTTACCACATTTCCGAGACCATTGAGCTGAGCTACGACGTTGTGCAGTTCTCTGAACTGGTTCAAAGCAGCGTGATCGCTCCCACAGACGAGGCAGTCAAGCTGCTGGACAGCGCTGTCCATCTTTATCGGGACCAGTTTCTCATGTCACTGGATATGCCGTGGATTGAGCGGAGGCGTCAGGAGCTGCACCAGACCTACAGCGAGGCGCTCATCAGCCTGGCCAGGATTCTTGAGAAGCGCGACCAAAAACACGAGGCGCTCGGCCTGTATTTGCAAGCTGCGGCCACCAACCGCCAACGCGAAGATGTCGCGATGAACCTGATGCTTCTTTTCCATGAGTTGGGGATGAATGCCGATGCGCTTAAGGTTTATGATCTGCTGCATACCGAGCTGAACAGGAGTTTAGGGGTTGCGCCTGCGCCGCATCTGCAGCTGTTGGCGCAGCAGATTGCGCAGGAGTTTCAGGCCGCGCGCTGAGCCGACGGTGGGATGCGCGTTCTGCTTATCGAGCCATACTACGGCGGCAGCCATCGCGCCTGGGCAGATGGATACCGCGCCTTCTCCCAGCACACTGTAGACCTGCTTACACTGCCGGCCAGCTTCTGGAAGTGGCGTATGCAGGGCGGGGCGGTGACGCTGGCGCGCCTGTATCAGGAGCTGGTTGATGAGCCAGATGTGATTCTGGCGTCTGAGATGTTTGATTTGGCGGCGTTTCGCGCCCTTACACGGCGGCGCACGGCTCATATCCCCGTCGCGCTCTACTTTCACGAGAACCAGCTTACCTATCCTCAAAACGCGCGCCAGGGACACGGCTGGCGCTATGCGTTCACGAATTACACCAGCGCGCTGGCGGCGGAGCGAGTGTTTTTCAACAGCCAGTTTCACATGGCGGCGTTTTTCGCAGCGCTGCCCAACATGTTGAAACACTTTCCTGATTACAACGAGCTGGACTCAATCGAGGTGCTGCGCCAGCGCGCCGCTGTACTGCCGCTGGGTCTGGACCTGAGGCGGTATGATCAACATCAAGATGCGCGCAGCAATACCGGCGCGCCGCCGCTCATTCTGTGGAATCACCGCTGGGAACCGGACAAGAACCCGGAGCTGTTCTCTGCCGCGCTTAAAGCGCTGCTTGACGAGGGAATCGAATTTCGCGTTGCTTTGGCCGGTGAGAACTTTCAGGTATCCCCAACGGCGTTCGAGGCTGTTCGTGAGCTGCTGGGCGCCCGTGTCGTTCAGTACGGTTATGTCACAGAGTTTGCGGCCTACGCGCGGCTGCTGTGGCAAGCTGATTATGTAGTCAGCACAGCCTATCAGGATTTCTTCGGCGCAGGAGTGGCAGAGGCCATGTACTGCCGCTGTGTGCCGCTGCTGCCGGATCGCCTCAATTACCCAGCGCTTGTGCCGGAAGGCCAGCAGGAGGTCTGTCTGTATCCGGATGATCAACTGCTGCCGCTGCTGCTGCGCCATCTGGGCGGCGAGGTTGCTGCCGACACGGATACGCTGCGTGCCCATGTGGCTGTCTACGATTGGTCAGCGATGGCTCCAATCTATGACGCCGCCCTCACGAGGCTGGTTCAGGAAGCGTGACAAGCTCCTGGTACAGAACCGCGGTTGTCACAGTCTCTTTCGTCCCAAGCGAAATGACGTAATCACCACCTGTGCGCCCGCGCGTGATCTTCTGTGCCAGTCCCAGGCGCATATACTTCGGTTTGTTCTTGTTGGTGAGCACTACCACTCTATCGTCCTGGCGTCCGATGACTGCCGCTGCTACCTCTCGGCTGTCTTTTGGCAGGCGCATGTTGATCACCCCGCTGCCAGCGCGGCCCTGGGCCGGATACTCTGTCACAGGCGAAATCTTGGCGATGCCACTGTCGGTAACAGACCAGACGTATTGATTCTCCACGACCACTGCCGCGCCTACGACTCGATCGCGCTGTGGGGCCAATTTAATGCCGCGCACACCGCCGGCTGGTAGACCAGTGGGCCGCACATCATCCTCGCCGAAGCGGATCGCCTGTCCCTGAGCAGTTGCCAGCAGGATTTCATCTCGCCCGGAGGTGAGCAGCACCCAACCAAGACAGTCGTCACCAACATTCATCACGGTGAAGGCATTGGCCGACATTCCCGGCAGATCGGACAGCCGCAGCCGCTTGACATCACCACCTTCGGTGATCAGAAACAGGAAACCTTCCTCAAGGCCGCTTGGCAGGCTAAGCGCGGCGGCTATCTCGTCGTTCGCCTTCAGAGCGCAAAGCGTGTGAAAGGCTGTGCCCTCGGCCGGGTCGTTGATCTGCGGAAGCTGCTGCACCGGTATTGTCGCACACTGGCCGCTGCGCGTGAACAGGTACAGAATGTGGGTGGACGTGCCGTGCACGATACAGCGGGGCGGGTCTTTGATTTCAGTTGTGATCTTGGGCGGCTCATCGCCATAGCTGCGGCCTAACAATCCACTTACGGTAAGCGTAATCCAGGTGTTTTCCTCCGGGATTAACAGGCTGCCGTTGACGGCTGTCGTCACCGTGCTGTCCACGATGATCGTTCGGCGCGGGTCACTGTAAGCCTGCTTGATAGTGGCCAGCTCCTCAGCAATTACCTCACGCATCTTCTTTGGGCTTTTCAACAGCCCTTCAAGGTATTTGATAAGCTGGACTTTCTCCTTGTACTCGTCCTCAATCTTCTTGCGCTCGAGAGCAGCCAGCCGCCGAAGCTGCATGTCGAGAATGGCCTGCGCCTGAACCTCAGAGATGCTGAGCGCCTTGCGCAGGTTCTCACGCGCGGTCTCGACCGTGCGTGAGCGCCGGATAATAGCGATCACTTCGTCAAGGCGGTCAAGCGCTTTGAGCAGCCCTTCCAGAATGTGGGCGCGTTCACGCGCGCGCGCCAGCTCGTATTCGCTGCGGCGGCGCACCACTTCCAGCCGGTGGTCAAGATACACGCGCAGACACTGCTTGAGGCTGAGAACGCGCGGCTCACCGTTGACCAGCGCCAGCATGATGATGCTGAAGGTGTCCTGAAGCGGCGTCAGGCGGAATAACTCTGCCAGCACTGGCTCCGGCTCGACGCCGCGCTGCAGCTCGATAACCAACCGAATGCCTTGACGATCTGATTCGTCGCGCAGATCAGCCAGTCCCTCCAGTTTGCCCTCGCGCACCAGTCCAGCGATACGCTCGGCAAGCGCAGCCTTGTTCGTTTGGTAGGGCAGCTCGCTGACGATGATGCGCGATTTGCCGCGCCCCATGTTCTCGATATGCACTTTTGCTCGAACGGTGATCTTGCCGCGGCCAGTGGCGTAGGCGGTTTTGAGCGTGTCCTCCTCTGACAGCAGACCGTCCTGATGGCGATAAACCAGGCCGCCTGTGGGGAAGTCTGGCCCTTTCACGAAGGCCATCAGCTCTTCAACTGTGATGTCGTCGAGCTTGTCCCAGTTGTTGAGCATGTAGATCAGCGCGTCGCAGACTTCGCCCAAGTTGTGCGGCGGGATGTTGGTGGACATGCCAACTGCGATGCCGGACGAGCCGTTCACCAGCAGGTTGGGGATACTGCTTGGAAGCACCGATGGCTCCATCAGGCTTCCATCGAAGTTTTCCTCAAAATCTACAGTATCCTTGCCAATATCAACCAGCAGTTCCTCGCCTATTTGCGCCATGCGCGCTTCGGTGTAGCGCATGGCAGCAGCGCCGTCGCCATCTATGCTGCCAAAGTTGCCCTGTCCATCAATCAGGGTATAGCGCATTGAGAAGCTCTGGGCCAGCCGCACCATCGTCTCGTACACGGCAGCATCGCCGTGCGGATGGTACTTGCCCAGCACCTCACCCACGATGCGAGCGCTCTTTTTGTACGGTGTGTCCGCGCGCATGCCCATATCGTACATGGCATAGAGAATGCGGCGGTGAACCGGTTTGAGGCCGTCACGGGCATCGGGAATTGCGCGGGCCACAATGACGCTCATCGCGTAATCTAAATAAGCGTTGCGCATCTCCTGGTCAATATTCACTTGACGGATCAAGCCTGCGTTCATGCCCGTATCCTTTAATTAATCGCGCGATACGTCTGCGGAATATGTGGCTGCTGGTGTGTGAAAACGCATTGTAGGGATGCCTATCCAGCTTGTCAAATTAAAACACATGTTCGTATTATACCATCGCCTGGAAGCCACTGCCTGCCCTACGCCCTTTGTCTCAGCCATAGCTGGTCGCTGTCTGCTGTGGTAGTATGCAGCCTTATGATGACACCCTACCAGCTAACCAGACAAATACTGCTGCTTGTTTGCGGCGCGCTGCTGCTGAGCGCATGCGCCCCTCAAGAACCCATTATTATTTACGTCACGCCGACGCCGTTGGCTGATGAAACACAGGAAATTACGCCTGTCAACACGGCAATAGCTGCTGTGGGCACACCAACGCCAACGCTGACGCACACTCCCACTGTTCCCGCCAGCCCACAGCCAACCATTACGTTTGTCGGCCCGATTGTTGGGCCTGGCTACACACCGCCCGTGCCGCCCAGCCCGGCGCCCTCAGCCACGCCAGAGATCGCGGCAACAACGCCGCCACCTGTGGCCACAACACCACCGCCTCCGTTCACGCCAATGCCCAGCCTTGACCCTGACCAGATGGGCGTGCAGGTGCATTCTTTGCTTGATCAGAGCGATTGGAATGAGGTGCTGCGCCGTGTTGAGCAGTTGGGCGTGGGCTGGGCCAAGATTCAAATTGACTGGGCGCTGCTTCAACCAAACGCCCCGGATGAAATCAGCGAAGCCTTTCGCCGCCAGGAGCTTTACGTCGAAAGCCTGCACCAGCGAGGCATCAAGGTGCTGGTGAGCGTGGCGAAAGCCCCTGGTTGGGCGCGCAGCACGGCTGTCGAATCTGGACCGCCAGACGATCCGCAGGCGCTGGTGCGTTTCTTAGAACTTATGATGGGCGAGTTTGGCGACGCTGTTGAGGCTGTTGAAGTGTGGAATGAGCCGAATTTGCGGCGCGAGTGGCAGGGGCAGCCGCTGAACGGCGGCTCCTACATGCGCTACTTCGAGCCTGCATACCGGGCGCTGCGCGCCTACTCCGACCGCATGCTGGTTGACCCGAAGAAGCCGCGTCCGCGGCCGCTTATCGTTGTTACGGCTGGTCTAGCTCCCACTGGCACGAGCGATTTTTCGGTTGATGACCGCGCATATCTTCAGCAGATGTACGATGCTGGTTTGGGACGCTATCGGGATGTCATGATAGGTGTTCACCCGTACAGCTGGGGAAACCCACCCGATGCACGCTGCTGCAACGCCGTTGAAGGGCAGGGGTGGGATGACGATCCGCATTTCTTTTTTGCCGACAACATCGCAGACTACCGAGCAGTTATGGAGCGCAACGGCCATTCGGCCGCGCAGATGATGGTAACGGAGTTCGGCTGGGCCACTTGGGACGCATTTCCTGGCGCCGCGCCCGAAGAGTGGATGACCTACAACGACAAGTGGGCACAGGCTAACTACACCATGCGGGCTTTCGAGATCGGCCAGGGAACTGGTTATATCGGGCCGATGATCCTGTGGAATCTGAACTTTGGCATTCTGGATGGCAAGATCGAGGCTCGGGACGAGCGAGCGGCCTACAGCCTGCTGGTGCCGCTTGATCCGGCTGAACGCCCGCTGTACTGGATGATCTACGACGCTGTGCGGCCTGACGTGCAGCTTCCCCGCTACGATTAGGCGGGGCTGCATCAGCCGCCGAGGCGGCGGCGCTGCGGAAAGTGGAAATAAAAAGGGCGCGGATAGTTATGATCTGCGCCCTTCTCATGTGTCTTGGCTGCTGTGAACTCAGGCGTTGAGGTTCAGGTTGTCCTCAATGCTGTCCAGGTCATCTTCGTCGAAGCTTTCATCGCTTTCCATGTCGAGCGCGCCCTGGGCCTCCAGCGTGCTGTTGGGGGCCACCAGCTCGCGATCCTGATAGGTGTGGAAGCCGGTCCCGGCGGGGATCAGCTTGCCGATGATCACGTTTTCTTTCAGGCCGTAGAGCTTGTCGGTCTTGCCTTCAATGGCAGCGCCCGCCAGCACCTTGATGGTGTGCTGGAAGCTGGAAGCAGACAGGAAGCTGTCGGTGCTGAGCGCAGCTTTGGTAATGCCCAGAATGACCGGCACACCCGCCGCCGGTTCACCGCCTTCGGCAATCAAGCGTTCGTTGATGTCGAGAAGCTGAAGCCGGTCAATCAGCTCACCGGGCAGCAGGTGGCTGTCGCCGCTCTTGGTGATCTGCACTTTCGAGAGCATCTTGCGGATGATAATCTCGAAGTGCTTGTCGTTGATCGGCACGCCCTGGTTGCGATACACCTTCTGCACTTCAGACAGCAGGTAGAGCTGGGTGGCCTCTGAACCTAGGATGCGCAGGATGCGGTGCGGGTTTTTCGATCCCTCAGTAAGCTGCTGACCAGGGTAGACCTGCGCCCCGTCGTACACCTCTGGCGTAAGACGCGCGCTTGATGGAATCTCGTATTCCTGCTCCTGGCGCTGTTCGTAGCGCAGGAAGATGCGGTCTGGCTCGATGTGAACCGTGCCGTTCATCTCGGCCAGGATTTCGTTAGGGTCTTCTTCGGTCCCCTTTTCGCGCATCAGCGGCTGACCCTGCTTGACAGTCTGTTCATCTTCGACCAGCAGTTCCCAGCCGGGCCGGATAGCGTATTCCTTGCTGAAGACTTCGCTGTTGATCACAGTGGCGATGCGCACGCCGTCCTCGCGCCGTGTAATGCGCACAATGCCGCCGATGTCGGTCATGACAGCCTCGCCCTTCGGCTTCTTGCGCGCCTCGAACAGCTCTTCAACACGCGGCAGACCGCTGGTGATGTCACCGCTGGTCTGCGCAGTGCCGCCGGTGTGGAACGTGCGGAGCGTTAGCTGCGTGCCTGGCTCGCCGATAGACTGGGCAGCCACGATGCCGACTGCCGCGCCGATTTCGACCATCTCGCCGCGGCCCAGGTCGCGCCCGTAGCACAGCGCGCAGATGCCGTGGATGAGCGCGCACGTCATTGGGCTGCGCACGTGAACGGCCTCGATCTTCAGGTTGTTCTGAATGCGCTCAGCGGTGTCCTCGTCAATCAGTTCGTTGCGCGCGACGATGACCTCGCCGGTTTCGGGATCGCGCACAGTGGTGGCTGCGGCGCGGCCAACAATGCGCTCTGAAAGCTGCTGCCCGGCCACATCGTCGCTGCGGCGAATCCACAAGCCCGCCTCTGTGCCGCAGTCCATGCGGTTCACGATCACATCCTGCGCAACATCCACCAGCCGGCGGGTGAGATACCCTGCGTCGGCAGTGCGCAGAGCTGTATCTGCCAGGCCTTTGCGGGCGCCGTGTGTTGAGATGAAGTACTCCAGCGCGGTCAGTCCCTCGCGGAAGTGGCTGCGGATCGGCAGGTCAATAATCCGGCCGGAGGGGTCGGCCATCAAGCCGCGCATGCCGGCAAGCTGTGTGATGGGGCCGAATCCACCCTTGGTTGAACCGGAAATCGCCATGATGGCGATCGGGCCGTAGGGGTCAAGCGTGTCGCGGATCAGGTCCTGGAGCGTGTCTTTAGCCCGGTTCCACTCTTCGATAGTAATCTGGTAGCGCTCCTCCTCGGTGAGCAGGCCGCGGCGGAAGTCGCGGTCAGCGCTCTCGACTACGCTCTCAGCGCGCGCCAGAATGTCAGCGCGCTCGTCGGGCACTGTGAGGTCAGAAACAGCGATTGTGGTCCCAGAAATGGTTGCGTAGTGGAAACCGAGGTTCTTAATCTGGTCCACGATTTCGGTTGTCTGGTCAGAGCCGATTTTCTGATAGCAGCGCGCCACGAGGTTCTGCAGACCCTTCTTGCCCAGGGTTTCCTGAACGAAGCGCAGTTCATCTGGCAGGATGCGGTTGAAGATAGCGCGCCCAACCGTGGTGATCTCTGGCTCGCCCTGTGGGCCGCGGTGATCGTAAATGTTGCCCAGCAGAATCGGTGTGTGCAGGTTGACAATGCCCAGGCCGTAGAGGTACTCAACCTCGTCCATGTCAACGACCAACCGGCGTTCGTGCAGGTTCGAGAGCACCAGCGCGTCTGCGAGGCCATGCTTGGACAGGAACTTCTTCATTTCGTAGGCATTGGCCAGCATGCAGTCCACTTCGCCTTCGAGCACTGCGCGCACAGTGCGCTCTACCGCAGTCTCAACAATGCGCTCCCGGCCATTCTCCTGCTCTTCTTTGACGTCAGTGAAGAGCACAACGCCGGGAATATCGCGGTTTAAGGCGTAATAGTAGCCGTTGCTGCGCAGGGCGATGCCGACCCGCACGTTTGGATCACTTAACGTCGCCATTGAGCGGAAATCATCGGCGCGGTCGGCGCGCGTCACGATCTCCACGGTGGGGTCCATCGTCAGATAGTAGATGCCCAGGACCATGTCCTTGGACGGGCCAACAATGGGCTGGCCGTCAGCAGGTTTAAGCAGGTTGCGCGTGCTGAGCATCAGCTCGCGCGCTTCCTGGACAGCTTTGTCGCTGAGGGGAATGTGCACAGCCATTTGATCGCCGTCGAAGTCAGCGTTGAAGGCCGAACAGACCAGCGGGTGAATCTGGATGGCTTTGCCTTCGACAAGTTGTGGCTCGAAAGCCTGTATGCCGAGGCGGTGCAGAGTCGGCGCGCGGTTCAGCAGCACCGGTCGCTCTTTGATGACTTCTTCAAGCGCCTCCCACACCTCAGGTTTTTCGCGCTCGATGATGCGTTTGGCGCCTTTGACGTTGGTGGCGTAATTCTGGTTGACCAGGCGGCTGATCACGAATGGCCGATAGAGTTCGAGGGCCATCGTCTTGGGCAGACCGCACTGGTGGAGTTTGAGTTTAGGGCCGATGACGATTACCGAGCGACCAGAGTAGTCCACGCGCTTACCCAACAGGTTGCGGCGGAAGCGCCCTTTCTTGCCCTTGAGCATGTCGCTCAGCGATTTCAGCTCACGCCGCCCACGGCGACTAAGCGCCTTGCCGCGCTGGCTGTTGTCAATCAGGCTGTCCACTGCCTCCTGCAGCATGCGCTTTTCATTGCGCACTATAACGTCTGGTGCGCCTAGTTCGAGCAGCCGCTTGAGGCGGTTGTTGCGGTTAATTACACGGCGGTACAGATCGTTGAGGTCGCTGGTAGCAAACCGACCGCCGTCAAGCTGGACCATAGGGCGCAGATCAGGCGGGATGACTGGCAGCACGGTGAGAATCATCCATTCAGGCCGATTCCCGCTCTTGCGTAGGCTCTCTACAACACGCAGGCGCTTGGTGGCTTTTTTCTTACGCTGCTTGGAACGTGTGGTGCGCACCTCGTGCCACAGCTCTTTAGCCAGTTTGTCCAGGTCCATGCTCTTCAGGATTTCGTAGAACGCTTCTGCGCCCATGTCTGCTTGAAAGACCTGACCGTAACGGCTTTTCAGCTCACGATAGCGCGATTCCGGCAGAAACTGCAGCACATGAAGCTCCTGCAGCTCCTGACGGGCTTTTTCTGCGCTCTGGCGCACGTGCACGATCCGGCTGTCGAGTTCGCTGCGCTGTTCGTTAAGAATCTGCATTGCAGAGGATGTGATCGCCTGAGCCTCCTGGTCAAGTTTCGCCAAGTCGGCTGCGCGCATCTGGTCGATTTCGGTTTGGATGTCGCTTAGGTAAGCGTTGACGGCGGCCTGTATGCGGGCGATGTGATCGTTTTCGATCACTTCGCCCTTGGCAGCGATGACTGTCCCGGTGGTTTCGAAGTTGATGTCAGCCGCTGCCGGCTGGCCGAAGAGCGCCTCAACGCGGCTCTGGACCGCCTGGGCTTCCTGCATCACGCGGTCGCTTAAACGCGCCAGCTCATTGTTGTAATGCGCTTCAATATCGGCTGCCCGCGCGTTGAAGTCGCCCAGCGCGCTGTCGCGCTCGCGGCGCACCGCGGCCATCTGCTCTTCCAGGTCGCCGCCGAGCGCCAGCTCCTTCTGTGCGAGTTCTTTCTCGATGCGCGCCAGTGCCTTCTGGCGTGCGTCTTCGTCTACGTGCGTAACCACGTACTGGGCGAAATACAGCACGCGGTCGAGATTGCGGCGGCTGACGTCCAGCAGCAGGCCGAGGTAGCTGGGCACACGCCGTGTGTACCAGACATGGGCGACAGGCGCAGCCAGTTCGATGTGGCCCATGCGCTCGCGGCGTACCGAGGCACGGGTCACCTCTACACCGCACTTGTCGCAGATGATGCCGCGGTAGCGCACATTCTTGTACTTGCCGCAGTAGCACTGCCAGTCCTTGGTAGGGCCGAAGATGGCCTCACAGAACAGCCCGTCCTTTTCAGGGCGCAGGCGGCGGTAGTTGATGGTTTCTGGCTTGGTGACTTCGCCATACGACCATGAGCGAATCTGCTCAGGCGAGGCCAGGCTGATGCGCAGTGCGCTGAAATCCTTCGCTTCCAAGGCCGTTCTCCTCTGCGCTAGATGCGTATTATTTCGGTTGTGGGCGGTATAGCGCCATTGCTTTAGGGCACAAGTCCGGGTGATAGGCGGGGCCGGCGCGGCCCATCACGCTAAAAGCGGCATTCAGGCTGTGTCTGAAGCCGTGTTAAATGTGATGAGTGTATAGGCGACCATAGACTCACTAATATATGACAATTTGACACAAGAATCAACCCCTGTTTAGACGATTTTTGCCGCCGCAGGTGAGAGCTGATGGAGGAAAATGTGGTAGATGAGCCTGCGACTATTTATAATAAAGCGCGGTTATACATCTGAGAAAACCGCAACTGTTTAAGGAGCTGCAAAAATGAGGCACAGACTGCTTGTTGTGGTTATCCTTGTGCTGGCGTCACTCCTGACGTTTTCGGCTGGCGTGCTGGCGCAGGATCAGCCAATTACACTAACGATGGGGTCCTGGCGTGTAGATGACGTTGCCCAGATGCAGGTTATTCTGGACGCTTTCAATGCTGTATACCCCAATATCACTATTGTCTTTGATCCCACCAACCCGCCTGACTACAACGCCACGCTGCGCACCCAGCTTGAGGGTGGCACTGCCCCAGATTTGTTCTACCTGCGTTCGTATGCAA
>DAOTWC010000101.1:0-16382 GCA_034435995.1 Anaerolineae bacterium | reverse complement strand
GCCTACGTCTATGGCGGTGTACGCCTGGTGCCGCGCTATCGCAAGAACATGCGCGGCAACAGCGCTGCAGACGCCGCCTTGCTTGATGCCCATCGTCGCCAGATCGAAACGGTCAACAGTCAGTTGGAGAAAATGGGCCTCCAGCGCCTCCACGCCCGCACCAATGATGGTTTCGCCTTTAAAGTCCTCGCTTCCCTGCTTGCACTGGCTTTTCATAATGCACTCAAATAGCAATCAAGGTCTTGAGACACGCAACAGCGTCGCCGTTGCCGATATGATGAGCTGACTAACGCAGTCCGGCTCGCATTTACTTCAAGCACACTTTTTGAGGAGGCATACATGAAACTAGGCATCATCAATTCAGTGTTTTTCGGCTCCGAAATTGATGCGTTTGGCGACGGTATCGAAGAAGTCAAGAAACTGGGCTTCGACACCATTGACATCTATCCGCAGGACGGCGAGATGAGCGCCGCGCAGCTCGCTAACGTCAAGCGCATCACCAAACAGGTCGGCCTGCCTGTTGCGGGCAGCGTGGCCATCATCTTTGGTTTCTTCGATCCAAACAGGCCAGCGCGCGAATTCTCCAAAGACCTGGGCAAGCGCCTGGTCGATCTCTCGGCCCACATGGGCGCCACCAACATGCTGATCGTGAATGGCGAGTACTTCTGGCAGCTTGAAACCGGCTTCGACAAGAACTGGATCTTCAATGCCGCTGTCGAGGGCACCCGCGCCGTGGGCGAATACGCCGAAGCTGTGGGCATCAAGATCGCCATCGAGCTGGAGCCGTTCAAGATGTCCATCGTCAACAGCATTGACACGATGGTTGAATTTCTGAACGCGGTTGACCTGCCCAACACGGTACAGGCCAACATCGACTGCTCGCACCTGTTCCTAGCCGGTATCGCGCCATCCGAGATTCAGCGCCTTGCTGGGCGCATCGCCCACGTTCACATCTCTGATGCCATTGACAAGCACGGCGATCTGCCACCGGGCCGCGGCAAAGCGCCCCTGCAGGACTACGTGAACGAGCTGAAGAAGGCCGGTTTTGACGGCTCGATATCGTGCGAGCTGGAGTGGCCGCCTGATCCGTCGCGCGCTGGCATTCTTGCCTGGGTGAAAGAAGCCCGCGACGCCACGCTGAAGCTGATGCAGAACGCGGGCGCCCACAGCTAAATCGCTGCGATGCAGTTTCATGAGACACAGGGCTGCTCGCAGCCCTGTGTCTCGCCCCAAAACGACACTCAGCAATGTCCGAAAGTCTTGTTTCGTTGTTTGGAGGGATTAAAGATGTCAAAACACAACAGCACCACTGGCATCACCCGGCGCGATCTGCTAAAGGCAGGCGCGATTATCGGAGCCACCAGCTTGATTGGCGTTCCCCGATTGATTCGCGCTGCCCCGCACAGGCAGGGTCTTGCCCCTGGTATGATCGGCGGTCCGACCGGTTTTGAAGGGGCCGAGCGATACCAGTATGGCCCCGATACCCCTGCCGGCCGCGCCATTGAGGGTATCCGCGCCCTGCCGGCCGACAAGAAACCGTCCAACCTGCGGATGCTGGTTGGCGCCAGCGCCGAACTGCACTGGCAGGGTGTTTTCCCTGAAGGCGCTCCCACCGTGCTTGATTTGTTCCGGCAGGAAACCGGCATCAACATCGAGATCACGATCCTTCCCTACGCTGAGCTGTTCAACCGCGTGATCCAGGACCGCGTGACCAACGCTTACGGCTTTGACATTTACTCGCTGATGTACAACTCGCTCGCCAGCGCGTATGAAGCCGGCGCGCTGCTGGAGCTGGACGAGCTGGTCGAACAGTACCGGCCTGACTGGGAAGAGCAT
The DNA here is from genome assembly GCA_034435995.1 of Anaerolineae bacterium. Classification (GTDB taxonomy): domain Bacteria; phylum Chloroflexota; class Anaerolineae; order Aggregatilineales; family Phototrophicaceae; genus DAOTWC01. The sequence goes on along the minus strand of DAOTWC010000101.1, from coordinate 14,546 downwards.
TACCTTGGCGGGCCGCTCACCGTGAACCTGCTTAACCGTTATCGCGGGCGCACCATCTCGGTCAACTTCGATGGCGACTATCAAATCTGGATTTACCGCCGCGATTTGTTCGAGGACCCGAACGAGCAGCGCGAGTTCCGCGCGCGCTATGGCTGGGACCTGCAGCCGCCCGAAACTTGGGAACAGCTTGACCAGATCGCTGAGTTCTTCCACCGGCCCGACCAGGGGCTGTACGGCAACACTGCCCTGCTCAACCCCGACTGGGGCTTCAGCAACTTCTACCAGCGCTATGCCTGCGGCGCGAAACCCAACCAGTTCTACTTCGACCCAGAGACCGGCGACGCGCTGCTTAACAGCCCGGCGGGCATTCAGGCCTGCGCCGAGCATGTGGCGGCACTCAGGGTTGGCAGCCCTGACGCGCTGGTGTGGAGCTGGCCAGAGCAGTATCCAAACATGGGCAGCGGCGGCGCGGCCATGACCTGCGCTTTCGCCAACATGCCGAAGTTCCTCGATAACGCCAACACGGCTGTCGGCGGCAAGCTAGGCTCGTTCAAATCGCCTGGTCGCGTGATTGACGGCCAGCTGGTGCGCCGAAGCGTGACTTACATCGGCAACACATACCAGGTTTCCAGCCAAACGCAGTATCCCGAAGCCTCGTACCTGTTCCTCCAGTGGGCCAACAGCCCCAGCATCTACACGTGGATGGTCGGCAACCCCGGCGGCACGTTCGACCCGTTCCAGGTCAGCGACCTGACCGACCCACTGGTGGTCGAGAGTTACAAGCAGTATCAGATCGATTCAATCGCCGCCAGCGCCGAGATCACAGTGCCGCCGCCCAGCCTGCTCAACGGCGGCCAGGAATACGAGAAGACGCTTGACGAGGAACTGCAGGCCGCGCTGACCGGCCAGAAAACACCTGAACAAGCGATGGCCGACGCTGCCCGCCGCTGGAATGAGATCACCGACCGGTTGGGCCGCGCGCAGCAGATCGAGGCTATCCAGTCCAAATTGGACGCCTGGCCGAGCCTGATCGAGGAACCAACAATTTAGTGCTGCGCTGGTGGCTGTCTGGGGCAGGCTGTGGATGCACCCGCCTGCCCCGGCAGCGCACCGTCAATCTGAATCGAATACAGTTTTTCAGTGAGAGGTCTTTTGTCATGGTTGATGCCCTACGGTCATCCAAGCGCCAGGACGGTGTCACTGAAGCGCCTGTCCGGCATTCGGTGCGCGATTGGTTTGGCAATCGCAGCCTGCGCCGCTTCGGCACAGTCGTCATCACCCCAGCGCAGCTCCTGCTCTACTTCATCATCATTTTTCCGCTGACCGTCGTGCTTTACCTCAGCCTGACCACGTATACCCCGCTAACGGCTGGCGGCCTCAACTGGTGGCACGCCAACCAGTGGTGGACATGGACATCCAACTACACCAGCATTGTGACAGACGCCCAGTTCATCAGCGCGCTGGGGCGCACGATCCTGATTGTGGCTGTCGCGGTGTCGCTCGAGTTTCTGATCGGCCTGGGGCTGGCGCTGCTTTTTGTCGACAAGTTTCCGCTCAAACCGCTGTTCAACACGATCTATCTTATCCCGATGATGGTCGTCCCAGCCGTGGCCGGTTATATGTGGTTCATGCTGCTGCAGGGCAACGGGCCGATCAACGGCATCCTGTCTATCATCACTGGCCGGAGTGTCGCCATTCCCTGGCTGACTGACCCCACTGTTGCCGTGATTTCGGTTATCGCTGCTGATGTGTGGCAGTGGACGCCGTTAATGTTCCTGATTCTGCTCTCGGGCCTGTCCGCGCTGCCTGAAGACCAGATGCGCGCAGCCACTATGCTCGGCGCCAGCGCCTGGCAGAAGTTCCGCTGGGTCATGCTGCCCATGCTGAAACCCGTCATCATCATCGCCTTGATCATCCGTTCAATGGAAGCGTTCAAGCTGTTTGACCTGCCATATCTGATGACCCGCGGCGGCCCGGCGCAGGCCACCGAGACGATCAGCATCTACATGTATAAGCTCGGTTTCAACAACTTCCGCTGGTCGTATGCAGCAGCCGGCGCTGTCCTCATCCTCATCCTGATTACCGTCTTGGCGACTTATGCGCTGCGCCCCCTACAGGCTGCCGAACAGCAGCAGGCACGGCAAGAGGCGGAGTAGGAAAACGACGATGAACACGCAGTCACGCAGTTTCAGAGTCCTGCGCTATTTGATCATCATCCTTTGGAGCGTTTTCGCCCTGTTCCCCGTTTACTGGATGGTCAACACCTCGCTCAAGCCACTGCCGGAGTGGACGTCAGCAGGCGGGCGCGTCTACTGGGTGCCCAGCCAGGTCACCATCGAGAACTACACTGGCATCATCCTGGGCGGCGCGTCAATGGCTAATTCCAATTCGGCGCTGCCGGCCATCCGCAGCAGCCTGATCGTCGGCGTTCTCAGCACAGTGCTCGCCGTAGTGGTTGGCACGCTGGCCGCTTATGGTTTGTCGCGTTACCAGGCGAGCAACCAGCGCGCCCTGCCGCTGTGGGCAGGCCTGATCCGGGGTTTCGCCGCGCCGCTGCTGACGATCCCCTTCCTGATACTGTTCCGCAACGTCCTGTTCGAATGGCAGGGGCCGTGGTTGGGGGTCGTCGTCATTTTTGTGTTCACATTCACACTTGACCGGCTGATCGCCCGCCTCATCAGGCGCAGGCTCGACCGCAACCCTGACAACTTGGGCTTCAGCATTCTGCAGCTCCGCATGTTTCCGCCCATCGCTATTCTTGTGCCAGTGGTGATCATGTGGTCGGCGCTGCGCCTGTCGGACACCTGGTACGGCCTCACGCTGATCTACACTGTGGTCACATTTCCGTTCGTCGTGTGGTTAATGAAGAGCTTCTTCGACGAGATTCCGCGCGAAGTCAGCGAGGCAGCCGTGGTTGATGGTTCCAGCCAGTGGGGGGTGTTTCTCAAGGTCGTGCTGCCGCTGACAAAGGGCGGGCTGGCCAGCACTGCGCTGTTCGTGTTCATCCTCAACTGGTCGGATTTCCTGATTGCGCTGCTGATCACCAATCGCGACTGGGTGACGATCCCGGTGTTCTTGCAGAGCGTTTCCAGCGCGGCCAGCCAGCTCTATGGCCCGCAGAGCGCCTTGGGCGTGATCGCCCTGCTGCCGCCTGTTATCTTTGGCCTGGTCATCCAGCGCTATCTGGTGCGTGGCCTTACTTTCGGCGCGATCAAACGCTAGGACGGCTGCGATGACACATATCCGATTGGAAAACGTCACCAAGCAGTTCGATAAAGTGACCGCCGTCAAGAATCTGAGCCTAGAGATTCCCAGCGGCCATTTCGCCGCCCTGCTCGGCCCCTCGGGGTGCGGCAAGAGCACGACGATGAACATGATTTCCGGGCTGGAAGCGCCAACTGCGGGCAGCATCTACTTCGATGGCGACCGCATCAACAACATGCCGCCGGGCAAGCGCGGCGTCGGCTTCGTCTTCCAAAACTACGCCATCTTCACTCACATGAACGTGTTCGACAACCTCGCTTTCGGCCTGCGCGTGCGCAAGCTGCCGCGCAGCCAGATCGAGGCCGATGTGCGGCGCATCGCACAGATGTTGGGCATCGAAAGCATGCTGCATATGAAGGCGACCCAGCTCAGCGTCAACGATCTGCAAAAAGTCGCGCTCGGGCGCACTATCGTCGTCAGACCGCGCATCTTCCTGCTGGATGAGCCGTTCAGCAATCTCGACGCTGCCTTCCGCGCTTACATGCGCACCGAATTGAAGGTGATCCAGCGTGAAATCGGCCAGACAATGGTCTATGTGACCCACGACCAGATTGAGGCGATGAGCATGGCCGATCACATTGCCGTGATGAGCGCCGGCGAGCTTCAGCAGTACGGCTCGCCCGACGATGTATACCTGCGCCCGGCCAATCTGTTTGTGGCGCGCTTTATCGGCAGCCCCAGCATGAACTTTATTCGCGGGCGCTACGTCAGCGACGGCGGACAGCCCTGCCTGCAAAGCGCTGACGGTGCGTCTATTCAGTTGGACAATCATCTGCGCCAGCGCTTGGAACGCGCCCCATCGCCCAACGTAGTGCTCGGCATTCGCCCAGAGCACATAGACCTTGCCCCGGCAGAAGCCGCCCCAGCGCCGCTGAAGCTGCCGGTCAAAATCTACGCCACCGAACCGCTGGGCGCAAAGACCGTCCTGCACAGCCAGTTTGGCAGTCAGATCGTGCAGGTGCTGGTCAAGCCTGGCACGGCGGCGCGTGTAGGCCAAACACATGCCATCAGCCTGCAGCCGCACCGCGTCTATTTGTTCGACGCAGCTACAGAGAAAGCGCTGGCATAAGCCCATGGCAAGAATCCAGCTTTGCGGCATTACCAAACGCTTCGGCCCAGTGACGGCCGTCAACAACCTCGATCTCGACATTGAAGATGGCGAGTTCTTCACCCTGCTGGGGCCGCCCGGCGCGGGCAAGACGACAACGCTGCGCGTCATTGTCGGCCTGGAAACGCCCGACGCTGGCGATGTTCTACTGGATGGCGAGCGGGTCAACGACATTTACCCCGGCAATCGCGATATCGCCATGATCTTCCAGAACCTTGCGCTGTACCCGGACAAAACAGTGTTCGACAACATCGCTTACCCGCTGCGCGAGCGCCGGGTTGACAAACAGTCGATTCGCGCGCAGGTGCAGGAAGTCGCCCGTGTGCTGCGCATCGAGCCGCTGCTCCAGCGCAAGCCGGGCCAGCTTTCGGGCGGCGAGCGCCAGCGCGTCGCGATTGGGCGCGCTATCGTCCGGCGCCCTCGCGCCTATCTGATGGACGAGCCGCTGTCAGCGCTCGATGCGCTGCTGCGGCTGGAAATGCGCGTCGAACTCAAGCGGCTGCAGCGCGATCTTGGTCAAACGCTTGTCTACGTCACTCATGATCAGATCGAGGCCATGTCAATGTCCGACCGCATCGGCGTGCTGCATCGGGGCACGCTGCTGCAGGTTGATACGCCAGAGATGGTCTACAACCAACCCGCCAACCGCTTCGTCGCCACCGTCATCGGCAACCCGCCGACCAATTTCATCCCCGTTCGGCTGGAAGATGGGATGCTGGTTCACCCAGGTTTCCGCGCAGCGCTGACCCGTCCGGTTGAGGTGGGCGGCGCTGAGCGCCTTGAGATCGCCATCCGACCGGAAAACATCGCCGTCTATCCCAGCGCAAGCGCCCCCGCCGGCGCGATTCGGGCTGAGGTGTTCGTCATCGAGCCATTGGGCGCGGAGATCGTTGTTGATCTCGACATTGCAGGGACCATTGTCAAAGCGGTTGTCCCAGCGCCGTTTGCTGCGGACGTCGGCCAGCCAGTGTGGGTCGTTTTCGAGGCGCAGGCCGTCAACCTGCTCGACAGCGCGACCGAGCGCTTTGTCGCCTACGGTCTTACCGAGCCGCTCGTGTCGTTTGTCCAAAACGAAGAAGCCGGAACCATGCCTTGATGTCGGGGGAATGCCCATGACCAGGCGTCTGCCAGCCATCGTGCTCGAAACATGGGGACAGCCCCCCACGCTGGAAACCGTCGAACTGCACGATCCGGGCCCTGACGAAGTGGCGGTCCGCATGGCTGCCAGCGGTATCTGCCATACCGATCTCAGCGCGGTGCGCGACGCGCGCGCGTGCCCGGCGCTGCTGGGCCATGAAGGCGCTGGAGTCGTTGAAGCGGTCGGCGTAAATGTGCGCCATGTCCAGCCCGGCGACCACGTCGTTGTGAACTGGCAGGTGAAGTGTGGGCGCTGCCGCTGGTGTCTGTCTGGCAGGCAGGACCTGTGCGAGAATGTGCAGGCCACCGCTGCCCCTCGTGTCTACTGGAGAGGACAGCCGCTCAACATTCTGCTGAACGCGGGCACTTTCTGCCCGGTCGCGGTGCTGCCAGCTTGGGGCGCTGTCCCCATCCGCCGCGACATGCCGCTGGAGAAGGCGGCGCTGCTGGGCTGCGCTGTCGCGACCGGCGTGGGCGCTGCCCTGTACACGGCCGCCGTTCGGCCTGGCGAGGGCGCTGCGATCATCGGGACTGGCGGCGTTGGGCTGAACATCGTGCAAGGGGCGGCGCTGGCGAACGCCAGCCCAATCATCGCTATTGACGTGAAAGACGATAACCTGCGCCTCGCAAGCGACTTCGGCGCTACACACACCGTCAACAGCCGCGCAGCCAATCCGGCGCAGGCCGTGCGGGATTTGACTGGCGGTCGCGGCGTCGAACACGTCTTTGAGGTCGTCGGCCTGCCGGAGCTGATGCTGCAGGGCATTGACATGCTGTCGCGCGGCGGCACGCTGACGCTGGTGGGCGCGGCGGCGCGCGACGCAACGCTGCCGTTCTTTCCGCGCCGGTTCATGAGCCAGCAGCAGCAAATCAAAGGCTGCATCTACGGCAATATCCGCCCGGCCATTGACCTGCCCCTGTTCGCCGACTGGTACATGACGGGGCGGCTTCGCCTCGATGAACTCCACACGCAGACAGTGCGGCTGGAAGATGTCCCCAGCCTGTTCGCCCAGCCCGAACGACTCCAGGGCATCCGCACGATCATCAACTTCGGAGCCGACGCATGACCGTTTACCGCCTCGAAACGCTGTTCCCGGATGAGCTGACGGCGCGCCTGCGCGCCTGCCCGATCCTGGTGCTCCCGTTCGGCACGATCGAATGGCACAGCTATCACCTGCCGTTGGGCCTGGATGGCCTCATCGCCGAGGCGGTCGGCGAGCGCATCGCCGACGCAGCAGACGCGGTGTTGTGCCCGGTATCGTACTGGGCGGTCGGCGGTGTGCCCTACCCGCACACGCTGAACTTGCCCATTGCGGTGATCGAGCCGCTGCTGACGGCCGTTTTCGAGCAGTTCGGCGCGATGGGCTTCCGCGTCATCGCTGCGTTCACCGGCCACTTCGGTCTAGACCAGACTCTAGCGCTCAAGCGCGCCGCGCTGCACGTGATGCGCCGGTCACCGGTGACGATTCTGCCGTTAACGGAATATGACTTGACAACCGACAGCGGCTACCTGGGCGATCACGCCGGCGTGGGCGAAACCTCGCTGCTGTGGGCGCTGCAACCCGATCTAGTGCGGCTCGATGCAGTGCCGCACAATCAAGCGCTGGACGGCGTGATCGGCCCCGATCCACGCGGAGGCGATGGGCACAACGCGGCATCAGTGGAAACCGGCGCGGAACTGCTGGCAGTGATCGTCCGGCGGGCAGCGGATTTCGCGCTGCGGCTGCTTAACGAGACGGACACGCTCCAGCGGAGCGCGTACATCGAGGCGCTGGCGGCAGGCGTGCGCGCGCTCGAAAAAACGGCGCAGCAGCGGGCAGTCCTGCCCAAAAAAGATGTGCCGTCTATCACCACGGCGGCCTATCTGGCGTTTTGCCAAGCGCTGCAGCGGGGCGATTACCGCGCTGCGCAGGCGCACGCCGAGCGCAAATTCGCGGACCTTTCGGCATGAACAAGACAAGAATGCGCGTTGTCTGCAAAAAACTTTAGAGAATCGAAGAGTCTATGCCCGTTACACACCCGGGGCTGGCGGAAATAGATCCCAAACAGATTATTGACCGGAGGAGTCCGATACCTTTGCATTACCAGTTGGAACAGTTTCTGCGCCAAGGTATTGAAAATGGGCTGTTCCCGCCGCACCGCACACTGCCCACGGAACAGGAACTACAAGAACGGTTTGGCCTAAGCCGGACGCCGATCCGTCAGGCGATCAACAACCTTGTCAGCGCGGGTTTGGTCGAGCGGCGGCGCTCGCGCGGCACAGTGGTGCTGCCGCGCCCGTTTGCCTCGTCCATCCACACACTGAGCACTTTCACCGAGGAGGCGCTGAGCAAAGGGCAGAGGCCAAGTGGGCGTGTGATCGAGTTCGCCAAGCAGAAGGCTGATCCGGAAGTAGCGGCCCAGTTGGAACTGCCGCCGCGCTCCAAGGTGTTCTTCATTCGCCGCCTGCGCTTCATTGACGGTCAGCCGATCGGCCTGGTTGAGTCGCACATTCCCGTGGCTTGCGTTCCGCACTTCAAGCCAGATGTTTTTGCGCCTGACGGTATGCGCCAGTCTATGTACTACGTGTTGGAAACGGTGTACGGTATCCGGCTCGTGCGCGCCTCCGAGATGCTGAGCGCCGTCAATCTGACAGAGGCGGACGCATCCCTGCTTGAGCTGCCGGCGCACACGGCCGTGCTGCTGCGCCGCCGGGTGTCGTTTGATACCAAAGGGCAGCCGATAGCTGTTGAGCGCGGCCTCTACCACATCCAATATCACATGCAGTGGAGTGGCCGCGAGCTGCATGGTTTCACCCAAGCGTAACCTGACTGATGCCGCATATAGTGAGGAGCACTTCCGATGCACACTACCCCGGCTTCGCCTTCGCCGCGCGAGCGCGTGCTGACTGCGCTGGCGCATCAACAGCCCGACCGTGTGCCGGTTGATTTTCTCGCCACTAACGAAATCTGGGATCAGTTGATCGCGCACTTCGGCCTAGACACATCTGCCAGACCGAGCGAGGCCGATTTCTTTGACCCAGCGCGCGAGGCGGTGCTGCGCAAGCTCGAAGTAGACTGCCGCGTCGTGTCTTACGATATGTTCTGCGCCCCGCCCAGCGCAGTGATGCGCCCTGGCGCGCAGATCGAGTGGTGGGATGTCTGCAGCCGGTCTACACCGTGCCGCATGTGGCGCCAGCGTTTGCCCAACGGCGAGTTGTATGAAATCCTGGGGCGGCATATGCGGGTTGTCCACCATGCCACCGGCGCTTATGAGGAGAGCGCCAGCTACCCGCTTGAGTCATACGACACTGTTGAAGCGCTCAGATCATATCGCTGGCCTCAGCCAGATTGGTTCGATTTTTCGCCCCTGCCAGGGGTGATTGACCAGCTCAACCGTGACCAACCGCTGCACATCCGCTTTCGCATTGGTTCCGTTTTCGAAGTGGCGTGGCAGCTTCGCGGCATGCAGAAGTTCCTGATGGAGATGGCTGTGGAGCCGGATATTCCGCGCTACATCATGGAACGGCTGACGGACCTGTACGTCGAGAACACGCGCCGTGTGCTGGAGGTCGCCAGAGACAAACTGGACATGGTGTATTTCTACGACGATGTAGCCAGCCAGAACGCTTTGCTGGTTTCAAAAGGCATGTGGCGAGAGTTCATCCGTCCGTGCCATGCGCGCATCGTTGAGACTGCAAAAACCTACGGCGTCAAGGTGATGTACCACAGCGACGGCGCGCTGCGCCCCCTCATCCCAGAGCTGATTGACCTCGGCATTGACGTTCTGAACCCTATCCAGGCCGACGCCAGGGGCATGGAACCGGAAGGCCTTAAAGCAGATTTTGGCGATCGCCTCTGCTTTCACGGCGGCATTGACATCATCAGAACGCTGCCGCGCGGCACGATCAATGATGTCGCCAACGAAGTACGAGAGCGTGTGCGCGTTCTCGGCCGTGACGGCGGCTACATCCTCGCCAGTTCACATCACATTCAGCCGGATACACCGCTGGAAAATGTGCTGGCTATGTATGATTTGTCACTGCGCGCCTGAAGGGGCGGGGATGAGCGCGGCGCGGGGCGTCAGATCGAGGCTGTGTCACTGTCGTCGTTAAAGCGGCGGTCAAACGCCAGAACCTCGCGCCCTTTCCATTCCAGATGGTAGCGCACATGATACAGGCCGCGCTCCAGCGCCACAGCTCGGTCTTCGGCGTCGTAAGTAACGCGATGGCGTTGAAGCACAGCAGTAGCTGGCGGCAGCGCAAGCAGTTGTGCGTCGCCTTCTGTGAGCGTGACTGCGTGTATTATTTCGTCCGCCCGCACCAACTTGAAATGATACACCGTCTCCAGAATGTGGTAGATGGACTGGCGCAGGCCGGTGACGCTGAACACGTCGGGCGTAAGACCGGGCAGCAGCGCAACCGGCAGGCGCGAGCGAATCAAGCCGATAGGCGAATCGTCAATGTGCCGCACGCGGCAGACATCATATACCTCGGCACTTGGGGCCAAATTGAGGTATTTCTGGTCGTCGGCGTCAGCGGGCCTGATAGTGAAATCAACCAGGCGCGTCTGTGGTGTGTGGCCGCGCCGCAGCACCTCTTCGGTAAAGCTGGTGAGCGAGGAGAGTTCTTCCTGGAACGGCTGCGGCAGGACTATTGTTCCCAGTGATCGCCGGCGTTCAACCAATCCGTCAGCAGCAAGCTTGCCAATTGCCTGCCGAATTGATGTGCGGCTCAACCCGAAGAACTCCTGCAGCTCCAGCTCAGTGGGAAGGCTTTGCAGGGGCGGGAAACGCCCAGTTTCGATGCCATTGCGCAGGAACTGCTCAAGCTGGTAGTGAAGCGGGATAGGGCTGCTCTTGTCTATGACCTGTCTAGGTGCAACATCTATCAGGCCAGGGTGAGGCGGTTTTTTGGGGGCCATTGCTTCACGTCCCAGTTGCAGCCGTAAATCGTGCGCCGGTGCCCTGTCTTACCATGCGTTCGTGATCGGCACGTTAAGAAAGGCTGGTTCATTGTATAGCCTGCGCGCATTTTGTCAACGCTGCCCGCCCCCGGGGACTGGTGAAGATCATGGATACAGACGGCGATTCTAAGCGTAGAAAAACCCGTATGTGTCCGCAAAATTTACCAGTCCCCGCCCCCGTTTTCTGATTGACAAATCGCCGAATGCTGCTTATACTTTTTGTAATTACATAATAACCAAACGAGCGAGGTGGCCTCATGACTGTGCCCATTCCTGTTCTCAATGCCCGCGAGATGTCAGACGAGGAATTGGCTTCTCACATTCAGTTCACACTTGTCCGCCCAGAAGCCACGCGCGATGAGATCATTAAGCACGCCGAAACATGCGCCCGCTACAAATTCAACGCTGCGATGGTTCAGATGTGCTGGGTCCCGCTGGTCAAAGATATACTCAAGGGCACAGGCGTAAAGGTGGCGACCTGCATCGGTCTGCCAATGGGCGGCGAAAGCCTCCACGCCAAGATCGCCTTGATTCGCGAGTGTATCGCGCTGGGCGCGGATGAAATTGATTACGAGCCGAATATGGGCTTCTACCGCAGCGGCATGTACGACGAGTTTCGCGAGGAAGCGGCACAGATCGTCAAAGCAGCCGACGGCCGCCCAGTTAAGGCGATGCTTGAGTTCGGCTTCCTTCCCACTGAAGAGGACAAACGCCGCGCCGCGCTGCTCATTGATGAAGCCGGCGTGCATTGGATCAAACAGTCCAGCGGTTGGGGCGCTGGCGGCATTATGGCGACAGCCGCTGATGTGCGCCTGCTGCGCGAAACGGTCAGCCCGCGCTGCAAGGTGAAGGCGTCAGGCAAGATCAACAGCTACGAGCGCGCCATCGAGATGTTCGACGCGGGAGCTGAGATGATCGGCACAAGCACCGGTAACCACATCATTGACCGCACCCAAGGCCCCTGGGAACATTATTAGTGATCTAAGGCCGCCAGCCGGTCGCCAAACCGGCTGCGGCTCTTGTGTTGGGTTAGATACACATTGCTGAGAGTTTACTTATGGCCCATCAACCTTCAATTGTCCTTATTGGCAGCTACCTGGTCGCACTGGTGATGGATGTTGACCGCATCCCCGTCAAAGGCGAGACCGTGCTGGCGCGCAATTTCCGCGAAGCCTATGGCGGCAAAGGCAGCGACATGGCTGTGCAGGCTGCCCGGCTTGGCGCGCCGGTCAACTTCGTTGGGTGTGTTGGCGACGATGATTTTGGCCGCGCCTTTATCCGGTTGATGCAGCAGGAGGGTGTCAACACTGATCTGCTGCTGCAGCGGCCAGACTTGGCAACTGGAGCTGGGTTCATCATCAAATCCAGCGATGGCTACAACATTATCACGGTGGACATCGGCGCGAATCAGCTTTTTTCGCCTGCCGATGTGGACAGGGCGCTGCCGCTCATGACACCCGGCTCAGTGATGCTGATCCAGCTCGAAATCCCGCTGGAAACCGCGCTGCACGCGGCCCGGCGCGGCCGCGAAGCCGGCATTACTGTCATCTTCAACCCGGCCCCGGCGCTCGATTTGCGCGCCTACGATCTGTCGGATATTGATCTGCTCACGCCCAACGAGACTGAAGCGCGTGTTTGTCTGGGGCTTGATCCGCAGGACCCGACCGATGATGTAGAGATTGCGCGGCGGCTGCTGGGCTTAGGCTGCAGGACTGTGGTCATGACGCTGGGCGAACGCGGCTCTCTGATTGTGACGCCGGACAGCGCAACGCCTGTCCCTGCTTACCGATATGACAGCATTGTGGACAGCAACGGCGCCGGCGACTCGTTCAACGCCGCGCTGGCTACGGCGCTGCTGGAGGGCAAGCCGCTGGAGGAGGCGGCGCGCTTCGCCAACGCAGTTGCCGGCCTGTGCTGCACGCGCTGGGACACCGTGCCGTCTTATCACACGCGGGCCGAGGTCGAAGCCTTTCTTGCGACAGCGGTTGCGTGAACAACAACATTAGACCGAAAAGCAATTACGGAGCGAATTTAACCCATGCGTCCTAATCGAATTCTGCACCCTGAACTCGCCCAGGCTGTCGCCACGCTCGGCCACTCTGACATCATTATGGTAACCGACGCCGGTTTTCCGATCCCCAAGGACGCTTGGCGGATTGATCTCGGTTTCTACGAAGGCCTGCCTGATGTGCTGGATGTGCTGCGTGTGCTGCGCCAGGAAATCTTTGTCGAGGAAGTCCACTTTGCTGGCGACATCCTGACAAAAAACAAGCCGCTCTACAGCGCGCTCCAGGATATCTACACTGGCGCTGGCGCGCAGTTCAAGCTGACAACCCACGAGGCGCTGGTCAGCGATTACGCCTACCGTGCCAAGTGCATCGTTCGCTCTGGGTCGTTCAACCCCTGGGCCAATATTGCGCTGGTCGCCAGCACCGACCCGTTCGCCTGGTTCACTGATGACAGCGGCACAGAAATCCTGCCCGCCTATGTCGAACGGCGCAGGCTGATTACAGACAATGTGCGCCCAGAAGCAAAACCCTGAACTGGGCGCTGTTTTGCCAGTGGTGAATAGTGAGATTGTAAGAGGTGAGGACAAAAATGGTCGCTGAAGTGTACCTGCCTGGACAGCACGAGCGCGCCAAACTGATGCGCTACGACACCGCTGTGATCCTGAAGCGCTTCTTCTTCTGTGAACAATCGCTGATCGTCATGCAGGCTGGCTGGCTGGCGGCAATCGGGCCGCTGCAAGTGAAGATCGCGCTGCCGCGCATGATGTGGGAAGACGCTATGACGGCGGACGCGATGCGCAACCGCGTCTTTGAGCTGCGTTATCCCAGCCGCCTGATGGAAATTGGCGATGAAGAACCTCTGCTCCAGCTCATCAACGAGGCGCACAACGCCCCCAGCGCGCTGGCGATGTACCAGGCGCTGACTGAGGTGTTCAAACCCGCGCTGCAGCAGGCTTACCAGGCTTACCTCAGCCTGGCGGATGTGATCGGCGATGGGCCAAGCATTCGCTTTATGGACCTGGCCCTGCGCGAAAAGGAACAGCAGATCAAAGACCTGCAGGCCATGCTGCCCCTCATGCGCGAGTACGAGCCAGAAGCCCAGGCCGAAGCCGACACCTGGACGGCAGAAATCGCCCGCCGCTTGAACGAGATGGGCGGCATCGGCCTCGATCCTGTGGAGAGCAAGGCTGGCGAGCCGGTGCAGCTTCCGGGCCATAAGCCGTTCGCCCTGGCGCAGGTCCCAGCGCGCGATCGGCGCTTCCGCCAGGTGCGCTACTACTGGCCCGACGTGATTGACCCCACCTTCCCTTATGGCGATGGGCTGCGGCTGCAGCTCCGCAGCGCAGTCAGTCACCTCAATGAAGTGTGGGCTGTGGAGACAGGCGGCGCGCTGCTGAACGCTTTCGCCAACGATCTTGGTTGGGAATTCATCTACGATGCCGCCCGCTGGACGTATGACGAAGCGCGCCACTGTCGCATGGGGTATGAACGTTTGACAAGTTGGGGCTATGAGCCAGGTGAGCTGCCGCTGGGCACGTACATCTATGACGCAGCCTACGGGCAGGACCCTATCTATCGCCTGGGGATGCTGTTCTTCTTCGAGACTAAGAACATCAAGCGCAAACCGGAGCGCATCAAGAGCTTTATCGAATACGACGACGCGGTCAGCCGCCACGACATGGATTTCGACTGGGCCGACGAAACAATCCACGCTTCGTATGGCAACCGCTGGCTGACCAAGCTGCTCGAGGTGCGCCAGGCTGAAAACCCCGACCCACATATCATCCGCGAACGCTGCGGCCAATTGGTTGATGCCGTTGTTGCGCAGGCCACCGACGATGACCGGCGCGAGATTCGCGCAATTGCCGAGGCGATCATCGCTAAAGCGGAACGCATCGCCAGCGCGCAGCGCTGAGAAATAAGAAAGTCGAGAACAGACACGTGGACACTGCACAGACCGGACAGGTGACGAGCGTCGCCAACAGCGTTCTGAATCAGATGCGCAGCTCAGCAGCGGGGTTCGTGCGCGCGCGTGAGTTCGGCATCCTGTGCGCGACAACGTTTCCATCCTCGCCCTGCCTGCTA
>DAOTWC010000100.1:0-11313 GCA_034435995.1 Anaerolineae bacterium | reverse complement strand
CTAGTGAACCGGCCGCAGAAAGTGCGAGCACAAACTGCTGGCGATAGTTAGGGTCAGCGCTAGTTATTGCAGAAAACCCTACAGGCGGCACAAGCGCCAGCATTACGAGACCTGTGGTCACCAGTTGAAAAAGCATCCAACGGAGGCTCAAGATCGCAATAGCTCCGATGAAGATAAGCAGAATGCGAAGAAGCATGGGGGTAACAAGAGCTGGCGTCTCGGCACGGGCTGCCGGGTGAAGACTAACCCATTCGGCCAAGTCAATCGCATTGAACGACAATCCAGCGCCCGAACCGCTCAGCCACGGCAGATAGTATACGGCCGTGAGCAGGACAGCCAGCACCAACAGCGCCGACCTGAACTGACTAGGCGCCTGCCGATGAGCGCTTTGAGGCAGTGATCTGCTCGACCCGGCTGCGTATCTGTTCATCTTCAATCTGCTGATCCATGAAATAGGCGATCATAAAATCGCTGCGCCGCTGCCGTAGGGCCATCGGTGCTACCGCACGGATATCACGCACGTCGGCAAGATCGCGCCCATCAGCGGCCGCATGGGCACGCGCAGCCTCGAACAAAGTGAACTCCGCTCGATGCGAGTCAATACTCATCTTTTGTACGAGCTGGAGGCCGGTCTCAAGCGCTTCGTCAGATAAAGAGGTTTCTTTCAGAAGCTCGCGTGCCAGAGTGATCTCCTCACGTGTTTCCGCAGTATCACGTTCCCACTGACGTATGAACGACGTCGGATTGCTGCGATAGGCACGCACTCGCCGGTAAACCTCCAACCGTTCCTGGGGTGACTCTAAGCCTCGCACAAATACCCGCAGCCCAAAGCGATCAAGAATCTGCGGCCTCAGGCGACCTTCTTCGGGATTCATTGAACCGATAAGCACAAAGCGCGCCCGATATGTACCAGACATTGCACCACGCCGCACTGTGTATGAGCCTTGAGCAGCAGCGTCAAGGATAGCATCGGCAATTTGATCATCCAGCAAATTAACTTCATCAATGTACAGCAGGTTGCGGTCGGCACGGGCTAGAATGCCCCGCTCGATGCGGATGCGCTGCTGCTGAACCGCAATGCGCTCATTAATGCCACCGACAACGTCCTCAAGACGCGCATTGAGGGGCAGTTCCACCAACTTAACAGGTTCAAAATGCGAGATAGGCTGACCGCTGTGGTATTTTTCATAACAATCTGGGTAGAGGAAACGCGCAGACTCG
Organism: Anaerolineae bacterium; assembly: GCA_034435995.1. Lineage (GTDB taxonomy): Bacteria > Chloroflexota > Anaerolineae > Aggregatilineales > Phototrophicaceae > DAOTWC01. The sequence goes on along the minus strand of DAOTWC010000100.1, from coordinate 10,092 downwards.
TCCATCAAGTCTTCGGCTAGAACCTCCTCATCGCAGTCACTCACTTCAATATCGGGCAAAATGCCGGAGAGGCTGCGAACCGCAGTGGTCTTGCCAGTGCCGCGCGGGCCGATTAGCAGCACACCGCCAATGGCGGGGTTAATGACGGCCAGCATGAGCGCAACTCGCATTTCGTACTGACCAACTAAAGCCAAAAAGGGATAAGGCCGGTGTTCAGCCAGGCCGAGATCGGCTTCTTTCTCAGCCAGGATTCTGCGTGCACCGGCTTGATTAAGAATGCGAAGCAGGTTAGAGGGCGCACGTTCGCGCTCAAAATCGGAGAGAAAGCGATCTTCGGGCACAGGCGTAGGCTGCCAGCGTCAGCTCAGGTCTGTTTTCAGATCAGGAACGTTTCTGAAGATATCGGGATCCCAATCGAGCACATCTATCATTGTGTGCGCAAGCTCTGCGCGCTGTGGTGGGAGCGGGGCGCGAGCAGGCAGATTCTTGGGTTTCTCCGGACGAAGGCGTTTGATCCTGAGCAGCGGCTGACGCTCGACAACACGCCGGCGCACGATGCGTCCGTCATGTGTGAGATTCCCCACCCATTCACCGTAAGCAGTGTAAACATCATGAGCATCACCGCGCACAAAACCCATGTACTCGCCTCGCGAGTCCCAGAGACAGCCTTTTATAAGGGTGGCGTGCCATTCGCCGTTGGAGTCGAAGATAAAAAAGGGCTTTTCCGGGTCAATTACGAAACCCTTGTCAGGCTTTACCACACCAGCCTCCTACTCTCGTTTACAGTCTTCGCTTTTATGTATTATAGCACCATTGCTTGATTGCGATTCCGACAAAGTGTAAAGATAGAAGCGTTAACCAGAGGGCTGATCAAGTAAACGATAGTAGATTTCGTGGAGTTTACGCGCGGCGCGTTCCCACGTGAATTCGGCAGCACGTGCCAGCCCGGCACGGACAAGGTTGTTACGCAGGTTGTTATCTGTAAGGACTCTTTCTACCGTATCAGCGATGCTTGACACATCAAGCGGGTCGGCGAGCAGGGCTGCATCACCTGCTACCTCTGGCAAAGATGACACGCTTGATGTGACTACAGGTGTGCCACAGGCCATGGCTTCGAGAACGGGCAAACCAAAACCTTCATAGAGCGACGGGAAAGCAAAGCAGCAAGCAGCGCTGTAAAGCGCGGGCAAATCGGCGTCATCGGCAAACCCAACGAAATGCGCATAGGGCTGGAGCGAAAGCTTATGCACAGCCTCGTAAATTGGATCTTGAAGCCAACCCTTTCCTCCAACGACCACGAGATGGAGATCGTGGCCGCGCTCACGCAGGATCGCCAGGGCTTGAATCAGGCGGGCATAGTTCTTGCGGGGCTGTACAGTTCCAACTGAAAGCAGAAAATCAACGTCTGAAATACGGTATTTATGCCGAACCTGCAGAATGGCGTCAGTATCCGCTGGTTTAAAACGCTCGTCAACGCCGCTGAGGAGAACGGTAATCTTCTCTGGCGGCAGCCCATAGAGATCAATCAAATCCTGTCTTGTGGCTTCAGAGTCAGCCAGGATGTGGTCAGCACGTTGAGCCGAAAGCGGCACAACTGTGTCAAGATAGGCTTTCAGACGCGGGCTTGCCGTCTCTGGCACACGGACGAACGACAGGTCGTGCACGGTAAGCAGCGTTTTTATTTGCTTTCTGATGGGCGGAAGGACAAAGTCAGTCGCATGGTACAACGCAACCGGACCAGTAAATATCTCAACGGAAAGAGGCAGCTGGAGACGATGCCAAATGCGGGTCAGCCAACGGGGGGTGAGGGATGTAGATCGCCAGGTGAAATTATGCGCGGGCGGCGGCGGAAGCGCAGCGCTGTGCGCGCCTGCAACGAACAGGCGATAGGGCGTTTGTTGATCTACACCTGCTAACGCAGCGACAAGCTCGCGCACGTACCGTCCAATGCCGCCCCCCTGTTCATAGGCCGGTGTGTAGTCAATCGCCACGACCGGGCGTTTATTGGACGTCGTTATAGGTCCAGTACCGGTTGGCAAAGAAGTTCCAGAACATGACGACAATCACGCCGACAACCTGCGCAGCTATAGTGCCCAGCTTCGCTTCAGCGGTTGCGGAGGGCACATAGTCGGGCCGCAGAAGGCGAATCTCAGGCAGAAGGACGGGCATAAGCAACGCGCCCAGCCACAGGTATGAGGCTGTGATCCATATCGTGCGGCCCAGCCAACCCACCACGCTGATAAACGTGAACTGAGCAAGCTGACGTCGGACAGACCGTGACCGCGAGTCAGGATAGGTCCAGAGTCTGTTCCAGGTGAAATTGCTGATGATGGCAGCCACAAACGCCAGTGTCGTGGCTGAAACTACGAAAAAGGCGCTGGTGGGCGGGAGGATTGTAGCTTGGAGGATAAACAGCGTGCCAAAATCCACCACAGCGCCGATCACGCCGACAACGGCAAACTTGAGAAAGCGTTCGACCTCTTTGGACTTTTCACCAAAGCGGGCCGCAAACTGGATGATAAAGGCATCAAGCGGGGTTCGGATTACGCTGGCAGCGTTGGTTGGGAGTGAACTCATACAAACCTCAGTGTTATGCAGCGTTTAGCGTCGTCGTAAAGAAGAGAAGCGATGCCCAACATGACCCCAAGATAAAGAAAGACATTGTTGACGTACAGATTATCAAACAAACTGTGCACCAGCAGGTAAATCCAGCTTCCCAGCAGGCCAGCAACAACAAGGCGTGTAGCCGTATCTGGATGACGAAGCGCACGCCATGTCAGCACAACTATAAGTAGCCAGACCTTGCCATAGCCTATCAGACCGATCAGCCCTCCCTCGGCTAAAACATTCAGATAATAATTATGGGCATGCCCCAGCGGCTCCGGCCAGTTGATCAGACGATAGGAGGCATACGCATACTCGTAGTTGCCCAGACCAACGCCAAGCCAAGGGTGACTGCGCGTCATATTCAGCGCTGCCTGCCAGTGAGAAAGGCGCTCAACAACAGCATAGTTCTCTGTTGTGATTGAAACCCCGCGGACATCACCAAGGGTGAACAGTTCAGCAGCAGCGCTGGTTGCTCGAGCAACTAATGCATCGGGCAGCCAGCCAGCCAGCCACAGTGTAAGCGCGACTCCGAGTCCGGCGGTGACAAGCGCTAGACCGTGCCAAAGCTGGCGCGGGATCGCAGCGACCAGAACGGTGGCCGCTGCAGCCAAGCCTAGCCAAGCGCCTCGACTCCAGGACATCAAAATACCACACAGCATCAATACACTTGATAGAACGTAAAAGGTGATCAGCGGCAGATGGCGTCGGCCTGGCGAAGCGCGAAAAGTGTGGATACTGGCAAGCGCGCCAGTTGCAGCTAACGGGAGCAGCAGCCCCATGAAACCGCCAAATGGGTTTGGTTGGCCAAATGTGCCAAAGGCACGAAAGAAACGATCACTTATGAGGAGATGCAGCGCGCCGCTACCTCCAAAGAACTGGTAGATGCCAATGACAGCGTTAGCTGCGCCGCCTGCCACTAAACCAGCAAGAAACCAGCGCCAGTTAGCCCGGCCCGCTGCGCATCGCACAAAAATCAGCAGGATCACGATCTGCGCCCACTTCAGCCATTCTGGGAGCCACAACCCAACAGATTGAGCTGAGAACCCGGTCAGGCCAGCAACACCAAGAAAGAGCAGGACTGGCAGCACAAACGGCGACCAGCTTAGACGCGGAAAACTACCGCGCGAAGCAATCTCACGAATCAACCATGTGCCCAGAACAACCAGGAGAGCGATCTGCCCAATATCGAGTGGTAACGCTAATGTTGACTCTGTAGCAATGAGCGTGCGCAGGGGAGCCAGGATTAACAGCGCCGCAGCTCCAGCGATCGGGGTAATGAGCGCTGTAACGACGAGTATCGCGCCAGTCAAGCAGACAAAGACCAGATCCACTGGCAACAGCGCCGCAATGAACGCGACACAAAGCACAAGAACGAGCCAAACGGCCGAGCGAGCAGCACTGGGCCAGTGGGCTGACCGAACAGCGCTAGATAGTGATAGTGGGATCATAACGCGTGCCGGAAGTGATTTATAGTCTGCGTCAGGCCATCGCGCAGGCTCACTTTCGGCTCCCAGCCAAGGACAGTGCGCGCCCGCGTGATATCAGGGCGGCGCGTTTGTGGATCTCCTTTAATGCGCTGGTCGGCTTTGAAGACGATTCCGCTGGTATTGCCAGCCAGTTCGTTGACGATATGTGCAAACTCGAGGATAGACACTTCATCGGTCGTGCCTATGTTGACCGGTTCGTGATAGTCGGACATAAGTAGGCGATAGACGCCCTCAACCAGATCATCAACGTACTGAAAACTACGCGTTTGCGAGCCATCCCCATAGACAGTGAGCGGCTCACCACGCAGCGCTTGCGCCACAAAGTTCGGCACGACTCGTCCGTCTTCCAGGCGCATACGTGGCCCATACGTGTTAAAAATTCGCACGATACGCGTGTCAACACCGTGCGAACGGTGATATGCCATAGTCAAAGCTTCGGCAAAGCGCTTGGCCTCGTCGTAGACACCGCGCGGGCCGATAGCATCTACATTGCCCGCATACTCTTCTCGCTGGGGATGCTCCAATGGATCACCATAGACTTCAGATGTGGAGGCAAGCAGATAGCGCGCTTTTTTGGCTAACGCCAGACCCAGCGTGTTGTGCGTTCCCAATGCGCCGACCTTCAGCGTCTGAATGGGGTACGTCAGATAGTCAATCGGGCTGGCTGGCGACGCGAAGTGCAGCACGGCATCTATCTGACCATCGAGGTAGATGTAGTTAGTCACATCATGACGGATAAACGTAAAATGAGAGTTGCCAGCGAGATGCGCAATGTTTCGGACATTGCCTGTGATGAGGTTGTCCATTGCGATAACATGATGGTTTTCCCTGAGAAAACGGTCACACAGATGAGACCCCAGAAAACCCGCACCGCCCGTAATCAAGATGCGCACGGATTCATCCTTCCGGTGTATCAACAGTACAACGCTGGTGGGAGTTTATCACAACAATGGGCGCTTTAAGCCTGGGCTTGGGTGGGGCCGCTAGTCTGGCTAAGACTGGCCAGCTGCTGGCCAAGCTCGTCCTGGAACGCCTGCAGAATGGGATCGCTGGTGACGCAGATCACGATCCGCTTGAGGTGTTTAAGGTCCTCAAAGGTGAAATTGACGATCTGAGTCAGCATTGTGCGTGCGCAACTCTCGGCAGGATAACCGAGCGGACCCGTCGAGATGGCCGGCAGCACAAGCGACTTCAGGCGATTGGTTTCAGCGAGACGCAAACACTCCATTGTTACGCTGGCAAGGCGGGCGCGTTCTGAACCTTCTCCCCAGCGCGGCCCAACAGCGTGAATAATGCGCTCGAAGGGAAGCCAGCCTGCGCCTGTAATGACAGCCGAGCCAACATCACACCAGCCGATCTCGCGGCAGGCGCGCTGAACGTCTGGCCCCGCTTTTTGCAGTAGATAAGGTGAAAGGGATAGGTTGGTGTCAGTCTCGACCACTACCGCGGCGGCTGAAACAGACAGCGTGTCCCCCTGACAAATCTCAACGGTGATGCGATTAATCCTGGCTTTCATAAACGAGCTTCCACGGGCTTTTCAGCCAATTACACCATTCTTTTCGGAGCAGCGTCAATAGCTCTGGTGTTCGATAAGACAGTAGTAAGGCCGAGGATGAACGAAAATACCACCGCCAAATCGTTAACGTATACGCTATTGTCTACCATGCCGTGCGCTAACAGGTTGACCATACAGCCCATCGCGCCAACAATCAGCGCAAAGCGGAGCCGATCACTGGAGCGCCAATAGTGATAAGCTTGCCATGCGGCGCGCCAGAAGGCTAGCTGCAGCCAGATCAGGGCTGCTACGCCAGCCAGCCCAAGACGAATCCAGAAATCGAGCAGAATGTTATGCGGATGTGATAAGTCTGGTTCCTGCCACGCATCGGGCATGATATACCGGCCTCGAAAAGCGTAGAGGAACTGATCCAGTCCTAGCCCGGTGATAGGATTATCACGGATGACATTAAGGCTGCTCTGCCAGACGCGAACGCGGGCGAAGTTAGTACCCGATGTGAAGTCGAGCAGTCGGGCGAAGCGCGGCAGCTGCAGAAAAGCAGAAAGAGCAACTGCGGCAGCAAACACCGATCCCGCAAGTGCCGGAACAGCGCGGCGACCGAAGACGAGCAAGATAACTGCAACGACGCTTGCCGGCACACCCAGCAAGATTGCGCCGGCGCTCTGGGTAAGCATAATCACGAGCAAGACTGGCAGCAGGCTAAGGGTTGCCAGCGCACGGCGCAAGCGCTGGGGTGCAAGGAGGGCAAAAGCCAGCCCAAACGGAACACAACGGCCTAGAAAGAGCGCGAGGTTGTTAGGCGAGCCATAGACGCCCGCTAGCCGACGTGCGCCCTCTTCCGCTGTAATTACAGCTTCATTCTGCACAAACAAACCCAGGCTAACAAGCGACACAGCCACACCAGCAAGTAGGAGAACGTCAACAAGCCGGACAAGACTGCGGCGGCTGAGCGAGGACGTGCGCATGATGAGATAAAAAACAGCCGGCTCAACCATCATCACGCGCAGGTCCGTGATTGCCTGTGGTAGGTACTGTGTCCAGGTCAGCGAGATCACACCAACTGAGACCCAGGCCACCACAGCCCAATCGAGTATCGTAAACCTTGATATGAAGGCTTTTACTGGAATTGCCGGCAAATGGGTGATTGTGGTTTGACGCCAGCTTCCCCAACTGACAAGCATGCGCAACCCCCAGGCTGCTGCTGTCACCAGAAGGATCAGCTCAGCTAGAGGGAATGCGAAGCGATATAACTGAACCGGGAACAGGAAAAAAGGCGACCAGAAGACGACAAGAGCAAGTCCACAACAGACACAGTGATAAACCACGACAAAAAGCAGGGCCAACGAAACGAATGTAAGCAGCAGGCCGGGTTCTATGTAAACCAAACCCGCAGATAGGACTGCCAGAGCAAACTGCACCGACTCGCCGCGAAACAACGCTGGCGTCGAGCCGCCCCATGTCAACATCATGCCCAAAAGCAGGGCAAAGGATGTAACAGCGCTGACGATGAGCTGGCCCACCTCACCGAGGGCGCGCATGACTCTTATGCTTGCGCCGCGCAGGGGAGTCCAATCAACCCGCACGGCAGCAGTGCCTAACGCAGCAAATGAAACAAGCACGCTCACGAAGGCAACAGCAAGCTGACGGTCATATGGCACAGCGAGACTTCCATCACTGACGGCGAAACCAACTATGGGCCACCGGTTGACAGCGTCTTCGAGCACAAGGTCATCGGTGACCACGCGCAAGGTGTGGGGGCCAAGCGAGAGATCACGAGCAACTGTGACAAGGTTGATCTCGGGCTGCCGGCTGTCGCTGGTGAGAACAATGTACGCATTTCCAGCAGGATCGCGGGGAAGCGCGTTCGGCTGCTGCCCATCAATCAAGGGGTATAAGTAGGCAGTGTAGTTGTCCTCGCGCAGGAGGAGAGCAACAGCGCTGCCAGAGAAGTCGAAGGTCAAACTGCTATCGTTGATCCAGCCTGTGTCGGCACCGAGTGGCCCAAACACCCAGACGCCGCTGTAACGCGCATATGGATTAGCAGCAAAGAAAAGCCCGTTTTCGGCTGCCTTTTCCGGTGAGCGCTGTTTAAGCGCCTGGAGCAGAGGGGTTGACCCACCATCTTTGTCCACCAAGGCGAATCCCCAGAAAGGGTCATCGGAGGGAACGGCTGGCTGCCAATGAGTCAGAATCATGCCACCAAGCCACGGCCATTCGCGATGAGAGCGGTCAAGCGCAGCAAGAGTGAAGGCGGTGCGCTCATCGGAAGAAACAGCACCCCATATCGAGGGCGTTCCAGTCCAATCAGCGGGCAGACTGTTCCATCCCCAGCTGGCGGCCCACAGAGCCTTTTGAGCGTCGCCGTGGCGAACCATTTCCTCGCGCAAGGCGATTAACCGAGAGAAATTGAGCACCTGTGGGTCTACTCGGCGATCATCAGGAGAGGTATTAAACCCGTAGGGTTTCGCCGCTACTGCATCCATGTAATCGCGCGCGCCGTGCAGATACAGGTCGCGGAGAAAGATCAGATCGCTGATGTTAGCTGGTCCAGTTTCGACAGTAGGGGCAAGCGCTGCGGCAAGCACAACTGCATCCGGGTCGGCAGCGTGAACAGCCTGATAGGCGCCGCGCAGTAAATCGAGGTACTGCGTCGGACGCGGTGGCTCACCGCCCCATGCAGCTGTTAAGTTGGGTTCATCCCACACCTGATAATGATCTATTGCTGTGCTGTAGCGGGCGGCCACCGCGCCAGCAAAGCGCGCAAAAGCCTCGGCATTGGCCGGCGGCGTGGTGATCTCTGGTCTGTTGGGTGGTCGCGCCCACGCGGGCGTGTTAACGAGCACGGCCACAAGGCGAAGATCAGGGTAACGTGAAACAGCGCCAACAATCCGATCCCACGCATCCCAAGCGTAGACACCGGGCTGCGGTTCAATCAGATCCCAGGGGAAGAACTGGCGCACCCAAGTCACATGTGCAGCGCGCATCGCTTCAAGTTGGGTATCTAGGTCTTCTCCCTGGTATTGGGTAAGCTCAGCATTGACGCCCAGCCGCGGAATCCTGTAAGGCAGATAGGCGTTTGTCAGGGGATCGGTGTAGCCGCGGAGCGCGAAAGCCTTCTGTGAAGCTGTAGCAAACAATCCAACCAGACTGCCGCACAGCGCGGCAGCCGCAGCGCCCAACAGAACCCAGCGACGCATCTACGACGACCAGACTGGGTGAGAAGCCGCACCATCTAGCGTGAGCTGGTGAGCGACGCGCGACACAACATCCACTACCCACAGGTTACCCTGATAGATGAACGCGATCTGACGCGCATCGGGACTCCAGGCAACCCTTTGCGGAGCTGTCAGCCCAGGCTGGCCGGCGTCGGGAAAAACAACGCGAGCGTTGCTTCCATCGCGATCGGCTACAACTAGATCGTATTCGGCTTGGGGGTTGATGCTGTTAGCGATATCGCGGGCTTGCAAGTAGGCGATGTAGCCTGCAGGGAAGCCATTACCCCCTTGGGTAATTTGTGGTGAATAGCTTGGTGAGGCCCAGATACCTGCGTTGGGGACGATCTCTGCGCTAAACGCGCCGTTCACATCGGCCACCGCAACGTTGAAGACGGGGCTGAACTCCGGCGGTTCGTTGCCAATCGGTTTACCGTGTACAGTGGTAAGTATCAGGCTGGCGTCCGGCGACCATGAAACAGTTGCACGCCATGACCAGTCAGCGCGTGTGTTGAAAAGCGGGTAATTGACCAGCGGATTGAGCGCACCTGTCTCTAGATCAACGAGTCCCAGTCCATCGGCTTGCACCCAGGCGAGCGCCGTGCCGTCTGGTGACCATTTATAGACAGTTCCCCACCAACCATAGAGTCCGCCTGTAGATGGCTGAAGTACGGTTCTGATGCTTAATGGATCACCGGTATTGGGGTCAATGCGCATAACCCATAGATCGTTGAACGCGCGCCAGCCTGGTGGTGTAGGTTGGGCCTCACCAGTAGAATAGCTGATGCTGTTTGGTTGTCCTGGAACCCACTCCGCGTACAGCACATCTTCAGGAACAAGCTGGATCGGGGTTGTTGGGACGGTCGTATCTTGGATGTACCAGAGCTGATTGAGGAAACTAGGGCGGCTGTTCCGGTTACTGCTGCGTGTAAACAGAAGCTGGCGGCCATCTCCAGAGAGACTGAACACGCGCTGATCCAGACCGCCATCAGTTGTAATTGGCATCTTGGCGCTGCTGCTGCTGCGCATGAGCCAGGCATTGCCGTTGCTAATGTATGCCAGCGTGCCAACGATAGGAACCGGGTCCAGCTCACCAGTTGGCGCCACATAGATGAGTTCATCCTGCGGCGCCTGCACAATGACGCGGCTGATTTCCGACCGGCCTTGTGCGACTCCGTCTTCAATTCTTACACTATAGCAAATCTCCTCGATTCCGTTCTGACCGGCCTGGGCCAGTAGTTCCTCTCCAGGTCGCAGCCCTTCGTTGAAA
>DAOTWC010000099.1:0-5302 GCA_034435995.1 Anaerolineae bacterium | reverse complement strand
GCCGGCGCGGCCCGGCTGTGCTGGGGCCGTTGGTGCCGCCCCCGTTGTGCTGGCCGTTTGCCGGGTGCGCCGGCAGCGCCTCAAACGGCGCGGCGTAGGGGTGCTCGGTCACGACCGGCACGCGCAGGCGGATCAGCTTCTCGATGTCGCGCAGGTAGGCGCGCTCCTCGCTGTCGCAGAACGAGTAGGCCGTGCCCGCCGCCCCAGCGCGCGCTGTGCGCCCGATGCGGTGGACATAGCTCTCCGGCTCGTTGGGCAGGTCGTAGTTGATGACGTGCGTCACGTCGTCCACGTCAAGGCCGCGCGCGGCGATGTCGGTCGCCACCAGCACGCGGATGCGTCCGGCCTTGAAATTAGCCAGCGCCCGCTCGCGCGCGCTCTGCGACTTGTTGCCGTGGATGGCTTCCGCCTGGAAGCGGGCGCGCTCCAGCTGCTGCGCCAGCTTGTTGGCGCCGTGTTTGGTGCGCGTGAACACCAGGGCGCGCCGAACGGCTCCGTCGGCCAGCAGGTGCTCCAGCAGGGCGCGCTTGTCCTTCTTCTCGACGAAGAACACCGACTGCTCGATCTTCTCAACAGTTGTGGCCTGCGGCGTGACCGCCACGCGCACCGGGTTGACCAGGATGCTGTCGGCCAAATCCTGGATAGCCTGCGGCATGGTGGCGGAGAACAGCAGCGTCTGGCGGCGGGCCGGCAGCGCGCTGATGATGCGGCGCACGTCGTGGATGAAGCCCATGTCCAGCATCCGGTCGGCTTCGTCCAAAACGAACACCTCGACGCCGTCCAGCCGGATGACGCCCTGGCCCATCAGGTCGAGCAGGCGGCCCGGGGTGGCCACCAGGATGTCGGCGCCGCGCCGGACGGCGTCCACCTGCGGCTGCTGGCCCACGCCGCCGAAGATGACGATGTGCCTGAAGCCGGTGTGACGGCCATAGGCGGCGAAGCTGTCGCCGATCTGCGTGGCCAGCTCGCGCGTGGGCGAGAGCACCAGGGCGCGGATCGCGCCGCGCCGGCGGGCCGGGCTGCCGGCCAGATGCTGGAGGATGGGCAGAGCGAACGCGGCGGTCTTGCCGGTGCCGGTCTGGGCGCAGCCGATCAGGTCGCGGCCGGCCAGCGCATGGGGAATGGCCTGTGCCTGGATCGGCGTTGGCTCGTCGTAGCCCGCCGCGCGCACGGCGCGCAGCAGGGGATCAATCAGGTTCAGATCGTTAAAGTGCATGTAACCTCAGGTGATATGTTGGAACGCGAGGGCGTTCGCTGCGTTGAAATGGTGAAAGCGGTTGAGGGTGACAGAGGGGATTTCTGCGACAGCGCCGCAGCGCACATATCAATCTCAATCCCGTTCTGGGCCATTATAGCACAGTTTTCGCGGCGCGCAGTGGGGCGGGTTTGCGGGCGGCCTCACGCGCCGGCGAAGTCGGCGCTGTCGAGGATGATTGTCACCGGGCCGTCGTTGTGGATTTCGACCAGCATCAGCGCGCCAAAGACGCCGGTCTCCACGCGGACGATCCCCTCGGCGCGCAGGCGTTCGGCGTAGCGCTGCACCAGCGGCGCGGCGGTTTCGGGCCGGGCGGCGTCGGTGAAGCCCGGGCGGCGGCCCCGGCGCGCGTCAGCGTACAGCGTAAACTGCGAGATCACCAGCACGCCCGCGCCCACGTCCAGCGCCGACAGGTTCATCTTGCCCTCGGCGTCGTCAAAGACGCGCAGGCCGGCGGTTTTGCGCGCCAGCAGGTCGGCCTCAGCGGGGGTGTCGGTGTGTGTCACGCCCACCAGCGCCACAAAGCCGCGCTCGACAGCGCCTGTGACCGTGCCATTCACCGTCACGCGCCCCTGCCGGACGCGCTGCAGCACCACACGCATTGCCAGTCTCCAGCCAGCGGGCCGCGGGATTCAAGGCATCAAGAGGCAGGCGGCCGCGCGCTCATACCGCCGTGTCGCGCCCTTCAGGCGGCTCGTAGTAGATGCCTTCCACCTGGGCCATCGTCTGGTAATGGCCTTCCCAGTGGAACAGGAAAAGCACCTGCAGCGCCTGTTCGACCGTGAGGAAGCGGTTGGCGGGCGGATAGTAGACCTGCACCGTGTAGCGTTCGATGGGCAGTTCCATGATAAAGCGCGTGATGGCCGCTTCCTGCTTCTGGATGCCCTTGACGGTCGTTTCAATCACGCGCCGGCGGTAGACACGCGCCATCAGATCGTTAAGGTTGTTGAGCACCGTGTCCGGTATGGGCGGGCGGAAGCCCACCAGCGCCATCTTGATCAGCGCCAGCGACATGTTGTCCATCAACTGGAGGTGGCCCAGCATGGCCGCCAGCGACCAGCCGTGATAGCGCGGCTCGTACCACTGCTCGCGCGGGACGCGCTCAGGTATTTCCAGCACCTGCCGCCGCACCCGCTGGATGGCGGCGATCAGGCTGCGCCGGTCGGCTTCAGTGTCCAGATACCGATAAGGGAAGTTCAGCCCGTCTGGCATAGCGTTAATGACTCGTTTCACCGAACCTTTTCAGCACGAGTTTAACGCGGCGGCCAAGCGGCCGTCAACACGCGCGTGCGGACGCGCGCCGCCGGCGCTATAATCCGCCGCTGTGCGTCGTCACATTGACCGGGAGGGGCAGCCATGCAGATCGTCACTGACCGCGCCGCAGACATCACCCCGCAGCAGATTGGGGGCGCAGAGCTGCACTTCATCCCCCTGATTGTCACGCTGGCAGGCCGCGAATACCGCAGCGGCGTTGACCTGCAGCCGGACGAGTTCTTCCGCCTGCTGGAAGAAACCGGCGCGATGCCCGCCACCTCGCTGCCGGGGCCGGGCGAGATCGCCGCCTTCTACCGCCAGATCGCCGCGCGCGACCCCGACATCATCTCAATTCACGTGGCCTCGGCCCTCAGCGGCACTTACAACGCGGCACGGCTGGCCGCTGAGATGGTTCCAGAGGCCAACATCACGGTTTACGACGCGCGCACGGTGTCCGGCGGGCTGGGCTGGCAGGTGGAGGCGGCCGTGCGGGCGGCGCGGGCCGGCTGGAGCCGCCAGCAGATTCTCGACCTGGTGGCGCAGGTGCACCGCGCCTCCAACATCGTCTTTACCATCCCCAGCCTCAAGTACCTGGTGCACGGCGGGCGCATCAGCAACCTCAAGGGCTTGATAGCCACCACGCTCAACATCAAGCCGCTGCTGGGCGTGGACATCGAAAGCGGCCGCATCGTTCAGCAGGGCACGGTGCGAACGTTCAAGCGCGCGCTGGAGCACCTGGGCCACGTGATCGCCGCCCGCCACCCGCCGGGCACGCCCATGCGCATGCAGGCGATGCACGCTAACAACCCGGAAGGCCTGGCTGAGGCGATGGCCCACCTGGACCGGATGTTCGACTGCGAGTGGCTGCCGGCGAACGACGTCGGGCCGGTGATCGGCGCGCACTCCGGGCCGGGGCTGGTGGGCGTGGGCTACGCGGCGCGCGCCGAGTTTCCGGCGCTGCCCTAAAACCGAGCCAAGCCCCGCGCCTCAGTCCTGGCGCAGCGCCCACACGGCGGCGCGCAGCGCGCCCCAGGCGATAAGCAGCGGCAGCGCCACCGGCACGACAAACTCGATCACAATAAAGGCCGCCGGCGTCAGCGGCATCAGGCGCGGGAAGTTGACCAGCAGGAAGTAGAAGAACGCCGTCACGCCCAGCGCCACCAGCGCCGTCGTGCGGACAGGGATCAGCGCGCCAATGAGGATAGCCAGCGCGGCGATCATGAACGGCTCCAGCACCAGCCGCGCCAGCGCTGTCCCCAGCCCCACGATCAGCACCAGCCGCGAGATCAGGCTGCCGTCCTCGTAGGGGAAGTACGCGCCGTACTGCAGGCCGATCACCGGCAGCGTGAGGAACAGCACGGCGTAAAACAGCAGGCTGAGGTCCTCGATCTGACGCCACACGCCCGCCGCCGCCTTGCTGAACACGATGTGCGGCAGCGTCACCGGCGTGGTGCGCAGCAGGTTGAGCGTGTTGTTGGCCTGCTCGTCAACGATCATGCGCGTGGTGAAGGCGGCTGTGGCCAGCAGCACGCGCCCATAGGCGTAAAACACCAGCGGCAGCATCACCAGCGACACCGGCAGCAGGATGAACACCAGCGGCAGCAGCGCCGGCAGCGCAATAGACAGCAGGATCAGCGCGCAGATGAGCAGGTAGGCGCGCACCAGCTCACTCAGATCCAGCGGCAGCATCTTCCAGTAGATGCCCAGGTGGCGGCGGACGATGGGGTCGCTGCGGCGCGCCCAGGCCGGCAGGCGTCGGTCTACGACCGGCACATACGCTTTCCACGACTGAACCAGGCTGCGGGTGGTGGGGCTGGTTTGTTCCAAAGCAGGCGCATTCCAATACGACACGGTCTTCCAGATTATACCAGCCGCGCGCGCCCTGCGGTCACGAAACAGGGCCGAGCTGCTACGCTCGGCCCTGCTTGCTGCAAAACTGCGCGCTGTGGTTTACATGCCAGGCGGCAGCAGCACGCCGTCAATGACGTGGATGACGCCGTTGCGGAACAGAATGTCCGTAACAACGACGTTCACACTGTCGTTCAGCACCACGCCGCCGTCAACAATGGAGACGCTGACTAGCTGCTCGGCGAGCGTGGGCACTTCAGCGCCATCCAGCGTGACAACGGTCTCGGCAAGCACAGCGCCGGCAGCCACGTGGTACAGCAGCACGTTGGTGAGCGCGCCCTGCGGGTCGGCCAGCAGCCCATCGAGCGCGCCCGCCGGCAGCGCCTCAAACGCCGCGTCGGTCGGGGCGAAGATGGTGTAAGCGCCGAACGGTTCTAGTGTCACACCGGCAGCGCCAATTGCCGCGCCCAGCGTGTCGAAGTCGCCTTCACCGTCGCCGTCAATATCGGGGTTCTGAGCGATCAGATCGCCCAGCGTGGGCAGCAGGCCGCCGCCGATCGGGTCCACGCCGGTGACGAGCGTGCCGGCCTTCAGCGCTTCAAAGATTTCCTGCACTTTTGCGGTCACCTCTTCCGGCACGTCGGCGTCGTGCGACGGAGCAAAGCCGATGCCGTCGTTGGCCGCTGACAGCACGCGGTTGCCGCCGCCGCCGAATTCCTCAAGATCGCCTTCGACCAACGCCTTCAGCGAGAGGTAAACGCCCTGGTCCACGCGCTTAATCGCGCTGGTGATGAGGAACTCTGCGCCAGGCGTGGTGCCGCCGCCGAACGTGGAGAAGTACTCATCTTGGTCCACGCCGATTACAAAGACGCCCTCCTCAGCCGCGCGCTTGATCGCGCCGGAGCCGGTCTGGCCGCCCGCGCCGAAGATCACGTCGCGCGGCGG
>DAOTWC010000098.1:0-5778 GCA_034435995.1 Anaerolineae bacterium | reverse complement strand
GAATATAGGGCAGGCCGGTCGTATGGTGCAGTGTAATGCCAATCTCCAGCGCTCCCTTGCCCCCTAATCCGACAATCAGCCGGCCGCGCGCGACCATGCGAAAGTGTGACGCCCCTTTTGTCTGCGCCTGCCAGCGGGCAAGCAGCGCTTTTTGGTGCTCAAGCTGCGCCGGCGTCGGCGTCAGCTTGCACACCTTGCGCAGCCAGTCACCGCGAATGGTGTCTATTTCCTTACCCTTGTGATCCCGAATGACATCCACATTCTTCTCGCTGCGAATTGCTTCATGCGGGACAAAGCGCGCCAGCAGCAGCCCGAAGTTATCGCAGTCTAGCGGGTAATCAGTCCCCAGAGCCTTGGCCGTGTCCGTTGGGACACAATAGTGAACCGGACTCATTCTTCGTCTGCCTTTCAGTCTTTGGCCTCTGCGAAGCGTTTGAGCCACACCAGATACGCCTGTGCCTCGTTAGTTGCTTGGCGATAAACGTCACTGTCGCTGCTCAACAGCCACTCAATCAGTCCAGGTTTAACGTTTTCAAATTCACCACTAAGCCATTCCTGCAGGAAATCATAAGCAATTCTGTGATGCGGTTTTTCCTTGGCTTTTGCCAGCAAGAAAGCCAGCGTTTGGCCCAGGCCATCGGTTTGTATCTGGGCGGGCAAGCCCTTTACCAACGAGCTATAATCAGATAGTTGTTGCTTGCTGACAGTCTCGGTTTGTTCCCATGCTTTGGCGGCGCGCCGCTGCTGCAGTGTCTGTTGGCTCGACATCATTCTTTCTCCTCTCACGCCCAGCGCAGGGCGACCATGCCCTGGCCGGTGGTCTCATCGCCGCCAAGCTGGATGCGCGGGCCGAGTCCGGCCTGGACATCGGCCAAAACCTGGTTTGCGGGCACATTGTCACCGTTGCGTGGCTTGTGCACGACAATCGGACTCACAAGCAGCGTATCTGACGGCAGCGACTCCCGCGTCCACAGCGCACTATTGGCGACGGTTTTCTTTGCCGTGTCCAGCCGCACGTGGGTTGTGATCTCGGTGCTGCTGACAGTGAAATCGCGGAAGTCGTCGTCGGGCAGGATAACCAGGCTCGTCCGGACTTTGTCGCGCCAGTAGGCGTAGGCGTCGTCACTGGGGAAAGCGTTGTCGGCCAGCCACGCGGCGATCGCATCGGCGGCGGCGTCCTGCTTCGGCGCGAAGGCGAACTCCTCCAGCACGACTCTGCCGCTGGCGACGACTTTGCTGTTCTTTGTGATAATTGCGCTGCGCGGTTCGGGGGTCGGTATGGCTGGAAAATCAGCCGCCAGCCGCGCCAGCCGCGCCAGCGCCTCTGGGCAGGTGGTGTAGGCGAAGACGCCCTTGAGCGCCCGCACGGGGAACAGCACGATGCGCGCGTCGCCCACTGAGATCGCCCCGGCGAACTCCTGAGCTTTGGTGGACTCTGGGCCGAAGATCGCGTAGATGGTGTTCTTCTCCAGGTTGGCCTGCGCGCGCAGCGCGCCCTTGACGCCGCTGCCCTGCACCAGCGGGAACTGCGTCGCCCGTTCGCGCTGGATGGGCAGGTCAACCGCGCTGACGCTGCTGCCCGTGCCGGCGTGCAGCGAGGACTCGGTGTACATGAACAGCAGGGCGTTGACCAGTTGTTGATCGCTCATGATGGTTGTTCCTCTTTGCTTGTTACCTGTTTGTTTCCACATAATCCCACTTGCCGGCAGCGTATGCGCCGTAGCCCATCGCGCCGTAGTCGGGTTCGCCAGCAGGCGACTCGGTGAACGGCTTGCCAGTGAGCTGCGCATCCTCAAAGAAGAAGACGCTGGCCGCCGGCACGAAATGCCGCAGCGGTTTAGGTTTGCCTTCAGCCAGATTCCACCCGCTGAGCGCCAGCGGCTTGCCCAGCGCCATCGAGACCAGCTTTGCGCCTGCCCCCACCCAGGGCGACCAGCCGCCGCTGGCAGGCTGCCAGCCGCCGCTGAACCAGGCCGGCGTCAGCAGGACGATTTTGATACGGCCCTCTTTCGGCGCGCTGTTCGGCAGAACGTAGTTCTTCAAGACCTCATATACGCCAGAGCGCCCCTCGCCGCCGATGCCCAGCGTGCCGGTCTGCCCGGCGAACACGTCTACGCTGAGGCCCACCAGCAGGCCTACATCCTCGCACGGGCGCACGAACTCGGCGCGGTAGAACATGCTTTGCGCGTGGGCGCGCCGCCCGTGATCCATGCCCAGGCCGGTGCGATCCTCGCGCTGGTAGAGGTCTTTGGCGGGCGTCAGCGTGACGCCTTTCATGTCGCCCTTAAGATACGCGGCGAACGAGTCTTCGTCCAGCCAGGTTTCGTCATCGGTTTCTTTCTTCAGCTCCGCCTTACCCTGTGGAACCAGCGGACGCCAGCCCTCGAACGGCGCGTTTGTCTCGTACGCGAGCGTTTTCGCCGGGCTGAGCAGCCGCTCGCCGCCCATCGCATCCAGCGGCAGCGGCATATAACGAATCGGCTTTCCTTTGTGGCGCTTCGCCACGAACGGCCCAGTGATGCTCAGCTGGCCCATCTTCGACGGCGTGCCAATCGGCAGGTTGGTCACTTGGCCTTCGCCGAAGGCGCGCAAGTCCACGCCGTGGCGCTCAAGATAGTGCGAGCGGATGACGCCCTGCATCGTGCCCGGCTGCGGCGGGAACAGACTGCGGGCGTAGAAATGCTGCCCGGCGCTGAACGGCTTCGAGTCGCGGAACATCCACACATCGAGCGCCTGAATAAAGACCCACTGCATCACGCCTGCTCCTTTCCGCCTGACGCCAGGAAGCGCGCTAGGATCACCCAGTTCGCCAGCGACTCCCAGCCGACACGCTCATCTTCGCCCCAACGACACAGGCGGGGCGCGAGATCGCTGATGACTGTCTGCGCGTCCTGGCCTTTGAGAAACGTCTCCGTCCGCCGCTTGACCAGCCGCGTTACCTCCGCCCGCCGCGCTTCTGGCGGGATGACGACGTTCACTGTCTCTTTGCGATCCGTGTCCTTTGGCTTGACAACCATCGCATACGCCATCTCGCTCAGGTCATAGCCGATCTTGGCGGAGAGCCAAGCAGGTTTGCTGAAGGCCTGCGTCAGTTCGCTAACCAATAAGGCGATGCTGTCCAATTCCTTCTTGTCCTGATCGCCTTTTGCGTCATTTTCGTAAAGCTCCCACTTCGCCCCTGCGCTGCGCCGCTGCGTGCCGTGCGCCTCAGTGACGACCACCGCGTCGCGGCCGTAGTCGTGCTTGGCGCTCTTCTCGGCTTTGCGGGCCAGTTCCAGCGCGATGTCCAGCGGGTAGTTGGACGGCACGACGGCGATGCCCGCGCTCATGGTTGGGCTGTCAACCATGCCGCGCAACTTCTCCGCATACTTGCGGCGGATTTCATCGGCGCAGGGGATGACATAGCGCAGCGGCAGCAGCGCCAGCACATCGTCGCCGCCGGCGTAGACCAGCGCCGCGCGCCCGTGTTTGTTGCGCTCTGCCTCGGCGTCGTAGTGTCTTATAATGCCGGGCACAGTTTGGTCGGCGAATTCAGCCAGCGCCAGCGAGAAGTCCTGATGCGCTTGGCGGCTTTTCAGGCCGCTGAGCTTCGCGCCCATCTGGTCGCCATCCATGTGCAGGATGGCGAAGTAGCCCTCAAGCTCCTTGCCCCGCTGTTTCTCAGTCTTGTCTTCTTCGATCAGGCCGGCGATGTGTTCAGTGGATGGAAAGTCCGTTCTTTCAGGCATCACCCCAGCCCGCTGCGCGAAACGTTTGATGAGCGCCAGCGCGCCCAACCGTTCGTTAGGGCGCAGCTCGATCTCGCCCACGTATTTGCTCAACGCGGCCCAGTCCAGCGGGAGCGCCTGCCCCGCGCCTGTCACGGTGCATTTGACGCCCGGCTCGTCAATCTGGGGGAAGTGGCGGGCATTCTTGCGCTGCGCCATCGCCCGCTTAACGGCAGTGAAGCTGCCGCTGTGATCGTTCTCTTTATAGGGCACAGCGACCCAGTACAGTTCCATCCAGGTTTCGACCTGCCGGTCGAACACGTCCTGCCACCTGCCTTTAAATTCCTTATCCTGGACGGCGTGTTTGCTCAACCAGGTTTTGACTCGCGCGGCGATATCACGCCAGCGGCCCCGTATCTGCTCCTCGACGTGTTCGCACACGCCGCCGGGTTCATCTTCGGTGAGGAAGGCGAACAGGTTGGGCACGCTTTCCGGCAGGCGGCCTTTCACGGCAGCCGGGTAGAGCAGGTCAGCGTGGGCGCTCACAGCCGCCTCGACACCAGCCCGCGCCAGCTCGCTGAGCAGCCAGCTTCCCACCAGCAAATCCTGCGTGCGCCGCCCGGCGGCGATGAAGCTCTGCACCGGGCCGATATGGATGTGACACAAGTGCGTCATCTCACCAGCCTCCCCACACGGTTTCGCCGTCGAAGTGCTGCTGCGCGTCTTTCATGAACTCGGCCAGCACATCCCATCTGATTCCCTGTTCAGGGCGTGAGCGCAGGGCGGTCAGCACCGGGTAATAATCGCCGCCGATGCGGCGCACCTGCGCGTGCAGCGTGGAGGCGCGCCGCCCCTGCATCGCGTGACCAAAGCTGCGTTCGTGCTGGCGATAGCTGCCGCGCAGCAGACCAAACAGCGCCTGGTTCGCTTCTTTGGCGCTCTCATAGGACTCGCGCCCGATGACCACCCAGCTGTGATTGGGGTGCAGCGTGGGCCAGTTGGGAATGTCTCTGCGTTCGGGCGGCGCGCCGATGATCTGTTTGAGCGTGCTGCGGGTGAGTGTTATGAAATCCTCGACGCTGCCCGGCGCGGGATACCATCCTTCAGCCTGCGACCCTTCAGCCTGCGGCGCCACGCGCACCGCGCCGAACATCCGCCGCGAGCGCTTGCCCACGCCGCCCAGCAGCGACCACACCTTGAGCGCGTTCAGCGCATCGTCAGGCATGGGAACGCCGGGCCGCGTCACAAGCTGCAAGGTGAACTGCTGGCCAGCTTTCAGCGCCGGCGCTGGCGAGACAGGGCCGCCTCTTAATTCGCGGTGCGGCAGCATCGGTTCACTGCCTGTATGTGCTTTGTGGGACGCGTACACCCGCACGCTCACAGCTGACCCCACGCCAGTGGAGCCGAACACGGCGCTCTCTCTGTCCCACACGTCTTTGAGATTGGTCGTGTGCGCGCCGATGATGGCCCGCAGCCAGTAGCGGAGCTTCCCCCGCACCGACTGGGCGCGCATCTCCGGCTGCGCGTCGCTGCCGCGCTGGTACGCGCCGTACATGAACGTTGGGCTGACGAGCGTCAGCGTAAACTCAATCGCTGCCATTGCTAATCCTTACAAACCGAGCAAGATGCGCAAGACACTTAACTTCTCTTATGCTAATACCGGTTAATCGCAGCGAGACTTAAAAACAACTGCTACCTTGGCTATCTGTCTGAGGCTAAACTAACACAACATGACGAAACCGCGCTCAGGGTAAACCCCGAACTGACATGCCCGCCGGCGCGCGCGCCAAGCGCGCCGTACAGGCCAGCATTGTGACCTGTCCATCTGACCGCGAGAGTCACAGCGCTGCTTGTTTTTTTGTAAACATAATTTTCTAGAATGGGAGCACAATTTGAACAGTGGTAATTCAACCTTGATTGCTATTTGAGTGCATTACCTTGATTGCTAGTTGGGGTCGTTCATGCGGCGCTCGTTAGAATAGAAGTTGCGAAGCCACTATTCAGCGAGCAAACCCCATGAACGACGATTACATTGTACCGGTTTATGTCATGATTGATGATGTCTTGCGCC
>DAOTWC010000097.1:0-39581 GCA_034435995.1 Anaerolineae bacterium | reverse complement strand
GGTGTCAACCGCATGATCGTCTTGCGTTCGGCGGCAATGGGTGAACACTTTGACCAACGATGGGCCGCTGCCTGATCCTGCCCCCAAATCCGAATGCACCCAGGCAGTAATGAATCAAAGTCGGCTGAAATCTACATGCGCCGTTTATGCCTCACCCCTCAGCGCCCATTCCTACAAAGCATGAGCGGAAAAAACGCGTTCGCGAAGTTTTAAAACTCTCTCCTATTGAATGAGTTCACCTTGCCCCTGGTTCTATCCGTGACAGCAGGTAGATGCGCGGATGCAGGCCACCCTGAAACACACGCCTTTCCTGCTTGACGAGCCACACATCCGCACAATCACTCAGGACGTGTTCCATCAAACGAATCTCGTGGGTGATAAACGCCGCACGCGCGCCCACCGCAGCAACTCGGGCCGCCTCTCGCAGCACAAGGGGGTACAGCCGCTGGTTATCCTCGTGGCCGCCAACCAACTGACCCCACGGTAGGTCTGCCAGGATTACATCTACGCAGGAGTCAGGCATCTGCAAGTGAGTCGCATCCATGATGAAAAGGTCTGCTGCGCCGGCCAAGCCGGCCGCCTGGAGGTTGGCTTGGGCACAGCGCAGCGCTGTCGCGTCGTTATCGCAGCCGCCAGCGGCTGCCGCTGGCACGCGCAGAAGCCGTTCGATCAAAAGCGTTCCAGAGCCGCACATCAGGTTCAAAACGCGATCGTTCGCGCGCGGCTGCGTCAGCTCCACCATGGCTGCCGCAATGACACCGTTGAGCGCGCCGAGCATATCACAGACGCGCCAGGCGCGAGTCGACAGCGGGCGAGGGGTCAAACGCGCCAGGACCTCCCATCCATCCGCAGACAACGCGGCCGGCCGCACGCGCAGCACCAAGTCCGCCTCATCGTCGTGTGGCATCAGCCCAGCAGCGTGCTGAATCGCTTGTTTAATGCGCTGAAACACCGATGAATGGCTGCCGGCCGCGCTGATTCTGAAGCTGCCAAAAGTCCCTGTCGGATGCAAGCTGCGAACCGTGTTCACCTGGCGCAGCAGCTCAGTGAAATGCTGGTGGCCTAACAGCGCCTGCGGCCGGGGAATCGGGAAGTGCCGGACAAGATACACTGCCAACACCAGGCGCGAGGCTGCCAAGCTTTCGAGCTGTCCGTCGAAGTAAAAGGGGATTTCCCCTGGTCGGCTAGGCTCCAGCAGCCTGACGCGGTTTCCATATCGCTGCCGCAGTTCGGCGGCGGCCAGGTCCTCCAGACCGGTGACGACTTCCGCTTCACAAAGATAACGCAGTATTGCGGAAAAGGATACGGACGTAGGCTTTGCGCTCGGTCTGTGTTTGCTCATGCGCGCCAGATCGCTCTCATTAACCGTCCTGGGAAAACAGTGTATCGCCTTTTGTATCGCAAGCGAGCGCTGTTGTGCTCAAACACTGTTCAAACCTCGATTGATGAACAGGCCGCAATATGGTACGGTATTAGCTGGATACAACGCAGTTTGAGGCGAATCTGCGGGATGGACAAGCAAATGCTGGCCGTCACCCGATCTGATTGGACGCTGTTCGGCTTGCGCTGGGTGGTGTTGGTGGTTCTCGCTGGAGCAGCTTATCTGGCTGCTGCCCGCGCTGGCGGCACAATACAGACTGCTGACCTTGTGCTCGCCGTCGTTGCAGGCGGTGTAGCAAACGGACTCTTCCTCCTATTCACCGCCGTCAGACCGCTGCGCGCGGCAGTTCCTCTGGCTGTGATTATCGGCGATCTGGCGATCGTTTCGCTTTTCGCGCGCCTGGGGCCTGCGGACCCTCTGTACATCGCTGGGTGCGCCTCTGCCCTGATCGTGTCCAGCGTGCTCTACCTGGGATTTCTGTGGGGGCTGGTGGGGGCAGTGAGCATCATTCTGGCAACAGAGACCGCGCTGCTGCTCACCACCGGTCAAGACCTGCGTCTTCTGCTGGCTGAACAGACCGAGGTGCTGCTGGTGATGGCGCTTGTTGGCGGCGTGGGTGTGATCTGGAGCTGGACACTGGACCAGCGGATCGCCGATCAGGAGGCGGATCTGCAGGACATGCAGCTCCGTGTCAACGACGAGCTGAACCGGATGCGTGACAGCACGCGCGCAGTTGTCGAGATGGCCGCCACGCTGAGCCGGACGCTTGATTTTGAGAAAGTGCTGAACGCGGCGCTTGATACCGGACGCATGGCGCTGCACCAGCGCAGCAGCCAGCGCCGCGTTGTCAGCGTCGCGCTCTTGTTCCGGGACGATGGCGACCTGCATGTGGCGACGTCGCGGCGGCTGCCACAGAGCGACAACCAGCGCAGCGTGCCAGGCCGCGCCGGAATCCTGGGGCAGGCCCTGACGGAGTGCGTGCCTATTATCGGCAAAGACGCCCGCAAAGACCCAGAGCTGCAGTATTTCGTCGGATTCCAGACTATGCGTTCGGTGTTGTGTATACCGCTGCGCGCAGGTTTTGATAACTTCGGCGTGCTGTTATATGGCAGCGAGGAAACAGACGCATTTACGGCCGATCAGATGGACCTGCTGACTGCCATCGGCACGCAGGCTACTATCGCCCTGCAGAACGCCGTCCTCTATCGCAATCTTGAGCAGGAGAAGGAGCGCCTGATTGCCGCTGAAGAGGAAGCCCGCAAGAAGCTGGCGCGCGATCTGCACGATGGGCCGACCCAGCAGGTTTCTGCGATTGCTATGCGCATGAGCTACATCACCCGGCTGCTGGAACGCAACCCAGACGAAGTGCCTGAGGAGTTGAAAAAGGTGGAGGAGCTGGCGCGCAGCACCACCAAAGAGATCCGCAACATGCTGTTCACGCTGCGCCCGCTTGTCCTAGAGAGCCAGGGGCTGTCTGCAGCCGTAGAGCAGCTGGCGCAGAAAATTAAGGAAACATACAACCAGGCAGTGGCCGTGCGCATCGAGCGCGACGCAGAAGCAGCGCTTGACAGCCAGCAGCAGAGCGTCATTTTCGCCATCATTGAGGAGGCAGTGAATAACGCGCGCAAGCATGCCGAGGCCGAGCTTATCAGCGTGACGGTGGCAAAACAGGACGATATGGTACTGGTGACAATTGCAGATAACGGGGTTGGCTTCGACCTGGGAGCGGTTGACGCCAATTACGATCAGCGCGGCAGTCTGGGCATGGTGAACATGCGCGAGCGCACCGACCTCATCAACGCCACGCTGCGCATCAACAGCGCAGAGGGGCGCGGAACGACTATTACAGTTGCTGTTCCGCTGAAGGCGAAGCAGGACCTGCTGACCAGCCGCGGCGTCAAAGCGCCGCGCTCTACTGGCAGCAGCGACCCCGCTGTAATCCGGAAATAGGCGCTGCATGACCCATTCGGAGCGAGCTGCGCTGCGCGGTGAGCCGAGCTATGTCTGGCGCGCGGGCCAGGAACGCCGGCTGGCGATGATTGCGCGCTGGGCGCGGCTGGAGGGCGCGCGTGTTCTGGTAGATGGCTGTGGGGTGGGGATGTACGCGGCGCAGATCGGCCGGCGCTACGGCGCACAGGTCGAAGCGTTCGACATTGAACGCGAGCGGGTGCTGATCGCGCGCCAGGAAACGCCTCACACTGTGGTTGCCGCTGCCGAGCATTTACCCTACCGCGCTGACGTGTTCGACACAGTGCTCTCGCACGAGGTGATCGAGCATGTTCAGGACGACCGCAAAGCAGCGCAAGAGATGGTGCGCGTGCTCAAGCCCGGCGGGCGGGCGGTAATTTTCGCGCCCAACCGCTGGTATCCGTTCGAGACTCATGGCCATTACTGGGGCGGGGTGTACCACTTCGGCAATACGCCGCTGATCAATTACCTGCCTGACCCACTGCGCAACCGGCTGGCGCCGCATGTGCGCGCCTATACTGTGCGCGGCCTGCGGCGTCTGTTCGCCGGCTGTCCGGTGCAAATCGTACTGCACCGGCGCGTCTACGGCGGGTACGATAACATAACTGCCCGCCTGGGAGCGCTGGGTCGCCTCGGCCGCGATCTGCTGCACGCGCTGGAGGGAACTCCGCTCGATACCTGGGGCCTTTCACACCTGCTGGTCATAGAGAAAACGGCTTCGATTTAACGCGATTCTTATGGCCCGTGTGTGCAGGTTTCAGCCCGCCCTGTTATCATAGCGCTAGGCTGTTCGGAAGATGCACACAGGAGATGTATGATAATGAGCAAACAGGCGTTGATTGACGCGCTGAACCAAGACCTCGCGAACGAATTTCAGGCCGTCATCATGTATACGACCTACTCGGCACAGGTGAAAGGGCCTCACCGCCCGCAGCTTGTGCAGTTCATGCGGGCAGAAATCCCTGACGAGCTGGCCCATGCGCAGTTCCTGGCAGATAAGATCGTGGCGTTGGGCGGCGTGCCTGTGACGACACCTGTTGCAGTGCCGCCCGCCAGTTCGCCGCGCGAGATGCTGGAGGCTATCTTGGCGGCGGAGAAAACGGCGATTGCTGGCTACACAGAGCGGGCCGAACAGGCGCGCGCGGCCGGTGAGATTGGCCTCTCGGTGCACCTTGAGGACATGGTGCTGGACGAGACCGGCCACTACGAGGAGACCAAGAAGCTGCTGGACGAGTGGGAGTAGCGCGCTGCTGAAAGCGAAGCAAACAGCGGCGCCAGGGGCAACCCTGGCGCCTTTGCTTATCAGCTCTGGTCAACCCAGATGGGCAGATGGCCCAGCGCAATAATGTCGTGCCACTGGGCGCGGTCGCCCTCGGTGAAGATGGCTGCCTCTGCAACAACCTGGGCGTTTGCCTTGTGCATGATCAGGCGCATGCCCTGCAGGGTGCTGCCGGTGGAGATCACGTCGTCTATAAGGGCGACACGCCGCCCCTGCACCAGCTCGCGGTCTTTTTCATCTAGGAACAGGGTCTGCGGCTTGCCGGTGGTGATGCTTAGGGTTTCGGACTGCAGGGCATCGCCCATGTAAGGCTTGTAGGACTTGCGCAGCACAACATAGGGCAGTCCCATAACTGCAGAGAGGGCGTGCGCCAGCGGGATGCTTTTCGCCTCGGCAGTGACCAACACATCCGGCTTGAACGGCGCCAGCCGCTCTGCCAGCGCCTGGCTGACTGCGGTGACCAGCTCAGTGTCGCCCAGGATGTTGAGAATGGCGATGCGGACGCCGGGTTTGATCTCGAAAAGACGCAGTTCACGCTTGATCCCAGCAATTTCCACCGGGTACATGGCGGGTGTTGACGCAGGCATAGTGAGCTTTCTCCGGGGTGCGCGCCGGCTGCGCTAGCCGGCGTGAAAAGTAAGACGCTCTTTGCACAGATAGACTTCGTCGCCAGCGCTGAGGACATACGGCTGGCTGATTGGCTGGCCGTCAACGACGGTGCCGTTGGTGCTGCCCAGGTCTTCCAGGAGTAGTTTGCCGTTGTCGCGCCGAATCTGGCAGTGAAAGCGCGACACACCGTTGGCCTTGATAATGATCTCATTTTGAGAGGCACGCCCGATACGGATCAGATCGCCGTCCAGTGGGAAGATTTTGTCATTCCAGCGCAGATGGGTAGGGATGACGCCAGGCTGCCGCACCGAGCGCGGCGCGCTCGCGCCGCTTTCTGCCCGTTCGAACTCGCGCACACGCATCGCCTGCGTGCTGCTGTGCCGGTCGGTCATGGTATAAATTGCCTGTGTAGACATCATCTTGCGGCTGTAGCCATCGTAGGCCTCTGCGCCGCGGGCGAGATCGGCCGCTTCTTTCGCTAGGGCCTGCTGTTCATCGCTCAGTAGGCTGCTGCGCAGGCCGGAATTGGCAATGGCGTCGGCTGCCTGCTGCAGCACCTGCGAAGCCCCGGCGTAGTTGCCGCGGTCCGCCTCGCGCACGGCCTGGCTGCGGGCCTGAGCGGCCTTGAGCAGCAGGATGGTCTGGCTGACCTCAGGGTTAGGCAGCGCCGGTTGGGCGCCGGCAGGAGCAACATCAACCAGCACCGGCAGCTCCAGCACGCGGTGTTCGGCGCCTGCGCTGCTCAGCTCGTCATATTCGAAGCGCAGCGTTGCGATCTGGACAGCGCCTACTTCCTCTAACCCAACTAGCGTCAGCTCCAGGGCAAGCGTTTTGACCTCCTCGCCAAACACGTCGCCCAAGCGAAAAGACACGCGCTCCGAGCTGCTGGCGGACGGGTAAGCGTTGAGCTGGTTCACGCTAGAGACGTAAGGCGACAGTTCCATGCTGATGACGAGGTTCTGACCAACCACGCTGAGCAGCCCACGCAGCTCTTCCTGGAAGATCAACGGCGCGACTTCCGGGCTTTCGATGAAGTAAAACGCGCCGCCGCCCGCGTTGGCCATGGCGACAAGCAGGTCCTCGTTGAAATCCGCGCCCAGGCCCATCGTGGTCGTGCTGACGCCAGCCTCAAACTTCTGGCGCGCCAGGGCGACCAACCTTTCGCAATCGGTGATACCGCGGTTGGCCAGCCCATCTGACATCAGGATCACGCGGTTGAGACAGTCGGCGTTCAGGTTGCGCGCTACATTGTTGCAGCCTTCAAGCCAGCCGCCGCTGAGATTAGTTGTGCCGCCAGCTTTCACCGCTTCAATGCGCTGGACAATGGCGTCTTTATGGCGCACCGGTTCTGGGAGCACGAGGGTTTCAACGTTTTCGTTGTACAGCACGATCGAGAGCGTGTCGCGCGCGCTGAGGTTCTGCACTAAGAACTGAGCCGCCTGGCGCGTGTAATTGAGTTTTTCGCCCGACATCGAGCCGCTGCGGTCAATGACGACGCTCAGGTTGAGGGGGCGGCGCAGGCGGGAATCGGGGGCGGGGCCGGCTGTGAGGCGCGCCAGCAGATAAAGCTTCTGCGTGTGCTGTACAGTCAGTACATCATAGTCAAGAGCAAAATCCGCCCGCATCATTGTAATCCCGCGTACAGAATCGCCTGATGCCTGTATTCTAGCACAACAACGGTTGGGGAGAGGCAGGTTAACAAAGACTAACAGGCGCGGGCTGTGCTGGCCTCCGGCATGCCATCGTGCACAATGCGTCCGTCAACCAGCCGCACCGTGCGATCGGTGACTTGGGCGATATCTGGGTCGTGGGTGACGATCACCACGGTTGTGCCGGCTTCGCGCTGAATGCGCTTGAGAGCGTCCAGAACAAGCTGACCAGATTCGCTGTCCAGATTGCCGGTTGGTTCGTCGGCCAGGATCAGGGGCGGGTTGTTGGCCAGGGCGCGGGCAATGGCCACGCGCTGCTGCTGGCCGCCTGACAGCTCAGCCGGACGGTGATGGAGCCGGTCGCCAACGCCCAGCATTTCGAGCAGTTCTCTGGCGCGCGCCTCCGGGCGAAAGCGGGGCTTGCGGGCAAACTGAATTGGCAGGGCCACGTTTTCGAGAGCTGTCAGAGTTGGGATGAGATTGAAAAACTGAAAGATGAAACCGATTTTCTCGTTGCGGATTTCTGTCAGGCGGTCTTCGTTCATGCGCGTGATATCCACGCCGTCAATCTCAATCGTGCCGTGCGTCGGCGAGTCCAGGCCGCCGATCAGCCCCAGCAGCGTGCTCTTGCCGCTGCCGGACGGGCCGACAATGCTCACCATCTCACCGGGGTAGACTGTCAGGTCCACACCGCGCAAGGCGTGAACGGTGATTTTGCCCATCGGCAGTTCTCGAGTGAGCGCGGTGACGCGAATGACCGGGGTGAGGTGAGACATAAACAGCTCCGTATGGGTTGACTTGGGCGCAGCAAAACTCGACAGCATTTACGCAGCAGCCGGCGTCGGGTTGCGCGTTGGTCGTTTATCAGCTTCTAAGGCGCGGCAGCAAGGTGTATTGTTATAATTATCACATGTGTGAGAAAAATATCACATGTCTCGGAGGTGTGACATGACAACTAAGCTGCGGGGCCAGCCGCCTATGGGTGGAGCTTTCGGCGAGCGTTTCGACCGCATAGACCGTCGGATAACCCACTTGATGGCCACGCACGGCATTACGCTGCTGCGCGTGTCGCTGGGCGTGGTGTTCTTCTGGTTCGGCGCGCTCAAGCTGTTTCCCGGTGTTAGCCCGGCTGAAGGGTTAATCCGAGAGACGCTGACATTTCTGCCTATGAACCTGTTCATTCCGTTCCTCGCGGTTTGGGAAATGGCCATCGGCCTCGGTTTCATCACTGGCCGCTTCATGCGCGTGACTATCCTGCTGCTCATGCTGCAGATGCCGGGCACGGTGTCGCCGGTGCTGCTGCGGCCAGACCTCGTGTTCACCCAGTTTCCATTCGCCCTTACGCTGGAAGGGCAGTACATTGTTAAGAACTTGGTGCTGATCAGCGCGGCGCTGGTCATTGGCGCCACAGTGCGCGGCGGCGGCCTGACAGAGGACCCGGACGCGCTGAAAGAGGGCTAGCCTGTGCTGGCGGCCCTAGCAGGTACTATAGAGCCGCCAGCGCCACCCTTCACGTCTGATCACGCTGTGGGGGAATCACGAACACAGGGCAGGGGGCCGCGCTCAACACCTTGTTGGTGACGCTGCCTAGAATCCATCGGCTGAGGCCAGAGCGGCCGTGCGTGCACATTACCACCGCTTCTGCCCGCTGCGCCTGAGCCGTTTTGATGATTACTTCTGCGGGCGCGCCCACCTCTATCAGCGGGCGCGCCTGAAAACCAACCTGTTCGAGTTCAGCGGCCAGCCGCTTCAGGTAGGCTTCCGATTGGACAGCCATATCCCTGGAGACAGCTATAAAGTCCAGCTCGCCAGCCCCAACCGGCTGCGGAGGCACTGGCTGTGTTCCATACAGGCTGTACGAGAGGTATTCAGGCGGGTCTACCGCAGTGAGCAGAATGATTTCACCGCCTGGTTTGGTGATCTTCTGGGCTTCGGGCAGGGCTTTTTCGGCCAGCTCAGAACCATCTAGCGGAACAAGCACACGGCTCAGCATTTTTAATAACCCTTCTTGTTTTATCTGAAACGCCGCTGGCTGTGTCGGCGGTCACAGCGGGCGCACATGCTCGGTGTCGTACATGGGCGCCACCCAGTCGCGGTATTTCTCGGCGCGGCCGGTGACAACTTTGAAGAACATGTCGCGCACGCGCGCTGTTATCGGGCCGATGCGCCCGCTGCCGATCACACGGTGTTCGACGCGAGTCACAGGTGTGAGCTGCACGCCGGTGCCACACAGGAAGATTTCGTCCGCGATGTAAACTTCCGTGCGGTCAATTTGGCGTTCGACAACTTCGATGTCCAGGTCCTCGCGCATGAAGTGGATCAGCGACCGCCGCACGATGCCTTCCAGAATGTTGTCCGTGACCGGCGGGGTGATGGCTGTGCCTTTGCGCACGATGAACAGGTTGGCCGCGCTGGCTTCGGAAACGTGGCCGTCGTCGTTCAGCACCAGCGCCTCGTCGTAACCAGCCAGCATAGCGTCTGTCTTAATGAAGGCAGAGTTGGCATATGCGCCGACAATTTTCCCCCGAGCCGGAATGGCGTTGTCGTCAATTCGTCGCCAGGCCGAGAAGCAAACGTGCGAGCCTTCGTCGTCGTCTTTGAGATAGCTGCCAAAGGGCAGGGCGAAGATCGTGATGTCGGCCTCGAGGTCGTGCAGGCGGACGCCGATGGCTTCTGACGATTTGTAGGCCAGAGGGCGAATGTAGCAGTTCTCGCGGTAGCGTTCGGCCTGCAGCAGATCGCGCAGAAAGCTGAGCAGGTCTTCGGGCGTGTAGTCGAACGTCATGCGCAGCAGCGCAGCGGACTGCAGGAAACGCTCGAAGTGATCGAGCGGTCGAAAGACGAAGAGCTGTTCTTCATCGGCGTTCCAGTAGCCGCGCAGCCCGCCGAACACACCGGTTCCGTAGTTCAGCGCGTGCGTCATAACACTAACAGTTGCTTGCTCGAATGGGACAATGCGCCCCTTGAAGAAGGCGAATTTGGGTTTAGTTTGCGCCATGGGAGAATCCTTTTCTGGCCCAATGCAGCGTTAAACTCATTATAGGTTTGGGCAGGTTGTACAGTCAAGAAGCCACAAATGTTACAAACCGGCACGAAAAAGCCGGGCTTCAAGCCCGGCTGCGGTTAAATCAGACTGATGAAGACGGCTCATCCCAGATAGTCGCGCAGATTGTGCGCCAGGCGCGGGTGGCGCAGGCGGCGCAGCGCCTCTTTTTCGAGCTGGCGGATGCGCTCGCGGCTGAGGCCGAACTTGTTGGCGATCTCTTCCAGCGTGTGCGGCTCGCCCCCGCCCAGGCCGAAGCGCAGGCGCAGGATATGGCTCTGGCGCGGGGTAAGTTCGCTCAACACTTCTTCGATGGTTTCCTGGAGCAGGTGTTGGGTGGCGGCCTCTACTGGGCTGGGCGAGTCCTGGTCTTCAATAAAATCGCCAAACTCGCTGTCACCGTCATCGCCTACGGGGCGTTCCAGCGCGATGGCGTGCTGGCTGGCGTCCATCATGCCGCGAACGGTCTCGGTGGGCAGGTCCATCTCGAAGGCGATCTCCTCCGGAGTGGGGCGCCTGCCCAGGTTTTGCTCCAGCGCCTGAGCTGTGCGGTACATCTGGCGGATGCGCTCGGTCATATGCAGCGGAATGCGGATGGTACGGGTCTTCTGCGCCAGCGCTCGCGTAATCGCCTGGCGAATCCACCAGGTGGCATAGGTGCTGAAGCGGTTGCCGCGCTTGTAGTCGTACTTGTCCACCGCGCGCATCAGGCCGACGTTACCTTCCTGAATCAGATCCGGGAAAGGCAAGCCTTGGCCCATGTAGCGCTTTGCGATGCTCACAACCAGGCGGGTGTTGGCGCGGCCTAGGTGCTCGCGCGCGGCTTGACCGTCCATAACCAGGCGCTGCAGATGCAGGATGCCGGCTTCGCCGTACACCTCATGCGCATCGAGGCGCATCAGGCACTCGCGGGCTTCCTTGCCAATCTCGATGCGTTTGGCCAGTTCGATTTCTTCCTGAGCGGTGAGCAGCGGTTCCTGGGCCATCTGGCGGAAATACAGGCCCACCGGATCGTCCGCCGAGACGGCGTTGATATCGCCTATACCGGGGTCCTGGGGGATTTCTTCTGGCTCGAACTCGATGTCCTGGTCGTCAGCGGGGCCAATGCCGCTGGCCGTTTCACTCTCCTGGCGGATTTCTATGCCAAGCTCGTCTAATTCGTACAGCACCGTCTCGATTGAGGCAATGTCGTCTCCGTCTTCGTCAAGTACTTCAAGAACGTCATCAAGGGTGAGGTAGCCGCGCTGGTCGGCCCGGTTGACAAGTTCCTGTATCACGTTTTACCTTTTGCCTCCTGCTGCAGGTAACCGCGCTCGCTCAGACTCTTAATTACAATTATTACCTCGCAGACGGTTAAGGACACTGAATCATTTTAACATAGAAGTTAGCTGTTTGTGAATGAACCATGAATGAGCAGATACTTGAGAAATCGTTGCCGCTGCTGTTGTGCCTTAAAATTCGAGTAATGTTCGTAACACAGGAACCCAGAAACGTTATGCATGCTTTATGTTCCCAAACCATCTTCTAATTGCGCCGTTTATTTAGTGTTAGTATGATTGAGTTTAGCGGAATGGGGTTTTCACGCTCGTTTTCGGGCTGAGGGCGGGTATGTCGACACGACGGTTCACAGATGAACTTCCAGATTACGAACCTGATGCTGCTGAGGGGAATAAGCCCCAGCCGCCTGCAGCAGCACAGCAGGCCCGCCCGGCCTCTGGGCGCGGCGGCGCGCACATGCCGCGCACGCTCACACAGGTCATGAATGAAGCCAATGAGCGCGTTGTGCGCGGTGACCTGGTAGATTATGTGCCGCTGCCAACGGGGTTTGATCCGCTCGACGGTTTTATCGGGGGTGGTTTGCGCAAGACTGAGCTGATTCTGCTGGGTGGAGCGCAGGGCATTGGCAAGACGATCGCGACGATGCAGATCGCCCGCAACATTGCGATGCGGCCGGATCAGTTCGCGTTCTACCTCTCATACGAGCACACCGAGACACACTTAATGCACCGCCTGCTGTGCATGGAGAGCGTGAACCCGCCGGAGATTGACCTCAACCGCGGGATCAAACTGCGCGACCTATACCAGATCATTGTGGCCCAGCGGGCCAAGGAGTTTATGGGACGGGACGGCGGCTCTGGTTCGCTGCAAGCCATTCTTCGCGAAAACCCCAAGACCGCTCCGGCCTTGGCGCGGATGGCGCGCTACGCCGACCGCATGATCCTAGTCAAGGCCAGCCCTGCGGTGACCACGCTGCGCGCTATTAAGGAGATGACGGCGCGTCTGACTGAAGTCACGAACGGGAACGTCACCGTTTTCGTGGACTACCTGCAGAAGATCGCTGTGCACCCGGAGCGCCCGCGCGACGAAAACGACAAGGTGACAATCATCGTAGAAGGTCTAAAAGACATTGCGCTGTCGCTGGACGTGCCCGTGTGGGCGATTGTAGCGGCTGACCGGGAAGGGCTTAAGAGCAAGCGCATCCACCTCTTCCACCTGCGCGGCAGCAGCGCCCTCGACTACGAATCTGACATCGCTATTATCATGAACAACAAGTACCAGATTCTGTCGAAGGATCACGTTGCCTTTAACCCATACACAGCGCGCCAGTACCGCGACTGGGTTGTGTTCACGGTGGAGAAGAACCGCGCTGGTCGTTCAATGCAAGATATGGAATTCCAGCTCTATGGCCAGCATTTCAGTTTCGATCCACGCGGCCAGAAGGTGCAGCAGCAGCTCATTGACGACAAAATCATCGAAAGCTGAGCAGCCTACAGCGCCCTACTGAGCACAGGGCGCGCTGGCTGGTGTTAACTCTATAACAACCACTTGGCAGCCTGCTGCCGATGGTTTCCTCTCATAACATTTAACCTGTGCTGTTTGGCTGTGTGTTAAAATAGAGGCCATGAACAGGTCAGCAGCCCTTGAGTATCTTCTTAGCCACCTGCCGCGCGCCAAAGCCGTGAAGTCGGTGCGGCTGGCCGAGGATATCTCCCTGCGCGTGCGAATGCGGCTGGGCGAAAAGGTTGTCATCTATGTGGAGGATGACATACCTCCAGCGGCGACTCTTAAGACCTGGTTTGAGCGCAACACCTTTGCCAGCATGCACACACTAGTCATTGTGGCGCAGGACGCGCTGCCCCCAAGCGGTGCGCGAACTGATAGCCGGGACGGCCCGCTCAAGCTGCTGGCCGATATCTATGGCGGCAAGGTCTATGCCTACCGCAGCCGCGGCGCATCTGTCACCGTATTTCCAGTGTTTATCGAGGACGGGGGCAGGGTGGTTCACGGCGCACCGGTGGACCTGGCCGATCTAAGCTGCGACTACACGCTGGTGCACTCCGAAGCGTTGGACGGCGTGTGCGGGATAGCCAACTTCGACCGGCGCTATTACAACGTGGACGACTGCGCTTTCCACGCTGTGCGCCCCAACCCGCTGCAGCCGTATTACGATGTGCTCGAACTGCCGTGTGACGCATCACAAGACGCAGTCAAACGAGCCTATCGGGAGAAAGCGCAGCAGAACCATCCAGACCGTGACCCATCGCCGGACGCCACGCTGCGCATGCAGCGCATTAACGAAGCTTACCAGGAAATCATGAAGCGGCTTAAGTAGGCTGGTTGGCGGCAGACTCCTGGCGCAAGTGAATGTAGTTGAGCCTGGACAGCTCGCGCACCTGTTCGTCGGCGCGGTAGCTGCTGCGCACCAGCGGGCCGCTCTCCACCCACTTGAACCCCATTTCGAGGCCAGCGCGCTTGAGCTGTTCGAACTCGTCTGGCAGCCAGAAGCGCTCAACCGGCAGATGCCGCCGGCTGGGCTGCAAGTACTGGCCAATCGTCAGGATGTCAACACCGCGCGCCGCCAGATCGCGCATGACGGCCAGCACTTCATCGAGAGTTTCGCCCAGGCCGAGCATGATCCCGCTTTTGGTCAGCACCAGAGGGTCCATCTGTTTGGCTGTTTCGAGAACAGCCATGGCCCACTCGTAGCGATCCTGAGGCTGCACCCGTTTAAACAGGCGCGGCACGGTCTCGACATTGTGGTTCAGGATTTCCGGCTGCGCGTCCATGACGATCTTGAGAGCATCGCGGCTGCCTTTGAAATCGGGGATTAGAACCTCGATGCTGCACCCTGGCTGAAGCTGGCGAATGCGCCGGATGACCATGGCGAAGATCGGCGCGCCGCCGTCAGCGCGCTCGTCGCGGTTCACGCTGGTGATAACGACGTGCCTCAAGTTCATCGCGCGGACGG
Organism: Anaerolineae bacterium; assembly: GCA_034435995.1. Classification (GTDB taxonomy): domain Bacteria; phylum Chloroflexota; class Anaerolineae; order Aggregatilineales; family Phototrophicaceae; genus DAOTWC01. Next base: position 25,403 of record DAOTWC010000097.1, on the reverse strand, counting down.
TTTCGGCGATGCGGTTCGGCTCGGCCCAGTCGAGCGGGCTGGGCCGCCCGGTTTTGATGTCGCAGAAGCCACAGGAACGGGTGCAGGTGTCGCCCATCATCAGAAAGGTAGCCGTGCCGCGCCCCCAGCACTCGCCCAGGTTGGGACACAAGGCCTCCTCGCAAACGGTGTTGAGGGTTTTCTGGCGCACCAGCTCGTGGACACGGGCATAGGTTTCGCCGCCTGGGGCGCGCACCTTGATCCAGGGCGGGCGGCGGCGCGGGTGCTGCGGGTCTGGCTGCCAGCCGGCGGCGCTGTCATGCACGATGGGGATGCTTTTGGGGTCGAGGGTGTTGGTCACAGCGGCGTCTCCAATCACAAACGCGGTCATTATACACCACCAGCAAGCGGCGGTTCCGCAAGGGAATGTGCGCTGAGAGTCAGGCGGAAGCCTGACGGCGCACGCGCCAGTCAACATAGAAACTGCCCAGAAGATAGTAGAGCGGGTAGAGCAGACTGAGCCACACCAGCCGCATATCTGGCGCAGGCTGCAGCAGCAGCAGAAGAACCAGCGCGGTCCACACTGCGCCGAGCACGAAGGTGGGCACGCGCAGCGGCCTGCTCTTGCTGGGGTAGAGGTAGCGGGTAGGCACGAACGTCAGTGTGCCGGGCACAACCAGCGCCAGGGTTGTCAACAGCGGACCAGGCTGCAGCCAGTATAGATAAAGCGCGACAACGTTCCAGTGGCTGGGGAAGCCGAGGAAGAAGCCGTCAGGGGTTTTCATGTTGGCCTGTCCATAGGCATACAGCCCAGCCAGGATAGGCACAACAACGAGAAGCGGATGGGGCAGCAGGCCAGCGCGGTCAATGATGAACACCGGCACCCAGATGTAAGTGAAGAAATCTATCACGTTGTCAACCATGGCGCCGTCGAAGTTCGGCAGCGCTTCGGTGACGCGCACATGGCGCGCCAGCATGCCGTCAGTAGCGTCAATGACAGCCGCAGCTGCCAGCAGCAGAAACGCCGTGCGGAAGTCGGAATCGGCTGCTGCCAGCAGGGCCAACATACCGAGAACGCCGCCGCTGGCCGTGTACAGATGAACAAGCCAGGCCGCAGCCCTTTGTTTCGTCACGTGGGAGTCCTTACGTCTGCGCCCTTACTGAATCCGGCAGCAGTGCATTATACAGGCTGCGCTTTAGCTTGGGCCATCCGGTTGACAAACGTACACCAATTTCTATGTCATTTGGAATTGTACGGCGCTCTAGCCTCTCGCATACAATACGCAAAGGGAAAACTCACCCGGCTTGTGACTTCAGCCCCGTCCCCACGCCCCCGTGTGCCCGGACGGGGCAGATGTGGTTGACTACTTAGAGGGAAGTACGCTATGCAAGCCATGCAAGGTATCCAACCGTTTGAGCAAGTTATGATTTTAATCGTGCTTGCTACCGCCTTCATCGCGCTAATCTACGCCTATTGGTTAGCGCGCCAGACCTTTGCCGCTGACAAGGGCAGCCAGGCAATGCAGCGCATCTGGGGTTTCATCCGGGATGGCGCGAACGCCTATCTGCGCACTCAACTGCGGACCATTGCTGTTCTCATCGTCATTCTCACCGTTGCCATGTTCCTCAGTGTGGCACTGGTACGGCCCACCGGCGAGGCGAACGAACTGTTCTGCCCAGCGGCGGTGGATAATGCCTATGCCCAGGTCATTGCTGAGAACACTGATCTGACAGCCGAGGAGGTGCTGCTATCCCTCGAGGAAGGCCTCACCGCCAAACAGATCGCCATCAGCGCCGGCTTCCCGGAGTTTAACCCGGAGCGTACAGCCGCTGACCCTGCGCTGGTTACCTGCGATGCTGCTGTTACGGGCGTAGCGATTGGCCGGGCAGTGGCATTTGCAATGGGCGCGTCGTTCTCGGCTGCAGTTGGTTTCATCGGCATGAACATGGCCGTTCAGGGCAACGTTCGTGTAGCGGCCGCCTCGCGAACCAGCTTCAAGCAGTCTCTGAAAATCGCCTATCGCTCCGGCACGATCACCGGCATGCTGACCGACGGCCTGGGGCTGTTGGGTGGAACTTTGATCTTTATTATCTTCGGCAAGGCTGCACCCGATGTGCTGCTGGGCTTTGGCTTTGGCGGCACGCTGCTGGCCCTGTTTATGCGCGTTGGCGGCGGCATCTACACGAAGGCCGCTGACGTTGGCGCGGACCTGGTGGGCAAGGTCGAGGCGGGCATGGAGGAGGACGATCCCCGCAACGCCGCTGTGATTGCCGACCTGGTGGGCGACAACGTGGGCGACTGCGCCGGCATGGCCGCCGACATCTTCGAGTCTTACGAGGTAACGATTGTCTCCAGCCTGATCTTGGGCCTGGCCCTGACCGCGCTCACCGGCCAGCTGTTCTGGATTGTGCTGCCGCTGCTGGTGCGTGGCATTGGCGTGGTCAGTTCGATTGTTGGCACGTACGCGGTGTCGCTGTGGAACGTGGATGACGCCGAAGAGGCGATGTACAAGAGCTACGAGCTTTCGAGCACGATTACCATCGTCTCGACATTCCTGCTGGCGGTGTTCTACGCTGGCGCGATGGACCCGCAGGGCGGTATGCTGTCGCACCTGTCGTTGGGATCGCTGGTGGCAGTTGGCGTGGCGCTGGCCGTGACGTTTAACCCGCTCACGTCGCTGGCGACCAGCGCGAACAGCCCACGCGTGCGCAACATCGCGCGGGCGACGGCGTTCGGCCCGGCACTGGTCATCCTCGAAGGGCTTTCGCTGGGGTATCTGTCCAGTGTGTGGTCGGTGCTGGTAATCGTTGCCAGCATTCTGGCCTCTATTCTGGTCTACAATGTCAATTTCCCCGCTGACCTACACCTGCCTGTGTTTATCATCGGTGTGGTGGTGTCGCTTGTCTGGATCGTGCGCGGCTTCATGCGCAAAGACGTGGTGGGCGGCATTTTCCTGGCGCTGTGGACAATGGTGGCCGCGCTGTTCCTCATCAGCATGCGCGTGCCGCTCGGCCCGGATGGCAACCCGGTTCCGGGCGATCAGCTCTTTGGCTACGTGCTGTTCGGCGTGTCGCTGATCGGTGTGGGCATGCTCTCGCACACTGGCAACAACGTCAGCATGGATACCTTCGGCCCGATTTCGGACAACGCCAACGGCATCGCCGAGCTGGCCGGCGAGCAGGACTTCACGCCCGAGGCGCGCCAGATTCTCGCCGACCTGGACGCCGCCGGCAATACGACGAAGGCCATCACCAAGGGCATTGCCATCGGCTCGGCGGTGATTGCCGCTGTGTCGCTGTTCGGCGCGTTCTTCATAGACATTGAACGGGTAATCCCGGTAGAACGCCTGGAGAGCTTCACGCGCTCGATCAACCTGGCCGATCCAATTGTATTCGTTGGCCTGCTGATCGGCGGCGCACTGCCGCTGCTGTTCGGCGGCCTGCTCATTAAAGCGGTGAACCGCGCCGCTGGTTACATCATGGCCGAGGTGCGGCGCCAGCTGCGCATTCCGGAGATCGCCAGCGGCCAGCGGACGCCGGACTACGCCCAGGCTGTTACCATCTCGACGCGCTCGGCCCAGCGCGAGCTGATCCCGCTCGGCTTGATCGCTATCCTTGCGCCGATTGTCGTCGGCCTGCTGCTGAAAGAGCAGGCATTGGGCGGCTTCCTGGCTGGCGTGATTCTATCTGGCCAGCTGCTGGCGGTCTTTATGGCCAACGCCGGCGGGGCGTGGGACAACGCTAAGAAGTACATCGAGGACGGCAACTTCGGCGGCAAAGGGACAGAGAATCACAAAGCCAGCGTCGTAGGTGACACGGTTGGCGATCCGCTGAAGGACACCGCCGGCCCCGCGCTGAACCCAATGATTAAGGTCATGAACCTGGTCGCGCTGATCATGGCGCCGATCGTCGTGCAGACGCAGACGCCTGAGGCCACCATACCAGTGCTGATCGTAGCCATTGTTGGCCTTGTGCTGATTGTGTGGTCGGTGCGGCGCAGCGACCGGCAGGAAGTGGTTGAGGATGCGCAGCCGATGATCACGGCTGAAATGGTATCGGGCGACTGACATTCAGCCGCACGGCTCGCTTAACCGCAGGGGCACGGTTCGCCGTGCTCCTACTTTTTTCTTGTAGGCTCGTTAGCCAGGGGGCAGTCCCCAGGCAATGGGGTTGGCGTGGCCTAGAGCAGGAAAGATGCCCTCGCTCAGCTCTGTAAATGCGCCAGTTTCGGTGTTGAGGGCTAACAACAAGTAGCCCTTCTCATCGCCCGGTACATTAGCGCCAAAGGCCAGGTGCGTACCGTCAGGCGACCACAGCAGACGGGGTGGGTCTGGAGTGTGATCGGCAGTAGCGAAATCGCAGAAGGCGCGCACATCGCCAGTGACGAGGTCTAAGATGTGAATAAGCGCGCTGCCGGTGTCGGTCTCTGGGTTGGGGCCGGTCAGCGCGATCACCCAGAAAGCGATGCGTGTGGAGTCGGGTGACCAGCTTAACTCAGTGCCGCTGCGCCCGTTGACGCGCACTGGGCCGTAGACGGCCTGCAGATTGGTGGTTTGCACTGGCGCGGCGCTGCCTGGCGCAATGGTAAAAATCTCGCCCCCAGCAGTGCCCATCCGGCTGTCGAACGGGCCAGGCGCAACAAATGCGAACAAACTGCCATCAGGCGACCAGGCTGCGGCATTGAAAAAGGGCAAATCCAGGCCGAGCGGAACGCGCTCTTCAGCCACTCCCTGCAGGCCGCGCGTCTCGAGGTTGACCAAAGCGCGCGCGAAGTGGTCGCCTTCGTGCCTGATTTCCAGGCCCCAGCGCCCGCCAGGCTGAAGGGACACGATACCGGTTACATCAAGATAGTCGCGCGTCTGACTGCCTTCTGGCTGAAGGTAGGCGCTGTGACCGGGCGTCCAGATGAGGAAGGTGTCGGGAGACCACCATTGGATATCGCTGGCGTAGTTGGAGAGAGCGGTGCGTTGTGTGCCGTCGAGGCGCATTTTGCCGATAGCTGCTGTCTGCGGGTCCACATATGTAACCCAACGGGCATCAGGTGCGAGGCGACAGTTGCTGCCGCACGGGCGGGTTTCTGGCAGCGGGTAGCGCGTGTTGCGGTCAATGTTGTAGACCCAGATGGCGCTGCGGTCGAATGACGTGAGGATAATGCCCCCAGGCGAGAACTGCGGGCCGCGCGGCGCCACACCGACTCCGGGGCAGACCTGAACAACTGGCCGGGGTGGCGGCAGCTCGCTGAAGCGCGCTGGCCAGGCCAGCCCGACAGCAAATAGCAAGAGGTGCAAGAAACGCATCGCTTCAGGCCTTGTTACTTGGGCGGCAGCAGACGCCAGACGTGCAGCGCTGCGAGCTGGTCTGGCGCGCCGCCGTCTGCCACCAAGACATAGCCGTAGGCAGCCAGGCAGTCGAGCGGACGGCGCAGGTCAGCGCCGGGCAAACCGGCCAGCGCCGCGTCTGTCAGCAGCTCACCACCGTCATCTGGTGTCCAGAAGTGAGCGAGATGCAGCACGCAGGAATCGTAATCGTATAACGCGCCGTCGTCTGCGCGGCGCGGTTGGGGCAGCGCATAGGCTAGGCGCAGCCTGCGGCAGACCAGCCAACAATCCGGTGCTAGGGGCGTTTCCGCCAGCGCCCGGCTTTCAGCGATCCCCAGCAGCAGCGGCGGTGGCACATCAAGCTGCACGCGCTGTGCAAGGGCTATCTTCGCGGCCACGGGCAGCGGGAAAACCATGTCGTCAATCCGTTCCTCAGCGCGCATGCCGCGCCAGCGCGGGCCGCTGAAGTTTAAGCTCCGCGTGTGGTTTACGCTGGCCGGCCTGATCAAATCGGCAGGCAGCTCCAGCGGCGGCGCGCCGGCTCGCGCGCCGTATGCCTCGTCCATCTCGGCAGTTACGGCGCCATCCAGGTGCAGCGCGCGCTGCGCCAGCCAGCCGTCTTCCCCATAGAATTCCTCCACATAAACAACCGGCCCTGGCGCTATGCCCAGCAGCCCGCAGTCACCGTGATGTGCCAGCGTCAGGCGGGCGCAGTGGACAAGACGCTGGGATACAGATAACAGTGTGCGCGACATAAAAAATAAACGAAAAAACTGGCAACCGTCAACTGCTGGCGCAAGGTTATGTTATAATCATAGACGAAGTCCGGGTGTTTGTCAGCGTTCGGATGGGGGAAGCGAATGACCGCAGTGGCGACTGGCTTACCCCAATTCAGCAGCGAGCGTGCTGAGGGAGCGCAGAGCGGCAGCGATGCCCGTGAAGCTGCCAGCCCTGTAGTCACAACGACAGTTCCAGCGGTGCGCATTTCGACCGACAGCGGTGCGCCAGCAGCGGAGACAGGCATGGTAGCAGCAGCGATTATCCCCACACGCGAAGGCGTTGACAGAAACGACACACAGGATGCTTCACGGACAACCGCTGAGGCCAAAACGATGCCCGCTCCGCAGGCGCCTGTCTGGACGCACGCTCCCGCGGTGCTGATTGTGGAAGACAGCACCGAGCTAGCAGAAATCATTGAGGCGACGCTTCAGCGGCTCGACATCGTCACTGCTCATGAAACGCACGGCAACAAGGCGCTGGAGCGCTTTCAGCTCATGAAACCGGATGTCGTTCTGCTGGATATCGGCCTGCCTGACATGATGGGCTGGAAACTGCTGGATGATATCAAGGAACGATACGGCGAAACCAATCTGCCGGCTGTCGTTGTGATCACGGCATACGGTGATCCAGCTAACCGGCTGGTGGGCAAGCTGCAGAACGTCCACGATTACTTGATCAAGCCCTTCACCGCCGATGAGGTGGAGCGCGTCGTCACCAGCGCGCTGGGCAGCGTCGTCTCATGAGGCGAATGCGCCTTGCACGGGCAGTGCCGCCAGCGGCCCTGCTCTTTTTGATTCTCGCGGCGGCGGCTGGTGCGGCCCTGGCGCAGGCTGTCGAAACGGACTATCGTGCGCTGGCCAGCGCCAACCGACGCGCTGGCCGGGTGATGCAGGCGCTGTATTACGTAGAAGCCGAGGCTGCACGTGCTGGCTGGTCGCCTGATCTGCTGCGATTGGCGGGAGACCTGTGGCTAGAAGCAGGCAGCGAAACACAGGCGCTGCCATATTGGCAGGCGGCAGCCGCGGCGCAGCCGGACGATCGCTCGCTGCTGCGCCAGGTGGCTCAGGCGAATATCGCGCTGGCCCGCTGGCCCGCGGCGGCAGATGCTCTGCTCAAGCTGCTTGATGCCGCGCCTGGCGATCCCTGGGCGCATTACCAGCTTGGCTTGATGCGCGCGGCCTATGACCCTGATGCTGCGCGCGCGCATCTGGCAGCCGCGGCAGAAGGGGGGATCAATTCACCGGCCGTGAGTGCGCTTCAGGAGGCGCTGGCAGCAGACACTGGCATATATCCCGGTATGCGCGCCGGGCGGGCGCTGCTTGCGGCTGGGTTGTGGAGCCACGCTGAGCTGGCTTTCCGCCAAGCGGCCGCCGAGGCCGCGCCCTACGCCGATGCTCTGGCGTATGCGGCCCTAGCGCGACTGCGCCAGGGCAAAGACGCGAAACGTTGGGCTGAACAAGCGGCTTTGCTGGGGCCGAACAGCGCGCTAGCGCAGTATGCGCACGGCCTTTACCTGCGCGCAGCGGGCGATCTTGAAGCCAGCCGCGAAGCGCTGGCCCGTGCCGCAGTGCTTGACCCCAGCAGCCCAGTGTATTACGCTGAACTGGGCAGCGCTTACCGGTTGATCGGAGACCTAGCGAACGCCGCCCGCTGGCTTGGTATGGCGGTGAGCGCCTCAGACGGCGACCGCGCCTATCAAGAAGCGCTGGCTCTGTTCTATGCTGAGACAGGCTACAGCCCGCCAGCAGCCAGCGCGCTGCTGACCGACGATCCAGACGTGCGCGCCGAGAACGCCTGGAAACATCATCTCATTGGCGAGTCTGAAGCGGCGCTGGCGGAGCTTGATTCGGTGTTGGAGCAGGATGCTGACAACGCCCGCGCGCTGTACTACAAGGCCGAGATCGTGCTGGCTCTGCGTGACGATCGCATGGAAGCAGCGGCTCTGCTGAGACGGGCTGCCGCACAGGAGTCGCCGTTTAGCGCCGTGGCACAGCGCCTCTTGACGCGGCTGCTGGGTGAATAGGTTCGGGAGGTGACGGGCAAATGATTGCTGCGCTTCGGCAGCTGCAGCGCACGCCGTTCGACGTGGCAGCGGGCAACCCCGTGTTTGAGCGCGACATCGGCCGTCACTCGCCGGCCTGGTCGCAGGTCAGCTTGCAGCGCGCCAGCCGGCGCGCCCAGGCCGGCGCCGCGGCTGTCTCAATCGCAGCCTGGCTGCTCCTGTGGTGGCTGAGCGCCGCGGGCTACAGCGCTGCGCAGCCACAGTATATCTACCGGGCCAGCAGCAACGTTATTTTCTGGCTGATGATGCTGGCGCTGGGCAGCGCGCTGCTGCTCGATATGCTGGCAGTGCGAGCGGGACTGCCTGGCATCAGCAACGACGTGAGCGCCCGCCGCTGGGAGCTGCTCCGCCTGACGCCGCTGCGTGAATCCAGCATCGTGACAGGCAAGCACGCAGCCGCTCAGCTGCGCGTGTGGCGCGCTCTGGCGGTAGTGGTTGGGCTGCGCGCCGCTACTGCTGGCCTGTTCATCGTGAACGTGTTCGGGCTGTCATATGTGCTCAACGGCGTTCCGCTGTTTCTGCGCGAGGAACTGCCTGCTGCTCCGCTGATATTGATGAGTGTTGGGGTGTTTATGGCGGTATATGTGCTCGAACCGGTTTGGAGGGTGCGGGCAATGACGGCCCTCGGCCTGGTGATTTCATCGTACGCCTTGGACAGATCGCTTGCAGTGCTGGCCGGTGGGGCGGCACTAGCAGCAGTGTGGCTGGCGCAGACGGTTATCATGTCGGCGCTGCTGGCCGCCATGTATGGGATGCTGTTTTCGGTTGCTGTGTTCAGTACCGACACGCTGGTGGCCTCAGCCTTTCTGTTCGGGTTCAGCCTGGTGATAGCGTCTGCTGTTGTCGGTTTCCACACTGTGCTGCGGCGCTGGAGCTTGCGGCAGGTGCATCGCCGTATCAGCCGCGCCGCCAACTAAACGTTTACGCCCCCGCGCGCTGATGCTAGAATTTCGCCGGTAGCACGCGAGTTGAAAGCCGTTGCTGTTGCGCAGAGTTTTGATTTTGGCAGGTCTGACCGCGTTGGCGCTGGCGCTCCACAGCCTAGATCGCTTGGCAGCAGATTGGCATTACGTTATACCATCAGAGCCGGGAGCAGTTCTTTACGCTGCGACGTTTGACGCTTTTCTGGACGACTGGGATTTGTACGAAGGCCGGCTGTCGGCGCAAGTGGAGAACGGCATGCTCGTCCTGGAGGCCGGCGCGGAGAACAGCCTGCCGTTTTCCGCTGCGGCCCCGTACTTTGGCGATTTCGATCTAACTGTGCAGGCGCAGGCGCTGGACGGCCCGCTGAACAACGGTTTTGGTGTGGTTTTTCGCCTGCGCGACCCGCGCAACTATTATCTGTTTTTGGTGAGCAGCGACGGCTATTACCGTGTTGTGCGCGAGGTGGACGGTGTGCAGCGCGAGCTGAGCACGTGGATTCCCTCACCGCTGGTGAGCCAGGGTATCGGGGCTTTGAATCATCTGCGTGTAACGGCCATAGGCGATGCGTTTCGCTTTTTCGTGAACGGCCAGCCGCTGGCCCTGTGCATTCCCGCTGATGCAGCGCATTACAGCACATACAACGAGCTGACCGGCGAGTGTCAGGATGGAACCATGGCTACGACACTGGTGGACAGCAGCATCGGGGCGGGCCGGCTGGGTGTTATCGTCATGACGCTGGACGAGCCAGGTGTGCGCGTTGCGTTCGACAATTTAGTCGTTTATGGCCCTGAATTGATTGATGGAGCGGGTGGTTAAGGTATTGTGCGCGTTTATCTGCGGACACTGGGCTGCCGCCTGAACCAGAGCGAAATTGACACGATGGCCCGCCAGTTCCAGCAGCAGGGCCACGACGTTGTGGACGATCCTGCTGCCGCGGATTGGGTGGTGATCAACACGTGCACGGTGACGGGCGATGCCGCGCGCAAGAGCCGCCAGCTTGTGCGCGATGTGGCGCGAGCGGGCGTGGATGCGCGAATTGCGGTGACGGGGTGTCATGCCCAGGTAGCGCCAGATGAGTTCGCTGCGCTGCCCGGCGTGGCGCATGTGGTGGATAATCTGCAGAAAGACGCCCTGGTCGCGCGGATTACCGGTGTTCCCGTGCAGCCGTTTGACCTTGAGCCGCTTGCGCGTTCCGCAGGGATGCGCAGCGCTTCTGGCCGAACGCGCGCGTTCGTGAAGGCACAGGATGGCTGCGACAAGGCTTGTACCTTTTGTATCACCACGACAGCGCGAGGCGCTGGGCGCAGCCGTCCGCTGGCCGACGTTGTGGACGAGATCCGCCTGCTGGTCGCGCTGGGCTACCAGGAAGCGGTGCTGACAGGCGTGCACTTGGGCAGCTATGGGCATGACCGCGGCGAGCGCGATGGGCTTAGCCAGCTGGTGCGGGCTGTGCTGGCCGACACGGATGTTCCACGACTGCGGTTGTCTTCGCTGGAACCATGGGACCTGGATGCGACGTTCTTTGCGCTGTGGGATAACCCGCGCCTGTGCCCGCACCTGCACCTGCCCCTGCAAAGCGGTTGTGACGCGACGCTGAGGCGGATGCGGCGCCGCACCAATCAAAGCGCTTTTCGGGCGCTGGTGACAGCGGCGCGGGCGCGTGTGCCCGATATCAGCATTACCACAGATGTGATCGTCGGCTTTCCGGGCGAGACCGATGAGGAATTTGCGATCAGCGAAGCGTTTATACGTGAAATGGCTTTTGCTGGCCTGCACGTGTTCCGCTACAGTCGGCGGCCTGGAACCGCTGCGGCGCGGATGCGCGGGCAGGTGGCAGAGAGCGTGAAACGAGCGCGCAGCAGCCGGCTGCACGCGCTGGCAGAGCAAGCAGGTGCGCAATATGCTTATCGTTTTATCGGGCGAACGCTGCCAGTGCTGTGGGAACAGGTAGGCGGCGTGCAGCAAGACGGATTCATCAATCTCGGCTATACTGGTAACTATATGCGCGTGCGCTGCGTCCACCCCCGACCGCTCACGAACCACATTACGCCGGCGCGGTTGGACGCTTTTGACGGCGGGCTGTTCACAGTAACGCCTGAGCTGTCCTGACATCGCGCTGTGCGACAGTGGAGATCAGAACGCATGGACGACCCCAGACCCAGGCTCCAGGCCGCTTTAAAAGAGGCGATGCTCAACAAGGACAACGAACGCCGCGATGTTATTCGCATGACGTTGAGCGCCATCAAGCAGGTCGAAGTGGACGCGCGGCGTGAGCTGAGCGCCGAAGACGTGGTGGCCGTCCTCCAAAAAGAGGCCAAGACGCGCCGCGAGAGCATTGAAGAAAAAGAGCGCGCCGGCCTGATGGAAGCGGCTGAGATGGAAAAGGCGGCGTTGGCTGTCCTGGAGTCGTTTTTGCCGCAGCAGCTCAGCCGTGACGAGATTGAGGCGCTGGCTCGCGAAGCCATCGCCCAGACTGGCGCCGCCGGTTCACGGGACATCGGCCGGGTCATGGGCGTGTTGATGCCGCGTGTGAAGGGTCAGGCTGACGGCGGCCTGGTCAATCAAATCGTTCGCGAGCTGCTGCGCGACTGATTATGACTGCGTGGCTTGTTCGCCTGTTAGAGCGATACTTTGGCTTTGAGCCTGAGCGCGCTGCCAGCCTGCTGCACGCTGCCGGCTTGGCGGCTGCTTCGGTGATCATGGTGCTGGTTTCCACGGCGATCGTCGCCGCCGATGTTCTGTTAGTAGGACGCGGCGGTGAGGCGCTGCAGGTTGGGGATGTTATCCAGCAGAACATCCGTGCGCCACAGAGCATCACATATGTGAGCAGTGTGCTGACGCAGCGCAGCCAGGCTGAGAACGCCGCTGCTGTTGCCCCGGTGTATGACCCACCAGACCCAGAAGTGGCGCGCAAGCAGTCGCTGCTGGCGCGCCAGATTCTAGATTACATCAAGAATGTCCGGCGCGATCCCTTCGGCACGATTGAGCAGAAAATCGCTGACATCAACAAGATCACGGCGCTGACGCTGAGCGAACCCACTGCGCGCCGCATCCTTGAGCTGAGCGATGACACTTGGCAGGCCGTTGACGAGCAGATCATTAACGTGCTGGAGCGCATGATGCGAGAGCAGATCAGGGACAGCGATCTGCCAGCCCTTATCGCGCTGCTGCCGACACAGGTGAGTGTGCGTTTCAACCCGGCCGAGACCGAACTGATCGTCGCGATTCTGGAGGATTTGATCCGCCCCAACACTTTCCTAAACCTGGAGGCAACCGAACAAGCGCGCCTGGCGGCAATCGCCGCAACCGAGCCGATCACGCGCACATTCGACCGCAATGAGATCGTCGTGCGCGAGGGCAAACGCATTGATGAAACGGACTTTGAAGCCTTGCAGCAGCTCGGCCTGCTCAAGTCGGAAGACCTGCGTCTGGCGGAGCTGGCGCAGGCTTTTCTGGCGAGCCTGCTGGTCCTGATCGTGACTGGGCTGTACATTGCCCGCACAGTGCCAACCCTCTTTCAGAGTTCGCGCTTCCTGCTGCTGCTGGCTGTCATTTTCCTGATTGTGCTGCTGGGGGCGCGCGTCGTAGGCGCGACCGGACAGATTTATCTGTATCCAGTAGCAGGACTAGCGCTGCTTTACGTGGCGCTGGGGCAGCCGCAGATGGCGCTGATAGGCACGCTGGGATTAGCTCTGTTGATGGGGGTGATGACCGGCGGCCTGCTTGAGACCGCGGCGTTCGTAGGCGTGGGGGGCGTAATCGGCGCGCTGACGCTGCGGCCAAACGAACGCTTGAACAGCTATTTCGTGGCTGGGCTGGTCATCAGCCTGGGCAACATCATCGTGGTGACGATTTTCAACTTGGACGGCCTGAACACCCTGGCCGCTGGCCTGGAACTGACAGCGCTGGTCCTTTACAGCTTTCTCAACGGCATTCTGGCGGCAGCGGTTGCCATCGCCGGCATGTATGTTGTGACGCTGTTGTTCAACCTGCCGACCAGCCTTAAGCTGAGCGAACTGAGCCGCCCCAGCCATCCGCTGCTGCAGCGGCTGCTGCGCGAAGCGCCCGGCACCTACCAGCACTCGCTGCAGGTGGCTAATCTGAGCGAGCAGGCGGCGCTGGCTATTGGCGCGGACGCTGAATTGGTGCGGGTGGCCGCCCTGTACCACGACATTGGCAAGATGAATAACCCAGCGTTTTTCACGGAAAACCAGGTCCTTGGCAGCGGCAATCCGCACGATGTTCTCAACGATCCATACCGCAGCGCAGCCATTATCATCAGCCATGTGACCGAGGGCGATGAAATGGCCAGGCAGTACCGGCTTCCCACGCGCTTCCGTGACTTTATTTTGGAGCATCACGGCACGACTGAGGTGTTTGTTTTTCTACAGCGCGCCATCGAACAGGCGGACAACGACGAGTCGGCTGTTGACAGGGCAGAGTTTACGTATCCGGGGCCGCGGCCGCGGTCGCGCGAGACGGCTGTGATGATGTTGGCGGATGGCTGCGAGGCGGCGGTGCGCTCGCGTGGGCCTTCGAGCAAGCAGGAAATCTCAGAGATCGTGCAGCAGATCATAGACCGGCGTGTAGAGGCCGGTGAACTGGACGACTCTGGCCTCACGCTGGAGGATATCAAAACGATTCGGCAGGTCTTTGTAGAGATGCTGCAGGCGGTGTTTCATCCGCGGATCAATTATCCACCCGATCTGCGCCAGAAGCGGCCCGGCGAACCAACACCGCAGACTCCGACACGGGCTGTCAGTCGAGGTGATGCAGCGCGCGCACCGCGTGAAAAACCTGCGCAGGTCGCCGCGCCGCCGCGCGGATCGCAGCCGGTGGAAACTCTTGCTGACGAACTGGATGACAACTCGCCGCTGCCGGACGTGCCAGCCCTGCCGCGCGCCAGCAAGTCCAACGGCAAGGCGGACACACGCGAAGAGGAAGCAGAGCGCGTTCGCCCGCGGGAGGACAAGCCGTGACGTTCGTTATTGATGTGCAGAACGATCGCGGCTATGCGGTCAGCGGCGCTCGTCTTATCGCGGCTGCGACCGAGGTGCTGGCCGCGCACAGCGCGCCGCCAGATGCTGCTGTGACGATTGTCATCGCCGACGATGAGGCTGTTGCTGCGCTAAACAAGCAGTATCGGGGCGTGGATGCGCCGACCGATGTGCTGTCTTTCCCGGCCGCAGCGCTGCCCACGGCGTTCCCAGGCGAGCCAGCGCATCTAGGCGATCTGATAATCGCCTATCCTTACGCATTGGCGCAGGCGCAGCGGCTGGGACACCCACTTGAGGACAGCCTAGCGCTGCTGGTCGTTCACGGCGTGCTGCATCTGCTTGGCTTCGACCACGATACCGAAGCCAGCCGCGCTGCCATGTGGCGCGCGCAGGCACAGGCCCTGACCGCTCTGGGTATTTCAATCGATATTGTGCCAGCACTGGAGGAAAGCGCACATGGCGAATAACTCGCATGCGCATCGTTTCGTGGACGAACTTACCAGCACCATGAAGATTGACCCCGATGCTTTCAGCCCCAAGACGAGCACCAGCCGCCTGGACAGCTTGAGTTATGCGCTTGCCGGGTGGCTCTATATGCTGCGCCGCCAGAAGAACACGCGTATCCAGGCGGTGGCGACCGTTCTAGTGGCGGCGCTGGCGCTGTGGCTGGAAATTGACTTCACAGGGCTGGCGCTGCTGGTGCTGGTTGTGGCAATGGTGTGGATGGCGGAATTCATCAACGCGGCAGTTGAAGCGGCCATCAACATATCTGCGCCGCAGGTGCACCCGATGGCTAAAGTGGGCAAGGACGTGGCCTCGGCTGCCGTTTTGCTGGGCGCGGTGGCTGCCGTGCTGGTGGGACTGCTGATTCTGGGGCCGCCGCTGCTGGCGCGGCTAGCTGGCTAGGCCGTGCCGTTATGCGACACAGCCTGGCTCATTTATTGTGAGAGAGATTTTGCCCGTGCCCAACGATTATCCCTCATCAGAACAGCCAGAGCTGCCAGAGCCGCAGAAGCCTTCAGCGGCTGAACAAGCGCCCCGCCGCAGCGGACGAGCGCGTGAACGTCAGAGACGGCGGCGTGAGCGGCAGACGGGCGCTGCGCCAGCTTGGCGCGGCCCGGCACAGATAAATGCCCCGCGCCGCCTGAAGGTGCCCCGCCTGAATCTACCGCTTTCGGGCGGCCGGCTGGTGCTGTCGCTTGCCGGCGCTGCTGCGCTGGTCGTAATCGTGATCGTCCTGATCGGCCAGATAAAAGAACCGCCTCTGGAACTAATGCCCAATGCGGTCTGGTTGGGCACGGGCTGGACGTACTCGCTGCAGGAGCTGAGCGAAATTGACCGCTTGGCGCAGCGCCTGCAGGATCACGATATTGGCACCGTGTATGCATGGGTAAGCTGGCTTCAAGACGATGGAACTTGGCGCGGCGCTGAGAACTTTGGGGCGGTTGGGGCGTTCGCCAAGGGGCTGAAGAACGCTTATCCCCAGGCGCGCGTTCTGGGCTGGGTGAGTTTTCCGGTCAACCTGGGGGCGAACAACTACCGGCTAGACGACGAAACGCTGCAGCAGGCCGTTGCTGATTTCAGCGCGCGCGTTGTCAACGATCTGGGATTCGACGGCGTGCACCTGAATGTGGAGATGGTGTGGACCGGAGACGAAAACTTTCTGTCGCTGCTGCGCAAGGTGCGCGCCAGCGTTGGCGACGGTGTGCCGATCTCTGTGGCTGTTCCGCCTGACTGGAGTCCGGTGGGGGCGGGCATCCCCGTCCCACCGCTGATTGTGCCGGGGACAGTGTGGACGACGGAATACAAGCAGAGCGTCGCGCTGCTGGTGGACGAGATGGCGGTAATGGCTTACAGCAGCGGCCTAAGCGATCCGGACGACTACGCCCAGTGGACAGCGTATCAGGTGAAGGCCTTCGCCCAGGCGCTGGAGCCGCTGGGCGAAGGCACGACAATTATGATCGGCATCCCGACGTATGACGCTGAGCCGCCCGGTCACGATCCAGAGGTTGAGAACGTTGGCTCCGCCACGCGCGGAATTATTGACGGGCTGCGCCAGGCTGGGCCTGCTGCGCGCCATGTGCGCGGCGCGGCCATCTACGCCGACTGGACGACCGACGACGATGAATGGGCGCAGTTCAAGCAGGATTGGGTCAGCCGGTGAGCGCAGCGCGCTCGCGCCCTTGAGTCGCGGGCGCGCCCGCGCGATCAGGACTGGCTGATCTCCTGGAAGAACTGGATTGCAGTGGCAATGCCCCGATGGAACATCTCCACGCTGAAACGTTCGTTGGGGCCGTGCGCGCCGTCGCCAGTCAGACCGAAACCGAGCAGCACAACGGGCAAACCCAGCTGCGTCTGGAAATCGGCCACAATGGGTATGCTGCCGCCCCCTCTGATGAAAATCGGCGACGCGCCCCACTGCTTTTGGTAAGCGACGACGGCGGCCCGCATGGCAGGCGTGTTAATGTCCGTGTAGGCCGGCGCGCCCGTGTGCAGCAGGCGCAGCTCGCTGCGAACGGTTGGCGGCGTGAGTTGAGCGATGTAGTCCCGCACCAGTTCATAAATGCGCTGAGGATTCTGGTTAGCGACCAGCCGGCAGCTTATTTTGGCCAGGGCGCGGGCGGGCAGCACTGTCTTAGCGCCATCGCCATAAAAGCCGCTGACCATGCCGTTGATCTCCAGCGTCGGGCGTGCCCCAATGCGCTCCTCAATCGTGTAGCCCGCCTCGCCCCACGGCTGGTCCGCGCCGGTTTCGCGCCGCCAGGCCTCCTCAGTCATGCCGCGCTGGTTGATGGCGGCCCGTTCTTCCGGTGAAAGCGGCAGCACGTCGTCATAGAAACCAGGAACGGAAACACTGCCGTCGGGTTTGTGCAGCGCTGCGATGATCTCCGCCAGCGCCTGCGCCGGGTTGTGCACCGAGCCGCCATAGCTGCCGCTGTGCAGGTCGTGCGCTGGCCCCCATACGTGCAGCTCCATGTAAGCTAAGCCGCGCAGGCTGTAGCAGATGGCCGGCTGGTCAATGCTGGGCATCCCGGTGTCGGAGATCACGCAGACATCAGCTTTAAGGCGTTCGGCGTTCTGCCGCACGAAATCCCCCAAATGGAGCGAGGAGACTTCCTCTTCACCCTCGACGATAAACTTCAGGTTCACGGGCGCGCCGCCCGTGGCGAGCAGGGCTTCTGCCGCTTTGACCTGGGCGAACACCTGCCCTTTATCGTCAGAAGCGCCGCGGGCGTAGATGAAGCCGTCGCGCAGGATCGGTTCGAAAGGATTGCTGTCCCAGCAGTCGGCCATGTCAGCCGGCTGCACGTCGTAATGCCCGTAAACCAGCACGGTAGGAGCGGATGGGCCAGCGCCCATCCATTCAGCGTAAACAATGGGATGGCCGCTGGTTGGAACGACTTCCACCCGTTCAAAGCCGGCCTGGCTCAGATTGGCCGCCAGCCACTCAGCGGCGCGGCGAACATCGGCAGCGCGTTCTGGCAGCGTGCTGACACTGGGTATGCGAATAAAATCGAACAACTGGTTCAGAGAACGCTCGCTGTGCTGACGGGCGTATGCGTGTGGTGTGCTCAAGCAGTGCCTCCTTGTGCTGCAGCAGCATCTCTGGTGTGAGCGCAGAACACCGCTGCTGCGCTGTCCCACAGCGCTCGCTTTTCTGCGTCGTTGGGATCATAAGCGAAATAATAGCCAACGCGGTCCAGCAGGCCATCGTAGCGCTCGCGCACTTTATCCGCCAGTTCTTCGGGCGCGCCGATCACGGCGAACTCCGCCAGCATTTCGTCAGTGATGCGATCGCCCATTTCGTGCCAGCGCCCTTCACGGGACATCTGCGTGAGTTCAACGCGCGTATCTGACCAGCCGTGTAAATCCATGACGGCGGAATAGCTGGGCGTGCTGGCGTAGAAGGCAATCTGTGAGCGCACCATGACAGCGTTGTTGCGCACCTCCTGCTCATCGCGCCCTGGCACGACAAACACGGCGCAGTTCAGGCTGACGTCAGCGCGGCTGCGGCCCGCCTTCTGCGCGCCGGCTTCGATTGCCGGGATGATGACTTCGCGCAGATAGCGCGGCGTGTGGAACGAGTGGACGTGGAAGCCCTGGCACAGCTCGCCGGCGAGGCGGCACAGCCCTTCGTTCACACCCGCAATGTAAACCGGAATCTCTGGGTGTTTGATCGGGCCGGGCGAGAAGAAGGGGGTCATCAGCGTGAACTGATAGTGCTCCCCCTGGTAGCGCAGCGGCGCGCCGGTTTGCCAAGTGTGCCAGATGGCACGAAGCGCTTCGATGTACTCGCGCAGGCGCGGAGCAGGCGCAGCCCACGGTGTGCTGAAGCGGTGGACGATATGGGCTTTGACCTGTGTGCCAAGCCCCAGGATGAAACGGCCGTTGGATTGAGCCGCCAAGTCCCAAGCGATCTGGGCTGTGACCATCGGGCTGCGCGGAAAGGCCACTGCGATCGCTGTTCCCAGCGTAATGCGCTGGGTGGCGCTGGCGGCGTGGGTTAACGGGAGGAAGGGATTGTGGGCGGTTTCGGCAGTCCACAGGCCGTCGAAACCGTGCAGCTCAACTGCGCGCGCAAGATCGGCTGCAGTGTTGAGATCGTCTGGGAAAACAGTAACGTCAAATTTCATCGCAAGAAACCTTTTCGGCGCACAAACGTTAGAGATAGTGAAACGAAGTATAGCAGAGGCCGATACGCGGCGGCCAGCGTGGAACGCAGCATGCTATAATCGCCCCTGTTCCGTCAGCAAAAAAGATGGCCAGAATACATGGCTGAGCAACCCGCACTGGATCGTTTCAGCGCTGAGCATCTGCTGGCGCTGCTGGAGATTGCGCACACGCTCAACTCCAGCCTGGACTTTGATGAAGTGTTGAATCGGGCGATGGACTCTGTGATGCGCATAACGAAGGCAGAGCGCGGCGTGCTGATGATCGCGGACGGCCCCGACGAGACGCTCAGTATCCGGGTAGCGCGCGGCCTGGACGGCGCTGCACTTGCGGCGCAGGGCGCTTACAGCAGCACGATTGTGAATCAAGTCATCGAGACCCGTGAGACACTGCTCACGAATGACGCCATGCTGGATACGCGGTACAAGCCCGGTGAGAGCATCATTGTGCGCGGGCTGCGGGCGATCCTGTGCGCGCCGATGATTGTAAAGGATCGCCTTGTCGGGTTGGTTTACGTTGACTCGTCTATGCGTTTCGGCGCTTTCAGCGAAGCTGATCGTGATCTGCTGACGGCTGTAGCTGCTCAAGCGGGAATCGCTATCGAGAACGCGCGTCTGTACACCGTGGCAGTAGAAAAGGGGCGGCTGGAACGAGAACTGCAGATGGCGCGGGAGATTCAGGAGGCGCTGCTGCCACGGCATCTGCCGCGTGTGCCGGGGTATGAAGTGAGCGCAGTGTGGCACGCGGCGCGCGAGATGGCGGGCGATTTTTATGACACATTTGTGCTGGACGGCGGGGCGCTGGGTGTGGTAGCCGCGGATGTATCCGACAAGGGAGCGCCGGCTGCGCTGTTCATGGCAGCGGCGCGCAGTTTCATCCGCGGGCAGGCCTTTGCCGGGCACACCCCATTGGCCACTCTGAGCCTGGCGAACGATCTGATGGCGGAGGACGGGGACAGCGGCATGTTCGTAACGGCCTGCTACAGCGTCTTTTACCCTGATGGGCGCTGTGTCAGTGTGAACGCTGGCCACAACCCGCCGCTTCTGTACCGGCATGCCAACCGAACAGCAAGCCTGCTCCCGCGCGGCGGACGGGCGCTCGGCTGGTTCAAAGATAATCCACTGGCTGAGGTTGCTGTTGACCTTGAGCCAGGAGATGTGCTGGTTCATTACACTGATGGTTTAGTTGAGGCTGAAGATCGCTCTGGCGCTGCCTACGGCACTGCTGGGCTGGAGCGATCAGTGCTGGCCGCTGCTGGCCTATCTGCAGAAGCCGTGTTGGAACACATTATCGCTGATGTGGAGCGTTTCTGCGCTGGCAAGCCGCTGGCGGATGACCTGACAGTGGTCGTTGTCCGTTTTGAAACACAAGCAGAGGAGTGAGCGGCATGAGACTTCTTGGAAATGCGGCGGTGCTGGTTGCAGGAGTGGTGGTGCTGGCGTTTGTGACAGTTGTTCTGCTGGCGCCAGAGATGCTAGAGCGTCTGTTTGCAGGAATCGGGACGGTGAACGTCGCACTGCGGGCAGCTGCGATGGTAGTAGTAAACCTGTTTGTGCTGGCGCTTATGTATCTGCGCCTGCGGCGGCGGTCTGTGCCGAACACAGGACTGACAGTGCAAGTCCAAGGCGCGCTGGCGAATGTTGAGGTGGAGTCCGCGCGAGCGATCGTGCTGCGCGCCGTGAGAGACGTGCCGGATGTTCGTTCGGCTGAGGCGACCATCCGGGCGGTGCAGGGACGCGCAGACATTGAAGTGGACGTGACGATTGCCAGCGCTTCGGTCAACGTCCCTGACAAGCAAAAAGAGATCAATCGGGTGCTGCGCCAGGTGATCAACAAGCAGCTTGGTCTGCGTCTTGAGGGCCGGCCGAGCGTCAACATTCGGCTGGAAGCGCCTGCGCCAGCGCTGTCGTCCAGTCCGCTGGAGAAACCAGCTTCTTCCACAACCACGGCTGTCCCAGCTGAAGACGAGGTAAAGTCTCTGACAGCGGCTGAGATGGGGCGGCCGGATGGATCAGACCACGCCTCAGACACAGAAGCAGCCGCTGAAGCAAGCTTAGCCGCTAGTGTGGAGCAAGAGACAGACGCATCTGAGCATGACCTCAACCCGGCAGAGAGCAGTCAGACTGGTTTCAATGACGACTGGCTCAGAAATCATCTGCGCGACGAGATTGACGAGAAAGATAAAGACAACTAGCTAGGGGGTAGTGGGCACACATGACGCGTATTGTCCATTCCACAAGTGTTGCTGGTCAGACTACGCGGTGGGCACTAGTAGCTGTTCTGTTTGTGGCAGCGCTGCTGGCGCTTTGGGCGATAAGCGGCATTCTCCTCTTGGCTCTCACGGCAGTCGTGCTTGTGGTGCTGATTACCACTCCCGTGCGCTTTCTGATGCAGCGCGGAATGGGCCGCGGGCTGGCCACGGTGTTGTCTCTAAGTGCATTCTTGGTGTTCCTACTGGTGATTGTGCTGGCAATTGTGCCGCTGCTGTCGCGCCAATTTTCTACCCTGACTGAGCGTGTGCAGCGCGGCATCACCGAGATTATTGACAGTTGGGCATATCTCGACCCGCAGCCGGAAAAAGTGTTTCTGGGCTGGTCCATCCCGGTTCCGATTGAGCCGCCGCGCGAACCCGTTACGGAGGTGCTGCGTCTGCTGCGCGACAGCTTCCAGCTGGACGCGGAACTCATCCAACAAGTCGGTTCTCAGCTCATCAGCGCGTTGCAGCAGCTCAGCGTATCGGTTGTGCCTGTGGTAAGCGGTGTAGCCTCAACTTTCCTCAATATCCTCATTGTGATCTTCCTGAGTATCTACTTTCTGACTAACCCGAAGGGTTATGAGGACGGCATGATCCGGCTGCTGCCGCTGTTCTATCGAGAGCGCGGCCGCGAGATTGTTGACCGCCTGGACCTGGCCCTGCGCGGCTGGCTGGAGTCCACGCTGCTGGCGATGGTGTTCGTAGGTGTAGCAACCTGGATTGGCCTTGGCCTTTTGGGGTTGGCAGAAGCAGCGGCGCTAGGGGTTGTAGCCGGTCTGCTGGCATTCGTGCCCACGTTTGGCACACTGGTCGCAGCCGTGCTTGCCGTTGCGGTCGGTATTATCCAAGAACCACAGAATGTCGGGCTGATTATTCTGGTGACATACTTGATCTCGCTTGTTCAAAGCCAGGTTATCAGCCCGCTGTTGGTAGCGGGTCGCATCAATCTACCACCGGCGCTGGTGCTGTTGGCCCAAATTGTGTTTGGCTTGTTATTCGGTTTCCTGGGACTGCTTCTAGCTGTGCCGCTGGCGGCTATTCTGATGGTGATCGTTCAAGAGGTGTACATCAGGGACATACTGGGGGATAAGTCGGTGGGAGCGCCCGAACCTGTGTCTGCACCCTCCTCTGTGCCCAGTGCAGAGGGCCGTACCCTGGATAACAGCCTGGTGACAACAGACAGCGCCTAAAGGGTTTATTGATTGAGACGAACTACCATTACCAGCGCAAAATTACTCATGGTGATTGTCTCGACTTCACCACAAGGTGCAGCCCAGTCACGCATAAACGCTTCCACGTGTTGTGGCGATCGTGTTCGCAGCATGGGGGAATACATCAGTGTGAATGCTGCATGCTGGTAACCGAGCGGATAAGCGAGGTCGGCACAGCGGTAGTTCTCGAATGCAGAGTCCCCGCCGAACATTCTGACTGGTGTATGCGGGCCTAGGACATAGGACAAGTAACCAACATCCTGGCCGTGAACCAGGGTTTGCGGCGGAATAAGGGTGGGGAGTTGGGTGATGACTGGGTCTGTGTGCCAGATTGGCGCATTGTAATCCAGCCCCGCGCCTGCCGTTTGCAGTGCCGTTATGCCGCTCAGGGCGTAAAGCGCTATCAGGCCAGCGGCTGCCGCACGGGGAATCTCGATCACGCTGAGAGCGCGAATTGTTAACAGTAGGATCAGTGGGTAGACGACGACAAAATGCCGAAGATCGCGCGCTGTTACTGGGTCTGAACGGACTGCCAGATACCAGAACGCGCCCATGTAGATCACCACTGCCGACAACAGCAGCACGTGACGGCTGTCGAAAGCGGTGCGCAGAGCCTGTCGTTTCCGCCATCCGGTTACTGTCACCAGCGCCAACAGCAACCCAGCGACGGCAAATCCCCACCAGTTGGATCGCAGACCAACCAGCTTAAAGGGATAGTTAAAGGCATGCAGCAGCTCAATGGTCATATTGCGCAGGCTGTCGGGGATATCTTCAAGCGACAGATCATGGCCGGCAGATTGAACGCCGGTGAAACTCCCTGTCTGCTGCCATAGATAGACCATGTACAGAAGAAGCGGCACCAGTGCCAGCAGCAGCAAAAGAGCTGGCAGCCAGCGATTTGGGTGCTGCACAGTGCGCCCCCAGGCAGCGAGGTAGATAGCGCCCAAGAGACAGAATGCTGCGCCGATGTAGCGTGTCAGACACAGCAGCGCTGCCGCTGCTGCCGCGCCGACGGCCCACACTGGGGATATGAATTCACCGTTGGGTCGGTAACGGAGCAGTATCAGCAGTAAACTGAGAGCTAGGGGGATAAACAGCGTTTCGGAGTATATGGCTGAAAACACGTTAATTGTTGTGCTTGGGATGGAAAGAAAAAGAACTGCGGGAACAATTGCTAACCAGCGCTGCCCGTTCAAAACTTTGAGGCTGAGAGCATAGAGCAGACAGACAGTAATTACCAGCAGCGCAAGGCTGATCAGGCGTCCCCAGGCCAGGCCATCGGCACCGAGAGCGAGCAGCAGCGGGTAGAGAGGCGGCCATTGATTAATCCATGTCACTGTCTGTGAATTCTGATAGCTGGTGATAGGGGCGCTTAGCCCTAAGCCGTCACGAACGCTGCGCGCGTAAACTAGATACCAAGTTGAGTCCATATAGTAGTTTACGCCGTTGCTAGTGGCTGCGATGCCCGCCAGCAGGGTCAGAACGACAAGAATTGTAAGCGGCAGCAGATAAGGCTTGCGGGGTCGTATAAGTCCAATCATAGGTGAGATTGTAAATGAGGCGGGCCACGCCGTCCAGCAAAAGCCTGACGAGGGGTGCATTTCAGATTATTGGCACGGTCAAGCCACCCTGAGCCAGAGGTCGTCAAATTCGTCACTCAAAGTGGCGGAGCGGATGAGCAACATGCGTTGGGCATTGTCTCTGTTCCAGCGCATTCCCGTGCCACACAGCCGCTGTTTGTACTGTTTGACGCCACTTTCAACCGTGCCGGAGCCAATCGGCAAGCCGTTTTCACGAAACTCAAGGTACTGCATCCGCCGCTGATGGCGTTCGAAATATAGGGCTAAATCAGCGCGGTCACGCCGATGTAATGCCGCGATAATTGCGTGAACACGCCCCATGTACAGGTGATCTTTATGCGTTTTGAGCCATCGGCGGCGTTGGTTGGCATCCGCATCGGTGGGATACAAAGCGTGCGCTGCCGCGCTGAGGTGTTCAACCGCATGATACCAATCTACCACCTGTGTACCATCCGGACAGACATCCTCAGCCACATCCCAAATCCACAAGGCACCGTCGCCAACCACACTACGGTTGCGCGCTGTGGGCAGGTTGTGTTGGACAGCCAAAGCCCATAAAGCGGGCGTAAAGTCGTCTTTCGTGCCCAGAACCGCTGTGTAATTCACGTTGACCCCATGTGCCATTTCATCCAGTTGCTGCGTTTGTGGGTTACGCTCCAAGCGTTTTTCTACGTCAAACACCGCGCCAACTTTGAGTTCGCGCCAGCCTTCGCCCCGAATATTGACCATGCCCCCATCCATCGACACCGCCTTGCGCTGGTCGTGATCGTGACGAGCATCGGGCAACACCACCCGCTCTACACTCACCTGCTGGCGTTGGCGCTCGATTTCCGCTTGCATCTGTTCCCCGTATACCTGGCTTCGTCGCCAGATACTGCTGTCGGATACATAGCGTTCCCCGATACGCGCCATCACCTGCTCACATTGCTCGTAGGGCAACAGACCGCTGAGCCACACCATCTGTTTGCTCAAGTCATGGCTAAACCCGCTGCTCGTTAACTTTAGTTGTTCATCGAGGGGGAAAATAACCCCTTTTACAGGTCTCACAGTGATAATAGGTGCGCTCAACCTCCGTTTCGCCACGTAATGTCACCACCCGCTTTTTGCGTTTCCCTTTGTTCCGCAGCCCACTACCGCATAGCGGACAGGTTTTCGTTTTTTCCTGCTGAATGGCGATGATTTCTTCAAGTGCGCCTTGCCGAAAATCCGCTTCCGATACGCCAACAACCGCTTCAATATCGCTTAAAGTCATCTGTTCATTAAGCCGTTCATCTGACAACATCTTGTCAATCGCCGCTTCCGCCTGCGCTAACAACTTCGCTTTCAGGTCATCTCGGTTGGGGGTCATGGTTACTCTCTCACTGGGTCACACTTGCTTCCAGTTTATCCCCTCTCGCCAAAATATTGAAATGCACCCAAGCGTGGCCGACCAGGCGGCGCGGGCGTGGCCCAGCGCGGCCGGGCTGGCGTCATCGCTGAAGATGCTGTGGCCGGCGCCCTCTAGCACGATGACGCGGTGCGGCAGCGGCCCGCCGGCCAGCTCGTGCCGCAGCGCCGCCACCGTTTCGGCGGAGATGTGCTTGTCGTTCGAGCCATAAACCGCCAGAATAGGAGCCTGCGCTCCGGC
>DAOTWC010000096.1:0-24479 GCA_034435995.1 Anaerolineae bacterium | reverse complement strand
ACGAGTCGAGCTGGCCGGCACGCGGAATCTGGTCGCGGCTGCGCGAGCCGCACGCGTGGGGCGAATCATTACAGTAAGCCATTTAGGAGCAGCCCCGGCAGCGGCGTACGTCTTGCATCGCGTGAAGGGCCTCGTGGAGGAAGCAATACGCAGCAGCGGATTAGCCTATACCATCATCCGCAGCGGAATCGTGTTTGGCGAAGACGATGCTTTCGTAAACCACATCGCGCTGATGCTGCGCGCTAATCCTATAGTCTTTGTTATGCCGGGGCGGGGAGAAGTTGTGCTGCATCCTATCTACGTTGGAGACCTGGTGCAGGCTTTGATTAACGCGCTGGAGCGTGAAGACACAGTAGACACACTGGTGGAAATTGGCGGCCCCGAGTACATCACGCTGGAGGACATGATCCGTACAGTGATGCGGGTTTCGGGAATGCCCCGCGTGATCGTGCCGATGCCGCCGTATATCTTGCGCTGGTCCAGCGGGCTGTACAGCCGCATTCTGCCGCGCTCGCTGGTGACGCCGCAGTGGCTGGATATTCTGGCGACCAACCGCACAGCGCCGCTGAGTAACGCCTACCAGTACTTCGGCATCAGGCCGCGCCGCCTGGAGGACACACTGCTCATCTACATGCGCCGGCGGCACTACTGGGGTCTGCTGGCGCGCAGTGTGATGCGGCGCCGGCCGCGCAGTGTTTAGCGGGTTGGTAGAGCTGTTGAACAGGTGAGAGGGCAGATGGAAATTCGCGCACTGCGCACACTAGATGAAATGCGACAGGCGGTAGCGCTGCAAAGAGCATACTGGGGCGATGACCTCGAGTCGGTTGTTCCAGCGCACATGCTGTTCTCGATTGCCAGCCACGGCGGGCACGTGCTGGCGGCCTTCGATGGCGACACAATGGTCGGTGTGCTGATCGGCTTTCTGGGAACAAACATGGCGGAGAGCAGCCGGCCGGCAATGGCCAACCTCCAGCTTGTATCTAAGCGCATGGTTGTGCTGCCGTCGTATCGCAATCAAGGGCTGGGCTACCGCTTGAAGGTCGCGCAGCGCGACCTAGCGATTAAGCAGGGGGTGCGGCTGATCGTGTGGACGTTTGACCCGTTGTTTGCTGCCAACGCCTACCTCAATGTGCACAAGCTGGGCGGTATCTGCCGTGAGTTCCGCCAGGATTACTACGGCACAGACGAAGCCGGTGGCCTTACTGTGCTGGGCAGCTCAGATCGGCTGGTGGTGGAGTGGTGGGTAACCAACCGGCGCGTCGAGGAGCGCATTAACGGCAGGCGCAGCGAGTTGGGGTTGAAGCACTACCTTGATGCAAACACCCCGATTCTCAATCCGACAACGTCGCAAGCTGGGGGTTTTCCCGCACCGTGTGACAGCCCCGCCAAAGCATCAGGTTCAATGGTGCTGCTGGAGATACCGGCTGATTACGGCGCAATGGTGCAGACAGATCCAGAGCTGGCGAGACAGTGGCGTGCACATTCGCGCGCGCAGCTCAGCGCGCTGCTAGACGCGGGCTATCTAGTGACAGATTTCCTGCGCGAGCAGTATGAAGGCCGCCAGCGCGCGTTCTATCTGCTCAGCCACAGCGGGCCGCAGTTCGATTTCAGCCCGAACTAGCTGGCGGGACAGGCGAGGGGGAGCGCGTGAAACCGATCACAATCGAGCGGGTGAGTGTCTATCCGATAGCGCTGCCATTAGTGGAGCGGCTGCGCACCAGCTTCGGCCAGGAGCCGTTCAAGACCGCGATTCTGATTCGTGCGGAAGTAAAGGGCGGTGCTGTCGGCTGGGGCGAGGCCTCGTGCGAGATCAGGCCGGGCTACAGCGCGGAGACGATGGGAACTGGACTGCATGTGCTGAGCGAGTTCCTCATCCCGAAAATCATTGGCGCGACGATTGCCAGCCCGACAGAAATTCCGGCGCTACTGCGCGGCGTGCGCGGCCACCCGCTGGCGAAGCATGGGCTGGAGGCGGCTGTGTGGGACGCCTTTGCCCGCGCCAATGACATGCGCCTGGCCGACTTGTTTGCGGCGCATCTGCCGGACGGCCACGCCAGCACTGGGCGCGCAGTGGTAGGCGTGAGCATCGGCATTCAGCCGAGCGTTGAGGACACGCTGGCGATCATCGAGAAGCGAGTGAACCAGGGCTACGGGCGAATCAAACTCAAGATTCAGCCGGGATGGGATGTTGAGCTGGCGCGCGGTGTGCGAGAAAGGTACCCGGACATTGCGCTGATGCTGGACGCCAACAGCGCCTACACGCTGGCAGATGCTGAACACCTGAAGCAGCTTGACGCATTTGATCTGTTGATGATCGAGCAGCCGTTGGGTTACAACGATATTTATGAGCACAGCAAGCTGCAGCCCTTGCTGAAAACGCCGATCTGCCTGGACGAGAGCATCCTCTCTGCAAACGACCTGCGGCTGGCGCTGGAACTTGGCGCGTGCCGCATTCTTAACTTAAAGCCGGCGCGCGTGAGCGGCTACACCGAGAGCCTAGAGGTGTACCGTGTGTGTGTCGAACACAGGCTGCCACTGTGGATCGGCGGACTGCTGGAAGCCGGCGTGGGGCGGGCGGCGAATGTGGCGTTTGCATCGCTGCCGGGTGTGACGCTGCCATGCGACATTTCTGCGACGGACCGCTACTTCGATCCCGACATCACCGAGCCGCCGTTTGTGCTGGGCAGTGACAGCACGCTGGCTGTGCCCGACGGGCCAGGCATCGGAGTCGAGGTGCAGATGGCGCGCGTCGCAGAGGCAGCAGCGCGCTTTCGCAGCAGCTATCCATACCGTTTCCCCTCATTGGAGGCCCTTGATGTCATTTGAAAACCTGACTATCGCGTTTATTGGCAGCGGCGTCATGGGCGAGGCCATGATGAAGGGCCTGCTCAGCAAGGGCATGGTGGAGCCGCATCAGATTGTGGCGGCAGACCCACGCGCTGACCGGGGCGCCGAACTGGTGCAGCGTTATGGTCTGCGCTTTACCACTGATAACCACGAAGCGGCAGAAGCCGGTGACCTGCTGGTGCTGTCGGTTAAACCGCAGGTGGTTGAGCAGGTGCTGCCAGTGGTGCGGCGCGGGGCGCATTCGGCGTCGCTGGTGTTGAGCATCGCCGCTGGCGTGCGCATCCGAACGATAGCCAACGGTGTCGCCAACGCCAGTGTGGTGCGCGCAATGCCGAACACACCGGCGCAGATCGGCCAAGGGATCACGGTGTGGACAGCAACCGAGGAAGTGCTGCCGCCGCAGCGCGAGCAGGCGCGGATGCTGCTGGGCGCGCTGGGCGAGGAAATGTATGTGGATGACGAGTCCTACCTGGACATGGCGACAGCCTTGAGCGGCACCGGCCCGGCGTACGTTTTCCTGTTTATGGAAGCGCTGATTGACGCTGGCGTGCACATGGGCTTTTCGCGGCGTGATGCAGAGAAGCTTGTGCTGCAAACCATGCGCGGCTCGGTGGAGTATGCCGCGGCCTCTGGCCTGCATCCGGCGCAGCTGCGCAACCAGGTGACCAGCCCCGGCGGGACGTCGGCAGAGGCGATTTACCATCTTGAGAAGGGCGGCCTGCGCACAGTGATCTCGCGGGCAGTATGGGCAGCTTTTCAGCGCTCGGTGACGTTGGGAGGCGGGCCGGCGATGCGCCATCCCAACGGCGAGAGTTTGTGAAAAAGTGGACAGGCAGATAACCATACGATACAATTTCGCAGCTATCCGAGGGCTGGCGCGTTTGTTTGGTGTATTAGTGCGACTGGGCAATCCACTCCGCGTGAGTGACGGCTGACAGCAGGGTTTAACACATCAGGGAGGCCTTTGAATGGCGGACATCTCCAAGAGCCTGTACGACTCGTTTATGGAGCAGATCAAAGATTACCAGCCAACCGTTGAAGCTGTAGAGGTTGGCTATGTTATTGAAGTGGGGGACGGCATTGCCCGCGTGACGGGTCTGGAAAACGTGAAGTTCAGCGAGCTGGTGCGCTTCAGCACCGGCGTGTTGGGAATTGTTTTCAGCCTGGAACGCGAGAACGTCGGCATCATTATCTTGGGTGACTATGATGATATTGCCGAAGGGGACGAGGTGCGGGCGCTGGACCGTATCGCGTCTGTGCCTGTTGGCCCGGGGCTGCTGGGGCGGGTTATTGACGCGGTGGGCAACCCGCTGGACGGCAAAGGTGCGCTGCAGTTCAGCGAGTACTACAACATCGAACGCATTGCTCCTGGTGTGATGGAACGCCGCAACGTGTTCCGCCCGCTGCAGACCGGCATTATCGCCATTGACGCGATGATCCCAATCGGCCGCGGTCAGCGCGAGCTGATCATCGGCGACCGGCAGATTGGCAAGACCGCCATCGCTATTGACACAATTATCAACCAGAGGGGCCAGGATGTTAAGTGCATCTACGTAGCGATCGGCAAGCGCAAGGGCGAGGTAGCGCGGTTGGTGGCGACGCTGGAAGAGTACGGCGCGATGGAGTACACCACTGTCGTGATGGCCTCCGCGTCTGACCCAGCGGCCATGCAGTATATCGCCCCATATGCCGGCTGCGCGATTGGCGAGTGGTTCATGGAGAACGGCCAGGATGCCTTGGTCGTCTACGATGACCTGTCCAAACACGCCTGGGCCTACCGGCAGGTGTCGCTGCTGCTGCGCCGTCCGCCTGGCCGCGAGGCTTACCCCGGCGACGTGTTCTACCTGCACAGCCGCCTGCTGGAGCGCGCCGCGCAGTTGAACGAGGAACGCGGCGGCGGCAGCCTGACGGCGCTGCCGTTTATCGAAACGCTGCTGGGCGACGTGTCGGCTTTTGTGCCCACCAACGTGATTTCGATCACTGATGGGCAGATTTACCTGCAGTCTGACCTGTTCTACGCGGGCCAGCGTCCAGCGCTGGACGTGGGCATCAGCGTGAGCCGGGTGGGCGGCGATGCTCAGACGAAGGCTATGAAGCGCGTCGCAGGCCGCCTGAAATTGGACCTGGCGCAGTTCCGCTCGCTGGCCGCGTTCGCGCAGTTCGGCTCTGATCTGGACAAGGCAACGCAGCAGCAGCTTGACCGCGGCCTGCGCCTGACAGAGCTGCTCAAGCAGAAGCAGTACCAGCCGATGCCGCTGGCGGACCAGGTGGCAGTTATCTTCGCTGGCAACAACGGATATCTGGACACCGTGCCAGTGGAGCGCGTGGTCGAGTGGAAAGAAGAGTTTCTGCGCGTGTTCAACTCGCAGTTTGCAGATGTGGCCAAACAGCTTAACGAAAACCCGGACACATGGGATGAGTCGGTGGAGGCCAGCCTGCGACGGTCCATCGAGTCGTTCAACGCCAACTGGAACTGATGCGCTACGCTGCGTCTTTTTTTAAGGAGGCATTGAATGCCTACTGCACGTGAGATACAAAAGCGCATCCGCAGCGTGAAGAACATCGCCCAGATCACCCGCGCGCTGGAGGCTGTTTCAGCGTCTAAGGTGCGCCGGGCGCAGGCGCGGGTGCTGGCCAGCCGGGCGTTTTCAGAGAAGGCGTGGGAAATCCTGCTCAATATCCAGGCTGCTTCGGTACAC
Source organism: Anaerolineae bacterium (assembly GCA_034435995.1). Taxonomy (GTDB): domain Bacteria; phylum Chloroflexota; class Anaerolineae; order Aggregatilineales; family Phototrophicaceae; genus DAOTWC01. The sequence goes on along the minus strand of DAOTWC010000096.1, from coordinate 18,933 downwards.
GGGCAGCCGCTGCATCCTTTGCTAACGCGCCGTGAAGAGGTTAAAAACGTGATGATCGTTCTCATCACGGCGGACCGCGGGCTGGCCGGCGGCTACAACACCAACATCACCCGTGCCGCGCTGCGCTTTGCCGACAAGCTCCGCCTGCCGGTGGAGTTCGTAACAGTTGGCCGCAAAGGGCGGGACTCGCTCATTCGCCTTGGGCAGAATGTGATAGCGCAGTTCAGCGATCTACCGGCAGATACCACTATCGCCGACATCGCGCCAGTGGCGCGGCTGGCAATGAACGCCTTTCTCAGCGGAGAAGTGGATCACGTCTATATCGCGTACACGGATTTCATCAACACACTGACGCAGCGGCCTGCTGTTATCACATGGCCGCCGCTGATGTCGGGCCTGGAAAACGTGGAGCTGGTCGCCACTGAATACGGTGCCAGCAACCGCCGCGCACCAGAGATGAACAGGCCAGCGCTTGATTACGAATATGAACCCAGCCCAGAGGCGGTGCTGGACGAGATCGTGCCGCGCTTTGCTGAGCTTCAGCTGTATCAGGCTGTGCTTGAGAGCCAAGCAAGCGAACACTCGGCGCGTATGGTGGCCATGCGCAACGCCTCTGACAACGCGGTAGCGCTCACTGCTGACCTAACGCTGCTCTACAACAAGGCGCGTCAGGCGGCAATCACGGCTGAAATACTGGATATCGTGGGCGGCACCGAGGCGCTGCAGAGTATGATCGAGAAGACCGCCGATGTGGTTGAGGCAGGGCTGACAGTCTAGCGACAGCAGAGACACAAACGAACGAGGAGTTGACAATCTATGAGTGAAACACAGGGGCGCATTGTGCAGGTGCTGGGCAACGTCGTTGATGTCGAGTTCCCCGAAGGCAGCCTGCCAGACCTGTTTGAAGCCCTGCTTGTGAGCCGTGATGGCCAGGATGACCTGGTGTTGGAAGTGCAGGTCCACTTAGGCGACAGCACTGTGCGCACGGTGGCGATGGATACCACGGACGGTATCGCGCGCGGGCTGCCGGTGCGCGCCACCGGCGCGCCGATCAGCGTGCCGGTGGGGCCGGCGGTTCTGGGCCGCGTGTTCAATGTATTGGGCCGGCCGATTGACAACAAGCCGCCCGTGGCAGACAGCGAACCGCGCCGGCCCATCCACGCTGATGCGCCGGATTTTGAGGAGCAGTCCACGAAAATTGAAGTGTTTGAGACGGGCATGAAGGTAATTGATCTGATTGCCCCGATGACGCGCGGCGGCAAGACCGGCATCTTTGGCGGCGCTGGCGTGGGCAAGACAGTCATCATTCAGGAGCTGATTAACTCGATTGCGACACAGCACGCCGGTCTGTCGGTGTTTGCTGGTGTGGGGGAGCGCACTCGCGAGGGCACGCAGCTTTACGGCGAAATGCACGAGGCCGGCGTGCTGGATAAGCTGGCGATGGTCTTCGGGCAGATGAATGAACCACCAGGCGTGCGCCTGCGCGTGGCGCTCACCGGTCTGACGATGGCCGAATATTTCCGCGACGAAGGCCGCGACGTGCTTTTGTTCATTGACAACATCTTCCGTTACTCGCTGGCTGGCTCGGAAGTATCGGCGCTGCTGGGCCGGATGCCCTCGGCCGTGGGTTACCAGCCTACACTGGCTGAGGAGATGGGCCAGCTTCAGGAGCGCATCACCTCGACCAACAAAGGCTCGATCACATCCATGCAGGCGGTGTATGTGCCAGCCGACGACTACTCTGATCCGGCGCCGGTGGCTGTGTTCACGCATCTGGACGGGACGATTGCGCTGGAGCGCTCGATTGCGGCGCGGGCGCTGTTCCCAGCGGTGGACCCCCTGGCCAGCACCAGCAAGATTCTCGACCCGCTGGTGCTGGGTGAGGATCATTACAACACCGCGCGCGAAGTGCAGCAGGTGCTGCAGCGCTACAAGGACCTGCAGGACATTATTGCTATTCTGGGCATTGACGAGCTTTCGGATGACGACAAGGCGCTGGTAGCGCGCGCCCGTAAGATTGAGCTGTTCCTAACTCAGCCGATGGTTGTGGCCGAACAGTTTACCGGGCGCGAGGGACGCTATGTGCGGCTGCGCGACACGATCCGCGGTTTCCGCATGATCCTCGACGGTGAAGTAGACCACATCCCCGAGCAGATGTTTTACATGGCCGGGCCGATCGAAGAGGTGATCGAGCGGTATGAGGCGTCCCAGAGCTGACGGGGGAGGGGACCAGTGCCGATTCATGTGGAGGTTGTGACGCAGGAACGGAAAGTTTTCGACGAACCAGAAGCCGACATCGTCATCATACCGGCTGCAGAAGGCGAGATGGGTGTTCTGCCCCGGCACGCTCCGGTGCTGACGACGCTGGGGTTTGGCGAGCTGATTATTCGCAAGGGGAACCGGGAAGAGCGTTTTGCCATCTACGGCGGTGTGGTTGATGTGCGACCAGACAAGGTGACTGTGCTGGCTGACCTGGCCGAGTCGTCGTTTGCGCTGGACCTGGAAGCCGCTGAGGCGGCCCGTGCCAGCGCGGCCCGGCTGATGGCTGAGGGCGTGCCGGAGGCCGAAAACCGCGACGCTGCGCTCATGCTGCGGCGCGCCGAGCTAACGATACGTATCAGCCGCAAGATAGCAAGCCGCGGCAGCCAGGTGCTGCGCATTATAGACGAGCAGGAAGAGTCATAACGCTGTCTGACGTAGGCTTACGATCACAGCGCACGACGCGCCCGGCCAGCACGCTGCTCGGCCGGGCGTTGCTTTTGACTGGCCAATCAAGTATAAGTGTTCAGGCGGCGAGCGCGTTGCGAGGAGCTGCGGGGCGCTATGGGACTTTTTGAAAAAAAGCTGGGCGTGGACCTGGGCACCGTGAACGTACTGATCTATGAGCGCGATCAGATAGTTCTGCAGGAGCCGTCGCTGGTTGCTTTAACCGTAGAAGACGAGCGCATCGTCGAGATCGGCCAGCCGGCGCGCGAGATGTTGGGGCGTGTGGACGAAGAGGACATTCAAGTCGTGCGCCCGCTGCGGGACGGCGTGATTGCAGACTATGAAGTGACGGAAGCCATGCTGCGGCACTTCTTCAACAAGGTGGCTGGGCGTGTGCGCCTGTTCAAGCCGACTGTAATGGTTTCTGTGCCATATGGCGTTACCAGCGTCGAGAAGCGGGCGGTGCACGAGGCGGCAATTGCTGCTGGCGCGCGCGAGGCGTTTCTGATTTGGGAGCCGCTGGCTGCGGCAATTGGCGCGGGGCTGCCAGTGGGCACGCCGGCGGGCGATATGGTGGTCAGTGTGGGCGGCGGTATCACCGAAGCGGCCGTCGTGACGATGAACAACATCGTTCGCGCGGAAAGCGGGCGCGTAGGCGGGCTGCGGCAGGACGACGCGATCATCAGCTATGTGCGGCGCAAGTACAACCTGACGATTGGTCAGCCAACTGCCGAGTCTGTGAAAATTCAGGTGGGCGCGGCGGTAGACCTGGGCGAAGAAATGAGCATGGACATTCAGGGGCGCGACAATGTCAGCGGTTTGCCCCGCACAGTGAGTATCAGCACAGGCGAGGTTGTGGAGGCGCTGGCAGAACCGCTGGCGATGATCGCCGGAGTGGTGAAATCGGTGCTGGCGACCACGCCGCCTGAGCTGGCGTCGGACATCATTGACCGCGGCATCGTGCTAACCGGCGGCGGCGCTCTCCTACGTGGTTTGGATCAATACCTGACGCGGGAGACAGGCGTGCCGGTTTACCGAGCCGACAACGCCATGACAGCGGTGGCGGTGGGCGCGGGGCGCGCGCTGGAAGACCCGGCCATACTGCGGCGCATCGCGCACGCGGTCTAGGAGAAATCAACCGCCTTGACGGGTGCTGAGTAAGCCTGTCACAGATAGTAAGTCATGCGCTGCAGGTGGAGCACTGGGTCAATGTACTGGACATGCACATCGTCGGGCACGTTGAGGTTAATGGGTGCATAGTTGAGGATGGCGCGGACACCAGCTTCGATGAGCATATCAGCTACTTCCTGGGCGCTGGCGGCTGGCACGGCGATCATGGCTACTTTAATGCCGCGCTCGGCCACGACATCGCGCAGCTTCTCGACAGGCTGAATCGTCATGTCTTCTACCGAGGTGCCGACCTTGTCTGGCGCGTTGTCGAACGCAGCGACAATGCGGAATCCACGGTTGATGAAGCCTTTGTAGTGCGCTACAGCGCGCCCCAGGTCGCCCACGCCAACCAGCACAACGTCCCATTCGCGGTCCACCTTCAGCACCTGTTTGAGCTGCTCAATCAGATAGGAAATATGATAGCCTGTCCCTTGTTTGCCGAAGCCTCCGAACAGCGACAAATCTTTGCGAATCTGGGCAGAGCTGATGCCAAGCCGTTCGCCTAATTCGTGCGACGAGGTCACCTCACGCCCCTCCTGAGCCAGCCGTGTGAGGGCGCGAAGATAGACGGGCAAGCGGCCAATGACAATATCGGGAATGCTGGATGTGACTCCTGATGCTGGCATCGTACCCAAGACTCCTTCGATGGCCGATGATGATTGTGAAGGATAGTGCTTAATCATGTTAGCATTTGTGAGACGTTCATGCCAGTTCTCACCCTCAGCATAAGCACATGAACGCTTGTAGAGAGATCAGCCACGACGCCAGTTTGTGGCATTAATATATTGGATATGAACGTGTTTGCACTCACTGTCACAAATAGGTCTGGATAACATGTCTGCAGTGCGTTCGCTGATCGTGCTGGTGATAGCAGCCCTGCTGCTGCCGCCCGTGGCGATTGTGCTCACCGTGCGTCAGCAGGCTGCCGCCGCGACAAGCAGCGGTGTGCAGTATCACACTGTGACAAACGGGGATGTTGCTGTGGCTGTGTCGGCGATTGGCAGCTTGGAAGCAGTTAACACCGCGCGGCTCAGCTTCCTTGCCGGCGGCCGGGTAGCTGAGGTGCTGGTTGTGCCGGGTCAATACGTCGAGGCGGGCGATCCGCTGGTGCGGCTGGAGGACACGGCGCAGCGGATTGCCTATGAACAGGCACAAACGGCGCAATCGCTGGCCGAACTGCAGCTTGAACGTTTGCTTGGGCCGGTGGATGAGCTGGCGGTGCGCGTGGCGGAAGCTAACGTCAACAGCGCCTGGGGCGCTTACCGCAGCGCTGCCGAGGCCGTTAGCGACGATGATATTCGCGCGGCTGAGCTGCGCTACCAGCAGGCGCTGACGGCGCTTGAGGACGCGCAGCGGGCGCGCTTTGACGCTGACGCTGGCCTGTCAGAGGAACGGTATGCACTGCTCGACGCTCAGGTAGGCCAGGCGTCGTTCAACGCGGAGATCGCGCGTTTGCAATTGGAAGCGCTGCGCAGCCCCAACACAGCCCAACGCAGCGCTGCTTACGCGCGCGTGCTGCAGGCACAGGCCGAATTGGAGCGCGTGCGGGCTGGCCCTACCCCGAGTGAGGTTGAGCGGGCGGAGCTGGCGGTTGAACAGGCGGCAGCCCAGGTTGAGCAGGCTCGCGCCGTGCTCGACCGCATGGCGCTGACTGCGCCCTTCTCTGGCGTTGTGGGGTTTGTTAACGCTGAGGTGGGGGCGCTGGTAGGGCCTGGGCTGCCAATTGTCGAGCTGATCAGCGCGGAGCGTCCGCAGCTGAGGGTGGCGGTGGATGAAGTGGACATTCGCAAGGTGACCGTTGGCATGGCGGCACAGGTGCAGCTCGATGCGCTGCCCCGCGTGCGCCTGCCTGCGGTGGTGGAGAACATCGCCCTGGTGGGCCGCAGCGACGGCGGCATCGTCAGCTACGATGTCCGGCTGGCGCTGGCAGAGGTTGATCCGCGGATGCGAGTGGGGATGACGGCTGAGGCAAATATCATCGTTGCCGAGGCGCGCAATGTGCTTGTGGTGCCCAATATCTATGTGCGGCTCGAACCGCGCAGCGGCCGCGCCTTCGTTAATCTTGTGCAGCCAGACGGAACGCTGCAGGAGACCGAGATTCAGCTAGGCCTGCGCGGCGTGGATTGGAGCGAAGTAACCGCTGGACTGCGCGTGGGCGATGTGATTGGCGTAGAACTGGGTGGCAGAGGTTTGTCGTTCCTTGGAGGATAGCGAAGATGTCGGCGAGGCGTGGCCTGAGATGGATCGTCGTTGTGACTGCACTGTTGGGTGGCGCGCTGCTTATGGGCCGGTTGGTGTTTGGTGCGCAGAGCGCAGACCGCTCGGGGTCGCTGATCCAGGACGAAACCACGGTTGAGGTGGGCGACCTCAGCGTGACGATCAGCGCTACCGGCGTTGTGACGCCGGCTCGCCAGGTTGGGCTGGCCTTTGAGCTGGCAGCGCCTGTGAAGGAAATCCTGGTTCGCCCAGGACAGCCAGTTGCTGCGGGCGATGTGCTGGCGCGGCTGGACGTGCCAGACCTGTGGGCCAGCCTGCAGAGCGCGCGTCTGGCGCTGGAGCTGCAGCAGATTGCATATGATGCCCTAACCGCGCCCGCGCGAGAAGTGGACATCGCAGCGGCGCGCGCGGCCTTGAACGCGGCGTGGGCGCAGGTGAACGCGGCCACCGCGACAGCGCCCAGCAGCACGCAGCAGGAAATCGCGCGGCTGCAGACTGAACTGGCGCGCAACCGCCTGTGGCAGCAGCAGCTTCAACGGGATGAGCGGCTCAATCCGCCGGAGCCGCCGCCGGGCGTGCCTGTTGGCGCGATTCCGGTGCTCTCAGACGAACAGCGTCAGCAGTTAGAGGCGGCGCTGCGCCAGGCGGACTATGAAGTGCTGGTGGCTATGGCCAATCAGGAAAGCATCGCCAGCCGCGGGCCAGATATCGGCAGCCTGTCAGCCGCAAACGCGCAGGTGGTTTCAGCTCAGGCTCAGCTTGATCGTCTGCTGAACGGAGCTTCTGAAACCGATCTGCGCGCCGCCGAGCTGGAGCTGGAACGCGCACAGCTCGCTTTAGAGCTGGCCGAGACCAACATGCGGCGTGGAGAGCTGGTAGCGCCGTTCAGCGGCATTGTGGCGCAGGTGAACCTGACGCTGGGTGAAGTGCCCCCGGGCAGCGCTAGTGCGATTGAACTCATTGACACGAGCGGCTACTACATTGATCTCGCTGTGGACGAGACGGATGTGGTATCTGTGATGCCGGGACAGGCGGTGTCGCTGGCGTTCGACGCTTTGCCGGAAGCGCGAGTAAGCGGCACGGTGACGCGCACAGCGCCAACGCCGACGCGGATCGGCCAGGTAGTGACCTATACCACCCGAGTAACGCTTAATCCAACGTTCGAGCCGGTGCGCCCCGGTATGAACGCCACTGCCACAATTGTGGTAGACGAACTGGAGAACGTGGTGCTGCTGCGCAATCGTTTTATTCGAATTGACCGCAGCACACAGCAGGCCTTTGTGACAGTTCAGCGTCCTGACGGGCGCTTTGAGGAACGGCAGGTCGAGCTAGGCCTGCGCAACGAAACCTACAGCCAGATTGTCAGCGGGCTGGAGCCAGGGCAGCGCGTGGTGCTGCTGCCGCGCGAATCGCTTGTGCCCACATTGGGTGGGGGCCGATAGCGGTGGCCGGTTTGTTCAGCCGGGGCAACAGCAAACCGCCGGCGGCCAGCACGCGGAGCGCTGCGGAGCAGCGCGTGATAATTGATGTGCGCGACATCACTAAGATATACCGCATGGGTGACATCGAGGTGGGGGCGCTGCGAGGCGTAAGCCTCAAGATTTACGAGGGCGAGTTCCTTTCGATCATGGGGCCTTCCGGTTCAGGCAAGAGCACGCTGATGAACATCTTGGGCGCGCTGGATCAACCGACGTCAGGTCAGTATTACCTGGACGGGGTGGACGTGAGCCGATTGAGCGAGACAGAGTTAGCGCGGGTGCGCAATAAGAAGATAGGCTTTGTCTTTCAGAGTTTCAATCTGCTGAAACGCACTACGGCGCTGCGCCAGGTGGAACTGCCGCTGATTTACGCGGGCGTGCCCAACCGCAGCGCGCGGGCGCGGGAGGCGTTGGAAGCGGTGGGCTTGGGGCAGCGGCTGCACCATTTGCCCAGCGAGCTGTCGGGCGGCCAGCAGCAGCGTGTGGCGATAGCGCGGGCGCTGGTGAACGAGCCGGCGATGATCCTGGCAGATGAGCCGACGGGCAATCTGGATTCGCGCAGCGGCTCCGAGGTGATGCAGTTGTTCCAGACCCTGAACCGCGAGCGCGGCATCACTGTAGTTTTTGTTACACACGACCCCTGGATTGCCCGCCACACGAACCGCGTAATCATGCTGCGCGATGGTCTAGTGGTAGCAGACCGTCCAGTGGCTCAGCCGCTGGTGGCCGGAAAAGCGGAGCGCCCTTCTGAAGCGGCGGAGATGGACGGTGTTTTTCGCGAGGTTTACTACGGCGGAAGCGCTGGCGAGTATAACTGAGACGCATGAACCTGTTTGAACACCTGCGGATTGCGCTGTCTGGCCTGGCTGCCAACCGGCTGCGAGCCACTCTCACGACTCTGGGTATTATCATTGGCGTAGGCGCTGTGATCGGCCTTATCAGCTTGGGCCGAGGGGTAGAGCGCTACATCGCCAATGAATTCGAATCGCTTGGCTCGAATCTGCTGATCGTGTTCTCTGCCCGGCCCAGCAGCCCGACGCGCACGCGCATCGAACCCATCACCACTAACGAAGCGCGCGCCTTGTCCAATCCGGCCATTGCCCCAAGCATACGTCAGATTGCGCTGCAGTACGATGTGCCCGGCCAGGTGATTGCTGGCTCGAACCGGGTAAGCGCTTCAATCAGCGGCGTAAGCCCCAACTTCCCCTCAGTGCGGAACTGGGGCGTTCGCCCTGGCGGTTCATTTATCTCAGATGATGATATTGAGAACAACGCCCGCGTGGCCGTGCTGGGGCAAGGCGTAGTTGAGGACCTGTTCGGCTCGGTGGATTTCGATCCTGTGGGCACGACTGTGCGTATTAATGACCTGGTGTTCACCGTGATCGGCGTGATGTCGCCAGGGAGCGATTTCACCGGTGAGAATGATCAGGTGTTTGTGCCACTGACGACCGCACAGACACGCCTGTCAAATGCCCGTGCCCGCGATGGCAGCTTCCGCGTAACCGTCCTGCATGTCCAGGCCTGGTCCGAGGCGGTGATGGGATCGGCAGCGGCTGAAATTGAAGCGTATCTGAGCGAGGCGCACGGCGTCCAGTTCGACGGCGAGCAGGATTTCCAGGTGCTCAGCCAGGCCGATGTGCTGGCATTTGTATCTCAGCTTACTGGAATCCTGACTGTGTTCCTGGGGCTGATTGCCGGCATCTCGCTGCTGGTGGGCGGCATTGGCGTGATGAACATCATGCTCGTGTCAGTAACGGAGCGGACTCGTGAAATCGGGCTGCGGAAGGCGGTGGGCGCGCGCTCGGCTGATATTCTCACCCAGTTTCTGGCTGAAAGCGTAATGCTTTCCATCGCGGGCGGCGCGGCGGGAATTGCGCTGGGGTGGCTTGCAGCGCAGATCGGGATGGCAGTCGTACCAGACTTGACAATCGTTGTTACATGGGATGCAGTGCTGCTGGCGACAGCGGTAAGCAGTTTTGTTGGGGTATTCTTCGGCCTGTACCCAGCCAGCCGGGCAGCGCGTATGCGTCCGATTGACGCTCTGCGCTTTGAGTGAGCGAGCGACATGCTGATACTGCTTGAAAACGTGCGGATCGCGCTGGTCGGGCTGCGCGCTAACAAACTGCGCAGCGCCCTGACCATGCTGGGCATTACTATCGGCATCGCAGCGGTCATTGTGCTGGTATCAGTGGGGCAGGCTGTGGACACGTTCGTGCGCAGCCAGTTCCAGGGTATAGGCGCGAACCTGTTGTTTGTCTTCGGCGCGGTAGACGGTTTTGACCGTCCTCGGCCGCTGACTCAGGCTGACCTGCTGGCGATTGCCGATGTGTATCGCGTGCCAGAGGCAGAGCAGGTGGTTCCTGTGCTGGCGCTAGGCACACGCACGGTGACCTCTGACACACGTGAGGTGCGCGTCAGTACACAGGGTGTTACGCCGGCATTCGCGGAAGTGACAAACCGGACGGTCATTGCAGGCCGCTTTTTCGACCAGCGCGATCTCGATGGCATGTCACGGGTAGTCGTTCTCGGCCCGGCAGCGGCGGAGCGGCTGTTTCCAGGGTTGTATCCGATTGGCCGCACGCTGCGCATTCAAGGCGTGCGCTTTGAGGTGATCGGTGTGCTTAACCCAGTAGGCGGGGGTTTCGGTCCGCCCGGCACTGACCGCGACTCGCTGGTGTTGATGCCGCTGACAACCGCACAGACGCGCCTGAGCGGAGAGCGCCTGGTGTCTGGCGACCGGCCCATCAGCCAGATTTTGGTGCGAGCGCGCGACAGCTCGCGGGTGGAACTGGCGGCACAGCAGATCCGACAGACGCTGCGTGAGGTGCGCGGCATCAGCTTCCGCGACCAGGACGATTTCTTCGTGTTCACACAGTCGGAGATACTGGACAGTTTCGGCAACGTGACGGGCCTGCTGACGGTTTTTCTGGCGGTTATCGCCGGCATTTCGCTGCTGGTGGGCGGCATCGGCATCATGAACATCATGCTGGTGACAGTGACGGAGCGCACGCGCGAGATTGGACTGCGCAAAGCGGTGGGCGCGCAGAATCGCGACATCCTGACACAGTTCCTCGTCGAAGCCGTGATCATCGCGCTGCTGGGCGGCGCGGTGGGCCTGGCGCTGGCAGCCGGTGCTGCCGCTTTGGCCGGATGGGCGCTGCCAGACCTGGAGGTGGGTGTGCAGGTTTCAAGCGTGCTGCTGGCAACGAGCATTTGCACGCTCATTGGCATCTTTTTCGGGTTGTATCCGGCCAGCCGTGCCGCGCGGCTCAATCCAATTGATGCGCTGCGTTACGAGTAATGACAGTTGTAGTGCGCGAACAACGGCGTTAAAATTAAAGAGTTATCGAGCTTTTTGAACGGTACGAACGCAGCTGTGTGCGATCGGCCGGCAAAGGACGAGTCTGATGAGCGACGACCGCGCTGGTGAACGTGACCCGAACCTGGCGCTCGTTCACGACAGCATGCTGGATGGGCTGGGCCAGCTTGCAGAGTACCTTGGCTTCAGCAAAGTGATGGGCCAGCTCTACGGCGCCTTATTGATGAGCGCTGAACCGCTGTGCCTGGACGACATGATGGAGCGTCTTGGCATTTCGAAGGCGAGCGTCAGCATGAACATGCGCACGCTGGAGCACATGGGCATGGTGCGCCAGGTGTGGGTGCGCGGCAGAGGCGACCGGCGTAAGTTCTACGAGGCAGAGACCGACTTCTGGCAGATCATCTCCAATATTCTCAGCCGCCGTGAACTGCGCGACCTAGACCGGGCGCTGGCAGTTATGAACAGCGATACAAAGCGCCTCGCCGAAGCGATGCCCACATTGTCCAAGGAGGATGCGGCTCTGGCGGCGCTCTACATGGAGCGTATTGGCAAGATGCAGGCGCTGTTCAAGTTCGCACAGATGATGATTGCTACTGTCTTGGCGCGGGCCGGCGAGATGGACCTGGACGAGGTGTCTGGCATTGAACTGCGCCTGAACGGCGAGCCAGAACCAGACCATTGAATCTCAGGCATGTTGGGCTTATTTCCCCTTGAACACCATTTCAGCCGCACATATAATCGCTAGTGGGGTACAACGGGGGAGTGGCGGAACTGGCAGACGCGCATGACTTAGGATCATGTCTCTTCGGAGGTGAGGGTTCGAGTCCCTCCTTCCCCAATCACGGCAGCAGCAGGCGCGGGCAAGCGCCTTTTGTTTACTTGAGCGGCTGCAAGGCGTCTCTCCTCTGATACAATGTTTATAGTGCTGCCCGTTTTTCTAGTGCTATAATCGGCACAAGTCGTTAGACACCTCAACGTGCAAGGATCTGCTTTGAATATTCAGACTGAACGGCTCGAAAACCACACTGTGCGCTTCACTGTCGAGGTGGGCGCTGAGCGTCTTGAACAGGCGATGCGCTCTTCTGCGGCTCGCTTGGCGCGGCGCGTGAACATCCCCGGTTTCCGCAAAGGCAAAGCGCCGTACAAAGTGCTCGTCAGCTACTTAGGCGAAGGCCCGATCTTAGAGGACGCGGTCGAGAACCTGGGCAACGAGGTCTACAAGGACGCGCTTAAGCAGTCTGATTTCGAGACCTATGGGCCGGGATCACTGGACAACTTTGAGCTGAAGCCGCAGCCAACCTTCACATTCGTTGTCCCTCTGGCGCCCACGGTAGACCTAGGGGACTATCGCTCAGTGCGGCTGGCGTACGAACCTCCTGTTGTGGAAGATGAAGCGGTGAACCGGTCGCTGGAGGCGCTGCGGAACCAGCGCGCCCTGATTGAGGAAAGCCATCAACCGGTAGCGGCTGGCAACCAGGTGCACGTCAAAGTGCTGGCAAAGCTGCTGCCGCAGAGCGGCGCGGAGTCGAGCGACAAAGCGCAGGGCGAGGCCTCTGCCGACAAGGTTTTGATTGACCGGGACAATATCGCGGTGCGCTTGACGGATGAAGGCGAAATAATGCCTGGCTTCACGCAAGCGCTGTTGGGCATGACAGTTGGCGAGCGGCGCGAGTTTGAGCTTAGCTTCCCGGACGATGCCGAAAAGTACCCGGAAATGCACGGGCGGCGGGTGAAGTTCGATGTGACGGTTAACAAGATCGAGACTGTGACCTTGCCCGAACTGACCGACGATTTTGCGGCCCGTGTCACTGAGACCGAGGATACGCCGCTAACACTGCTGGAGCTGCGCATGCGCATTCGCGAGCGGCTTCAGGCCAGCGCTGATGATGACGCTAAGGCCGAATACGCAATGGCAGTTCTGGAAAAAATCGTGGAACAAGCGCAGGTGTCTTATCCAGAAGCGCTGCTCGAAGACCAGATAGACTACATGCTGCAGCACCTTGACAGCGAGCTGCGCCAGCGCGGCTTGACACTGCAGGATTACATTCGAATTTCGGGCAAGACTGTTGAGGAGCTGCGCGCTGACCAACGCGAGAGCGCAGAGAAATCTATCAAGCGGTCTCTGGTCATGCACGAACTGGAGCATGCCGAACAGATTGTCGTTACAGATGAAGACCTTGACGCGGAAATTGAGCGGATTGTGACACAGTTCGGCGATCAAGCAAGCGCGTTCCGCAGCATGTACAAGCGGCGCGAGATGCGCGAAAATCTGCGCAACGAGCTGGTCAGCCGAAAGCTGATGGACCGGGTAGTCGAAATAGGCAGAGGGCAGGCGCCTGATCTGCTACCGGCCGGCGTTGAGAGCACAGACACGCCAAGTGAGCAAGCAGCTGAGAGCACAACAGACTAAGGAGCGGCAGCATGATTATGGATGTGCGCAATGTAATTCCAATGGTAATCGAGCAGGGAAGCCGGGGCGAACGCGCCTACGACATTTACTCCCTGCTCTTGAAAGAACGCATCGTGCTGCTGGGCACACCGATCAACGACCAGATTGCCAATCTCACAGTAGCACAACTGCTGTATCTGAACGGTCAGGACCCTGAGCGCCAGATTAACATGTACATCAACTCTCCCGGCGGCATCGTGTATTCGGGCCTGGCGATTTACGACGCCATGCAGCAGATTTCAGCGCCAGTGAGCACGGTGGCGATTGGTCTGACAGCCAGCTTTGGAACGGTGCTGTTGACTGCTGGTGAGCACGGCCTGCGCTACGCGCTGCCCAACGCCACTATTCACATGCATCAACCGCTGGGCGGCGCACAGGGGCAGGCTTCTGACATCGTGATTCAGGCGAACGAGATCATGCGTCTCAAAGAGCGCCTGAACGAGATCTTCGTTCTGCATACAGGCAAGCAGAAAGAGGACATCGAGCGCGATACCGACCGCGACATTTACCTGAGCGCGGCTCAGGCGGTTGAATACGGCCTGATTGACACCGTGCTCGAACCGCAGAAGATGGGAGAGAACAGCCGGTGACACAGTCATTTACTGGTGAGCAGCGCTGCTCGTTCTGCCGGCGCAGCCACAACGACGTGGAGCGGTTAATTGCCGGGCCAGATGGCGTGTTCATCTGCAACTACTGCGTTGACCTGTGCCAGCATATCCTCCGCGAGGACAGCAGCCGTTCACAGCCGTATGCATCGGATTTCGAGCTTGAGCGGCTGATGGCCCCGCGCGAGATTATGGCGCACCTGGACGAGTATGTCGTGGGGCAAGAACACGCCAAACGAGTGTTGAGCGTGGCTGTTTACAACCACTACAAGCGCATCCAGAACGGCGGCAGCGACAGCGGCGTCGAACTTGAGAAAAGCAACATCTTGTTGATCGGCCCGACTGGCAGCGGCAAGACGCTGCTGGCGCAAACGCTGGCGCGCATCCTGGACGTGCCGTTTTGCATCGCAGATGCCACCGCCCTCACCGAGGCGGGTTACGTGGGCGAGGATGTCGAGAACATTCTGCTGCGGCTGATACAGGCAGCAGACGGCGATATCTCCCGCGCTGAGCGTGGCATCATCTACATTGATGAGATTGACAAGATCGCGCGCAAATCCAACGATAACCCTTCAATTACACGCGACGTGTCTGGCGAGGGTGTGCAGCAGGCGCTGCTGAAGATTGTTGAGGGGACGCTGGCCAACGTGCCGCCGCAGGGCGGGCGCAAGCATCCGCATCAGGAATTTATCCAGATTGACACGTCGAATATTCTGTTTATCTGCGGGGGGATGTTCGACGGCGTCGAAGACTTGGTGGCGAAGCGCGTGGGCGCGCGCGGGAAGCTGGGTTTTGTCGTCAACGAGCAGCGCACAAAGGCCGATACAGCCGCGCTGCTGCGCCAGGTCAACCCCGAAGACCTGATGCAGTTCGGCTTGATTCCAGAATTCGTAGGCCGCCTGCCGATAGTGGTCAGCACCGAACCACTGGACAAGGACGCCCTGATTCGCATTCTCGTGGAGCCGAAGAACGCGCTCACTAAGCAGTATCGTCACCTGCTGTCGCTAGACAATGTGGATTTGGTGTTCGAGGATGAGGCGCTTTCCGCCGCCGCTGAGCTGGCCCTGGAGCGCGGAACGGGCGCGCGCGGTCTGCGCTCGATTATCGAAACGACGCTGCTGGATGTGATGTTTGAGACGCCAGGCAACGACTCGATCCGCAAGGTAATTATTACCGGCGCAGTGGTGCGGGGTGAAGCGCGGCCCATTGTTCTTGGCGACAACGGCAAACTCCTGGAGTGGAGCGAAATCGGCAAGCTGAACCCAGCCGCTTGACAGGCCTTCGGCTACGGCACAATTCACGGCTCGCAGAGATGCGGGCCGTGTTTGTTTATCTGCGCGCGGGAGCGCGCAGCAGAGGTTACCAGGTTACCGGCTGGCAGCGGCTGCAGATAGAGATGGGGCCGGAAGAACAACTTCTGTGTGGCCAGCTGTGAGACGTTGAAGCTCTAGCGCGTCGCTGCGTGTGGCGCCGTTTCCATAAGTGCCCCAGTTGGCAGGAAAAACCCAGCGCGGACGCATCTCACGAATCACCCGAGCGGCGTCAGCAACGGTGAGCGTGCCGCGGCCATCAATGGGCAGGATGGCGATATCGGGCCTCAGGGCGCGCATTTCTGGAATGATTTGTGTGGGGCCAGCATAGTAGATGTCGTGGAGATTAACAGAGATGACGAAGCCAAGTGCAGCTGCGGCCGGCTTCTCCCACGCATGCAGCGTGTACGCAGGAACTGCTTTGATGGCCGCGCGGTCAACAGAGAGGCTTTGCCAGGGGCGCAGAACGGTGCAGTTCTCAACCTGGCGTGCCACTGCGGCGCTGCCGATCACCACTGTGTCTGGTCCGCGCAGTTTGTCTATATCTGCCAGCGAACAGCGGTCGTATTGATCGCTGCTAATGAGAATAACGTCAGCATGAAAAGCGCTGCGCGCTACGCGCCACGGATCAATGTAGATCAGCGGCGGACCCTGAATGACGAAACTAGTGTGACCCAACCACTGAATGCGATCAATCATAGTGTATTCTTGGTTTGCCAACAGAGTAGTAATGGCATGTCAGCTCTCAGTCCCAAAGTAACTGTACACGAATCTGCGAGCTGTCTCAAGGTCTGCTTGTCTGATGAAGGTCGCTTGTGTGTGAATAAAGGCTTGCTGTATAATGCGAAGCGGATTATGAAGTTGTGATAGCTGGCGGCTCGTCTTAATTTAAGCCGCCGTTTGCTACTGCTTGCTAGCCCGACAGCGCTGTGATAGGCATATTTGTGAGAGGTCTGTAACATGACGGATCAACCCGTGCAGAATCCGCCGCGCGCATCACAGATCAGAAGCCTAGGCGGCACACGCCCTTTAGTTGACGAAAGCGGCGTCTGGACACCGCCGATAATCGAGACAATCGCCGATACTGGTCTGAACCTCCTTTACGTGTCCGACCTGGTGTTGAAGGTCTTATATTACGGCGGGGTTATGGCTGGGCACGTCATTGCTGATGTGGTGAAATTACCTTACACGGGCGTTCTGGACACGGTGATGGAGTTTCTCAAGCGCGAGAAGTACATCGAAGTGCGCGGCGCCACTGGCTTTAACGAGTCGGCTTATCAGTACGTAATCACGTTAAAAGGGGCTGAAAAGGCCCGTGACGCGATGGAGCGTTCGCAGTATGCCGGTCCTGCCCCTGTGCCGCTGCGCCAGTATATCGAGTCAGTGCATGGCCAGAATGTGCGCAAGCTGATTGTGCATCAGGAAGACCTGCGCCGGATCATGACCAACATGGTAATTTCTGACGAATTGCTGAGTCAAATTGGCCCGGCAGTTAACTCCGGTCGTTCGATCTTCCTCTACGGCCCGCCAGGCAACGGCAAGACAACGATCTCTGAGAAGATCGGGCGCATGATTCTGGGCGATGACATCTGGATACCCTATGCAATTGACGTGGACGGCCAGATTGTTCAGGTTTTCGACAGCGTAAACCACGAAATATCGGAACAGGAGACGCGCGTCAAGTCCGGCACAGGAAAAGTGCGCGATATGCGCTGGATTCGCATCAAACGGCCAATGATCATGGTTGGCGGCGAGCTGACGATGGCCGGCCTGGACCTGGTGTGGAACGATGTGAACAAGTTCTACGAGGCGCCTTACCAGGTAAAGGCGAACGGGGGTATGTTCCTGATAGACGACTTCGGCCGCCAACAGGTGCGCCCGAAGGACCTGCTGAACCGCTGGATCGTGCCGCTGGAAAAAGGCGTGGACTTCCTGACGTTGAATAACGGCCGCAAGATTGAAGTGCCATTCTTCGTGCTGATCGTGTTCTCGACTAACCTAGACCCGAAAGACCTAGTGGATGAAGCGTTTCTGCGGCGCATCCGCTACAAAATCGAGGTGGGAAACCCCACATACGAGCAGTATCGCGAAGTTTTTAAAGTCATGTGCCGCCTGCTCAAAGTGCCATATGATGAGCAAGGGCTGGCCTATCTGCTGAACGAGTGGTACGTGAAGCAGGATCGTGACCTGAGGTTTGTGCATCCGCGCGACCTGCTCTCGCAGATCATTGATATTGCCACGTACCTCAACAAGCCGCCGATGCTGACAAAGGACCTGATTGACCGAGCCTGTGCATCATACTTTGTTGAGCTGTAACAGACCCGCTCGTTTGTTGAACGGTTTGAGCCGATGGTTTTAGTGGATGAATAAGAAGCTGAGCGGATCGCCAGTGCCCCGGCGCGCCGTTTTCATCTTGGCAGATGGCTCGTTTGTCGTGCAGTGGGATGAGGGGCGGGTGCAGGAGCTGTTAAGCGGGCGCTACCGCAAGATCGAAGACAGTGATTACGGGCACGCCATCACCAACTACGAACTGAACCAACTCAAAGCTGCGGGCCGGGTGGAGCACTACGACCAGCGCTTTGTCTGGCTGTATGCCCTGCCCGAAACGAACCGGTTTAACCAGGAACTCAAACTGTACGCCCCAGTCAATCGGGTTCGCTCTTACTACCTCAATACGACGCTGCCACGTGCGCGCATTCGTGAAGTGCAGGCTGCGCTGGCGTCGTTAGGGCTGGATCAGGAATACCTGGCCCGCGAGCGGGGCGATTTGATCGCTGTTCTGGGCAGAAACGGCGCGCCGTTTCGCCACCTTAAGGACGCTGAGCGCGCGCAGAAGCACCTGATTGCCCACCTGCCAGAGCTGCTGCAGCATACGGCCATTGCGTTTATCGAGACGAGCAGCAGCTACAAACAGCAGACCGAAGTGATGGCTGACCCAGTAGACCTTGAAGCAATCATTGCCAGCCAGACGGATGTCTCGATCACGACGGGGCGGCGTGTTGTTGTGGTGACGAGCAGTCATGAAGAACGCGACGCGATCTACGGTCTGCTTAGTGAGATGAAGATAGAGGCGCACTGCGCTGCCACTGGCTCTGATGGGCTACAGGCGCTGCAGGACTGTGAGCCGCACCTGCTCATAATGGATTTCCATCTGCCAGACATGCATGGCTGGGAAATGCTGGCGAAAATCAAGGAAATTGACAGCCTCAGCGAGCTGCCTATTATCGTAATTGCCGACCACAGCGCTTCAAGCGACGACCAAGCTTTTGCCCTGACAGTTGTAAAGGTCGAAGTCTATCTGATTCGCCCGATCAGTATGGCGCAGCTTAGGCAGAACGTGTGGCTGACACTTAAGAACACCACGTATGTGAGTTGAACCGGCCGGCGTTGCGGATTGCGAATGCAGTTGATGGCTGGTAAAGTGAGGCCATCTGAAAGACGGTGGAAGGCATCACCCAGCCAAATCGCTGTCTGCGTTGAGCGACCCTAAAACTATATGGCGTCAAATGACAAAAAGCGCGTTCCATGGTTCGACCGGATGCGGCTTGCGCACGTGGGAAACAGACAGCCGGCTGAGTGGTTAGCGCCTGCTGGCCGCGATTGTTGAAGTGGTTCGCCGAAGAATCTGATATGTCGCGCATAGTTTTTGTGACCGGCGGCACTGGGTTCCTGGGTCGGC
>DAOTWC010000095.1:0-10133 GCA_034435995.1 Anaerolineae bacterium | reverse complement strand
GTTTCCAGCACGATCGGTGGGTTCGTGCCCCATCCCACTTGGGGCATGTCTTTCATATTCACAAAATACAGATCAGCTGTGAACGGCGTGCGCCCGCTGGTGGCCAAACCTATCAGGCCGGACAGCAGCGGCAGATTCATCGTCGAGAGCATGTGTTTGCCAGTGCGGAGCACGTCAAGCGCTTCGCCACCGCGAACGAAAACTGCCGCCTGGCTCTCGCCCACAATTACCTGCGACCCCATTCGCCAGTCGCCACTGCCCTGCTGCGGCTCGCGGTATGCTAGTTCGTCATCCATCACATTTACATGGTCAATAACATCAATAATGCGGGGCATCGCTCATCTCCTTTGCTTCAGTCGTCCAGCCAAGCGTAAGGTTGTTCATGTATGACTGCTCACAACAATGTGACATTCTTCAGCTGTCAGAGCCGGAAACTCCCAGTGTCTTGTCCAGATTTGTGAGCACAGACTCGCGCAGCGAAAACGCCTCATTTGCCACTGCAGCCAACGCATCAAGTGAAGCGATTGTTTCGTCAATTCCGACTTTGCGCGTGATCGCTTCATTGAGCTGCGCGAGGGCATCGTCTAGCCGTTCAACATAACGCACCTGCGCTTCGTCAAAGCTGTAGAGCTTCTCCAATTCCGCGTCACCAACTTTAATGGCATCAAAGAAGCCAGAGTAACCCGGCACAGCGGCGCTGATTCGGTCGTGATACGTCTGCAGCTTGGTCTTAACGCTGCGCGTCTTGGACATGTACATCAAACCGCCATCCATCTCCAGCAGCGCTTTTTCCATGGATGCGAAACGGTTGATGCGTTTGGCTACCTCCCCGGCAATATAATCGCGCAGCATTCTGTCTGCTGTTCTCCGCTGTGCCTTGTCCTGATACCCGCGGAAACCAGGAATACGGCTCAGCAGACGCTGTCCAGCGCCCCGCTGACTTACAATCTGCTCGTACAGGTCCGACATTGACATACAGTATCTCTCCTATGCTGATCACGCTTTCAAAATACCACGCATTCTGCTGCCTGAGACCGTAGACCCGATCTAGCTGTGCAGAGTCATGTCAGAAAATACTCTGTGCCGCAGAACCTGCACGTCAGAACGCCTTTGCCAGCCAGCACAATCTCTCCGTTGCAGTTCTTGCATCTTTCCAACTCACGCAGTTGGCTCGCATCAGAGGAATACAGAACGCCGTCTCGCCAGTTTACATACCCGCTGAAAACCTGCAGCCCAACCAACTGATGTACCAGGTCCTTGACTGTGTCAACGCTTACACCGAGTTCCAATGCCATCTCATGAACACCCACCTGCCCCTTGCTCTTCAGAATATCTAACAGGCGGCGCTGCATCTGCATTGTGGAGGTGTGTTCCGCCTCTCGGCTGCCGCGCACATACAGATAGATGCCAAATCCAATAACCAGCGCTATGGGGATAAACGCCAAGCCAGCGCCTAACACTAAGCCGCCAGGCTCTAGCGCTGATGACTGCACAGCCAGCCACAGTCCAGCCAGCACAGCGATTACAAACCCTGCCACAATCAGCATAACGCCGATCAAACGCCCTAAGTTCACGAAACAGACTCCTGTTAACCGAAACCGGCACTGCCGCCGCCGCTGCTGCCACCGCTGAACCCTCCGCCGCTCCAGCTGCTTCCGCCGCTGCTCCACGACCCACCTGAACCAGAGGAGGCTGGCCGGCTCACAATGATTTGTGATGCGGAACTAAGCATAGCAGTCAACCCATCCGAGATCGAATTAAGGCCGCTGGCAAGCCCGCTCGAGACAGTGTCGAGCGACACCTCTCCGCTCGCGCGCGCTAAGTCACCGTACCCTGATTCAGGTAGCGGGGCACCCGCGGTGAAGCCCCGGCTGAAGCGGCCTCCAACATATGCTGGGTAATACCAGTGCGGGACAGGAACGTTTTCGACAGCGCGAAACTTCTGCACCCACGAACGATCCAGATCGAAAGCTACGGCATACGGGAGAAAACGGGCAAACTGATCGGCTGCCGTTTCAACATCGCGGTACTTTTCAAGGTTAGCAAGGTATCGGCGAAAGGCCTGCCATTTGGCAGACTCCTCCGCGCCGGCTCGGGTCTTGGCCGGCATGGAGCGGCTGACCACAACAAGCGCCGCTGCGACAGCAATCAGCGCAGCCGGAAGACATACAAATGCTGGAGAGGCCTGAAACAGCGGTGAAGACTGCCAAACCAGGACTGTAGCGATCAGCACAAGACCTCCGAGCGCCGTGCCTGCTGCTGCCCAGCCCGATCGAACCCAGTTCGGGGACAACCTGAAAAAACCAGCGCTGACAAGCTCCTCGTAAAGGCTTCGCTGGACATCTGGTATGATCTTATAAAAGTGATTCTTCAATGCCTCAAGCGAACACTCTCTCTTGAGTCCGGGAAAGAGCGTTTGCATAACCAAGCGCTCAAAGCTGCGCAGGCTCTCGCTGCTCTTATCTGTTCGCTTGAATACGAATTTACGGCTCTTCCAAATACCGAAAATATCGCTTGACCGGTTTTCTTCGATGACAAGATAGCCACGGTCAGCCAGATCGAGAATGATCGAAAGCACATCGCGCGTATCAGCGTGTTCGTCAATGAGCGTGCCGGCTGCGGCTGGTCTTAGATCAGAGGGTGGCTCTGAAATATAGTCAGGAACAGGCCCAACATCTGGATCACGGCCGCGTGTGTGCCAAAGCGTGAAGACGCCCAGTAAGCCTCCTACACCAACGAGAAGTGAAAGCGCCAATACGCCCACATCCAGCAGCGGCTTCACGTTAGTCTCAAAAGCAGCGCGTTCATCATAGGATGCCTGCCATGCAGCAGGCCGCGCTGCGGGGTCATGGGGATACTGCACCCGAATCTCCAAGCGTTCGTCCCCCCTCACGGTCCGCGTTGTCACGGCCCTAACAGTTGCGCCTTCCACAGTAATAGTCGCGGGCGCGCCATAGGTTACGACCGGATCTATTCCTTCCCGTGGGCCGAAGTTATCTGGCATTTGCACCACCACTGTGCTGCTGCCAATCGAAAAGCCATAATGCTCTGAAGGAATAACTGTCCACCAAAGCTGGTCACCGCTTTCATATACCCGCAGCGCACCAATCACAGTGTAAGAGATTCGAAACACTCGTGAACTGTCGGTAATCGGCTGGAAAAAATGATAGCGGATAGATAATCCATCACCTGACTCTGTGACGCAGAACGTCCCCGGAGCTTGCGCACAGCCGGGTTGTAAAGCTCGCTCGTCTTCATAAATGCGAATGTTAATGATATCGCTGGTGTTAACTCGGCTGATGACGCGGGAACCGAAGGAAAACGTACCGGAGAAATGTACGTCGTGGGTCTCGGTCACGTCAAACCGATTGGAGGCAGTGTCCACGTTTTCAATCCTGACATCCCATCGCTGCCAGAAAACTGACCGCGCCTGTGCATTCAGCGCTGGCAGCAGCAAACACAAAGCAAACAGTGTGCCTACAGCTGCCGCGCGTTTCAACATAGCTTACTCCATCAAGGTGAATGACTACTGTTCGATTATACACCGCCCAGGCAGTGAAAAATCACCCAATAGCGGGGTGTTGGATAGCGCTGTACTATAGGTCTTCACCGAAGGGCAACACCCTACAGGAGACAATTGAATGCGGAGAGTGCTAACCACTATTGGTGTTCTGCTTACCACACTGGCAGGCGCCGCTGCTGCGATGACTCAACAAGTTACGTCTGCTCCATTCGACTATGGTGTGATTGTCAGTTTGCCTGGGCAAGACTACGAAGCCATGTCAGACAGCCTGCGGCAGCTTGGAGTCGGCTGGGTGAAGCACGAGATCCCCTGGCGTGACTTCGAGCTTTCTCCAGGGCAGATAAACCTTGCTCTGCTTGACGAAATCGTTAGTACCCTTGAAGCCGGTAACTATCAGATCATGTTCACTATAACTACTGCGCCGGACTGGTCACGCACGATTCGAGAAGAGAACGGCCCACCCGATGATCTGAGTCAGTTTGGCGCATTTGTTGGACAGTTAGCCGAGCGCTACAAGGGACGTGTTCACGCTTATGAGATCTGGAGCGAGCCTAATCTGCGCAGCCGGTGGAAAAGTGCCGTGCACCCGATTGGAGCAGAGAGCTACATGGCACTCTTGCAGGCAGCACACAGCGCGATTAAGAACGCAGATCCAACCGCAGTAGTGGTGAGCGCAGGGCTTGCCCCAACCGGGTACAACGACGCTTTTGACACCGAAGCGGGGGTTTTCGAGGTTAACGCTGTGGACGACCGCGTATTTCTCGAAAGCCTGTACGCGGCAGGACTGGCCAGTTACACAGATGCCGTCGGCGTAAATGCAATGGGATGGGCAAATCCGCCTGATGCGCGCTGCTGCGAGCCGTTATCCGGCGTGCAGTCGCATTACGAGGATCCACGCTTTTATTTCATAGAAACGCTTGAAGCCTACCGCGGCGTCATGGAACGTGCTGAGGACACAGGCAAAGCGCTTTGGGTTACAGCGTTTGGGTGGGGAACCAGTGAGGACCTGGGGGAACCAGACCCGCTCAACACCTTTATGAGTTATACCGACCTGGATGAGCAGGCGCGCTACATCCGTCGCGCTTTTGAGATCGGGTACTGGCTGGATTACGTTGGGCCGATGTTTCTCTCCAACCTTAACGGCTGCCTTGCGCCTGCCAATTTTGACTTTGACGCTTGTTACTACAGCCTTATTGGTCCAAATGGCGTGCCACGTCCAGCTTATAACGCTGTCGCAGCGCTCGACAAGCGGCTGCGGTCTACAACGCCGACACCGCATGACGAGCAGGCTGGCAGTTCTTCTGAACAGCCGAACGACACACGCGGCAAAGCCGGCTCTTGAGCGAATTACTAGGGCTGACTCGTTGCAGTAGGGCGCGGCGTGTTGGTGTACACTGCTCCAGGCGCAGCCTGCGTTTTGGCAGGCAAAGTCACTGTAGCGCGGGGCGTCGCCATAATCACCGTTGCTGCTGCTGACGGAAATGAAGTCGTGGTCTTTGTGACAAAGGCAGTCTGGGTCGGTGTTGGCGTGTAGGTAACCGGTATCACATCCAACGTGGGCCGAGCCGTGGGCGAAGATGTCGCGGTGACCGCCGTAGGTGTAGCTGCGAAATTGCCATTCCTCGGTGGCGTAACAAAAGGTGTATCGGTTGGCAGAGTAGTTGCCGCTTGCGCGGGAGTATCGCTCTGTCGCAATGCTCTAAGAGCGATCTGTGTATTAAACGGAAGTAGCTCCACTGCAAGAACACCATCGCTCTCGACACGCAGCAGTTCTTCTCCAAGAACGGCCCCGCTCAATGGGTCCCAGGTTTCCACCACATAACGGCCGGGAGGCAGGCGATCAAGGCGGTAAAGCATCTTGAGGGGTTCGCGCGCTGCCCCAGACGCCACCTGCTCCCATGTGTAAGCGGCGTGCTGCAGCCAGGCCAGTACAACACCGGCTTGACTGTCCTTCAGCGTAAGCACACGCGCAGGTGGAATGAAATGGCCAATCTCAACGTGTGCCAGGTCAAGCCAATCATTCCCCGTATTGTCCAATGTGATCATGTGGTTGCCAGCTGCCAGGGGAAGCCTAGCAGTAATATCGCGGCTTCCCGGTCGCAGGTCGAGTTCTAGGGCAGTGACATCGTCGATTCGCACAACGAGGCGCGCGCCTGCCTGCTCAGACACGGCCCGCACGCGCAGTTCAAGATATGTATCAACTGGAACGACCATCTCGTACCGGTGCGCCTGGCTGAACCGGCTGTTGTACACCTGCCCATAGAGATAGCTTGGTTGATCGGCCAGGCTGGGAAACACACCGTCGGGCGTGATTTGTCGCACAACCGCCTGACTCGGCAGAACGGCAAATCGCCGGAAGAAGGCTTCCAAGCGCAGCGGCTGGTACTGATCCTTGTTGTCAGCCACCAGGCTGGCCTGAGCAGGCTGCAGCTCAAGCGCGTTCCATTGTATCCCGGCTGTGAAAGCCGCTAACGGCGAAAAGAACCGCTGCATTAAGCCAGGGAGAAGGTACGTATCCCACCAATCGCTGGCTGCCGCGCCAGCCGCGCCGGCCAGAACGGAGGTCCACAGCGTTGTTTGCACATGCACGCCCGCTGGGTCGTCAGCAGCAGGCTCATACCATGGGTTGAGCGAGAACGCCGACACCATCACAGGCGAACCGCTGGTCTGGCGATACTGATAGGTGAGTTGAATTACGCCCTGCTCCTGATCTACCGGCGGCTCCAGTGGACGCCGTTGATAGAACTCGAATGGGGCAAAATCTAGGAGCGGATTATCGTAGATCAGTGGGATAGGCTGCTGGCTGCCAGCAGTGATAAGGTGTCCATGTTGGTCAATCTCGCGCAGATAAGAGGTCACACTGCGCAGCCACTCCCCCGTCACCTGTTCAGAATAGTTGGGCAGCCTGTCAACTCGGTCAACAATTTCCCAAGCAAAAACCTGTGGGCTGTACCCCCAGCGGGCAACAATGTAACGCAGGCGGCGCCGGAACAGCTCCTGAACCGCAGCGTTTGTGAAGAACGCCCCCGGTCCGCTTAGAGGCCCTCCATTGAGAACATTGTAGGGATGGTCATCCCAGTCCGCATCGGTACTTGGCCGAGGTGGTTCTGCTGGAACCACTACAGGCGATCCGGTGTAAATGCGCAGCGACTGATGCCACAGCAGCACTACTTGGAGATAAATGCCGACCTCAGATGCTGTTTCCAGAATCGCATCTAGTTCAGCCGCGCTCCGCTGGGCGGCGCGGTAGTCACCGGCCGGGCCAAACCATTCCAAGTTGATAAACCACGGCGTATCAATGAAAAGCCTAGCGTAGTTAACCCCGTTGGCAGAGAGTTCACGCAGCCACTGCTGATACCTGCGGACGCCACCAATTCCATCCCACGACCACTTTAGATTGAGGCCAATAGGGAAATAAGGCCGCCCGCTGTCAAACTGGAAATAGCGCCTGTTATGCCCTACCCCAATGAAGCCATTGCGATCAGAAGGCACAACTTCGAAGACACCATCGGTGCTTTCAAGAAGAGCGCCTCCCTTCCGTGCCTGAAGGGTGTAGGTCCACAAACCGATCTCATCCGGCGTAACCCGAACCTGCCACTGTGGATCGCCAGATGGACGATAGTCCGCAACGGAACAGTCAGCCAAGCATTGATCGCTGTGCGGTATCATCCAGAAGCCGGGTATTACCGCTTGGCTTCCGGAAGGTTTGCGAAAAATCCCAAGCACCTCGATTTCGGCCGTATCAAACGGATTGTCATAGACCACATCGGAAAACGGGAACGTGAGAAAAAGAGGGGAAAACAACGCAATCTGCTGCGCAGGAGATTGGGCCTGTAGCGGAAGCGCAGCCAGCAAGCCAACCCAAAGGAACAGAACCAGACGAATGGGCTTGGCACAGCGCATGCCGACCTCACCCGCCAAATCGTACCTGGAAAACGACAATGTACAGCGGAATCAGACAAAATACGGCCATGAACGCGAGCAGCGCCAGCGCAATCGTCACAACATCCAGGTTGCTGTTGGCTCTTGGGGGATACTGCTGGCTGTACTGGCTGTAATAGCGAGTGCTATCTCCTGGCTGCGCCTTGATCATTTTATATGGACTGCTGTCGGGAAAATGCGGCGCGCCAGACACGCTATGGCCAGGCGTAGGTCCGCTGGCCATATGTGACTGCGACGATGCGCTTCTGCTTGAGGGCGCAGACATGGGCGGCTTTGGCGGAGCTTCAGGCACAGCGGATGGTGCGGGCGCGGGCGGCGAGGATGTTACAGAAGGAACACCAGGCGGCCGTAGAGGCGGCGGATACTGTGCCGCTGGCTCGCTCACCGCAGCAGAAGCGCTGACTGGCTGCCGGTTATTATCCTGGTAACTCCGCAGTACATGTCCAAGCTGATCAGCCATGCGATAGCGCGCTGACGGCTCCTTGCTCATGACCTTGTAGATGATTTTCGCCAGATTATCAGGCACGCTTGGGTTAAACTCGGTTGCTAGCGGCACCCGATCGCGCAGGTGTGCCATTGCCAGTTCCTGCTGACTCGCTCCCGTATACGGCAGGCGGCCTGTAAGCATTTCAAACATTACAATGCCGATTGCATACACGTCTGAGGCTGGAGTCGGTTTCTCACCGCGCGCCTGCTCTGGCGAAAAATAGTGCGGGCTGCCCCATACCACATCCTGGCGGGGCATGGGTTGAGTGTCGGTAAGCGCCTGCGCAATGCCGAAATCAGTTACTTTAACTATGTTGTCTTTAGTAACCAGAATATTCTGAGGCTTGAGATCAGCGTGAACCAGTCCTGCACGATGCGCAAACCCTATGCCAGCGCAAATCTGAATCGCTAGGTCCAGGGTGCGACGCACCGTCAGAATCCCCTCGCTGCGGATGATCTTCTTCAAATCTTGGCCTTCGATAAACTCCATCACAATGTACTGTGTCTGACC
The DNA here is from genome assembly GCA_034435995.1 of Anaerolineae bacterium. Lineage (GTDB taxonomy): Bacteria > Chloroflexota > Anaerolineae > Aggregatilineales > Phototrophicaceae > DAOTWC01. Next base: position 1,671 of record DAOTWC010000095.1, on the reverse strand, counting down.
GTCGTTGCCTACATCGTGCACGGTCACAATGTTGGGGTGAGACAGATTTGCGACGGCGCGCGCCTCGTTGCGAAATCGAGCCAAGAATGACGGATCCTTCGTCAGACTGGGGCGCAGAATCTTCAGGGCTACTGTACGGCCGAGTACCTGGTCTACTGCCTTGTAGATCACCGCCATCCCGCCTGAACCGTGTTGAGCAACCAGACGATAGCGTCCGTTGAGGAGCGTTTCACCACTTGCCATATCCAGGTCTCTCACACCGCATCGGGTTTGTTAGCGCCCCGTCATGGGCGCACGAGTGGATCAAACAACTTTCGGTATTCTAACAAAGCGCTGCGATCCGTCATACTGGCAATATAATCTGCAACGACACGATGTGGGCTGCTGTCATTTATGCGAGCCTGATATTCGCGTGGAAGCTGGCGCGGTTCATCAATATAGCTGTTAAAGACACTGGTCACAAACTGCTCAGCCCGCCGGGCCATTCGCATAACACGAAAGTGCCGGTACATGTTCTCGTATAAAAACGTCTTAAGCGCGCAATTCATCGCAGAGATTTGCTCACTGTGGCCTACAACATCGCTCGCGTGTTTCTGAATATCCTGTGGCGAATTCGGACCCAAAAGCGACAGGCGCTTGGCTGTAGCTTCCAACACATCGCTCACCTGCAGACCAATCAGTTCGCGAATGATCAGATGGCGTGTCAGCTCACCCATCCTCTCACCCGACCAGCCTATCTGTTCACAAAGCATCCGCCAGATCTCCAGCTCAGACAGCTGGCTTGGTTCGATCAAACCTGCCTGCAGACCGTCGTCCAGATCATGCGCGTTATAGGCCAATTCGTCAGCCACGTTTGCGATTTGAGCCTCAACACTTCCTCGCAGCGTCTGGTCAAAACCGCCCACCGTGCTGAGGTCATACTCGGTCTCGTGCTTGGCAATGCCTTCAAGTGTCTCAAAAGTCAGGTTAAGGCCAGGCCAATCCACGTAACGCTGCTCAAGCTGCGTCACGATGCGAAAGCTCTGGTGGTTGTGGTTGAAGCCGCCATGGTCTGCCATAAGTGTGTTCAGAACGCTCTCACCGGCGTGACCAAACGGTGGGTGACCCAAGTCGTGCGCCAGACAGATCGCTTCAACCAAATCCTCGTTCACTGCCAGGGCGCGGGCCAGTGTCCGCCCGATCTGCGCCACCTCGAGCGTATGCGTCAAGCGTGTGCGGTAGTAATCACCCTCGTCATTCACAAACACCTGTGTCTTGTATTCTAAACGCCGGAATGCTGCAGAGTGAATGATTCGATCGCGATCGCGTTGAAAAGCCGTGCGATAGTCTGGTTCGCGTTCATGATGACGCCTGCCGCGGCTTCGGCAGCTCAACAGAGCATACGGCGCCAAAGCGACCGCCTCCGTGCGCTCCAGTTGCTCGCGGCTGTTGTACATCCCTGGGCCTCTCACACCTTTGCTTTCACTGCAGATGGACTGTGTGTACAGGAACTGCCTGCAACGTGCTTCAGGTCGTTATCCTAAGTTAATTGCAATTACCTTGATTGCTAGTTGAAGTCGTTCAGGCCACGTTCGTTAGAATGGAAGTACCACCCACTTTCATCAAACGAGCGTAGGCCATGAACGACCACTATATTGTAACGGTTTATGTGATGATTGATGATCTGCTGAA
>DAOTWC010000094.1:0-16909 GCA_034435995.1 Anaerolineae bacterium | reverse complement strand
CTCCCAACTGGAGACTCTTTCATGTTAGCTGTCAACAACATTGAGGTGATCTACAGCAGCGTGATCCTAGTGCTGCGCGGCATCTCGTTTGAGGTCAAGCCGGGGCAGGTGGTGGCGCTGCTGGGGCCGAACGGCGCGGGCAAATCCACCACACTCAAGGCCATCAGCGGGCTGTTGGTGGCGGAAAACGGCGAGATCACCCGCGGCAGCGTCATCTGGAACGGTGAACGCATAGACCGCGCCAGCGCTGAGGACATCGTCCGGCGCGGCATCGTCCAGGTGATCGAGGGCCGCCCCCTCTTCCGCCACCTCACCGTTGAGGAAAACCTGCACCTGGGCGCGATGGTCTACGAAGGCGGGCGGCATTTTCGCCGCGACCTGGAGCGCGTTTACGAGTACTTCCCGCGCCTGAAAGCGCTGCACCGCCGCACCAGCGGCTATCTCTCCGGCGGCGAAGGGCAGATGCTGGTCATCGGGCGGGCGCTGATGGCGCACCCGCGCCTGATGATGCTCGATGAGCCGTCGCTGGGGCTGGCCCCGATGTTGGTGCAGGAGATTTTCGAGATCGTGCACGAGATCAACACGCAGGAGCAGATGTCCGTGCTGTTGGTGGAGCAGAACGCGCGCGCCGCGCTGGCGCTGGCGCATCACGGCTACGTGATGGAGCAGGGGCGCATCGTGCTCGACGGCCCCGCTGAACAGCTCCGCCAGAATGAAGACATCAAGGAGTTCTACCTAGGACTGAACACCTCTGGCGAGCGCAAGAGCTACCGCGACGTGAAGCACTACAAGCGGCGCAAGCGCTGGCTGGGATAAACCTCACCCCTGCCCCGCTGACGTGGGTCTCCCCCTCTGCGTTTGGAGAGGGTTGTGAGGTCACAAGGCCCTGCGATTTACCAAGCAAGTTAACTAATGGAGCACAATCGCCTTGACCACACTTGACGAGCGCCTCCGCGAACAGATCGCCCACGCTTACGAGCACGCCCCAGCCATCCGCCAGATCATGGACGGGGCCGGCGTGACGCCTGCCGACATCCAGTCTGCCGCCGACCTGGCGAAAATCCCCGTCACTAGCAAAGACCGGCTGGTGGAAATCCACGCCGCCAACCCGCCCTTTGGCGGTTTTCTGGCGGTGGACCCGGCGACGCTGCCGCGCATTTACATTTCGCCCGGCCCGATCTACGACCCGCAGCCGCCCGACCCCACAACTGCCGAGGCAGGGCTGGCCCCCTTTCGCTACGTCGGCTTCGGGCGCGGTGACCGCGTGCTGAACACGTTCATGTACCACCTGACGCCGGCGGGCCTGTTGATTGACGAGGCGCTGCGCGCCTGCGGCGCGACAGTGCTGCCCACCGGCCCGGGCAACACCGAGCTGCAGATCATGATGGCGATGGCGCTCCAGGCCAGCGGCTTCGTCGGCCAGCCCAGCTACTTGATGACGGTGCTCGACAAGATGGCCGAGATGGGCATTGCCAAGGAGAGCGTGCCGCTCAAGAAGGCGCTGTTCTCCGCCGAGCCGTACACGCCGGCCCAGCGCGCGCGCTTTGAGGGCGACTACCGCATGGTGACGACGTCGGCCTACGGCACAGCCGACCTGGGCATCGTCGGCTACACGCGCGCCGAGGCGCCGGGCTTCGCCATTCTCGACTCGGTCTATCTAGAAGCCGTAGACCCGCAAACCGGCCAGCCGGTCGCGCCGGGCGAGAGCGGCGAGATCGTGGCGACGACGTTCAACCGGGGCTACCCGCTGGTGCGCTTTGGCACGGGCGATTTGGGCGCGCTTTCGGCGCAGCCGCACCCGGCGGGCGGTCAGCACCTGCTGGGGCTGTACGGGCGCAGCGGCGAGGCAGTCAAGGTGCGCGGCATGTTCCTGCACCCCAACCAGCTCATGGCCGCCAAGGCGCAGTTCCCGCAGATCAAAAACCTGCAGGCTGTCATTACGCGCCCGGCCAGCAGCGATTACGTCACGCTGCGCGTCGAGCTGGACGGCGGCGGCGAAGACCCGGCGCTGGCCGAGCAGCTCAAGACACTGGCGCAGGCGGCGGTGCGCCTGCGCGTGGACGAGGTCGCGTTTGTCGCGCCAGGCGAGATCAGCGGGCGAACCGTGCTCGACGCGCGCACCTGGGACTGAGGCGGCGCGGGCGCGCGCTCAGGTGTGGTAGATCACCTCGCCGTCGTGCCACTCCGGTTCCGCCGTGAGCAGGGCGCGCAGCCGCAGGTAGCGGGCGTGCTGCTCTGGGCTGGCGGCGTTGGCATGATAGGTCTCGCGGTTCTCAAACAGCACCACCAGCCAGTATTGATTGCGCTCGGCGTCGGCCCGGAACACGTACTGAGCGATGTAGCCCGGCATGTGCGCCTCCAGGTCTTCAGCGCGCACCTCGTCCAGCAGCGCCGCCTCGCAGCCGGGCCGGACGCGCAGCAGCGCGACTGTTCCGTACACGGTAACCTCCCTTTCTTGCTGTTTCGTTCGCCAAACAACAAGGGCGCACCGCACTGGCGCGCCCCCTTGTAAACCGATTGACGCGGCAAGCTGACCGGGAAAGGCCAGCCGCTAGTTCGCCAGCTCCCACTCCCACAGCCACGACGTGTAGCCGTAGAACACCCAGCTCGGCCCGGGGTTGAAGTTGAGGACGCGCTTGTTGGCCGTCTGCCAGATGTTGGGCACAAACGTCCAGTCATAGGCCACATCTTCGTACAGGATGCGCTGAATTTCCTTGTAGATTTCAGCGCGCTGGGCCTGGTCGCAGCCGGGCACGGTTAGCGCTTCCTGCAGCAGCCGGTCCACTTCAGGGTTGACGTAGGACGACAGGTTGTTGCCGCTGCCGGGGGTGTCCTCGGTGCTGCGGACCAGCGAGGCGAAGAAGTTGGGGTCAGGCGGGCCGCCCGCGCCGCCGCTGTTGCTCATCGGCGTGGCATCGTACTGCTGGCCGAAATACACGTCAGTGATGTAGTTGGCCCACTCCACTTTGCGCAGGTCCACCTGGAAGCCGATCTGGTTGAGCTGATCCTGGGCCACCAAAGCGGTCGTCTCGAAGAACTTCAGGATGTCGCTGTAGCTGATGGTGAATGCCAGGGGCGTGCCCTCTTCGGCGGTGGCGCAGCCGCGGCACTCGCGCACGCCGTCGCCGTCGGTATCCACCCAGCCCGCCTCTTCCAGAAGCTGCTTGGCCATCTCCGGGTCGTAGGGATAGGGCGACAGGTCGCTGTTGTAGGCCCAGGTGATGGACGGGTGGACGAAGCTCACCAGCGGCGTGCCGCCCTGCGGGCCGCCCAGCGTTTCCAGGATGTCGGCCTTGTTGTAGCCCATCGCCACCGCCTTGCGCACGTTTACATCGCTGAACAGCGGGTGCGGCGTCTGCTCAACCGGGTTGCCATCTGCGTCGTAGGCCGGCTGCGGGTTGTTCGGGTCAGCCCAGTTGAGCGACATGAAGTTCACTGAGAACTGCGGGAAAATCTCCCACTGCAAGTTGCTGCGGTCGGCGATCTGCTCGAACAGGTCGCCCTGGAAGTAGGTGTAGTCAATCTCGCCGGACTGGATCGAGAGGATGGCCTGCGCCTGCCCGCCGATTACGCGGTTGATCAGGAAGGGAATCGGCGGCTCGCCGCGCCAGTAGGTGGGGTTGGCGCGGAAGCGCTGGAACTCGTCCGGAACCCACTCCTCTAGAATGTAGGGGCCGCCGCTGATGTCGGGGTTCTGGTTGAGCGGGTTGTCGTTGAAGTCGCTGAAGTCGGGCGCGAAGCGGTGTGACGGCAGGAAGCGGATGCCGCCCAAATCCGTCAGCGCGGCGCAGTTCACATCCTTCAGAACGATTTCGTAAGTCTTATCGTCAATGATGTTAACGGCCTCAATTGAGTCTACGTTGTTTTCCCACACCGAGGCCACTTGGTCGCTCTGAACGGCTTCGATGACGAACTTCATGTCGGCCGATGTGATCGGCGTGCCGTCGCTCCAGAAGGCGTCGTCGCGGATGGTGAACGTGTACGTCAGGCCGTCGTCCGAAATCTCGTAAGAGGTGAGGCCTGGTATCGGCTCGCCGGTGAAACGATCCGTCTCAAAGGGGAGCGGAAACAGCAGCGCGAACGCCTGCGTAGACGCGCCGTCGCTGGAGAGCGCCGGGTTAAACGTCACCAAGTTGCCGAACCCACGGATAATGATGGTGTCGCTGTCCTGGCCCAGCACCGCTGCCAGCGGCACGGCCAGCACAACCAGCACAAGAAACACAGCTAAAATCAACCGCCTCATAAACTTCTTCCTCCACACCGTCACTGCTGCAGCAGATACAAATAGGTGCGCGCTGCTGCGTAACGCGCACATCGCATAAGTTTAACAATCCGGCGCGGCCCCCACAAAAAATCGCTGCGCGGCCTCAGTGCTTGCGAATGCTGTAGGGGTCGAGCGCGTCGCGCAGACCGTCGCCCACCAAGTAAAAGCACAGCACTGTAACCATAATCAGCAGGCCGGGCCACACCACCAGATGCGTGCCGGTGACGAAGAAATCGCGCGAGTCCGTGAGCATGTTGCCCCAGGTGGGGGTGGGCGGCTGCACGCCTACGCCCAGGTAGCTGAGGCCGGATTCGATCAGGATCAAGTTGCCGGCGATGATCGAGCCGGTGACGATCACGATCGAGATCAGGTTGGGCAGGATGTGCAGCAGGATCAGCCGGCGGTCTGGCGCGCCCAGCGCGCGGGCGGCCATGACGTAATCGCGCTCGCGCAGCGACAGCACCTCGCCGCGCACCAGCCGGCTGGTGCCCACCCAGCCCAGCGCCGCCAGAATCACGATCAGCAGCTCGGCTGACGGCTGCCACAGGGCGACAGCGATCAGCAGCAGAAAGAGCGGCGGGATTGAGCTGAGCGTGTTAATCACCCAGGAGATCAGGTCGTCCACCCAGCCGCCGTAGTAGCCGGCCGCCAGGCCCAGCGTCACGCCAATGACCACAATCATCAAGCTGGAGCCGTAGGCGATCATCAGCGAGACGCGGCCGCCGTAGAGCAGGCGGATGAGCTGGTCGCGGCCGAGGTAGTCTGTGCCCAGCAGATGCCCCTCGCTGCCCGGCGGCAGGAAGCGCTTGGAGATGTTGGTCCTGTTGACGTCTACGCCCAGCACGTTCTCAACCGCCGGGGGGCCGAGGAAGCACAGCGCGGTCATGACGACCAGCACCGTCAGGGCGGCCATCGTCAGCCGGTCGCGCAGCAGGTAGCGGAGCGAATCCCGCCACAGCGAGCGCATCTGTTTGCGCGGCTCGCCAGAGGCCAGGCTGATGACCTGTGGGGCGGCGTCGCTGGCAGCCATGTTGAGCGCGTCCTTTCCGGTCACTTGAAGCGGATGCGGGGGTCCAGCCAGATGTAGAGGATGTCGGAAATCAACACGCCGATGATGAACATCACCGAGGCGATCACGACCGATCCCATCACGATTGGGTAGTCGCGCTGGAACACCGCGTTTACCACCAGCCGCCCCATCCCCGGCCAGCCGAACACCTGCTCGATGATGACCGCGCCGCTCAGCAGGTTGCCCAGCGCCGGGCCGATGAAGGTGGCCACTGGCAGCAGCGAGTTTTTCAGCGTGTGTCGGAACCAGACGATCCGCTCGTTCAGCCCTTTGGAGCGGGCGGTGCGCACATAGTCTTGGTCGAGCACCTCTAGGATTTCGGTGCGGGTGAAGCGCGAGACAAACGCGATCGTCCCCAGCGACAGCACCGTCACCGGCATGATCATGTGGCGCATCGTCTCCAGCACGTCGAACCCACCGCGGCGCGACATATCGCGCATGCCGCTCATCGGCAGCAGGTTGGACTGCACGCTGAAGATGATGATGAGCACCAGGCCCAGCCAGAAGGCCGGCACGGCGTTGCCGATTACCGAGATGACGCGCACCAGTTGATCCACCCAGGTGCGGTGGCGGGCGGCAGCCAGCATCCCCAGCAGAATGCCCACGCTGTAGCCGACCACTAGGCTGGTGAACGTGAGCAGCAGTGTGGCCGGGATGCGTTCGACGATCAGGCCCAGCACCGGCTGACGCTGCCGGATCGAGTTGCCCAGGTCGCCGCGCAGCAGGCCTCGCCGCTGGCCGTAGGAGTCTGGCTCGCCGTCGCCGGTGGTGTCCAGCATCGCCCAGTCGTTGCCCAACAGCCAGAACACATACTGCGTGAGCGGCGGTTGATCCAGGCCGAGCTGGCGGCGCAGCGCGCTGGCCATCTCTGGGTTGGACTGCGGGCCGAACGTGATGAGCGCGATCGGGTCGCCCGGGGCGGTGATCATGAGCAGAAAGGCGACGAAGGTGACGCCGAAGAACGTTGGAATGCCCTGCAGCAGCCGCCGCAAAATGTGATTCGACATGGCGTGTAACCCCATGACGGCGCGGAATTGACGCGAGACTATAACACACATTGCGGGCGCGCTCCAAGAACCCCGCCCGCAGGCTGCGGGTAGGGGGCAGCGCTGGCAAGCGGCGCGGCCGGGATCAGCCGGCGGCGGTCAGGCCCCAGAAGCGCACCGAGCGATCCTCGCCGGCAGAAACAAGCACCGTGCCGGCGGCGTTGAAGGCCAGCGCGCCCACTGGCGCGGTGTGGCCTGCCAGCTGCGCCAGCGCCTCGCCCGACGCCGCATCCCACAGGCGAATCGCGTAGTCGGGGCTGGTGGTGGCTGCGCCGCCGCCGGTGGCCAGCAGCGCGCCGTCCGGGCTGAAGGCGACCGCGTTGATGTTCACGCCGCTTTCCAGCGTGCGCAGCGGCTGGCGCGTCTGCGCGTCCCACACGATCACCACGCCGGCGCTGTCGGCGGTGGCGAGCAGCGCGCCATCCGGGCTGAAGGCAGCGGCCCGCACCGGCGCGTCGTGGCCCTCCAGCCGGGCGGTCTGTGTGCCGGCTGCGGCGTTCCACAGAATCACGGCGGTGTCGTCGCCGACCGAGGCGAGCGCGCGGCTGTCCGGGCTGAAGACCAGCGCATTCACCGGGCCAGTGTGGCCAGCCAGCGCCGCTCGCAGCGCCAGCGCGCCGGCGTCCCACAGCAGAATGGTGTTGTCCGGCGGGACGGTGATGCTCTTGACCACGCGCGCGCCAGCTGTCGCCAGAGTGCGGCCGTCAGGCGCATAAGCTGCCGCGCTCACGGCCGGCCCGTGCCCCAGGTCCTCCCAGCGGATGCGCTGCGTCTGCGCGTCGCGCAGCTCGAACCAGCCGTCAGCCGCGCCCAGCAGCAGCAGCGTCCCGTCCATACCGTAGGCCAGGCTGGTGATCGCGCGCGCGCCGGGCATGAAGGCCGGCGGCTGGTCAAGCGCGGCCAGCGTGTAGAACCACACGCCGACGACGCCCGCGCCGCCCGGCACAGCCGCCGTTGTGCCGGCGGCGTTCAGCGCCAGCCGTGCGCCCAGCGCGCCCTCCACCCGCGACTGCTCGCTGACGAACGGCGCGCCCTCGGCGTCAATCACCAGCAGGCCCGCTGGCAGCGCGCGGCCCGGGGCCGGCTCCAGGAAGTAGGCCGCGCCCTCGCCTTCCGCTGACCAGCCGGCCAGGCCTTCATAGCTTACCTGCCACCACAGCAGGCCGTCGGCGCACAGCGGCCCGGCGGTGATGTCGAACAGCGCGCCAGCGGGGATATCGCCGACCAGCGCGGCGTCCCGGTCAGCGTCCTGGCGCAGGTTGACGGCCCCCACCGCCGGCGCGACGCGCGCCTGTATGCCTACCGTGAGGCGCGTTGGCTGGTAGCTCACGCCCGGTTCCGGGTTGGGGCAGACCGCCAGCCGGGCGCCGTCCGCGCTGATGGGCGTTGGCGTGATGGCCGCGGCGGGCTGTTCGCCGCACAGTATGACAATGCTGCCGTCGTTGGAGACGCGGTAGTCATAGATCACGCCCTGAAACGCCAGCGTGAAGCGGTAGCCGGGCGTAACGACCTGGGCGTACATCATGCCCTCCTGCGGGCAGCCCAAGCTGGTATCCGGGAAGCTGACCTGCTGCCAGCTCCAGTCGCGCAGGTCGTTGAGCGTAACAGCGCGGCCCAGCCGTTGGCTGAGATCAGCCAGCGCCAGGTCAAGCTGCGGCGGCTGACCAACCTGGGCCTGCGCCGCCAGCGCCGGCAGCAGCGCCAGCAGCGTGCAGATGATCGCGAGTCGTTTGATCATGGGTGATTTCCCCCTATCTGAACATCGCAACATCATACCGGCGCGGCCGGGCAGGCCGCAATAGGACGTGGGACAGACGTATGCGCGGCGTTTGCGAAGCGTATGTCTGGCGTCGGCCGCCAGCGGGTCAGCGCTGGCTCAGCAGCACGGCCAGGACGAAGCGCGGCAGGCGCAGCATGCGGCGGGCGCGCCAGGGCTGGCGGATCAGCCGGAAGAGCCACTCCAGGCCCAGGCGCTGCAGCCACAGCGGGGCGCGCGGCACGACGCCGGCGATAAAGTCGAACGCGCCGCCCACGCCCATCGCCATCGCCACGCGCAGGCGCGGCAGGTTGCGCGCGATCCACTTGTCCTGCGCCGGCGCGCCGTACGCCACAAACAGAATGTTGGCGCCGCTGGCGTTGACCAGCTCGACGATAGCGTCCTCGTCCTGCGGCGCGGGGCTGCCGCTGTAGGTTCCTGCGATCTGCAGGCCGGGGCAGCGGGCGCGCAGGATGTCGGCGGCGCGTTCGGCCACGCCAGGCGCAGCCCCCAGCAGGAACAGCCGCCAGCCCTTTTCCGCCGCCCGCGCCGCGATAATCGGCACGCCGTCGGAGCCGGTCACGCGCTCTGGCAGCGGCTGGCCGGCGTGCCGCGCCGCCCACAGCAGGCCGACGCCGTCCGGCACGCACAGCGCCGCCCGCCGCAGGATGTTGGCGAAGTTGGGGTCGCGCCGCGCCATCATGATGAACTCTGGGTTGATGGTGCACACCTGGCGCGCAGCGCGGGGGGTGTGGGCCACCCACGCCTCAATCAGCTCCAGCCAGTCTTCATACGTCAGCGCGTCCACCGGGAAGCCGAGAATCGTCACACGCCGGTCGAAAACCGGGCCGGGCGGCGCGGGCGCGGGCGACGGCGGGGGTTCGCCGTCGAGCAGGGCGCGCGCCGCATCCAGCACCAAAGCGGGCGTGACCATGCGCATACACGTGCGGGCCGGGCAGCCGTCGCGCAGGCCGATCCCATAGCCAACGTAGCTGCACGGCGAACAGGCTGCGCCGCTGCGGATCACCGCCGCGCGGCCCTCAGGCGTCCAGGGCGCCCAGGCGGCGTGATTGCTTGGCCCGAAGATGGCGACCACCGGCACGCCTGCCGCCGCCGCCAGGTGCATCACGCCGCTGTCTGCGCCGATGAACAGGTCTGCCCCGGCCAGCAGCGCCGCCAGTTCCGGCAGCGTCGTCTGACCGCTGAGATCGAGCGGCTCGGTCTGCATGGCGGCCTTGACCGCCGCTGCGTCGTCGTCCGGCCCGCCCACTAAGACAATCTGCGCGCCGCGCTCGGCGTAGAGCGCGTCGGCGACGGCGGCGAAACCCGCCGCGTCCCAGCGGCGAGCGGGCGCGTAACCGCCGCTGCCGGGATGGATGACGATGATCTCACCTCTTGTAACCTCACCCTCAAAACCCCTCTCCATATGGAGAGGGGGAGCCGAGCGCAGCGAGGCGGAGATGAGGTGGGGGTAGGGGCGACCTGATAGGTCGCCCGCGTTTGATACCCCCACCAGCGCCACCAGCGCCAGCCAGCAGCGCGCCTGGTGCTGTTCGAAGCCGGGGTCGGGCAGGCGGTCGGTGAGAAACCAGCCGCGGCCGTTGTCCAGCCCCACACGCCGCCGCGCCCGCGCCGCCGCCGCGATCAGCGCGAACTTGAACGTCCCGGCGCGCAGCGTGAAGTGGTGGAAATAGACGACGGTGTCGTGGCGGCCCACGCTCAGAATACGGCGCAGATTGGCCGGGCGCAGCAGCGCGCGCGTGCTGTTGAACCCCTGCCGGTCGAACGCGATGAGCGCGTCAACCAGGCCAGCGCCAGCCACGACCGGGGCGGCGTGCGCGCTGGTGAGCAGCGTCAGGTGCGCGTCGGGGCGGGCGGCGCGCAGCGCGGCCAGCGCCGGCGTCGTCAGGATCAGGTCGCCGATGTCGGCCAGCTGCACCAGCAGAATCCGCTCTGGCATGGCGTCACCCGCCGCTGGCGGCGGCGTCTTCGAGGGCGCGCAGGGCGCGGGCGGCGGCCCGTTCCCAGGTGAACTGGGCGGCGCGGGCGCGGCCTTTGGCGGCCAGGTCGGCGCGCAAATCCGGGCTGGCGGCCAGCCGCGCCAGCTTGGCGGCGATGGCGTCCACGTCCAGCGGGTCCACCAGCAGCCCGGCATCGCCCGCCAGCTCCGGCAGGCTGGACGTGTTGGAGGCGATCACCGGCGCGCCGCAGTGCATGGCCTCGATCACTGGGAAACCGAAGCCCTCATAGAGCGACGGGAACACCAGCGCCAGCGCCCCGGCGTAGAGCGCGCCCCGGTCGGCATCGTCCACGTAGCCGGTGAGGTGCACGCCGGGCAGGCCGCTGGCCCACGCGTCGTCGTAGAGCCAGCCTTTCGCGCCGGCCAGCACCAGACCGGCGGGGTCGTCCGGATGGGCGCTGCGCCAGCGCTGGTAGCTCTGCACGATGACGGCGATGTTCTTGCGCGGCTGAAGCGTCCCCAGGAACAAAAAGTAGCGCTCCGGCAGGCTGTACTTGGCGCGGATGGCGGCCAGGTCGCCGACTGGCGGTGGGTCTACACCGGGGTACACTACGCGGATTTTGGCCGGCGGCGTGCCGTAAAAGAGCGATAAATCCTGAGCGGTAGCGCCGCTGTCGGCCAAGACGACGGCGGCCCGGCGCGCGCTGTGGCGTGTGGTCAAGTCAAGGTAGAGGCGCTGACGGGCCGGGTGCGCCTCCGGAAAATGGCGGTAGCCCAAATCGTGAACCGTAACGACGGCCGGGCCGGGAAACCACAGCGGCAGCGTGTGCGCCGGGACGAACGTCACGTCGGGGCGGTCGCGGGAGAGCGCGGCGGCAAAGCGCACGTGGGTCCACAGGCGCGGGAACGGGATCACACGCCGGGCCACGCGGGGGTGATCGGGAAACAGGCTGGGCGGCGCATCGCGGAAATAGAGGACGAAATCGTGGCCGCTGTCGAGCGCGACCAGCGCTTGGATCAGCCGAATGGCGTAGCGCTCGGTTCCGGTCACGCGCTGAACAGTCGTGCGGCTGGCGTCAACGGCGATGCGCATGGAGGATCAGCGGCGGCGCAGCAGCGGCAGCGCCAGAACGATCGCCAGCGCGACGGCGGCAGCAGGCCACAGCGGCGCGATCTGCGCCTGCGTGTCAGGCGGGATAAGCCCAGCGGTGACGGCGTATCCTGCCAGCCCAGCGGCGGCCAGCAGCGCGGCGGGCAGCAGCAGGCGCGGCTGTGACGGGCGGGCCAGCAGCCCCACGCCGATCAGCGCGGCCGCTGGGGCCAGCAGCAGCAGCGGCCAGCCGGCGATCAGGCCCGGCCCGACGGCGACGGCGTACAGCGCGGCCGAGCCCGCCAGCGTCAGCAGGGCCAGCAGCAGCGCCCCGCGCGCCCAGCGGCCAGCCGCCAGCCAGCGCGCGATGAACGTCAGGGCCAGCGCAGCAGCGCCTGCCGCCAGGGCCAGCGCCGCGTCTGGCGGCGTCTCAGACGTCGTGAGGGCGAAGGTGAGCCACACACCCAGGCCGATGAGCGCCAGCGCCGGCACGACTGAGTCCACGCGGCCGCGCTGGACGGTGAGCAGCGGCGGCATGGCGAAGAAGCGCTCCGGGTGTTTGAGGCGGGCGGCGCGCTGGGCGGCTTCCTCTGCCTCGGCCTGCTCGCGGGCCAGGCGCGCTTGCTCGGCAGCTTCTTCCTCGGCCAGGATGTCGTCCAGGCGCGAGACAGCCGCCAGCGCTGCGTCAACGTCCAGTGCGTCGAACGGCTCCGGGGCCGCCAGCGCTTGGGCCGCCTCAAGGGCGGCGTCATCGCCAGCCAGCGCAACAGCGTCAGGCGCATCGGCCACGGGCGCGTCCAGGCCGGCCGCCGCCAGCGCTTCCTCAACTGCCGCCGCGTCAGGCGCATCCAGCGGCGGCGCGAAGCGCAGCTCGTTCTCGTCCGGCAGGTCGCTGCCGCGTGCGGGGTCCTGCGCGCGTTCGTCGGTCATGGCGTGTATTGTGGCCGGTTTTGCTGCCCGGCGCAAGCCCAGCGCAGGCGCTAAAGAATCTGCGAGAGGAACAGTTTGGTGCGCGGGTGCTGGGCTGCCTCGAAGAAGTACTCTGGCGTGCCCGTCTCGACGATGCGGCCCTGGTCGAAGAACAGGACGCGGTCAGCCACCTCGCGGGCGAAGCCCATCTCATGGGTGACCACCAGCATCGTCATGCCGCTGCGCGCCAGCTCCTTCATCACGTCCAGCACTTCCTTGATCATCTCCGGGTCGAGCGCGCTGGTCGGCTCGTCAAAGAGCATGATCTTCGGCTCCATCGCCAGGGCGCGGGCGATGGCGACGCGCTGCTGCTGGCCGCCGGAGAGCTGACCAGGGTATTTGTTGGCCTGCTCCGGGATGCCCACGCGGGTGAGCAGCTCCATCGCCTTGGCCTCGGCGCGGTCGCGCGGCCAGCGGCGCACGCGCAGCGGGGCCAGCGAGATATTCTGCAGCGCTGTCAGGTGCGGAAACAGGTTGAACTGCTGGAACACCATGCCGATCTCGCGGCGGATGGCGGCGATGTTGCGGATGTCGTGGCTCAGCTCGATGCCGTCCACCACGATGCGGCCCGACTGGTGTTCCTCCAGGCGGTTGATGCAGCGGATGAACGTGGACTTGCCAGAGCCGGACGGCCCGATAATCACGACCACTTCCTGCGGCATGACCTCCACGCTGATGTCGCGCAGGACGTGAAAATCGCCGAACCATTTGTTGACGTTTTCGCAGATGATGATCGGTTCTGACGGGCGGCTAGTGGGTGGACTGGCTGTCATACTGCGTCCCTGATCGTGTACGGATTGCGCTGGGGGCACAGTATAGCGCACTTTGCCGCGCCGTGTCGCTTTTTTTAAGTTTTGACTCAACTGCTTGACACACGCCGGCGAAGGCGCTATGCTGTTGCGCGGTTCACACGGGAAGGCACGTCATGTACCGCAGCGCACCGCAATACATGACTATGGGCATGGGTACTACCTCACATAACTGGATGCGAGGGAGTTTCCGCGTGCCCTGAGGCCGCCGAGAACCAGCAGAAGCGTAACGCCGAAGCGTGTGGAAACTCCCACACGCTTTTTTGTGTTTTTATCCGCGCACGTCGCAGCAAGGAGTGCTTATCCATGAGCCTGCTTACCATGAAGTTTGGAGGGACCTCTGTTGGCAGTCCTGAGGCGATCCGCAGCGTCGCGCGCATCGTCAAGCGCGAGCTGGACGCCGGCAGCCGGGTGATTGTGGTCGTGTCAGCCATGTCAGGCGTGACCGACACGCTGCTGGGGGCCGCGCGGCTGGCGGCCAAGGGCAACCGCTGGGGCTATCTCTCCAGCGCCGAAGAGCTGCGCGACCGCCACATCGAGGCGATCAACCGGCTGCTGCCGCCTAACGGCGTGCGCCAGAAAGCGGCGCAGGAAACCGGCGCGCTGATTGACGATTTCGTGCAGGTATGCCAGGCCGTCAGCATCTTGGGCGAGCTGACGCCGCGCATTCTGGACACAGTGGTCTCGTTCGGCGAGCGCCTGAGCAGCCGGCTGGTGGCGGCTGCGCTGCGCGAGCACGGCATCACGGCGCAGGCGTTCGACGCCGCCGAGCTGCTCATCACCGATGACCAGCACCAGCAGGCCAACCCGCTGTGGGACGAAACGCAGCGGCGGGTGGATCAGCGCCTGCTGCCCGCGGTGGATCGGGGCGTGACGCCGGTCATCACCGGCTTCCTGGGGGCCACGCGCGACGGTCACTACACCACACTGGGCCGCGGCGGCAGCGACTTCAGCGGGGCTATCTTCGCCGCCGCCACCAACAGCGACGAGCTGATTATCTGGACAGACGTAGACGGCGTGATGACGACCGATCCGCGCATTGACAAGCGGGCGCGCGTGCTGCCTTACGTATCGTACCAGGAAGTGGGCGAGCTGGCGTTCTACGGGGCCAAGGTGCTGCACCCCAAGACCGTTCAGCCGATCCTCGACCGGCAGATTCCCATGCGCGTGCGCAACACGTTCAACCCGGATCACCCTGGCACGCTGATCGGGCCGCACGCCGAGCCGAGCGCGACAGTCATCAAAGCGGTGACCAGCATCCGGCGGGTGAGCATGCTCACGGTCAGCGGCCGGGGCATGCTGGGCGTGCCGGGCATTGCCGGGCGCGCTTTCCTGGCGACAGCCAGCGCCGGCGCCAACATCCTGATGATCTCACAGTCGTCATCGGAGCAGAGCTTCTGCTTTACCGTGCCAGAGGAGGCCGCCGAAGCTGTCAAACAGAAGGTGGAGGCGGAGCTGCAGGCCGAGATCGCCCGGCAGAACGTGGACGGCGTGGCAATCATGCGCGAGGTGGTGGTGATCACGGTGGTGGGCGGCGGGATGCGCGGCACGCCGGGCGTGGCCGGGCGCGTCTTCACCGTGATGGGCGATCACGGCATTAATGTGCTGGCCATCGCGCAGGGATCGTCAGAGTGCAGCATCTCGTTCGTGGTGGACGAGGCCAACCTGGAGCGCGCCGTGGTGGCGCTGCACGACCTGGCGCTGGAGGCCGTGCCGGCGTAAAGAACGGGGGCGCTGGCCAGGCAAAGACCAGCGCCCCGCGCTTCTGTGCCCCGCGCTCAGCGGCGCTCTTCGATGCGAAGCTGTGCGTGGTATTCGCTGTCGGCCAGCGGGCTGCGGATGACGACCAGCGTGCCGCTCCAGGGGGTGTCGTCTTCTGGGCTGGTGAACGTCCAGCGGCTCCAACTGACGCGCGCGTCGCCGGCTGTGTCGGCCAGCGACCAGCCGGCAGATTCAAGCTGGCTGTTGTAGTGCGCGGCAATGGCATCGGCTTCGGGGCCGCTGCTGATGAGCGCTGCTTCGGTAGAAAGCGCGCGCCGCCACAGCGGGCCGCCCCCGCCGCCGCCGCTGCTGCTCGCGCTCATTCGCACGCCTTCGGGCGGAGTGAGGACAGGCATGAGCGCGTGCAGGCCGGCGTAGAAGCCTTCAGCGTCGCCTCTGCACAGCATGCCAGCGTTTGGGCTTTGCGCGTAGAGAAACACATCAGCGCCGCCGTCTTTACGATCGGCTGCTGTCATGTTGACAAACCACTTGTCGTCGTCGAGGCAGAAGTTGGCAGCGGCCTGCGGCGCGCTCACAAATCCGCCGCTGGATCGGTCTTCAACCAGACGCCACCCGACGGCGGGGAGCGCCTCGCTGTAAAAATCCACAACGCTGCGCGCGCTTTGGTCGCTGACGAGGAGAATCTGAATCTGCAGTATGCGGCCTTCGAGCGCGTCCCGCACGACAGCGCCCGTTACCCGCGTTTGCTCCGGCAGCGGCAGGTCAAACGGCATGGCTTCGGGAAGCCGGGCGATATAGATGACGGCGTCCGCCTCAGGCGGCCCGCTGCGCCCCAGCGCCTGTGCGACGAACTCGCGGACAGCGGCTTCGTCGCCGCCGATAACGGGTGTGCTGCCTTCCTGTGCCGCCGCTGTCAGCGCCACAACAGCAGTCAACAGCGCCAGCCCTAAGCGTGCAGCTATCTTGAGCATCATATATCGGTCTCCTGCTCAACGGTCACCTATTCCACTATATAGAACGGGTCTGCGGCTGGTCAAGACCGGCAGGCCGGCGTTCAGCCTGAGATGAAACACGGTTTGTTATTCAAGCGGCTTGCGGTAGCGGAGGTACTCGGTGACGACGCGGAAGCCGACGCTCTCGTAGAGGGTGCGCGCGCCGAAGGGGTCGTCAGCGTCGGTGAAAATGCGGATGTGCGCCAGGCCGCGCGCCTTGAGCGCCCGCACTGCCGCCACCAGCAGCGCCCGCGCCAGGCCGTGACCGCGCCAGCGCGCCCGCACGCTGAGGTCGCTGATCCCGCCCACGCCGCGCGCGGTAATCTCGCACAGCGCCACGCCGGCCACCTCGTCGCCGTGCCAGGCAACCTGCCACAGGTCAGGGTCGAAGTGCGGGTTGGTCAGCAGGCTGGTGAGAAACTTCAGGAAAGCCGCTGGGTCCTGCTCGCGCCGGCCCCATTCATCGGCAAACGCTTCTTCGTTGGCCTCCCAGATGGCGCGGTAGTGTTCCGGCCGGGCCGGGCGGCGCTCGAAGCCGGACGGAAAGGGGGTCTCCGGCAGCGGGCCGGCGGGGTCGTAGGCCAGCTCGATGAAACTGTGCACCGGCGTGTAGCCCTCAGTGAGCAGCAGCCGGTTGTAGTCCTGCTCGTGAGTGGTGGTGTTGGCCTGCGCTGCCAGCGCGCGGCTGCGACGCTCGGCCCAGCGCAGCACAGATGCCAGCTTCCGGCGAGAGCGGGTCTACCTGATCGTGTTCCTGGCAGGCGGCGATGACGGCGACCATGGCGGCGAAATCGCCTTCATCGCGGAAGAAGCGGAAGCTGAGGCCGGGAAGCGGCGGCGCATCCGGCAGGTGAACGGCGTCAACGCCGTTCACGCGGCAGCCTCACGGGCGCGAACGGGACACGGCGCGATCGCCCCAGGAACCAACCCAGCGCCAGCGCGCCGCCCACCAGCGCCAGCCACTTGCGGGTGCTGGGCGCGAGCGGGGCCATGTGCGCGCCCCAGGCGCGCCGCGCGCCGCGCCGGTAGATATCGAGCACCAGCGCCGGGCCGATGATATCCGACAGCAGGTAGACGAGCGGGGGGGTGCGCATGGGCGGCTGCGGCCCGGCAGGCCGGGGCGGCGCGTCGGCCAGCTCGACCTGCGCCAGCACCAGGCCGTCGCCGCCGGCGGGCGCGCGCTGCAGCACTGCGCCGTTTGGCCCGACAACTTTCGTCTGCGGGTCGAAGCC
>DAOTWC010000093.1:0-40183 GCA_034435995.1 Anaerolineae bacterium | reverse complement strand
GACGGCGCGCCGATCCACCGCTGGACGGTAACGGGCGAAACCGCGTTCCGCGTGCCGCTGCCAGTGCAGGCGGGCGCGTATCACACGGTGACGCTGGCGCTCGAGCCGCCCTGCCCGCAGGGTCACAGCCCAGCGCTGCGCTGCCGCACCGTGCGCCTGTCTGATCTGCGTTTGGAGCGCTACCGCCCTGGCGCGGGCGTGGGTTTCGCGCCGGTTCAGTTCGGGCGCGGCGTGACGCTGGCGTTTGCCGATGTCGAGCCAGCCGGCGCGTCGCTCAAGGCGCGGCTGCTGTGGCGCTTCAGCGCGCCGCTGACCGAGGCCGACGTGCGCTTTGTGCACCTCGTCGGAGATGATGGCGCGCTGCTGGCGCAGGCCGACGGCCCCTTGGGGGTGATCGCTGCTGGAAGCGCCTGGGCCGAGGCGCTCACGCTGTCCCTGCCGAGCCATCTGCCGCCAGGCGAGTATCGGGTCTACGCCGGCTGGTACGCCTATCCTGACTTGGCGCGCTTTCCAGTGCTGACAG
Organism: Anaerolineae bacterium; assembly: GCA_034435995.1. Classification (GTDB taxonomy): domain Bacteria; phylum Chloroflexota; class Anaerolineae; order Aggregatilineales; family Phototrophicaceae; genus DAOTWC01. The sequence goes on along the minus strand of DAOTWC010000093.1, from coordinate 39,660 downwards.
CGGTTGAGGGCGCGCAGGACGGCCTGGCGCTGCTGGGAACAGTGCGCGTAGAATAGCGTTGGGAACATGGGATGCGATTTGTCGCATCCGGCAAGGGGCAGAACGCTTATGTCTGAAACGACGGCTGAACACAAGCTGCCGCCGCCTGGCACGCGCATGACGGCTGCGGAGTTTCTGGCGCTGCCCGAAACCGCTGCCAGGATCGAACTAATTGACGGCGTCGTGGTGTATCCATTCGGTTGGGAGGGCGAAGCCGCTGTGAGTCCTGCGCCGGATTTGAGCCATCAACTGGTCGCTGCCCGCGTGTTCACGCTGCTGTCCCGCTTAATTCCGGGCGGCACGCTGTTATTCGCACCGGTGGATTTCCGCCTTGACGACAACACCGTGATTCAGCCGGATGTGCTGTGGATTGCGCCGGACAGCGCGTGTGCCCGACGAGAAGGCGGCGGCTATCGCGGCGTGCCTGATCTGGCAGTCCAGGTGCTGTCCCCAGCCACAGCCAAGCACGACCGCGTGTACAAGTTTCGCGCCTATGAAACGCACGGCTGCCGCGAGTACTGGCTGGCCGACCCAGCCAACGTTTACCTCGAAGTCTGGACACTGCGCGGCAGCCGCTTCGAGCGCCTGGGCGTATTCGCCGGTGACGACGTATTTGAGTCCCCGGCGCTGGGCGGCAGAAGCGTCCCGGTGCAGGAGATTTTCGCCCCAGTAGAATAAAAAAAAGGCTCAACTGCCGCGCGCGCCGGGGAAGCCAAGGCCGGCGGCGGCCCATGATGCGCACCACAGGCCGCCGCCCGATCAAGCGCTCACTGGCTGCTGGCCGCCTGCTGCGTGTTTTCCGCCCGGCGGGCCGCCCCCGGACGGTGGCGGTAGACAAAGATGGCCAGCGCCAGCAGGAACAGCGCCGCCGAGACCGCCTGCGACCAGTTGACGCCGCCGACCAGCGTCACCTCTACGCGCAGGAACTCCAGCAGGAAGCGGATCACGGCGTACTGCATGACGTAGAACAGGAAGATGTCGGCCGGGCGCAGGCGGCTGCGGTAGCGCGTGAACACCTGGAGCAGCACGATGAACGCCAGCAAGCTCCACAGCGACTCGTAGAGAAACAGCGGGTGAAAGAGCGTTGAGGTCGGATAGTCTACCAGGCTCTGGTAGGGCGCAATGCGGTTGGCCGCCTGGATGGGAATGCCCCAAGGCAGCGTGGTGGGCGGGCCGTACAGCTCCTGGTTGATGAAATTGGCCCAGCGGCCAATCGCCTGCGCCAGCGGCACCGACACGCCAGCGATGTCCAGCCAGGGCAGGATGTTCATGCCCGCGTCGGGGAAATCGCTCTTGAACGTCGTGTCCGGCTTGAAGGCCGGCCGCGGTTTGCGCCGCGCCACGCTCCACAGCGTGCGAAACACCCAGCCAACCGCGCTGAACAGGTAGATGAACGGGATAGTCAGGAAAAAGAAGGCGCGGGCGATTGTGTTGTGCCAGCGCCCGAAGTAGAGCCACACGCCCAGCAGGCCGCCCAGCACCGCGCCGAACACGCTCAGGCCGCCGCTCCAGATGGCGATGGCCCCGTTCTCCAGGTTGAAGAAGTTGTTGAAGTAGTACTCGGTGGTCAGGCCCATCTCGACCTGAGCCGCCGAGGGGAACAGGATGTGCCACAGCCGCGCGCCGACAATGGCCGGGATAATCGCCCAGGTGAGCGCGCCCCACACGTGATCCGGATCGCGCCCGTCGCGCCGGGCCAGCCGGGCCGCCACCGCCGCGCCCGCCAGCATGGCGGCCACGATGATAATACCGTAGTAGCGCACCTGGAGTGTGTTGAAAAGCACCACGTATTCTTGCCGGAAATCCATAATGGCCAACCCCTCACGTTTTGGTTGTGTGTGTACGTCGGTAAACGAACCACAGGCGCTGGAACGCCGTGACGTTCGTGCCCACCGCCAGCAGCAGCAGCGCCGGAGCCAGCAGCAGGTCCGGCAGCAGCAGGCCGGGCAGCAGGATGGCGCTGCGCTCCAGCCGCGAGAACAGCCCCACCTTGACCGACAGCCCGGCTTCGCCGGCCCGCGCGCGCACATAGCTGACGCTGAAGCTGCCCACCAGCGCCGCTAACGCCAGCAGCAGCAGGTCCAGGCGATCGTGCTGGCTGGCGAAATAATACCCCACCGCCGCAAAAATGGAACCATCGGCGTAGCGGTCGAGCGTGGAGTCGAGCAGGCCGCCGAACGGGTCGGCGCGCTGCATCGCCCGCGCCACCGCGCCGTCGAGCGCGTCCAGCGGCAGCGCCAGCAGCAGCACAATGCCGCCGGCGCGCGGCTGTCCCAGGCCGATTGCGAGCGCGCCGGCCAACACGACCGCGAAACCGACCAGCGAGATGAGGTCTGGATGGACGCCAGCGCGGTGCAGCGCGCGGCCAGCGCGCGCCAGCGCGCCGCTGGCCAGGGCGCGGACACGGTCGGTAAGTGTGGGCGGTGAGTCGATCATTTAGTCAGACCTTGACCCGCTGGCGGGTTCACTGTACACTGTACGCGTAGTTCGGGGCGTGGCGCAGCCCGGTAGCGCGCACCGTTCGGGTCGGTGAGGTCATGGGTTCAAATCCCGTCGCCCCGACACAGCAATCCCGCCGTTGCAGCGGGATTTTTCTTTTGAGCAGGGCGATGATACTACCCAGCGGGGTGTCAATCAAGTGGCGGAGCCGGCGGGTAAACGGCGGCCCACTCGCGGCGCAGCAGGCCGTAGTGCAGCAGGTCGTAGCGCCGGCCGTCGCGCTGCAGGTGCTCGCGCGAGACGCCCTCGCGCACAAAACCCAGCTTTTCGTAGAGCGCGATGGCGCTGTGGTTGTAGGCGAACACCGTCAGCGCCACGCGGTACAGGTTCAGCTCGTAGAAGGCAAAATCCAGCGCCAGCGCCAGGGCCTCGCTGCCGTAGCCCCGGCCGCGGTGCGCCGCGCTGCCGATGCCGATGCCCAGGCTGCACGTTTGGTGATTCCATTGGATGCCGTCCAGCTCCAGCCAGCCGATCAGCTCGTCGCTGCCCACCAGGCGGATGCCGAAGACGTAGCAGTCGTGCGCGCGGCGGGCGCTCTCCAGCCAGCGCGCCACCTCGTCTTCATTGCGCGGGGCGGCGGGCGCGGCGTCCAGCAGGCGCAGAAAGACGCTGTCGGTGTCCCAGTGGGCAATCGCCGCGGCGTCCTCGCGGCCCAGCGCTGACAGCCACACGCGCTGGCCGTGCAGTAAATGGCTCACAGCGCTGTTCCTCTGGCGGCTGTCACGCGCTGCCGTCGGCCCCCACTGGGCGCACGGTGGCATGCAGGAACTCGAAATCGTCGCGCGGGGGCAGCATGCGCTTGACCTCTATGATCTCGAAGTACGCCCCGCCGATCTCCACCTGCTCGCCCACTACCGGGCGCTCGTGCTGGTTCATAACAGCCCCAGGGTGTTTCGCGCCCACCACGACATAGCTGACCGTGTAGATCATGCCTGCCTCTCTGCGCTGTGTCTACAGTCCGAAGTTCTGGTGGCGTATCTTAAAGCTCAGGTCGAGCGCCAGGTTGCGCATCAGCACGTAGCCCAAGCCGGTATCCTGCTCAAAGAGGGCTGCCAGCGCCGCCTGAGCCAGCGCGCACACCTCTGTCCCCGGCTGAGCGGCGATCACCGTGGCCGAGCGCGGCCCCTGGTCGAGCAGCGCCATCTCGCCGAACACCTGGCCGGCCCCCAGGAAAACGGCGGCATGGGGCGCGCCGTCGTCGCCGGTAACTTCGACCTGCACCTGCCCGCGCGTGATGACGTACAGGTGGTCCCCAGGGTCGTCCTGCCGGAAGATGACGTCGCCGGTGTTGTAATGCGCCACCTGTGTGATGCCCCCCAGGCGCTCAAGCTGGGCGGGGGACAGGCCGCGGAACAGGTGAACGGTCTTCAACTGCTGAGTGATGGGTTCCATATACTGCGCCTCGCGCCTGCAAACACGCTGCTTACATTATATGCCAAATAGCGCTTTCAGTTCGACTGAGGGCTAGCTGAGAAACGGGCTATAATGCAACCAAATCTTACGCGGTTTTTACCCGCTGCTGCTACGCTCGCAATCAGGGGCACTGCGGTTCGCTGGTGAGGGAAACCCGCATGTTCATACGTTCGAACCGTCCATTCAATCCGCCGGTTGACGTGATCGAACTGGCTGACAAGCTGCTGGTGATTGTGGAGATCGCCGGCATGACAGCCAGTGACTTCAACATCGCGCTTAACAACCGCCGGCTGACTATCGCCGGGGTGCGCGAGCGCCCGCCGCTGCCGCACACCGCATACCATCAGGTCGAGATCGGTTATGGTGAGTTTCACATCGAACTCACACTGCCCTGGACAGCCGACCGCGACACCGTGAGCGCCACTTACAAACACGGCTTCCTGCAGATCGAACTGCACCGCCGCCCTGCTGACCAGGTGCGGGTCGTGGATTTGAGCGCCGAAGAACAGGATTAGCTACCCCATGACTGAAAACTTTGACCCGACTTTTGCTGCCGCCTCGCCCGACGACAGCGCTGTGGCAGAGAACGAGGGCCTCGACATCCAGATCAAGGACGAGGAAGCGCCGTCGGCCGAGCCGGCCCGCTCCGAAATCCCCGACGAACTGCCGGTGCTGCCGCTGCGCGGCGTGGTGGTCTATCCGCAAACCGCTATCCCGCTAACGGTGGGCCAGCCGCGCAGCATGAAGCTGGTGGACGACGTGGTGGGTGGCAACCGCCTAATCGGCCTGTTCACCGCCAAGAACCCGGAGCTGGAGACACCCGGCCCGGACGACGTGTACCGCGTAGGCACGCTGGCCTCCATCCACCGGCTGTTCCGCGCCCCGGATGGCACGATCCGCCTGCTGGTGCAGGGGCTGGCGCGCATCGCCATCGAAGCCTACACCGCAGAAGAACCCTATCTGCGCGCCCGTGTGCGCGCCGTGCCCGAAACGGTTGAGGACACGCTGGAGGTGGAGGCGCTCACGCGCAACGTCGTGGATCAGTTCACGCGCCTGGCTGACCTCGTCCCCAGCATCCCCAGCGAGCTGATCTCGTCGGCGCTGAACGTGAACGACCCGCTGCAGCTTGTCTACGCCGTGGCCACCTATATTCGCATCGAGCTGGACGAGGCGCAGAAGCTGCTGGAGCTGGACAGCACCGAGGCTAAGCTGCGCCGCCTGATGAACATCCTGGGCAAGGAGCTGGAGGTGCTGGAGCTGGGCCGCAAAATCCAGACCGAGGCCCAATCCGAGATGGAGCGGATGCAGCGCGAGTATTACCTGCGCGAGCAGCTCAAGGCCATCCAGCGCGAGCTGGGCGAGGGCGACGAGCAGACGGTTGAGGTGGAGGAGTTCCGCAAGAAGATCGCCGAGGCCGGCATGCCGGAGGAGGCCGAGAAAGAGGCCCTGCGCGAGCTGGATCGTCTCTCCAAGCTGCCGGTTGCGGCGGCAGAGTACGGCGTGATCCGCACCTATCTGGACTGGCTTACCAGCCTGCCCTGGTCGAAATCCACCACCGACAACCTGGATATCGCCCACGCGCGGCGCGTGCTGGACGAGGATCACTACGGCCTGAAGGACGTCAAGGAGCGCATCCTGGAGTACTTGGCCGTGCGCAAGCTGCGCAGCGAACGCGCGGCAGCGCAGCCACAGGACGCCGAGACGGCCGCGCGCGACTACATCCGGCGCGAGCGCCAGGGCGCGATCCTGTGCTTTGTCGGGCCGCCCGGTGTGGGCAAAACCTCGCTGGGGTCGTCCATCGCCCGCGCCATGGAGCGAAAGTTCATCCGTATGAGCTTGGGCGGCGTGCGCGACGAGGCCGAGATCCGCGGCTTCCGCCGCACCTATGTCGGGGCGATGCCCGGCCGCATCATCCAGACGATCCGCCGCGTCGAATCGCGCAACCCGATCATCATGCTCGACGAAGTGGACAAGCTGGGGCGCGACTTCCGCGGCGACCCAGCCAGCGCCCTGCTGGAGGTGCTCGACCCAGAGCAGAACAACGAGTTCCGCGACCACTACCTGGACGTGGCCTTTGACCTGAGCGAGGTGCTGTTCATCACCACCGCCAACGAGCTGGAGCCGATCCCGCCGCCGCTGCGCGACCGCATGGAGATCATCCAGCTTTCGGGCTACACCGAGCAGGAGAAGGTCGCCATCGCCCAGCAGTACCTGGTCCCGCGCCAGATACGCGAGAACGGCCTGCGCCCTGACGAGATCAGCTTCACGTCAGACGCGCTGCGGACGCTGGTGCGCGATTACACGCGCGAGGCCGGCGTGCGCACGCTGGAGCGCGAGATCGGGCGGGCGGCGCGCAAGATCGTGAGGCAGATTGCCGAGGGGGCCGAGGTGCACATTGAGATTGACAGCGCGAAGCTGCGCGAGCTGCTGGGCAAGCCGCGCTATGGCTACCGCGAGGAGATCGAGGAGCGCACCGACCTGCCCGGCGTGGCGACCGGCCTGGCCTGGACGCCAGTGGGCGGCGAGGTGCTGTTCGTCGAGGCGGCGCGCATGCCGGGCGGCAAGGGCTTCCAGTACACCGGCCAGTTGGGCGAGGTGATGCAGGAGAGCGCCCGCACCGCCCTCAGCTATATCCGCTCAAAAGCGGTCGAGCTGGGCGTGGAGCCGAATTTCTTCGAGAAGAACGACATCCACCTGCACGTGCCGGCTGGCGCTGTGCCCAAGGACGGCCCGTCGGCCGGCGTGACGATGGCTGTGGCGCTGGCCTCGCTGCTCACCGGGCGGCCAGTGCGCAGCAACGTCGCCATGACGGGCGAGATCACGCTGCGCGGCAAGGTGCTGCCGGTAGGCGGCATCAAAGACAAGGTGCTGGCGGCCCACCGCCTGGGCGTGGACACCGTTATCATCCCGAAGAAGAACGAGAACGACCTGGACGACCTGCCCGACGAAGTGCGCCAGGGGCTGACGTTTGTGCTGGTTGAACAGGTGGATGAAGTGCTGCAGGCCGCGCTGATGGATCGCGCGCCGGCAGTGCCCGCAGCCGATCCGGCGCCGGACGCTGTGCCGCCCAGGAAAGGCGGCCGCAAGAAGAAGGATTAGGGCGCTTCAGCGGGGCCGTCAAACGCCAGCGCGTCCAGGCCGTAGTAGCGGGCGGCGCAGGCGTTGAACAGCCCGTCTGCGTCCGGGCCGACGTTCTCCAGGCCGGACATCGTGCCCATGTCCACCGGCAGCGGCGCCAGGTGAACCTCCTGCTGGCCGCGCGCAGCGGCGGCGATGATGGCGCTGTGGCGCGCGTCCCAGGCGGCGGCGTAGGCAGCGAAATCGTCGCTCAGGTTCAGCCAGCGGGCTGCTTCGGCGATGGGGCCGGCTGCCAGCAGAGCGACCAGCGCCAGCGCGCCCCAGCGCTGCGCTTGTTTGTTGAGCAGACCAGGCCGGCTGCCCAGCGCCATCAGCCCGCCCCAGGCGGCGGCGGCCAGCGCCAACCCGAACGATGGGATCACGTAAGCTCGGCCGGGGGGCAGCGCCGATGTGGCGTAAACGCCGGGCAGCGCCCAGGCGGCGATCAGCGCGATGGCTAACGCAGCAGTCATGCCCAGCGACAGCCACAGAGGCCGCGGCGTCAGCCGGGGTGTGTCAGGCGCGCGGAAGCGAATAGTCACCAGCGCAGCCATGGCCAGCGCCGCCAGCAGGCCAGCCGGCATAAAATCGGAGAGGGCGGCGGCGAAATAAGCGGCTGTGTACACAGCGGTGCGGCCGGCCAGCGCCACCAGCTCAGTAGTAGGTGTAAAGCTCGACTGGCGCGCGGCGTTGCCGCTGGCCCCGATCACGAGAACGATGAACAGGGCCGCCGCTGTGCCCGCCAGCGCCCCCAGCAGCGGCGGCAGCAGCGCCCGCCGACGCGGCGCGAACCACGCGAGCGCCGCCAGCAGCCCCAGCGCCGCCGTCTGAAACACCAAGTACGGCTCGGAGAAGCCGCCGGCAGTAAACGCCAGCCCGCCCGCCGCGACGACTGCCAGCGGGCCGCTGCCACGCCGGGCGCAGCGCAGCGTCACCCCTAGCAGCAGCGTCAGCGGGATCAGGGGGGCGAGGTACGGAATCACACCGGATGTCCAGTAAAGCGACTGGATCAGGGCCGGCGCGCCGTCCAGCGCGGCGTAGACCAGCGCCGCGGCCACCAGCGCGGCCGCCAGCAGCGGGCGCTGCAGGTTGAGCAGGCGCGCCGCCTGATGTGCAGCCCACGTGAGAGCGGCCAGCCAGGCCGCCAGCAGCAGCGCCGGCAGCAGGCTGGAAAAACCTGGCCCCAGCGCCAGCCCGCCGTTGTAGGTAAACGCCTGACTGTAGCGCCCGCCGTAGATGTCAAACCAGAGCAGGCTGGCGTCCACCACACCCCAGACGCGCACATCGCCGGCAGAGCAGTAATCGTCGGCGATGAAGCGGCTGAAGCTGCCGTTATAAGCGTGAACGACGAGGGGGGACAGCAGGGCAGCCAGCAGGAGGGCGTAAAGCGCGTTTGCGGCGCGCGGGACAAACCGTGTCATGTAGGCCATCACCTATTGCCTGAGCGCAGGAACACGTCTGCCTACAGTGTACGGCTGTCTGGCGCGCCGCAAGCGTTTAGAGTTTGGGCCGGCCTCAGTTATCCCAACCAGCGCCGCGCCGGCTGAAGCCGCGCGTCTGGCGCGGGCCGCCGTCGCCGGTGATGAGCGCGCGGCGCGCCTTCTGCACGTCACTCTCGTGCTTGAGCAGCACGGTGAGCGTGGTTTCCAGCGTTGCCCGGTCTAGGTTGTCAGCGTTGAGCATCACCAGCGCGCGCGCCCAGTCAATCGTCTCAGATACGCTGGGGCTTTTCTTCAAGTCGAGCTGGCGCAGGCTCTGCACCACGCCCACAGCCTGCTCGGCCAGCTTGGCGGAGAGCTGCGGCACGCGCATGCGCACAATGCTCAACTCGGCCTCGTGGCTGGGGTAGTCAATAAACAGGTAAAGACAGCGCCGCTTGAGCGCCTCGGACAGCTCGCGCGTGTTGTTGCTGGTGAGCACGACCACCGGCTGGTGCTTGGCGACGATCGTGCCCAACTCCGGCACGGACACCTGGAAATCGCTGAGGACTTCTAACAAGAACGCCTCAAACTCGGCGTCGGCGCGGTCAATCTCGTCAATCAGCAGCACCACCGGCTCATCGGCGGTGATAGCCTGCAGCAGCGGGCGCGCCAGCAGGAAGCGGTCGGAGAAGAACACGTCCTCCTCGGCAGCCAACCGGTCAGCGGCGGCCGTTAGGCTGTCGGCGGCGGCCAGCAGCTCGCTCAGCTTGTCGCGCAGCAGTTGGGTGTAGAGCATCTGCTTGGCGTATTCCCATTCGTAGAGCGCCTTGCTCTCATCGAGGCCCTCATAGCACTGCAAGCGGATGAGAGGCTTGCCGGTGGCGCGCGCCCAGGCCTTGGCCAGCTCGGTCTTGCCCACGCCCGCCGGGCCTTCGGTCAGCAGCGGCTTGTCCAGCCGGGCCGCCAAAAACATCACTGTCGAGATTTCGTCGGTAGAGATATACTGCTGCTCGCCCAGCGCCCGCGTGACCTGACTCACACTGTCAAACATACCATCTCCCATTTAGAGCTTACAGCGTACCGGTAAATCCGTGCGCGCAGCGATTGTAGCGCTTACCGATAGATTTGCGAGCCGCCCTCACTATTCGCTCATAGGCCGGCGCTGGCCGCCAGCAGCATCTGCCGGTCGGCGATGCCGATTGGGCGGCCCCGCTCGTCCACGACGACGAGCTGTTTGCGCCCGTGCTGCAGCATCAGCGCGATAGCGTCCACCAGCGGCAGATCGGCGGGCGCGGTCAGCACGTGTTCCGACATCAGATCGCGGGCTGCTGCCTGTCCCCGGCGAACGTCCGCGCCAAGCAGGCGCGCCGCCAGCGCCTGCAGCACACTGCGCCGCGCTGCCGGGCTGACGCGCGCCACCAGATCGCCGTCGGTGATGATGCCCAGCGGCAGCTCCTGCTCGTCCAGCACGATCACGCGCTTGAGGTCAGTTCTGAGGATGGCCTGCAGCACGTCTGCCAGGTCATCGTTGACGTGAACGGTGGGCACGCTGCGCGACATGATCTCGCCCAGCGTCCGGCCGGGGCGCGGCGCCAGCCCCTGCTCCTGCTGGCCGCCGCCGTTGCCAGCCACCGCGCGCAGGATGTCCACCCGGCTGACCATCCCCACCAGCCGGCCGCCGGCGTCCACCACCGGCAGCCGCTTCAAGCCGTGCGCCAGCAGCTTCTGGACGGCGTGCGCTACGCTCTCGTCCTCGCGCACCGTCACGACGGGCGCAGTCATGATGTCACCGGCTGTCCGGCGCTGGCTGATCTGCTCGAGGAACTGGCGCAGGTCGTCGGCCTCCAGGCGGGCGCCCACCCCCAGGCTCACCGGCATACCGGCGTGGCGCAGCAGGTCGCTGTTGGTGACGATGCCGATCACGCGCCGTTCGGCGTCTACCACCGGCAGGGCCTTGAACAGCTTGCCCAGCAGCAGTTCGACCACCTGCCGCGCCGGCGTGTCCGGCGCGACAGTCGTGACGCTGGGCGTCATGATGCGGGCCACCGGCTGGTCTGCCGGCAGCGCCTGCGTGTAGCGGTGGGTGTACTTGATGATTTCGACATCCTCCACCGTCATCAGCCCCTCGCGCACCATCGGCCCCACCAGTGCGATGGCGCGCTCGATGTTCTGGGCCGTATCCACGACGGTGATGACGATAGGCAGGTCGGTGGAGAGCACCTCGATCGTGTGAGTGCGGATGCGGCTGTGCGCCCCGTAGCCGGCGATGGCCCGCGTTACAGTGGCCCCGGCGATGCCGCTCTTGCGCAGCGTCTCCAAGATGCTCATATAAAGCGAGCGCTCGCGCCAGGTGTCGCTCTCGCCTAAGTAGATCATCAGCCGCCTGGCCTGCGCGGGCAGCGGCGGCAGCCCCGCGTTTCGGTCTCGCGCCTGTTCGTCCATCTCACAGCCGACTCCCCACAACCAGCCCCACCAGAGCGCCCGTCAGGCATACCAGGTTGGTGCCCAGAATATTGCCCAGCGCGCCGGCCCAGTCGCCGCTTTGCAGCAGGGCGATGCTCTCGTTGGCAAAGGTAGAGAAGGTGGTGTACGCGCCGAAAAAGCCAGTAACCAGAAACAGGCGAGCGCGCGTGTCGAAAGCGGCCTGGTTGGCGGCCCAGGCCAGCAGCATCCCCAGCAGCAGCGACCCGCTGAAGTTGACCACCAGTGTGCCCCAAGGAAACTGTGAACCAACGCGCTGCGCCACCCAGGTGGACACCAGAAAGCGCGCGTTCGCGCCCAGGAAGCCGCCCAGCCCGATCAAGAGAAGTGTTTCCACCTGTCGCCTCGTTGTCAGCATGGCTCAAGTGCCCGACACGCGCCGTGTCTATTTCTGATTGCGCACGGCCCGCATCCAGCCTTGGCGCACGGCCCGCGCTTCCTCGAGCGTGACGAACGTCCGGGGGAAGGCCCGGTGCACGGCTTCCAGCAGCGGCTCAACATCCTGCCGCCGGATCACGCTGTGCAGCAGCTTGACCTCGCCGCTGCCGCCCAGCCCTTCGACCACTGTCACGCCGTGGCCCTGCTGACGGATAAGCCCGGCCAAGTCGCTGTCGCCGTTGCGCGAGACCAGCCGCACCGTCACGTAGCTGGTGACGAAGCGGGCCTCCAGCATCATGCCCAGGTAGCTGCCGGCGGCGTAGCCCAGGCAGTAGGCCAGCAGGTTGAAGACGTTCTGCGACAGCGTGGTGATCACGCCGGCTGTGGCCAGGGCGAAGATCAGCGCCTCGATGAACGCCAGCGCCATCGCCGCCCAGCGCCAATCGCGCGTCAGGAAAATCAGCCGCACCGTGCCCAGCGTGCTCTCGGCGATGCGCATGGCAAAAATAAACAGCGGAAAAAACGGGGAGTCAACCATAACGTCAGCCTTGGCTGCGCGGCGTGCGAATCCAGCCGTGCTGCACCGAGCGCGCCTCCTCCATGGTCACGAACGCCTTAGGGTTGAGACCGTAGACCGTCCTGAGCACGTCGGGCACGTCGCGCCGCTGCACCACCGTGCTGAGCATCGTCACGTCGCCCTTGCCGCCCGTGCCCTTGATCTCGGTCACGCCGTGGCCGCTGTCGCGCAGGGCGACAGCGATGCCGTGCCCGTCGTATGTCGAGATGATGTTGACGGTGACAAAGCTGGTCACCAGCCGCGCCTCGATGGCCATGCCGACGTAGTTGCCCACCGCGAACCCGCCGCAGTAGGCAACCAGGTTGGGCAGGTTGGACAGGTCCGACACGACGTTGGCAATCACCACAGCGAACACCAGCGCCTCGATAAACGCCATGGCCGAGGCCAGCAGCCGGCGGTCGCGGGCCACCACCACCATGCGCATCGTTCCTACGGCGCTGTTGACGACGCGCAGCACAAAAATGAGCACGGCCCACAGAAGCGGATCAGCGGTCATACAGGGTCTCCACGCGCGCTGCGGAAGTCGTTATAAGCGGCGCGCAGCGGCAGAACCGAGTATAGCCCTGGTTTCTGGCAGCGGCCAGGCCGTTTTCAGTCGGCAGGCAGCAAACAGCAGTCAGCGCAGCGCGGCTGCGCTGCCGGGACAACATCAGCGAGGGTATTGGCCGCGCAGGCGGGGCGGTGGAGGGCGGTGGGCGCGGTCATGGCAGTGGACGCCGGTCTGGCACGGCCTAATCGCCAGCCCGCGCGCCAGCGAGGACGGCCTCTGGACTGGCTTCGCCGCCAGCGGTCAGGCGAACCATGTAGCCCTGGCGCTCGATGCGCAGGCCGGGCAGATCGGCGCTGATAGATTGGATCGAGGACTGGAGCAGGCCGGTGTTCTGGAAGTGCTCGACAGCAGCCTGGCTGTTCCACAGCAGCACCAGTTCGGCGCTGTCGGGGTCGTCAATCTGCTCCATGAGAAAGGCAGCGATGAAACCGGGGCGCTTGCGGACGACAGGCAGATACTTCTCGCCGATCAGCCGCCGCAGTTCGCCGATCTTGCCCAGCGGCGCATGCAGGACAGCTTTCTGTGCGTACATGACGATGGCACCCTTTCACAAAGTATCTTCATCTCTATTATAGGCCAATTTTTTAATCTCGGTTAAACCCGCACCGGACATTCTGACCAATGTAAGATGAGAATCGTTGCGATTCCCTGTAAGGAAAGAGCAGCGCTGTCTGCCGCGTTCAGGTTAAATCAACGCGATCAACCACGCCCACGATCACTGCGCGCGCCGGCCCTAGGCCGCGCTTACCGATGATCTGGCGGGCGCTGCCGCCTTCATCCAGCACCAGCACGAGGTCGCCTACGCCCGCGTGGACGTGATCCAGACAGATGTCGTAGTAGCCGGTTTCGCTGCCGTCCAGGTTGAGCCGCGTCACCAACATGAGCTTGTGACCGTCGAACAAGCTGTGTTTGATGGTGCTGACCACGGTGCCCTTCACGCGCCCAATGTACATGGCTCAGCGGCTCGCTTTCTTGCGGCGGCCGGCCCGGGCCGGCGGCACAGGTTGGGCCGGCTGCGTGATGAAGACTCTCCAGGCCACGCTGGCGGCGTCGTAGAGCGGGCGGTCGTCAACGTCGTCCACGATGCCCACTACCGCCGCGTCCACTGGCACGAACTGGTTGGGCAGCGCGAAGGCGGCCTCTTTTGAGGCGATGACGAACACCAGCTCATCCGGCCCGGCCTGGCCGGTGGCATCGGCTGCGATGTACGGCTCGCCGTCGGGCTGGCGGCTGGCGTTGAGGGGCTGCACGACCAGGAACTTCACCCCGTCAAGGCCCCGGTACTTCTGCGTAGCAACTAGGTTGCCGATCACGCGCGCGAATTTCACGAAACGCTTCCTTCGGGTGGCTCGGTTCAGCAGCTCCATTGTACAGCATGTCGGGCGTTTCGGGGCGTGCCGGGCTGTGCCGCCAGCGCCAGCGGCGTGTATAATGCGGCGCTATGCACATCGGCTTGAACGCGCACCTGCTCTCCGGCCAAGCGGGTTACCGCTCGGCTGGCATCCACGGCTACATCTACAACACGCTGGCCCACCTGGCCGCCGAGGCCCCGCCGGATTGGCGCTTCACGGCGCTGGTGGGCGCGGCCAGCGCCGCCGACCTGCCCGGCATTGCCGTGCGCCGCGCCCGCTGGGACACACAGCCGCCGCTGCGCCGCATCGTCTGGGAGCAGCTCGTCCAGCCGTGGCAGCTTGGCGCGTTCGATCTGTATCACGCGCTGGCGTTTGTCGCGCCGCTTGCGCTGCCCGTGCCGATGGTTGTCACCGTCTACGATCTGAGTTTCCTGCACTACCCGCAGGCGCTCACGCCGGCCCGCCGCGCCTACCTGCGCCTGCTGACAGGCCTGACGTGCCGCCGCGCCCGCCGCGTGATCTGCATCTCGCGCAGCACTGCCCGCGACGTGATCGAGTCGCTGGGCGTTGCGCCGGAGAAGGTGGACGTAGCCGCTGCCGGCCATGACCCGGCGCGCTTCCGCCCGCTGCCGCCGGACGAAGCCGCCGCTTTCCGACAGGCGAAAAACCTGCCAGAGCGCTTCTGGCTGTTTGTGGGCACGCTGGAGCCGCGCAAGAACCTGCCCACGCTGCTGCGCGCCTACGCCGCACTGCCGGCGCGCCAGCGCCCACCGCTGCTGTTGGGCGGCGGCAAGGGCTGGGCCTACGACGGCATCTTCGCCGCCATCGAACAGCTTGGCCTGGCCGACAGCGTGCGCTGGCTGGGGTATCTGGCGGCGGATGAGCTGCCTTACTGGTATAATTGCGCGGAAGCATTCGTCTATCCGTCGGTGTTCGAGGGGTTTGGCCTGCCGGTGCTGGAGGCGATGGCCTGTGGAACGCCAGTAGTGGCGGCGGCGGCGTCTTCGCTGCCCGAAGTTGTGGGCGAGGCGGGGCTGTGCGTGCCCCCTCATGACGCAGACGCCTGGGCCGACGCGCTGCGCAGCGTCATGGCTGATTCTAACTGGCGCGTGCAGGCCAGCCAGCGCGGCCTGGCGCAGGCCAGCCGCTACACCTGGCAGGATACCGCCCGCCAGACGATCAGGAGTTACGAGTGCGCTCTGGCCTAGACGACACAGCAGCAAAAGCGGAAAACGGCGCGCCGCCCGCCGATGCGCCCAGCGGCGTGCTGCGGGCTATCCCGCACGAGATTCCGCTGGCGCACAACCGGCACTTCGCGCTGCCGGCCTGGCTGCAGCCGCTTGTGGACATCGTGCTGATCTTGGTGGCCTTCGCTTTGGCGTATGTGGCCCGCTACCATCTGTCCACTTTCCGCCCGGTGCTGGAGATCAACCAGGCCGATTTCGGCCCATACATCCCTTTTGCGCTGGTCTACGCTGCTATCCTCTGGCTGATCTACCAGGGCAACGGCCTGTACCGCGCCGTGCGCGGGCGGGCGCTGATGGAGGAGGTGTACACTATCGGCAGCGGCGTCGCCAGCGCCATTGTCGTGCTGCTGGCGCTGTTCTTTGTGTTCCAGCCGCTGGTGTTCAGCCGTCTGATGCTGCTGTACGTAGCTGTGGCCACCGTCGCGCTGCTGGCGCTGGCGCGCGTGGTGCGCCGCGCAGTGGAGGCCCACCTGCGCAGCAAGGGCATCGGCGTGGAGCGCGTGGTGGTGGTAGGCGCGGGCGAGGCCGGCCAGGCCGTCTTGCGCACGATGATGGCCCGGCGCGACCTGGGCTACCAGCCTGTCGGCTATATGGACGCTGAAAACGCTGACCGGGCCGACCTAGGCCGCGTCAAGTGGCTGGGCACGCCGGAGAACCTGCGCAGCACCATTCGCCGCCACCACGTAGACCTGGTCGTGATCGCGCTGCCCTGGTCGAACCACGACCTGATCCAGAGCCTGACGCGCACCGCCCGCCGCGCCGGCGCGGACGTGCGTCTCGTGCCCGATGTGTTCCAGCTCAACATGCGCCAGGTGCAGGTGGAGAACCTGGACGGCATCCCGCTGCTGGGCTTTAACGACGAGCGCCAGTTCAGAGGCACGAACCGCCTGCTCAAGCGCGCCATTGACATCAGCCTGATCCTGCTGGCGTCGCCGGCGCTGCTGGTGATCTTCGCCCTCACCGCGCTGGCCATCCGCCTGGAAAGCCCCGGCCCGATCTTCTACACGGCGCGGCGCGTGGGCGAGAACGGGCGCGAGTTCGACATGCTCAAGTTCCGCAGCATGATCCCCGACGCCGACAAATACCAGCAGCAGCTTGTCGAGCAGCTCGGCGAGGACCCGCGCCACCCCAAAATCAAGAACGACCCGCGCGTGACGCGGGTGGGCCGCTTCATCCGCGCCATCAGCGTTGACGAGCTGCCGCAGCTTGTCAACGTGCTGCTGGGGCAGATGAGCCTGGTGGGGCCGCGCCCGCCCACGCCCGATGAAGTGGCGCTCTACGAACCTTGGCACATGCAGCGGCTGCACGGCATCCCCGGCATCACCGGCCTGTGGCAGGTGAGCGGGCGCAGCCACGTCCCGTTCGACGAGATGTGCCTGCTGGACATCTACTATTTGGAGAACTGGTCGGTATGGCTGGACCTGCAGATTCTGCTCATGACGCTGCCGCGCGTGCTGCTGCGGCACGGCGCGTATTGAGCGGAGCAGGCCGCAGCTCGGCCTGCATCGCCCGGCGCGTGAAGCGCGCCCAGTCAGGCTTGATTGGCGGCGCGGCGGCGGCTATCATGCCCGCCGTTTGGCGCGCTGGAGCGAAGGCTGCATGGATTGGATCATTCTCGTTGTCGCCGGTCTGTTCGAAATCGTGTGGGCCATCAGCCTGAAATACAGCGAAAATTTCAGCCGCCCGCTGCCCACTGTGATCGCGCTGGCTGGCATGGTCATCAGCGTCGTGCTGCTGGCGCTGGCGCTGCGCACGCTGCCGGTGGGCACAGCTTATGCGGTGTGGACGGGCATCGGCGCGGTGGGCACAGCAGTTGTGGGGATGCTGGTGCTGGGCGAGCCGGCGGAGGCGCTGCGCCTGATATGCATCGGCCTGATCATCGCCGGTGTGATCGGCCTGCGCTTGGTCTCCGGCCATTGAGGCCGGCTCAGCGCAGCGCAGCCGTTAGGTGCGCAGACGGTTTGCTGGCTGCGCGGGCGCGGCGCTCGACCTCGGGGCCGTTAGGGAGCTGGCCGCCCAGGAGCGGCAGCGTAACGGTGAACACCGATCCCTTCCCCAGCGCGCTCTCTACGGCAATTGACCCGCCGTGCGCCTCGGCGATCCAGCGCGCAATCGAAAGCCCCAGCCCAGAGCCGTCGCCGTCGGCGTGCTTGCGCGAGGTATCCACCTGGTAAAAGCGGTCGAAAATGTGCTTCTGGTCTTCCGGCGCAATGCCGATGCCGGTGTCGCGCACCGTAATGACCGCCTCGGCCCCGCGCTGGCGCAGCGCCAGGCCGACCTCGCCGCCGTCCGGCGTGAACTTGATGGCGTTGTGCACCAGGTTAAGCACCAACTGCTTGAGGCGATCCGGGCTGCCGTTCACGCGCACCGGCGCGATCTCGTCTATGACCAAGTTCAGGCTGCGATCTTTGCTCAGCAGGCGCGCCTGCTTGTGTGTTTCCAGCAGCAGCGCGTCCAAATCCACCGGCTCCATCTCCAGCGTGAGGCCGCCGTAATCGGCGCGCGCCAGCAGCAGCAGGTCGTTGACCATGCGCGACATGCGCTCCACCTCACTCTCGATAGCTTCCAGCGACATAGCGTCCGCGCCGTAGCGCCGCACCAGGTCTAGGTTGCCGCGAACGGCGGTGAGCGGCGTGCGCAGCTCGTGCGAGACGTCGGCCACAAAGCGCCGCTGCACGCTGAACAGGTGCTCCAGCCGGTCCATCATCTGGTTGAAGACGGCGGCCAGCCGGCCCAGTTCGTCGCGCGGGCCGTTCCACACCAGGCGTGTGCTCAGATCGTCGGTGGTGGCAATGCGGGCAGCCGCATCGGTGATGCGGTTGATCGGCTGGAGCGCCTGGCGCGACAGCCACATGCCCAGCATGACCGAGCCGAGAATGCCCACCACGCCGGCGGTCAACATGACCACCAGCAGGCGATCGCGCGCCTGGATCACGGTCGCCAGCGAGGCGACGGCCTGCACGTTGGCGAAGGCACGCGGCTCGCCCATCAGCTCTACGCCCACCATCGGGCGCGTGAGGACGCGCACTGGCTGACCGTTGATGACTGCGTTGTGGTAAACGCTGCCGCTGTCCAGGCCCAGGGCCTCTGCGTCAAGGGGCCTGGTGAAATCCGAGATGTTGGTGGAGGTGGCCGCCAGCGCCGGCTCGCTGCTGCGTATATCCCACACCTGCACGCCCACCCCAGAGGCGCGAAAGATATCCAGGCGCGGCAGCAGGATCACCATGTTATCCGGCCCACCAAACTCGCCAATGCGCTGCACGCGGCTGTTCTTAATGACCTGGTCCACTGTCTCGTTCAGCGTGTTGTCCACAGCGGTGATGAGCGTCCAGCTCATCACGCTGTAGACCGCTGCGCTGAACACGATGATGATGATCGTCAGCAGGCCGGAATACCACAGGATCAGCCGGGTGCGGATGGGCATCGCTACTCCTCGCGCAGGACGTAGCCCACGCCCCGCACTGTGTGGATGAGGCGCGGTTCGTTTTCTGCCTCGGTTTTCTGGCGCAGATAGCGCACGTAGACCTCAATGATATTGCTCTCGCCGCCGAAGTCGTAGTCCCACACGCGGTCAAAGATCACGTCGCGCGTGAGCACCTGGCGCGGGTTGCGCATAAACAGCTCCAGCAGCTCGTACTCCTTGGCGGTGAGGTCAATGGCGCGCTCGCCGCGGTAGGCGCGGTGCGTGCCGGTGTCGAGCGTGAGATCGCTGAAGCGCAGAACATCGGGGCGCGAGGCGGGCGCAGTGCGGCGGAACAGGGCGCGAATGCGCGCCAGCAGCTCGTCCACCGAGAACGGCTTGACCAAGTAGTCGTCTGCGCCGGCGTCCAGGCCGGTGACGCGGTCGCTCACGTCATCTTTGGCCGTCAGCATGAGAATGGGAACCTCGCTGGCCGCGCGCAGCCGCTTGCACACCTCCAGGCCGTCTATCCCAGGCAGCATCCAGTCCAAAATGACCAGATCAGGCGGGTTGTCGCGGGCGGCCGCCAAGCCGGTCTTGCCATCGCGGGCGACAGTGACACGGTAGCCTTCGTAGATCAGCCCGCGTTCGATGAACTGCGCAATGCGGGCCTCATCCTCAATCACCAGGATTCGTTCACCTGACATGATAGGTTAACCTCTATGTACGTACGTCGCAGCGAGAATTATCGTACAAATAATATATTAAAACAACGTGAATTAGCGCTGTGCCCACGTAAAGTTCCACACAAGCGGCGGCTCGGCCAGCGTTACCTGGCTGCCGGCGGCCAGGTCGCGCACGGTCAGCGGGCCTCGCCCGGCGGCGTCGCGCCAGCGGTAGCCCGCCACGTGCGACGCGCCCGGCGAGAACACCGGCCCCAGCAGGTAGCCGCCGACGAACACGCGGTCGCGGTCTACCGCGCCGGTGGCGCTGTCCAGCTCAATCACGCGCAGCGGCGACGGGCCGAGTGCCCGCGCCGGCAGCGACAGGCGCAGCCGGTCCGCGCTGACCAGGCCAACTGCTTCCACGTCCACCAGCGGCGGCAGCAGTGCGGCGGGCTGTTCAAGGGCCTGCACGCTGGCCACGCTGAGGCCGGCCCCTGGCCCATACAGCGCGATGCGCCCGCCTGGCAGCCACAGCGCACGCTGGCCGGGCGCGCCCAGCGGAATCACTTCGCCGGAATTCGGGTCCACCAGCGCCGGCTGACCGCCCGCCGCGCCTGTGACGGTAACCAGCAGCGCGTCCACATCCGGTGCGAAAGCTGGGGCAGCGAAGCCGCCGGCGGCCAGGCGGCGCGGTGTGCCCTCGGCCAGCGCCAGCAGCCACAGCGCGCCGCTGTCCACATAGGCGATGCGGCCGCCATCCGGGCTGAAGGCCGGCTGGGCCGGCTCGGCCGCCGCCAGCGCCGCGATCTCGACCGGCTCGGCGCCGCCGTCAAGCCGCAGCAGCAGCAGGCGCGTCCCGCTGCTGTACGCGACTCGCTGGCCGTCAGGCGCGACGCCGAAACTGCTGACGCCGCCCTCTTCGACCGTAAGGGGCGCGGGCGGCGTCCCATCGGCGGGCAGCCGCCACACTTGGGCCGGGCCAGCGCCGATCTGCGCCAGGAAAAAGCCGCTGGCGGGCAGCTCAAGGCCGGTGACGCGCTCTGGCAGGGGCGGCCCCCAACTGTAGGCCACTGCCCCGCCGATAGGCAGCGGGAAGCCCTGGCCGCTGGCCGGGTCCACCAGGGCGAACACGCCGCCCTGGAACTTGACCAGCAGCCGCCCGCCGGGCGCCCAGCGCAGGTCCGCCAGCTCAACCGGTTCCTCGGCCAGCGGTTCAGGAGCGGCTGCGCCAGGCGGCAGCGCCAGCAGACGCCCATAGCCAGGGGCTGCGCTGCTGTCTTCGGCGCGGCGGCCCAGCAGCGCCACCGCGCCCCCCGGCTGGACAAACGGCAGCGCCGCGATCCAGCCGGCATCGAGCAGGGGTGTCTGCGCGTTGCCCTGGTCGAGGTTCATACGCGCCAGGCCGCCGCCGGCGGGCGTGAACAGCAGCGCGCCGGGGCCATCCCAGGCCAGGCCGGAGGCAGCGGGCACAGCGCTGGCCAGCGTCAGCGCAGCGCCGTCGCGCCGGTAAATCCACCAGTCGCCGCCGGCGGTCTCAGCCGCCAGGAAGCGGCCGCCAGGCGACCAGCTTACTTGGAGCGCCGGGCCTTCGGTCAAGTCGAGCGGCGGCGCGCCGTCAACGAAATAGACGCGCACACCGGCGGAGGTGGTGACAGCCAGCGCCACGCCGTCTGGCGCCCAGGCGACAGTGTCGCCGCGGCCGCGCAGCGGCGGCGTGCCGGCGGCCGGGCCGTCCAGCGGCGCGTCGGCCTCGCTGTACATCTCGCGCAGGAACAGGCCGGCCTCGGTGCGGTAGGCCAGCCAGCGGTCGTCTGGCGCTACGCCGAAATCAACTACGAATACGTTCTCCGGCGTCACCGTGCGCAGGCCCTCTGTGCCCAGGCCATAGCGCTGGACACTGCCCTCGTTGGTGAGGGTGTACAGCGCGGCTGGCAGGTTGAGCGCGTCCTCCTGAGCGGCCAGCGCCCCGGACAGCAGCAGCGGCAGCGCGGCGCAAACCAACCACAAACGGCGCAGCATAAGCCCTCCCTCGGTAACACCTGCGGCGTTGCCGACCTCATGTTGAAGTATAGCAGAGGCGGGATTAACGCGGGCGGCCTAGGGCGGCGTAATAAACCTGAAGCAGCGCCTGGCCGAGGTAGACAGCCTGCTCCAGCGTAAAGCGGTGGCCGCGCTCGGCCGGGTGGTAGTGCAGGTAGGTGTCTAGGTCAGCGCTGGTGAAGAAGGCGTTGACGCGGCTGCGCTCACCGCCGCTGCCCACAGCCAGGCCGGCGGGCGACAGCTCCGGCAGCCAGATGCGCCAGCGGCTGGCGCTGGCCGGCGCGTCCAGCCGCAGGGCGCGCTGGTCAGTCATCAGCACGCGGAAGATGAGCCGTTCGCCGCTGTGCGGGCACAAGCTCTGCGCGCTGAGCCAGGTGTTGGGGCCGTACAGCAGCAGCGCCAGCGGAATGTCCACGAAACTGCAAACAAAGGCAGCGTCCCAGCCGAAGGCCTTGACACGGTGCGGTGTGTTGAGCACCGAAAACGGCGGGCACTGCAGCACGGCGCGCAGGTCGGGATCGAACCACAGCAGGCCATACGACACCAGCTTGGCGAGCGCAGACTGGGCGACCTCGGCGCTGGTGTGCAGGGCGCGCGCAACGACCGGGGCCGCTGTGCGCGCCATCAACGTCCACACGTCAGTGAAAATGGCGCGTTCGGCAGGGGTCAGCGCGGCCAGGTGAGCGGCGCATCTGGCCGTCAGCGCGCTCACATAGGCCTGCTGGTCCTCGGATAGGGCGGCTGCGTCGAGCATGATCCTCACCGCGCGCTGCTCTGCTACTGGTCGGGCGTGCGTGTGTCCTGTCCCTCTTCGTCGCCAGCGTCCGGACGCGGCGGCGCCGGCGCGCGTTGGGCCGCCTTTCGGCTCAGGCCGTTCAGCTCGGCCGGGCGCTGGGCGATGGCCCGATCCTGCGTATCGGCCCCGCTCAGAAAGACCAGGTCGCTGTCGGTCGGGTCTGTTTCGGTGTCGCTGAGCCGCTCGGCGGCCATCTTGTGGCGCAGCGTTGGGTCGGTGATGTCTGCCGCCGGAGTCTGGTGGTTTTCCTCGGGTTGGCCGGGTGTGGGCGCGGGCGTGTCAAAGAGGTCCGGCATGCGGATAGTGTCAGCGGAGTCGCTGTCGGGGTCATCCGGCAGGTAGTGCGCGTCAAGGCAGGCGGCCGAGGGCGGCGGGTCGCCCTCGGCTTGAATAACGATGACGCTCACGTTGTCCTCGCCGCCGCGCGCGTTGGCCAGGTCTATCAGCTGGGCGGTGGCGTCCTCCGGGCTGTGGCTGTTGAGGACGATGCGGGCGATCTCATAGGCTTTGACGTGGCGGGTGAGGCCGTCCGAACACAGCACCAGCCAGTCGCCGTGGCGCAGACGGGCGTGGTACATGTCCACGTCCATGTCCTCGGTCTGGCCCAGGGCGCGGTACAGCACGTTGCGCATCGGGTGTTCTTCGGCCTGTTCCGGCGTGATGTGGCCGGCGGCCAGCAGCGCCTCGACGAAGCTGTGATCCGACGTGATCTGCTCGATGGCGTGTTCGCTGGCGCTGATCTGGTAGGCGCGGCTGTCGCCTACATGGGCCACCAGCACACTGCTGCCGCGCAGCAGGGCCAGCGTCACAGTAGTGCCCATGCCGCGCATCTCCGGGTCTTCGATGGCGCGCCGCATGATGGACAAATTGGCCTTCTGGATGGCGTGGCGCAGCCGGAACTTGAGCATGTCCTCCGGCATAGTGCTCATCTGCTGCTGGCTGTCGGGCTGGTCAGCCGGGACCAAGTCCACGTCAATGATCTCAACCGCTATGCGGCTGGCCTCCTCGCCTGCCGCCGCGCCGCCCATTCCGTCGGCCACCAGCGCCAGCATGAAGCCGTCACCCGTGCGCAGGTGAATGTGGTCTTCGTTGTTCTCGCGCACCTGCCCAACGCTGGTGCGCGCGCTGCCACGCAGGCGCATAGCGTGACCGGGATTCGACATCGGAACTCCTCAAGCAGCGCGCCGGTTCATCGTTGATTCTACAAAACCAACCCGGCAGCGCAAACAGCGCCGGTTAGAAGAACGCCTTGACAACCTTCAGTATGCCTTGATCCCAGGGCACGCGGTGCGACACGCCGGACTGTCCTTTGAACTTGTCCAGGTTGTCCAGATACCACTGGTAGTTGCGCACCAGCGCGTCCTTGTTGGAGTAGCGCGGGTTGTAACCCAGCACGCGCTCGGCCTTCTCGATGGACACAAACGAGTCCTTGCTGGCTGTTTCGTACACCCATTTGTACAGCGGCGACAGGTTGAAGGCCTCCAGCACGCGCAGCGTCCAGATCATCGGCCCGGCCAGGCCGGGGAAGCTGACAATGCGCTTGCCGAAGCCGGCGTAATCGAGCACTGCCTGATAGTCCTCTTTCATGGTCGTGAACTCGCGCGCGCCGATGTTGAACGTGTCGTTGACGCGCTCGCGGTCAAGCGTGGCGCACAGGTAGATGGCGTCGCACAGGTCCTCAACGTCCAGCAGTTGGTAGCGGTTGTTGCCGCTGCCGATCATCGGGAAGCCGCGCCCGTCCTTGGCCCAGTCGTAGAACAGGGCAAACACGCCTAGGCGCTCCGGCCCGACGAACGACTTGGGGCGGATGATGGGCACGCACATGCCCCTGCGCCGGTACTCCAGGCACACTTCCTCGGCCTGAATCTTGGCCTTGCCATACGGCCCGACGCCGTCCAGCTTGTCGTCTTCGTACAGCGGATGATGATCCGGGATGCCGTAGACGGCAGTGGACGAAATCTGAATAAAGCGCTCGACGCCGTGCTGGTAGGCGGAGTCAATCACGTTGCGCGTGCCGTCAATGTCAGTAGAGAAGATGTCGGCTTCGCTGTAGAGCGGCAGGGCCGCCGCTGAGTGGATCACGATCTGAACGCCCTGCATGGCGTCGTCCACCGCGGCGCGGTCGCGGATGTCGCCGCGCACCTCGCGAATCTGTCCGCGCTCCGGGTAATCAAAGGGGGCGATGTCGAGCGAGGTGACGGCATGGCCGCGCGCCAGCAGGTAGCGCACCATGTTGATGCCCAGAAATCCAGCGCCGCCGGTGATCAGATACGACTGCTTGTCAGTCATTGAGCCTCTTTCCAGCGTGTCAGAGCGTTGTGCAGTGCTGCGCAAATTCAGTCTAGGCCCGCGCTGCGGGCCGGTCAATGTCCGCTCAGCCGCACCAGTCGGCTGTGCAGGCCGGGCTGGCGCCGGTGGCGTTGACGTCCGGCAGCGCTTCAAACACAGCGCGCGGGATAGTGGTAGAGGTGTAGTCCATGAACACCTCGAAGCCGCTGCCGCGCACCAGCGCCATGTTGGAAAACTGGGCGTAGCTGCGCGCCACCGGCGTAAAGACCACATCCAGCGGCACGATGCCGGCGCGGCGGCTGGCGCTGCGGTCCAAGAAGGCCAGCGCCTGGCTGTTGTTGGCGCGGTAACCAGGCGCGGCCGCCGCGCCGTCCCCGCCCTGCAGGCTCGCCTCCACGAACTGGCTGACCTCGATCGTTGCGCGGCGGCAGAAATCGGGCTGGTTAGGGTCGGCAGTGAGCGTAAAACGCCCCTCGCGCTGCAGCAGCTCGACTAGGTTCTGCGTGGCGCGGTCGCAGCGCATGATTGGCCGGTCGCCGGACCAGTTGGGCGGGCGCACGCTGGGGGCGATAACCAGGTCGGCCAGCAGCTCCAGATCGTGGCGAATGTCGCGGGCGATGGCAAACGGCGTGCTGGGGACCGCGCCGAACCAGGCGTCCGGGCGGGTGTTAGCCCCCAGCAGGCGCGCCAGCAGCAGCTCCAGGTCCAGGCGGATGAGCACAGCGAGCTGCGGATCGTTCACGTCCAGGCTGCCGCTCCAGCCCACCGGCCGCTCGCTGCCAAGCTGGTTGGTGGCCAGCAGTTCGAGGTCGCTGCGGGCGCTCACCAGCACAGGGAGCGCTTCCGGCGGGATCGCGCTGGACACCGGCGGCGCGCCGCCGTCCTGGGCCAGGGCCGCCGGGGCCAGCAGCAGCCCGCTGAATATCAACACACAAGCCAGTTGCCTCACGCCTTGCCGCTCCTGCTCAACACGGTTTCGATATCTTCAGGCATTATACACCAGCCGTTCCGGCGCAATCGTGAAGGATGGCTGCTAATCGGGCAGCACAAAACAGCCGGCGTTGCTCGGGTGGTCAATTACGCGGGCCTGCGCCGGCACGTCGCGGATGACCCACAGCACCAGCAGATCGCCCACCGCGCCGGAGATCAGCAGCGCGCTCACGACGGCCAGCGGGCCGCTGCCGGTCAACAGCGCCAGCAGCCAGGGGACAACGCCGGTCACCAGCAGCGGCAGGGCCGCGCCAAGCCGGTACGCGCCAGCGGGCATAGGCAGCAGCGCGCGGGTGTAGGGCGAGAGCGTTTTGCGATCCACGCCGAAGCGGATGGCGCTCAGCGGCAGCCGCCCGAAGACGGCCCAACCGACGGCGTGCACCAGCTCGTGCGCCACAATGAGCAGCGCGAACCCCAGCAGCACCAGCGCGAAGCCCTCCAAGCTGGTAACGGCGTCCAGCAGCAGATCAGCACCCCACAGCAGGGCGAACACGACCAGCGGGATGAGCAGCAGGCCCAATGTGGGAAGCAGCGCCTGCCGCAGCAAGGCGTCAAGCGGGATAGACACGTCGCGCGCGCCAGGCGGAACGGTGAAGGACTCGGCGGGCGAGGGGCGCATAGGCGGGTGCGGGTCAGGCGCGGCCGGTTGGCTGGGCGCGCTCGGCGTTGACCAGCGCCTCGCCGGCGAAACGGCAGGCCAGCCCCAGCAGGGTCACGTCCATGTCGGAGAACGGCTCGTCCACCGGCTGGTTGAGCGCCTCCAGCACGCCCAGCACGCGGCCCCCGCCCACCAGCGGCGCGGCGGCGATGGACTGCGTGCGGAACTTGAAGGCGTCGTCAATCGTCTCGGAGA
This sequence comes from Anaerolineae bacterium, assembly GCA_034435995.1. Classification (GTDB taxonomy): domain Bacteria; phylum Chloroflexota; class Anaerolineae; order Aggregatilineales; family Phototrophicaceae; genus DAOTWC01. Next base: position 13,553 of record DAOTWC010000093.1, on the reverse strand, counting down.
AGCGCGCGTCGCGCCGGACGTCGCGCACCAGCGCTGGCGCAGCGTGGCTGATGACCCAGCCGGCGATACCCTCGTTGGCTGGGATGCGGTAGCCGCGCAGATGCTCGGCCAGGCTGCCGCGCACCAGCACGAACTGCAGCTCGCCGGCGTCCTCGTCCAGCAGCAGCAGCGATCCCTCTGGCGCGCGCAGCAGGTCCAGCAGGCGGTCGAACATGCGCTGCAGGGCCGGCAGCAGCGTGCTGTCGGCGGTGAGCGCTTCCTCAGCGGCGGCTACCTCCACCAGAATGTCCACAAATTCGCGCAGCTGGCGCAGTTCAGCGGTCAGCGCTTCGTTCTCGGCCTGCAGGCGGGCGTTCTCGCGCTGCAGCACCGTCAGCGTGTTGGTGACCATGCCGGTCCTCCGTTCAGCGGGCAGGCGGTTTATCCCCAGTGTACGGCCCTTTTTGATAAACGCCAGGTTAGAAAAGTCATACTGCGGGCTGATTCAGCGCCGTTTTTAGCCGGTTTTATCCCAATTATTCCCAAGCTTGACGTTGCGCTGGTTTTACGAGTATGATATAGTCACAATAACGAGCACTTACTCAGCCACGTCTTCCTGAACTCTTACATCGCCAATATGTACTAGTCAGCCACGCTGTTGCGGCTGCTGGGCATAGATCGGCTCAATTGTTCCTGACCGCAGGACGTCCAGATTACCGCCACTAAACTAGGCAGCCCGGCCCTGATTGGCACTATTTCCCCCCTCGGAGTCACATTTCTATGGACATCGCACAACTTGAACACAAGACCCTCGAAGAGCTGCGCCAGATGGCGCGCGACGCCAGCATCCCGCGCTTCACACGCATGAAAAAGCCGGACCTGATCCTGGCGCTGCTGCGTGACGACGCCGAACGGCGCGGCCACAAGCTGCGCGGCGGCGTGCTGGAGATCGTGGACGACGGCATCGGCTTCCTGCGCGCTGAGCACTACCTGCCCGGCCCCAACGACATCTACGTCAGCCAGACACAGATCAAGCGCTTCAACCTGCGCACCGGCGACATGGTGATCGGCCAGGTGCGCGCCCCCAAGGACTCGGAAAAGTACTACGGCCTGCTGCGCGTGGACGCAGTCAACGGCCTCAACCCGGAAGAAGCCAAGTACCGCCCGAACTTTGAAGACCTGACGCCGATCTTCCCCGAAGAGCGTTTCAACCTGGAGACCAACCCGCGCATCCTCTCCACGCGCCTGCTCAACCTGGTAGCGCCTATCGGCAAGGGCCAGCGCGGGCTGATCGTGTCGCCGCCGAAGGCCGGCAAGACGACCGTGCTCAAAGAGATCGCCAACGCCATCAGCCACAACTACCCCGATGTCCACTTGATGATCGCTCTCATCGGCGAGCGCCCGGAGGAAGTGACCGACATGGATCGCTCAGTGGACGCCGAGGTGATCGCCTCGACGTTCGACGATCCGGTGCAGCATCACGTGCGCGTGGCCGAGATGGCGCTCAACCGCGCCAAGCGGCTGGTGGAAAGCAAACGCGACGTCGTTATCCTGCTGGACAGCATCACGCGGCTGGCCCGCGCCTACAACCTGGTCGTGCCCACCAGCGGCCGCACGCTCTCCGGCGGCCTCGACCCATCGGCTATTCACCCGCCCAAGCGCATCTTCGGCGCAGCGCGCAACGTCGAGGAGGGCGGCAGCCTAACGATCGTCGCCACCTGCTTGGTCAACACCGGCAGCAAAATGGACGACGTGATCTACGAAGAGTTCAAGGGCACAGGCAACATGGAGCTGCACCTCAGCCGCAAGCTGCAGGAGCGCCGCATCTTCCCCGCCTTCGACATCGAGCAGTCGTCCACCCGGCGCGAAGAGCTGCTGCTGGGGCCAGACGTGATCCAGCGCGTGTACCTGCTGCGGCGCATGGTCTCGCATTTGTCGGAAGACCCAGACGTGGGGCCGATCGGCGCTTACGAGCAGCTGCTCAACAATTTCCGCCAGACCGAGAGCAACGAGGAATTTCTCGACTCGCTCACCGGCTCTAACGTCAACAGCTTCAGCCGTTACGGTTGATCGTCAGCGCGGCAGCGCTACCAGCGCGTCCACCACTTCAGCGGCCAGGTCATAACGGCCGTACGCCGGGATGATGTAGGCCCCCTGCACCATGCCGCGCACCTGCGCCAGCACCTCGCGCGCGATCGCCACGCCCTCCTGGGCGGCATGGTCACCCGCGGCCTCAATGCGCGCCATGATGCTGTCGGGAATGAGCACGCCGGGGACCTCGTTGTGCAGGAAAGCGGCGTGCTTCAGGCTGAAGAGCGGCATCACGCCCAACAGCACCGGCAGCGTGAACGGCTTCCCTTCGATCTCCTCGTAGCGCCGGTGAAACTGCTCAATGCGCCAGGGATCGAACACGGCCTGCCCCAGCGCGAAATCGGCCCCGGCTTCGATCTTCTTACGCAGCACCTTGATCTCGTGATCCAGGTCGTTGGCGCACATGTTGAGCGCGCAGCCCACTGTGAAGGCTGTCGGCTGGCCGATGCTGTTGCCAGCCTGGTCCACGCCGTTGTTCATGCGCTGCTTGACGATGCCGATCAGCGCCGACGGGGCCACGTCGTAGTTGTCCATCGCCTGCGGGTAATCGCCGATGTGCGTCGGGTCGCCCATGACGACGAACAGGTTGCGCAGGCCCAGGGCGTGCGCGGCCAGTAGATCGCCCTGCACGCGCAGCAGGTTGCGCCCGCGCGTGGGAAAGTGCAGGATCGTCTCTATGCCCAGGCGCGTTTGCAGCAGGTGGCAGATGGCCCAGGGACTCATGCGCATGCGAGCGGTGGGGCTGTCGGCCACGTTAATCACGTTGGCCCCCGCGTCCTGCAGGAGCTGCGCGGCGGTGAGCAGCGTCTGCGGGGTGTAGCTGCGCGGCGGGGCCATCTCCACGCTGACGACGAACTCGCCGCGCGCCAGCCGGTCGCTCAGCTCGGTGGGGCGCTCTGGCACGGCCTCGGCCTCCTCGCCCCTGATCTCGATCAGCGGCACGTAGGGCAGCGGGCGCGACGGGTCGCTGAGGGCGCTGCGCATGGCGGCGATGTGTTCCGGCGTCGTGCCGCAGCAGCCGCCGATCACGTTCGCGCCGATGGCCTTAAGCGTGAGGGCTGAATCGGCGAAGTAGTCCACCGTGGCCGGGTACATCATGCGCCCGCCCACGCTTTCGGGGAAGCCGGCGTTGGGCTGGGCAGAGTAGAGCAGGTCGGGCGCGGCAGCGCGCATGGCCTGCAGCACGCGCGCGATCTGCGCCGGGCCGCCGGAGCAGTTGACGCCGATCACGTCCGCGCCAGCGTCGCGCAGGTCGCGGGCCACGCGGCCTGGCAGGTGGCCCAGCAGCGTGCGGTCGTCCTGGGCGAACGTCATCTGCGCGACTACTGGCAGGCCTGGCGCGCTCTCGCGGGCGGCGCGCAGCGCCTCCAGGATTTCGGCCAGGTCGGTGAACGTCTCCAGCAGGATCAGGTCTGCGCCGGTGGCGGCCAGCGCGCCGATCTGCTCGGCAAAGGCGGCGCGGGCGTCCTCTGGCGCGACACGCCCGTAAGGTTTGAGGCGCACGCCCAGCGGCCCCACTGCCCCGGCCAGGTAGATGTCGTCGCGGAAGCTGGCCTCAATCACGCGGCGCGCCAGGCGCACGGCGGCGGCGTTGATCTCGGCCACGCGGTCCTGCAGGCCGTGCTCGGCCAGCTTGTAGCGGTTGGCGCTGAACGTGTTGGTTTCGATCAGCTCCGCCCCGGCCTCGATGAAGCCCCGGTGGACGCGGGCCACAACCTCAGGGTGGGTCAGGTTCAGCTCGTCGAAGCAGGCGTTGATGGGCAGGCCGCCGGCGTGGAGCATCGTGCCCATCGCGCCGTCGGCCAGCAGCGGCGGCCCCTGCCGCAGCCGTTCGAGAAACGGTGTTGTCGCCATTGTCACACTCTCCGGTGTCTCCCGTGTAAGTCTTCAGCTGCAAGTCATCAGTCGTCAGTCGTGAGTCCACAGTCGTCAGCTCAGGACAATATCAACGCTTCGAGCGCACGCCTTCAACCTCTGACTGACACCTAAAGGCTGACGACTCTAGACTGTAGACTGACAACTGCATCAATACCACGCGCACTCGCTGTACAGATAGATCAGCGTGCCGCCGTCGGGCGCGTCTTCCAGGCGCAAGCTGGTGGCGGCAGCGCCCCGGTTGGGGTCAATCTCGGCCTGGCGCTGCGTGTTGTCGAGATACCAGCTGCTGACGGTCTGCTGGTCGTCGGGCGTGCGCAGCGTTATTGTCGTCTCGCCCATGCCGCGCGCGCGCAGAAACGTGTGCTGCTCGCTCACGACCACCGCGCCGGGGTACAGCGGCAGCCAGCGGTCAATGTCGGACGCGCACTGCCGGTCAATGATCCCCACCACGAGCGCCGTCAGCAGCGCGACACCGACCAGAATCAGCCCGACGCCGATCAGCGTTCCCCGCACAGTGGTGTGCCCGTAATCGCGGTCGTACACGGCTGCGCCCTCTCACTCACCAGCTAGGCCCTGCGCCAACATTTGCCCGACCATCTGCACCGTTTCGGATGTCGTGGGCAGTTTGTCGCGCCACAACAGGTCTATCGGCAGCCGCAGGCGCGGCAGCACACGCGACGTATATACGCCGTCAACGGGCTGGCGATTGTGAAACAGACCATCATCGCCGCGCACATAGAACAGCGCCTCGCCCCGCTCCGCATCCACAATCCAGTATTCGGCAACGCCGCCTGCCTCGTACTCCCTGAACTTAGCGCCGCGATCGCGCCCCACGCTTTCCGGCGACACCACTTCGACCACCAGCGCGGCTGGCCCGGCGACCTGGTTGTGCTGCACGAACTGCGCCTGTTCCGGCAGAATAACCTGAATATCGGGCTGGCGCGCCGGCAGATCGGGCGCAGCCTTCATCACCACCGGGTCGCCGAGCACCTCGCCGCCGGTGGTCTGGTCGAGATAGAGGCTGAACAGCAGCCGCAGGAACGATACAAGCCGTTCATGCGGGATGCTGGTCGGCGACATGGCGATTACCACTCCCTGAATCCATTCCGTGTGCCGTCCGTACTTCCCGGTGAGATAGTCGTCATAGGCGACGCCGCGCGCCACCACCTGCTCACCTGAGAGCGCGTCAGTGTCGTATGCGATAGCTGCTTCGATACGCTCGTAATCGGTCATCAGTTCACCTCCATCCTTTGCCAGCCTCGCCTTGTGCCCATCTCTGCGCGGGAGGTTGATGCATCACCCCCTGCACATGAGGCCCTGTCCTAGCCTAGAATCTGCTCGGCGCGGTCCAGGCTGCCCACGCTGAAGTATTTGGCGTCCGGATGATGGGCAAAAATGGCCGCCGTGCTCTGTTCCGGCACAAGCTGGTAGCTGGCGGTCAGCGTCAGGCCCAAGTCGCTGGCGGCCTGCGGCAGCAGCCGGAACACCGTTTCGTGGTCGGCCAGCTCCGGGCAGGCGGGATAGCCCCAGCTGTAGCGCTTGCCGCGGTTGACCGGGATGCCCAGCTCCTTGCACACGTGGTGCGTCATGTAGTTGGCGGTGGCTTCAGCGGCCTGCACCGCCAGCCCGTGAAAGAAATAGGCCTCGCTGTAGTTATCGGCGCTCTGGAGCTTCTCGAACGCCTCGGTCGCCGCCGCGCCCACCGTCACCACCTGGAGGACGCACGTGTCCACTTGATCGCCGTCAGCGGGCGCGAAGTAGTCGCTGATGCACAGGCGCTCGCCGTCGGGCTGACGCGGGAAGCTGAAGCGCGCCACCTCAACGCGCTCCGGCGCGCCGCCGTTGGCCGCTGCGAACGGCCCTGGGTCCCAGATGATCAGGTCGTCGCCGTCGCTGCCCGCCGGGAAATAGCCGTAGACGGCCTGCGGGCGCAGCGTGCCGTCGCGCAGCGCCTCTTTCGACATGCGCGCCAGCCGCGCTTCGAACTCCGCCTCCAGCCTGGCCCACTCCTCGCCGCGCGCGTTTTTCGCGCCCCACGACAGCCGGAACAGCTCCGGCTTGTGCAGGTACTTGAGCACGATCTCCAGCGGCATCTCGCGCACCACGCGCGGCCCCCAGAAGGGCGGCTTGGGCAGGTTGGGCGCGGGGGAGACGGTTTTGACCAGCGGGCCGCGTGGGGCGCGTTCGCGGCGGGCGGGGCGGCCCATCTCCTCGTGCGCCTCGGCGATGATCTGCTGCACAAACTGCGGGCGGGCGCTGGCGTCGGTCAGCTTGTCCATCACAGCCAGCCCCTCGAAGGCGTCCTTGCAGTAGAACACGCCCGGCCAGTACGGCTCGCCCCCGTCCTCCAAAAACAGGATGCGCCGCCCGAAGCGCCGGTTGATGGCCGCGCCGCCCACCAGCACCGGGAACTTCAGGCCGCGCCGCGCCAGCTCGTTAACAACCAGCGGCATCTGCTTGGACGTGCTCACCAGCAGCGCCGACAGGCCGATGGCGTCCGCGTTGTACTCCTGCGCCTTCTCGATGATGGTGTTGGCCGGCACCTGCTTGCCCAGGTCGTAGACTGTGTAACCGTTGTTGCTCAAGATCGTTTTAACCAGGTTCTTGCCGATGTCGTGCACGTCGCCGTAGACCGTCGCCAGCACAACGACGCCCTTGCTCGCCCCCTCGACGCGCTCCATGAACTGTTCGAGATAGGCGACGGCTCGCTTCATCACCTCGGCGCTTTGCAGCACGAACGGCAGAATCAGCTCGCCCGCGCCGAACTTGTCGCCTACTTCTTTCATGGCGGGCAGCAGCACGTTGTTAAGCACGCCGACAGCGTCCTGGCGCGTCAGGCAGTCGTCAATCAGCGCCTCGACGCCCTCTTTCTTGCGGTGGACGATCTGCCAGTGGAGCGCCTGCTCGCTGGTCATGTCTTTCGTCGGGTCTTCAACTTCTTTCCCGGCCAGCGCCACCTGATTTTGTTCAAAGTACTGAATGAAGCGCGGCAGCGCGTCGGGGTCGCTGTTGAAGATCAGGTCCTCGGCCAGCTTGCGCTGGTCTTCGGGGATCTCGGCGTAGGGCGTGATGTGCGCCGGGTTGACGATGGCCATGTCCAGGCCGGCGCGGACGGCGTGATACAGGAACACGCTGTTGAGCACGCCGCGCGCCGCCGGCGTCACGCCAAAGCTGACGTTGCTCACGCCCAGGCAGGTCAGCACGCCGGGCAGGTTCTCCTTGATGAGGCGAATGCCCTCGATGGTTTCGACGGCGTCGCCGCGCAGCTCCTCCTGGCCGGTGGTGAGGGGGAAGGTGAGCGCGTCGAAGATCAGGTCCTCGGGGGCCAGGCCGTACTCGTTCACGGCGATGTCGTGGATGCGGCGGGCGATCTGGTATTTCTTCTGGCGCGTGTGCGCCATGCCCTCCTCGTCAATGGTCATCGAGAGCACCGCCGCGCCGTACTTTTTGACGATGGGCAGCACGCGGTCAATGCGCTCGCGCCCGTTTTCGAGGTTGTTGCCGTTGACGATGCCGCGCCCCGGATACAGCGCCAGCGCCGCCTCGGCCACTTCCGGCTCAGTCGTGTCGAAGATCAGCGGCGCGTCCACCGCCTGCGCCAGCTTCTTCACCAGCGCTTCCATCTGCTGGCGCTCGTCGTCGCGCTCAGTGAGCGCCACGCACACATCGAGCATGTGCGCGCCGGCCTGCACCTGCTCAACGGCGATCTGCACGATGCTGTCGTAGTCCTCCGCCAGCAGCAGCTGCTTGACTTTGCGGCTGCCCTGGCCGTTGACGCGCTCTCCGATCATCGTCGGGCCAGGGTTCTGGGCCATCAGCGTGGCGGTCATGCCGCTGGAGACGCGCGCCTCGCGCTGCGGCTGGCGCGGGCGCGGGCGGCGGCGCACGAAATGCGTGCTCTGCGCGTCGCTCTGGCTGCTGCTGAGCAGCGCGTTGAAGGGGTGGCCGTGCACCTTGCGGTAGAGCTGCGCCAGGTGCTCCGGCGTTGTGCCGCAGCAGCCGCCGACGATGTTCACACCCTTGCGCGCGAACTCCGCCACCATCTCGCTGAAGGGGTCTGGCTCCATCGGGTAGACGGCCTCGCCGTCCACGTTGATCGGCAGCCCAGCGTTGGGCAGCACGCTGATGGGCAGCGGGCTGTGCTCCACCAAATACTCGATAGGGGCGCGCATGTACTCCGGCCCGGTGGAACAGTTCATGCCAATCACGTCAATCGGCAGCGCCTCCAGCGTAGCGAGAGCGCTGGCGATGTCTGTGCCGAACAGCATCCGGCCGGTCGTGTCGAGCGTCACCTGCACCTGCAGCGGGATGCGCACGCCGGCGTCGGCAAAATAGCGGTTGATGCCCACCACCGCCGCCTTGACCTCCAAAATGTCCTGGCTGGTCTCGATCAGCAGCAGGTCTGCGCCGCCCTCTACCAGCCCCTGCGCCTGTTCGTAGAAAACGTCGGCCAGCTCGTCAAAGGTGATATTGCTCAAGTCGGGGTCGCTGCCGCTGGGCAGCTTGCCGCTCGGCCCGATGCTGCCAGCGACAAAACGCGGGATGCCGGTGCGCGCCTCGGCTTGGTCGCAGGCGCGGCGGGCAATTTGCGCCGCCGCACGGTTGATCTCCAGAACGCGGCCGCCCAGGCCGTATTCGGCCAGCGTGAGGCGGTTGCCGCGAAACGTGTTCGTCTCCACGACCTCGCTGCCCACGTCCAGAAACGAGGTGTGAATGGCCTCGATCACATCGGGGCGGGTGATGCACAGGTAGTCGTTGCAGCCGTTGTACTGCTCGCCGCCGAAGTCGTCAGCGGTGAGGTTGTAGCGCTGGATGCTGGTGCCCATCGCGCCGTCGAAGATCACGATGTGGTCTTCGACCGCGTCGAGGTAGCGGCGGTTGGTGTAGGTGCGGGTGTGGTTTCTGCGCATCGCGTGCCTTTCTGTCAGCTACCAGCGTTCCAGCGACAAGCCGTGTATGTCGTCAAAATGCATATCGCGCGTGACCAGCGTCAGGCTGTGCTGCTGCGCCAGCGCGGCGATCCAGATGTCGTTTTCCGGTATCGGGCGGCCTTTGAGCCGCAGCATATGCGCGATTTTCCCAAACTCGCGGGCCGTTTCGGCATCACAATTGAGCACAACTGTATTCACAACAAACATCTCGACCACTTTCATGTTTTCTTCGACCCGCCGCGAGTTCTCTGCGCCATAATACAGCTCGCCCAGCACAATCACGGGCACATAGATTTGCTCAGCCGTTCGGAGCAGCGTTTCGAGATCGGCATCCTTACGTATGCGCGCAATTGCAGCATTGGTATCCAGCAGATAATGGTTACTCATCAAAGCTCACATCCGGCAGATCGCGTACAACCTCAAACGCTGCTTCTATTGCCTGTTCCATCTGGTCAAGTTCATCACTGGGGATCGAGATGTGAGCCGTGCGCGCCAGAAACTCTGCGCCTGTCTGCACCTTTGGCCGCTTCACCAGTGAGCGAGCGTAGATCAGAAGCTGCTGTTTTTCCTGCTTGGAGAGCTGATTCACAAGTTCCCGCAGTTCTTCCTCAAACGATTCTCGCAACATGTCTCGACATCCTCTACTCAACTAACCCGCGTTCAGCCGGTGTCATTCTGTTTCCCAACTGCGCTTCCACCGCATCCGCCAGCGCCAACCAGGCAGCGGTATCGGCGGCGGCCACGTCTGAGTCCAGCCAGAAGCGGCCGTAGACCGCCTGCCGCGCCGTCTCGTCCGCCAGCAGCGCCCACTCGTCCGGGCGCGGGCCGAAGTACCGATCCATCAGCGCCGCCAGAAGCGCGTTAGCAGCCGCGTTGGTGGCGAAGCTGTAGCGCTCGAACGGCGACACCGCCGGCTGCACAGCCCGCGCCAGGTCGAACACCGCGCTGACGAAGTTGCCGCAGCCTGGGCTGGGGAACTGCGCCAGCGCGTGCAGCGGCAGGTCGCGTGGGGCGCTGGCGTAGCTGACCACCGTGAGCAGCAGCTCGCGCACCCAGCCTGCTTCAGGGTAATAGGCCTCGAAGCGCGGCAGGTGCGCCGTCACCGGCCCGGCGGCCACGCCCAGCGCGACCAGCGGTTCCAGGCGCGCCAGCAGCCGCTTGAGCGTATCCTGCAGCCCCGTCCACTCGCGCCGGTGAGCGGCGGCGCGCAGCAAGGCCAGATCATCGGCGTGGCTGCGCATTGATGGGGTAACTGTTGGGCATAGCGGTCACAGTCGGGTATCCTGCTGGCTGGCTGTGGGCGGAAATGCGAAACGCCCCTGGTCACAAACGGTAGACGGGGCGCGGGTGAAACTCGTGAGACGTCCTCATCTACCAGGCCTAAACCTGACGGATTTGGCACCTTCCCGACGCTTCGGGGGCTGCCGCGAGATCAACGGGCCGTTCCCTCCCTCGCTCTTGATGAGTGATTTGATTAGGTGCGATGGTATCACGTTCAGCAGAGGCAGTCAAGGCGCGCGGGGGTTTGGCCTGCGGCAGGCGCGGTGGTACACTACTTCACAAACAGATGAGTGCGCGATGAACTAGAGCGTTAGAAACGAGGTCGCTGTTTATGCTGTCACCTGTTGAACAAATGGTTTTTGTGCTGCTGGCGCTGCTGTCGGTAGGGGCGGCGTTCGTCGGGTTTCGCGAGATGTACCTGATCATCAACCGGGGCGAGGGCCGGCTGCACCTGGACCGGCTGCCGGCCCGCCTGTGGCGCGCGCTGGTGGTGTACATCGGCCAGCCGACAACGCTGCGCGCGCGGCGCATTTCCAGCCTGTTTCACCTGGGTATCGTGTGGGGCTTCACGTTCTATTTCCTGGTCAACCTCGGCGATGTGCTGCAGGGGTTCATCCCCGGCTACACCTTCCTGGGCGAGACCGGCGCGCTCTACGACGCCTACCGCCTGCTGGCCGACGTGCTGAGCGTGGCCGTGCTGGCCGGCGTGACCTACTTTGTGCTGCGCCGGCTGGCGCTGCCCAACCGCGCTGAGCTGGCGTATCACGACAATGTGCTGCTGCACCCCCGCGTGAAACAGCGCGCTGTGCTCACCGACTCGATGATCGTCGCCGTGTTTATCCTGCTGCACGTGGGCGCGCGCTTCTTGGGCGAAGCGGTGCTGGTGGCGCAGCACGGCGCTGACCTTTTCATGCCGTTTGCCACGGTGACTTCCGCGCTGTTCGCGGGGGCCAGCCCGGATCTGCTGGAGCTGCTGCGCCATGTGTTCTGGTGGGTGGCGCTGGGCGGCATCCTGCTGTTCCTGCCCTACTTCCCCTACACCAAGCATGCCCACCTGTTCATGGCTCCGCTCAACTACCTGACGCGCCCAGAGCGCACCTCGCTAGGCGAGATGGAGCCGGTGGACCTGGAGGACGACGAGCGCGAGCAGTTTGGCGCCACGCGGCTGGAGCACCTGAGCAAGACGCAGATTTTCGACGCCTTCGCCTGCATCATGTGCAACCGCTGCCAGGACGTGTGCCCGGCCTACGTCACCGGCAAAGAGCTGTCGCCGTCAGCGCTGGAGATTAACAAGCGCTACCTCATCCGCGAGCAGATGTCCGGCCTGGCCGCTGGCGAGGAATCGCGCACGCCGCTGCTGGGCGGCGCTATCAGCGAGTCGGCGGTGTGGGCCTGCACCGCCTGCGGCGCGTGCATTGACATCTGCCCGGTGGGCAACGAGCCGATGCTCGACATCCTCGACATCCGCCGCGCGCAGGTGCTGATGGAAGGCGAGTTCCCGGCAGAGCTGCAGGGCGCGTTCAACGGCATGGAGCGCCAGGGCAACCCCTGGCAGATCGCCGAGAGCCGCGCCAAGTGGGCCACCGGCCTGGACGTGCCCACCACCGACGACAACCCCGATTTCGACATTCTCTACTGGACAGGCTGCGCCGTCAGCTACGACGACCGCGCCGCTCAAACGGCCCGCGCGTTCATTAAGGTGCTGCAGGCCGCTGGCGTCAACTTCGCCATCCTGGGCGACGGCGAAACCTGCACCGGCGACGTGGCGCGCCGCGCCGGCAACGAGGCGCTGTACGTCGAGCTGGCGACGGCCAACGTCGAAACGCTCAACGCGCTCCAACCGAAGCGCATCGTCGCCACCTGCCCGCACTGCCTGCACAACCTGGGCAAAGAGTATCACCAGTTCGGCGGGCATTACGAGGTGATCCACCACACCGAACTGATCGAGGAACTGATCGCCGCCGGGCGGCTGCCAGCGCTGGCGCACCCTTCGACATGGAGCAACGTCACCTTCCACGACCCCTGCTACTTGGGCCGCCACAACGGCGTGATCGAGGAGCCGCGCGCGGTGCTCAGGCGGCTGGAGATTCTGGTCACAGAGATGCCGCGCCACGGGCGCAAGTCGTTCTGCTGTGGGGCGGGCGGCGCGCAGTTCTGGAAAGAAGAGGAACACGGGGCGAAGCCGGTCAGCGTGGAGCGCTACGAGGAGGCCCGCGACACCGGCGCGGATGTGCTGGCGGTGGGCTGTCCGTTCTGCATGCAGATGTTCGAAAGCGCCCGTCCGCAGGTGGCTGACGGCCCGGCCATCAAGGATATCGCAGAGCTGATCGCCGAGCGGCTGGCAGAGCCGCAGCGCGCCTGACTGCCGGCGCAGCCAGGGATGAGAGCTGGCGCGAAAACAGGTACAATCGTGTCATGCTGGCCGCAGATTGAAACGAGGCTCCATGCTGCTGATATGCGAGGCAATCCTGATAGTGCTCGGCGCGTACATGCTGCTGTCGGGCCGTATTGACATCGGCGGCGTGCGCGCCAGCGGGCGCAACGTGCGCCTGGCAGGCGCGGTACTAATGGCCCCGCTGGCCTTCGGCGCGCTGGCTGCGCCGCTGTTCCTGACGATCAGCGGGGGGCGGATCACCGCTGATCTGCTGCTGGCTGCCTCGTGTGTCGAGCTGCTCGTCGTCCTGGGGGCGCTGTCGGTAGCCAGCCAGCTCGTGCGGCAGGCGCGCAGCGAGGGCGGAGCCGCCGCCGACGCGCCGGCTATGCCGCCGTTCTTCGGCCGCGCGCCTGTCCCGCCTGCGTCCCAGAACGCGCCCACTATCATGACGGTGGCGGAGGCTGCCGCTTACCTGCGCGTGAGCGAGCAGGACGTGCACGACCTGATTGAAGCCGGAAAACTGCCCGCCGCGCGGGTGGGCGGCGAGTACCGCATCGCCCGCCGCGCCGTTGACGACTATGTGGGCGGCGATGATGACGCGCTCAATCCTGGTGCTTCAGCGTCAGCAGGCGGCGCGGAATCTGGCAAAAAGGATTGATAACGCGGTCGACGGTGTCTTCGCCCCCAAACACCATAAAGGCGATCCTATCCAGTTCGGCCATTTCGCCGGGCGTGCAGGATGCTTCGGCGTTCAAGTTGACCATCAGCACGCCGCTGTCGTTGAAGTAGAGCGTCTGCACGTTGTCACGCTTGCGGATGTAGCCGTAATTCTTCCCTCCGAAGGTTGCGAACTCGAAGTAGGTCCAGGTGTTGAGGTCGTCGTGATTGTCGCTCACCTTGCCCCTCCGCGGCTGCGTTTGATAACACACATATTACACAAGCATCCGCCACTTGTCACTACTCCTCCTTAGCTAGTGACCGGACACTGAACAGATGAGCGAGAGGAATGGGTGGGAAAG
>DAOTWC010000092.1:0-1759 GCA_034435995.1 Anaerolineae bacterium | reverse complement strand
ATACTGTGCCCACACTTTGCCTGTCCGGTACAGGTTGGTGCCAATCTCAGTGACAAAGTTATCAGTGTCTACACCGCTGGCGCACAGCACCACTGGCACGCCCTGCGCCATCGCGCGTTCAACCGGACCGGCCAGCGCGGCCCGACCCATGGGCACGAGAATCAGCACATCCGGATCCTGAGCCAGCAGGTCTTCCACCTGAGGAACCTGAACATCGGCGCTGCCGTTAGCGTCGGCGTACAGCAGCTCTGAGACGATGTCTTTACCGAGTTCATCAACGCGCCAGCGCACATGCTCATCAAACAGCGCCGCCCATGAATTTGTCGGTCCCTGTGAGGCCAGCGCAATACGATATGGCGGCTCCTTAGCGTAGACGCTGGTATCGAACATTTCCTCAGAGCGCGCAAAGAAGCTCTGCAGGTATGGTGTATTGGCGATTTCCTCTTCAGTGAACTCTATCGGAATTGGCACCGGAATTTCGTTGTTCTGTGCCAGCGCGACACCAGTGATCAACAGCACAATTAGCGCCGACATACTGAACAAAATCCCAAAACGCGACAATCTCATTTTGCTCCTCCGTGTATTCATACAAGATGCGCGGTTCGTCGTAGAGTTTCACTTTGGATCGTTGTTCAGTTAATTACCTCCTTTTTTGCCATACAGCGCTCATGTCAGCACTGTCTATTCGCCTCGGCGTATTACCAGGCTGTATAGGGCAACAGCACCGATAATCACCAGCCCCTTGACCACAAGCTGTACCTGCACACTCAGACCCAACAGCACTGTCATGTTGCTTAAAAGCTGCACGATCAGCACGCCTGCCACTGTCCCCAGCAGGTTGCCGCGTCCACCGGTAAAAGCTGTGCCCCCTACCACCGCCGCCGCTATTGAGTCCAAGTCCATGCCGCGCCCCAGGTAGCGGTCTACATAACCAATATAGCCGCTGAGTACCACCCCGCCGACAACGCACAAAAGGCTGCACAACACATAGGCAGAGATGACGATTAAGTCAACACGCACGCCAGATAAACGAGCCGCCTCGCGGTTCATACCAGTGGCATATAGGCGGCGGCCATAGGGGCGCAGATACAATAAGAATCCAACGACCAGGGTTAGCACGATCCAGATGACAACCGGTATTGGCAGCGGGCCGATCGCTTGATTAACCACGCCTAAGCTGGGCGGCACTTGGCCGCTGGGGATGCCGCGCGTATAGGCCAGAATCGCGCCTTGAATAAGCACTAAGACTCCAAGTGTAGCAACAAACGGCGGCACGTTGCGCTTGGTCACCAGCAGCCCGTTGAACAATCCTACCAGCCCACCTAGCAACAGCGCCAACAGGATCGCAGGCAGCAGCATAGTATCTTGGCCGCGGCTAACCTGGGCGATGATCACCGACGTGAGCACGATCACACCGCCTACAGACAGGTCAATGCCGGCCACCAGCAGAACCAGCGTTTGGCCGATGGCCACAATGCCCAACTGAGACGCCTGGCGCAGCACTACGAACAGCGTCTGCTGGCTGTACAGGTCTGGTGTTAGGAAAACTGCAGCTACCAGCACTACAGCTAGCGACACATAGACCCCGTAGCGCGAAGCAAACTGGCGCACAGAAAACGTATTGAGACTGTAAGCTGGCTTTTGAGTGCGCTCCACGTGGTGGCTGTCACTCCTTGGTGACGAATCTATTGGTAATTATAAAATTAGCCTTTGCCGATAAGCAAATCTTAGATTGCACAAGTTCATGCCATTTTCGGTA
>DAOTWC010000091.1:0-28659 GCA_034435995.1 Anaerolineae bacterium | reverse complement strand
GTAGCTGAAGCCGCGCACCGGCGCGGTGCTGACAGACGCGACAGGTGGAGCGCCCTGCGCCGTCTGCGGCTGGGCTGGCGCAGCGGGCGCGCCCGCGCCAGGCTGGATCGCGCCGCCCTCCACCACCGGTAGATCGGCGAACTGCTGACCGCTTAGCACGACGAAATTGAGCACAACCCAGCCGCGCGCGCCGTCAGCAGTGCTGACGCGCACCCATCCGCCGTCCGCGCTGCGCCCGTCCACCACCACGGCTTCGTTAAACGCCAGCGTCCGGATAACCGCGCCGTTGGGCGCGGTGCGCATGTTAACCCCGGCGGCAGTCGTCGTCTGCAATGAGCTGCCGCTGCCGCCAGCGGGCGCAGCCGGCGGAGCTGCGCTCTGCGCCTGAGCCGGGGGCTGAACCGGAGCCGGTCCCCCCTGCGGCGCGGGCAGCGTGAACGGTGTGTCCAGGTACACCGGGCGCAGGGCGGCGGCCTCTGCCTGGGACAGCGCCAGCGTCTCGATGAACGCCCAGCCCACCTTGCCATCCGGCGTAATCCCGCGCACCCAGGCCCCGCTGAAGGCCTGCCCGTCCAGGCGAATCGGTGTGCCAGGTTCGTACCGGCCCAGGATATTCCATTCCACACCCGGCCCGGCGCGCAGGTTGCCGCGCTGGGCAAACGTCGTCAGCACATCGCTGCTCTGTGCGCTGGCCGCCCCCACCACACTCAGGACAGCCGCGGCCAGCAGCGCCAGCCAGAAACGTCGCATCGTTAACACCTCCCAGCACTATCCAGTACAAACAACAGCGCAAGCGACAGAACGCCCTGGTTCCTGCGTGCGCCACCCGGCTTTTCATACCAGTGCGCCGCATTCTACCCATTGGGCACATCACAAGGCAAGTAAATGCAGCCCCGGGGACTGGTGAAGATCATGGATACAGACGGCGATTCTAAGCGTAGAAAAACCCGCATGTGTCCGCAAAATTTACCAGTCCCCAGCCCCGCCAGATGGCCTGCCCTTCAGAAAAGCCCACCGGCGCGGTAAACTGCCGCTGTAACACAAGGACAAACCATCCATGAGCGGATTCTACGCCACTATCGCCCGCTACTACGACGCCGAGCACACTGACCGCACCGACGATCTAGCGCTTTACAGCGAGCTGGCCGAGGTGTACGGCGGCCCTGTGCTCGACGTGGGCTGCGGCACAGGCCGCGTGCTGTTCCACCTCGCGCAGGAGGGGCACACTGTCTGCGGGATTGACAGCGAACAGGCCATGCTCGACCGCGCGCGGCGCAAGCTGGCCGCCTTTCCGCACCTGCGCGCGCGCGTCACCATGCACCAGGGCAACGTGCTGACTTTCGAGACAGACACAAACTTTAACCTGGTGCTGCTGTCGTACAACAGCCTGATGCACTTTCACGACCAGCCGCAGCAGCTTGCCCTGCTCCAGCGCCTGCGCCGCTGGACTGCGCCCGGCGGCGCGCTGGTGATTGACCTGCCCAACGCTGGCGAGACATTCGCCACCCAAGACAGCAGTGCTCTCACGCTGGAACGCACATTTATCGACTCCGAAACCGGTCACCTGATCATGCAGCAGGCCGTCAGCTACCTGGATCGCGTGCAGCAGCTCATGCACGTCACCTGGATTTACGACGAGATCACCGGCCAGGGGGCGGTGCAGCGCACCGTCGCGCCGGTTGTGTTTCGCTATTTCTTCTACCCGGAGGTGCGGCTGCTGCTGGCGCAGACTGGCTTCGAGGCAGTCGAAGTTTACGGTGACGCCGAACGCGGCCCATTTCAGGACGGCTGCGAGCGCATGATCGTGCTGGCCCGGCCTGTATAGGGCGCGCCATGAACCTGTCAACCTGTCCCCGCCGGTTTATCGTCGGTGTAATCATGCTGCTGTTGACCGCCGGCTGCGCGGCCGACATCCCCACACCCACGCCTACGCGCGCGCTCAGCGGCCCGACGACTGCCCCCACCGCCAATCCATTCTTCGCCGGGCCGCCCACCGAGCCGCCGCCCGACATCGTTGGCGGCCCTGGGCAGAACGACCCCACCGCCGCCGCCCTGCCCAACCAGGCTGCGCTGCCGCCGCTGCCAGTCGGCACAGTGCAGGGGCTGGAGCAGACGGTCGAGCTGGCCGCGCCAGACGGCGCGCTGCTCACCGGCGGGCTGCTGGCGCACAGCGAGGCACGCATGCCCGGTTTGCTGCTGCTGGGGCCGGATCGCCTGAGCTGGGGCGATTTCCCAGCCCGCCTGCACGCCGCCGGCTTCACGGTACTTGTGATGCAGCCGCGCCCGGACACGGCGCGCACGGATATACCGGCCATGCTCGAGGCGCTTGGCAGCGGCATCGCCGACCCGGCGCGCATCGGTGTGATCGGCGCGGGAACCGGCGCTGATGCCACGCTGCGCGGCTGCGCGGCTGCCCCGATCTGCGCGGCTGCGGCGCTGCTCAGCCCGCTTGACCCCGGCCTGACGACTATCCTGTTCCAGTACAACCCGCGCCCGCTGTTCATCGCCGCCAGCATCGAGGATGAGCAGTCCTATGCTGTCGCGCAGGAACTAGAAGCCAATGCCACCGGCGACGCATTTCTCCAGCCGCTGGAGCGCGCCGGGCAGGGCACGGCCATCCTGCAGAACCGCCCCGACGTAGGCGACCTGCTCATCGCCTGGCTCCAGCGCCAGTTTGGAGGGTGAGTGCGTTATAATGCGCTGCGGATGCATGTAGATAAATAGGGAGGCTGAGTGTGGCCGTTCAGACGAAGCTGTACACCGTTGAGGAATACCTCGCGTTCTGCCAGCGGCCGGAGAACGCCGAACGGCGGCTGGAACTGGTGGAGGGGGAAGATCGTCGAAGCAGCCCCATCCAGTGTCAGAAATTCAGTCCTTGCTGCACGCATCGCCGGTTTTCTCGTTGGTTATGTGGATGAGCGCGACCTCGGCTACGTTACCGGCGCTGACGGCGGCTTCCAGCTTGGGCCGCGCACCGTTCGTCTGCCCGATGCGGCCTTCATCTCAAAAGAACGCGCCGGTGGGCTGGAAGGGTCGGTGTTCGGCGGCGCGCCCGATCTGGCTGTCGAAGTGATCTCCGAGAGCGAGACACCGCGCGATGTGCTGGACAAAGCCCGCGCCTATCTGGACGCAGGCGCGCAGATGGTGTGGACGGTCTATCCCGACGCGCAGGTGGTGGATGTGTACCGCCGCAGCGCCGACGGCGGCATGATCGTGGACACCATCGGCGCGGACGGCACGCTTTCTGGCTTGCCAGCGTTACCGGGCTTCACGCTGCCCCTGGCCGATCTGTTCCGCTGAAAATGACCTCACCCCGCGCCATGTGACGACTCTGCTTGCTAACTTGCTAAGGTTAGAGAGCGACCCAGCAGGCTGCTGTTTTCAGGTTTACGCCGGTTTGTGCAGTTCGATCTGGACAGGGAGCGTCTGCGGCGCGTCCAGCGAGCTGAAACGCGCAGAGAAATTGAGCATCGTCAAACCGATAATCGCGCCTGTTTCGAGGTCAAGACGCAGCAGGACATCATCGCCGGCTTCTTCTGTGACAGCCGGGCGGGGATCACCAATGCTCAAATACAGCACATCTGTTTCAGTGTCGTAATACATCTGCGTCATCTTGTCCACACCACCCCCGCAGCTGACTGACAACTGATCGCTGACGGCTGAAGACTCACTTACGCGCGCAGCTTCGCCCCCAACTGCGCTTCCGCCGCCTTGACGATCTTCGTGTGCACCTTTGCCACCTCTCTATCCGTCAGCGTGCGGTCGTCGGCCTGATACACCAGGCTGTACGCCAGGCTCTTGTGCCCTTCCGGCACAGCGCCGCCCCGGAACACGTCGAACAGCGTTGCGCTGCGCAGCAGCTCGCCGCCTGCCTTGACAATCACCGCCTCGACGGCGGCGGCAGGCGTCTCCTCTTTCACCACCAGCGCGATATCCTGGTAGACCGGCGGCGTGGTCGGCAGCGCCTTCACCGGGTACATGCCGCTGACGAACCCCAACAGCGCCTCTAGGTCGAACTCAGCCGCCAGCACCGGCGCAGCGGTCAGCTCAAAGGCCTGCGCCACCGCCGGGTGCAGCTCGCCGAACGGGCCGATGTCCACGCCCTGCACGCGCAGCCGCGCTGACCGGCCGGGGTGGAACGCCGGATGCCCGGCAGGAACGTATTCCGCCCCGCCGATGTGCAGGTCGCGCAGCAGTCCCTCGACGATGCCCTTTAGGTCGAAAAAGTCCATGTTTTCCCTGTCTGGGCCTGAGGCCCAGTCGGGGGCGCGGCGCGGCCCAGTGATGAGCAGCGCCAGCCGACGCGGTTCGTCGGGCAGCGGCGCGTCGGGCCGTTTGAGGTACACGCTGCCGATTTCGAACGTCTGCTGGCGGCTGGCGTGGCGGCTGTTGGCGCGGGCGTTCTCCAGCACGCTGATCAGCAGCGTCTGGCGCATGACAGTCTTGTCGGCAGCAATCGGATTGGCCAGCCGTACATAGCGCTCTGGCGGCAGGCCGTCCGCGCCGGGCGGGAAGAGCAGCGCCTCGCGCTCCGGCGAGACCAGCCGGTAGCTGATGTTCTCGCGCAGGCCCAGGCCCACCAGCACATCGCGGGCGCGCTCCTCGTTCTCCAGCGCCAGGTTGGCGCGCTGCTCCGGCATCTCGTCAGCGATCATGGTTTTCGGCAGCCGGTCGTAGCCATAAATGCGCGCAATCTCCTCGATCAGATCGGCCTGCCCTGTCACCGGCTCGTCGCTGATGTCCATGCGGTGATCGGGCACGGTCACGCGCAGCGTTTCGCCCAGCTCTTCGACGGCAAACTCCAGCCGGCGCAGCAGCGCCGCCGCCACCGCCGGCTCAAAATCCACCCCTAACAGGCGGCGAATCTCGCTGACTTTCAGATCAACAACCACTAGCTGCGGCGGCAGCGGATAGGCGTCAATCACGCCTTGGGCCACCGTCCCGCCGCCGGTCTGCCGCATCAGCTCGATGCCGCGCATCACGCCCAGCAGCGCCCGGCTGGGATGCACGCCCCGGCTGAAGCGCACGCCGGCATCTGTTATCACCTTCTGCGACTGCATCGTGCGGCGAATGTTGATGAAGTCCCAGTTGGCCGCCTCCAGCAGCACGTTGCGCGTCTCTGGTGTGATCTCGGTTTCCGCGCCGCCGATCACACCGCCCAGGCTGAGCGCGCCCGCCGTATCGCACACCAGGATGTTGTGCGGCTCAAGCTGCCGTTTGCCCCCGTCCAGTGTCTCCAGCGTCTCGCCTGGCTCTGGCAGGCGCGTGATGATCGTAGGCGGCTGGCCGCCGGCCCGCGCCGCCAGCTTGTCGTAGTCGAAAGCGTGCAGCGGCTGGCCGATCTCGAACGTGATGTAGTTGGTCACGTCTACAATGTTGTTGATCGGGCGCTGCCCCACCAGCTTGAGGCGGCGCTGCATCCACTCTGGCGACGGCCTGATCTCGGTGTCGCGCAGCAGCGCCAGCGTGAAGCGCGGGTTGAGCGCCGGTTCGCGAATCTCGATCGCGGCCTGCCCAGCGATGGGCGGCCCCTCCGCCACAACGTCATACGACGGCTGGCGCAGCGGCTTGTCCAGCAGCGCAGCCACTTCGCGCGCCACGCCCAGAACGCTGAAGCAGCGCGCCAAATTAGGTGTTAGCTCGATGTCGAAAATCACATCGCCCAACACATCCTGAAGCGGCGTGCCTGGCGCGAAACCGCCGGAGTCCGCCATCAGGATGACGCCTTCGTGCTCGTCGCTGATGCCCAGTTCCTTCTCCGAACACACCATGCTGCGGTTGGGGATGCCGCGCAGCGTTTTCTCCTTGAGGATCATGCGCGCCGGCGGGTCAGCGTAGCCATCCCACACCTCCGCGCCCTCAGCGGCAAAGGCCACCCACACCGGCTGTGCCAGCGGCCCCTGATCCCGGTAGGGGAACAGGTTGGTCGCGCCGGTGACGCACTGCTCAGGCTCCGGCCCACCATAATCGACCAGCGCCAGCACCAGCCGGTCGGCGTTGGGGTGCGGCTTCACTTCGCGCACCGCGCCCAGCAGGATTTTGTCGCGCGCCCACACCAGATGATCGGAGGCCGGACGGCGCACGCCGGGGATGCGGTTCTGCGGCACGCCGATATAGCGTAGGCTGCCCACCTCCAGCCCCGCCAGCGTCAGCCGTTCGGCCAGCGCCTCCGCCGGGATGTCAATCTCCACAAACTCTTTCAACCATGACAGCGGTACAAGCATGATCCTCTTTCCTCACTGTTCTATAAACCTGTCTCACCCTCCCAGACTATCCCCTGGTTCATCTCACACTCTGTCCCTTTCTCCATATGGGAGGGGGTGCAGAATAGCTGAGGAAAGTCCTCTCTCCGTTGGGAGAGGAGATCAAGGGGTGAGGTTCAGCAGTGGCGTTTTCCTACCCACCCCCCAGCGCGCCGAAAATGACCGACGCCGCCAGCAGCGCCAGCGCGGTGTTGAACACCGTCGCGCCTACGTACACGGCCACCGGCTTCCAGCCCATCGCGCGGATCGCGCCGGGCGCGAACTCCACGCCGATGCACACAAACGCCAGCGCAAACGCCCACTGGCCGGCGCGCTCGATTTCTTTGGCGATCCCCGGCGTGAACGCGCCCAGCGTCGCCAGCGCGCTCACGATCACAAAGCCAATGACGAACTTGGGGAAACGCTGCCAAATCGCCGCCGGGCGGGGCCGCTGGCCTTTGCCGCCCTCAACCACGACGGCAAAATACAGCGCCAGCGCGAACGCCACAAAGCCGATCAGCACGTTCTGCGCCATCTTGACCACAGCGGCTACTTCCTGTGCCTGCTGGCTGTGCATCGTGCCCGCGCCCACCACCGCTGCCGTCGTGTCAATGTTGCCGCCGAACCACGCCCCCGCCACCTGCGGCGACAGGCCCATCGCGTCGGCTAACACAGGCATCAGCACCATCAGCGGGATGGCCGTCAAGATGACCAGCGCCGTGATGTACGTTACCTCTTCTTTCTTCGCCATGACCGCGCCCGCCGCCGCAATGGCCGCCGACACGCCGCAGATAGACACAGCGGCGGCCATCACCGCCTTAAGCGTCGCCGGCAGCCGCAAGCGCCCTGCCAGCCACCACGTAAAGAAAAACACCGATGTCACCAAGACAAGAGCCTGCACCAGCCCGGCCACACCGGTTGCCAGCAGGTCGCCCAGGCTGACGCGCACGCCGAGCAGCACTAACCCGATCTTGAGGAAGAACTCGGTGCGAAAAGCGGGCCGCACACGCCCGTAGATTCGAGCCAGCCGCAGCAGGCCGTTGGCCGCCAGGCCGATCAGCACGGCCGTCAGCGGGTACTCCAGCGGGTTGCGCGCCACACCCTGCGC
This sequence comes from Anaerolineae bacterium, assembly GCA_034435995.1. Lineage (GTDB taxonomy): Bacteria > Chloroflexota > Anaerolineae > Aggregatilineales > Phototrophicaceae > DAOTWC01. The sequence continues at coordinate 21,309 of DAOTWC010000091.1, read as the reverse complement.
CTTGAACGCATCGGCAATCAGCCGGTCAAGCTCGGCTACCAGCACGGTAAGCGCCAGCAGCAGCGCGAATCCGGCGATCAGCCCCAGGCGCGATGCCTGCGCTGCGCTTGAAGACGCAGAGGCGGAGTCGAGCTTCTTGGTTTGTGTGATGGTCATCGTTCAGCCGCTCCTTTCTGTCTCAGCGCGCAAACCAACCAAACAGCGGCCAGGGGATGGCGCTGTCGCGCTTAAGCGTCAGCACCACTTCCCCGGCGCAGGCGTTCGCCAGGGTGAGCCGCGGCTGCCCATCGTCGGCAGCAGCCGTCTCCAGCGTGACTGCGCCGTCACGGCAGGCGAAAGTATACACGCTGCTCGCTGCCAGCGCCGACACCGCACCGGCGACATCTACCCTGTCGCCGTCCAGCGTGGCGCTGGTTTTCCAGCCGCTCGCCGCCGGGGCGGACATCTCTACCGTCGCGCCGTTCGCCGCTTTCAGCGTCAGCGTTTGCGGGCCGGGGCCGATCAGCCCCAGGCCGATCGCGGCAGCGATCGCCAGCCCGATCAGCGTCGCCTGCCAGTCCTCCGACAATCGGGATAATGAGAGCGTAAAAGGCTTCATCTTTTCACCTCGTCCGTTCATTCCTGCGGACTCTCATTATCAACCCGTTCGGGTGTTTGCCGCGTTTAGCTTTCCCCGCGCGCGCTCAGAACTGTTCCAGGAAGCGCAGATCGTTGCCCCAGAAATAGCGGATGTCGGTGATGCCGTGCTTGAGCATCGTGGCGCGCTCCGGCCCCATGCCGAAGGCGAAGCCTGTCCACACCGCCGGATCGTAGCCGCCGCTGCGCAGCACGAACGGGTGCACCATGCCCGCCCCAGCGATCTCCAGCCAGCCGGAGTACTTGCACACGCGGCAGCCCTCGCCGCCGCACAGGAAACACTCCACGTCCACTTCGATGCTCGGCTCGGTGAACGGGAAATAGGACGAGCGGAAGCGCACCTGCGCCTGCGGGTTGTACATGCGCCGCGCGAACTCGGCGATCGTGCCCTTGAGGTCGCTCATGCGGATATTGCGCCCAATGGCCAGCCCCTCGACCTGATGGAACTGTACCTCGCTGCGCGCCGTGATCTGCTCGTAGCGGTAGCACATGCCCGGCAGAATGACGCGGATCGGCTTTGTGCCGTTCTCGCCTAGTGTGCGCATGGCGTGAATCTGCCCCGGCGAGGTGTGTGTGCGTAGGATCACGTCTGGCTCGGTGGTGTAGAACGTGTCCTGCATGTCGCGCGCTGGGTGGTGCGGCGGGAAGTTGAGCAGTTGAAAGTTGTACTCGTCGGTTTCCACGTCACGGCTGCTGAACACCTGGAAACCCATCTCTGCCCACACCGCGGCGTACAGGCGCAGCGTGCGCGTCGAGGGGTGCAGCCCGCCGCTGGGCCGCGCCCGCCCAGGCAGCGTAATGTCCACCGCGCCTTCTTCCAGGTCGCGCGCCAGCTCCTGCTGGCGGATCAGCGCCTCACGCTCGGCCAAGGCCGCCTCCAGCAGGTTCTTGACCTCGTTGGCGCGGCGGCCAAACGCTGCCCGCTGCTCTGGCGGGAGCTGGCCGGTGCTGCGCACCAGCAGCGTCACGCTGCCTTTGCGCCCCAGGTACTTCGCCTCCCAAGCGGCTAGGGCAGCACTGCTGGTCACGGCCTCCAGTTCAGCGGCAGCCTGCCGGTACTGCGTTTCAAGCTGTTCGAGCATGTGATAGTCTCCAGTCGTCAGTCTTCAGTCGTCAGCAAGACCCGGTTGCCCGCTGACCATTGTTGGCTCTCAGCCTCTGCGCCGATTTATGTTCAACTTTGCGATCAGACCGTTGAGCATTCTTTTGATCTGTTCGATATGTTGCGACAACACCTGATACTGTGTCTCGCCAAGCCATTCCAGGTCACGCGCCAAAAGAAGCTGGTACTCCACTTCGTGAGCAGAGCCAAGCGCAATTTGCAGGAAACGCACCATTTCCGAGTCACTTCCCCGTCCGCTGCCCTCCGCAATATTGGACGGGATCGAAATTGCTGCCCGCCGTAACTGACTCGTCAGTCCGTAGATCTTCTCTTTCGGAAAGCCACTGCTTGCGCGGTAAACCGATGGCGCCAATTGGTGCGACTTTTCCCATACTGCGAGCCTGCGATAATCGCCCATCCGCTTCACTCCATCAAATTTCAGTTGTCAGCAGGAAAGGGCGCTCTAGTTCATTCTCTCTACAACTGCTTTCGGCTGACGACTGTTGACTGAAGACTGACGACTAAACAAAAAACGCTCCCGTCCCTACAGCTGTTCAGGGACGAGAGCGTTCGATCAGCTCCCGCGGTACCACCCTGCTTCCCCGCGCAGACGCGGAGCGCTCGTTCGTGCCCGCTAACGCTGGGCTGGCGGAGCAGACTACTGGACACCCGCATGCGCGGGCGCGTTCACCCGTCAGCTCAGGAGTGAATTTCGCGGCAGCGGCCTGCCCAGGCTTTCAGTCTACGGCCTGCGGCTCCCTGAAGGCGCGGGGACCGCGAACTGTCTCCGTCATCGCCTTTGACTGCTCTACTATACGGCACGCCGCCGCGCCCTGTCAAGGCGCGAACCCTCGTGAACTGTACGCAGCTGTTAAGCGCAGCAAACATCCCAAAAAGCCTCTTGACACCTTTCCCGAACTGTGCTAAGTTGGCGGAGATTGTGAAAGGTGTATTCCATGCCCGAGTCTGTCAAGCTTATCGAAGCAGGAGCCGTTTACTCCCGGCAGCAAGCTGCTGAGGCACTGGGGATCAGCCTGAGCACCCTCAAGCGGCTGATCAAAAACGGCCACCTCCGCGTAAGCAAACCTCATGGAATGCGCCGCGTGTTCATCACTGGTGAGAGCATTCTGGAAATGCTGAACGAAACCACAGTGGAGCGGGGTGCGTAGAGATGGTTTACAACTGGTGGTTGGCTGCGCCTGACAACAGCATACTGCCATCTCGTCTCCGGTTCGCGGCCGGCATCCGCCCGTTCGCCGCCGTTGGCGGCCCAATCGGGGCGAGCTTGATGAGGGGAGCAGTGCGCCTGGCGCCCGTCACAGGCGATCGGTTCGGCATGCTGCGTCAGTTTCACCGATGGAGGTCGTGTACTTAGCACCAGGTGACCTCCTGGCCCGGCTGAGTTTGCTGGAAGGGCGTGAGACTGACGGTTTTGGAAGCTCACGCCCTTTTTATTTGTCTGTATGACCTGCACAAAGCGAGGTTCATCAAAATGGGACAGACACACCAGCACGCGGCCCAGACCTATTTCATAGACCCCCGGCTGGCAGCAGCTTTTGACCTGCTCGATGAGCTGCACACCGCCGCCAGCGAGGGCGAACTGGGCTTGTTCACCCCGATGAGCACAAGCGAGATCGTGGGTTGGCTGCAGGAGTTCGTGTACACGGCCCAGGAGGCGCTGGTGGAGATCGAGAAGCGCAGCGCGCCGCCCCCGCCCCCGCATCTGCGGTTGGTCAAGTAGGCTGCGCCGGCCAGCCCGCACACAGGCGCGCTGGGAACCTTTGCCCGGCGGGCCGCGTCTCTCTTGGAGGACGGATATAAATCCGGCGCAGCGAGGATTGGAACAATTGGGAGGGCAGCAGGCCAGAGAGGATGATACCGTGAACGCCCATGCATGTGATGCGTCATCGGCTTCGCAGCCAGCGCCCCCCTCAGCGATGAGCGCGGTGGTCCTGGCCCACTTATTCCATAGGATACAACCGTGATCTGAAAGCAGCATCACCGAGCGCGATTTGCTGGAATAACACGCAAACTGGAACACCAACGCGAGGGGACATCTTTACTCGGTAACACACAAGCAGCATTTATCTACCAGCGGGGAGGCGATGCGCGCAAATGGGTGTTGGCTCCGCCTCCCCGCCTCGAAACACCAGGCAAAAGCACAGACGAGCTTCCTGACAACCCGTTTTGTTTGCGCCTGAGCGCCGCCAAAAGCGCCCCTCCTAACATCTCCTTAAACCCTAGTTAGACAAAATAGGATATAATGCCTGTGAAATATAACGCAAAATGGTTCCTCGTTACCCGAGGGAGGCGCGATGTCATCAAGCCGCGTATTGCTGCTTAACGGCAGCACGTGGGAACCCCTCTCCGTTATCACCGTCCCGCGTGCCATCAACCTCGTCCTGGCAGACAAGGCCGTCGTCGTCGAACAGAGCGGCCAGTTCCTCAAGACAGTTCGCGACAAATACCCTATCCCCTCCGTTATTGCCCTGCGCACCTACATTAACGTTCCGCGCCGCCGCGCTCACTGGAGCCGCAAAGGCGTGCTCATTCGCGACAATTACACCTGCATCTACTGCGGCGTGCAGCCCGGCAGCGTGCAGCGCGGCAGGGTGCTGGTCAAGAGCGATTTCACGGTGGATCACATCCTGCCTCGCTCGCGCGGCGGCAAAGATCAGTGGACCAACACCGCCTGCGCCTGCTACGCCTGCAACCACCGCAAAGGCGACCGCCTGCCCAATGAGGCCGGCATGAAGCTGGGCTGGGAACCCAAGACCCCGCGCACCAGCTACCTGGTGATCGCTATCGGCAACGGGCCGGCGGCGTGGCGCCAGTACATCGAAATAGATAACTAACCAGCCCGCTCTTCTCCGCCAGGCGTGTTCCTCGCCAAGCGCGGCGTGGGCCTGCTGTTCCTTCGCTTATACTTAGGCATAACACTTACGGCCGATCTTCCCAATCTGCAACATCTGCGCGGCTTTCTCGTATTAGCAGGTGACTGCGCACACTGTTTCTGGGCGCGCGCCAGCCGCCCAGCGCCCAGCCCACACCACATTGTTGGAGAAAACACGCATGCAACAAACACTTGTTGAAGCTCATGGCCTGACAAAAATCTTCAAACGCCCCGATGGCTCTGAAGTGCAAGCCGTCAAGGGCATAGACCTCGCTATTTATAAAGGCGAGATTTTCAGCCTGCTCGGCCCCAACGGCGCCGGCAAGACCACTACGATCTCGATGATCAGCGGTCTGCTCACACCCTCGCGCGGCGACGCCCTCATCGGCGGCCACTCCATCACTAAAGCGCCTATGGCCGCCAAGCGGCTGCTGGGCGTCGTCCCGCAGGAAATCGCCCTTTACCCCACCCTCACCGCCCGCCAGAACCTGGAGTTCTTTGGACGGATGCAGGGGATGCGTGGGGCAGAGCTGGCGCGCCGCGTGGACGAGGTGCTCGATTTCATTGACCTGACCGACCGCCAGAAAGACCGCGTGGAGACGTTCTCCGGCGGCATGAAGCGCCGCGTTAACATCGGCGTTGGCCTGCTGCATCGGCCCCAGCTCGTCTACATGGACGAGCCAACGGTTGGCATTGACCCGCAGAGCCGCCGCCGCATCCTCGACACCGTGCAGAGCCTGCGCGACGAGTACGATATGACCGTGCTCTACACCACCCACCTGATGGAAGAGGCGCAGGAACTGAGCGACCGCGTCGGCATCATGGATCACGGCGAGATCATCGCGCTGGGCACTGTGGGCGATCTCGTCCAGCAGGTGGGTGAACAGGACCGGCTGGTGTTCAACGTTGGCATGCAGACGGTGGATGACGGGTTCGTTGAGCGCATCCGCCAGCAGGTCCCCGGCATCACACGCGCCCTGTACGACCCGCCAGGCGAGGACGGCGAGGAGAAAGCCAACGACAGCGGCCTGTTGATCGTCTACGCCGCGCGCGGGCGTAAAGCGCTGGCCCATATCATCCAGATGATGACTGAGGCCGGCCTGGAGATCAACTCCGTGCAGGTGCGCGAGCCAGACCTGGAAGCGGTGTTCCTGCACCTTACCGGGCGAGCGCTGAGGGATTGAGCCATGCGCAAAGTGTGGGCTATCGCTTGGAAAGACATGTACAGCACGTTTACCAACCGCGGCCTGCTGGCGATCATGTTCGCCGCGCCGCTGGCCCTGGCCACCATCATCTCGCTGGCGTTCGGCGGCACCGGCAGCGCCGGCATCAGCGACATTCCCGTCGCCATTGTCAACCTAGACGCCGGCGACCCGGACACCGGCTTCAACGGCGGGGCGATCCTCGTCAGCGCGTTCGTGCCAGCCCCAGAGGGCGCGGCCGCGAGCGAAGCGCCAAGCCCCGGCAGCGCATGCCCGGCGGAGGAAAGCGCCAGTTCAGACGCCGCCGGTGTCTCGCTGTTCGATCTCACCAACGCTGTTGAACTGGACGACCCCGCCGCTGCCCGCGCCGGCGTGGACGACGGAACGTACACGGCAGCAGTCATCATCCCGGCTGACTTCAGCCGCAGCGTCGTCTACTCGCCGAACAAGCGCGAGATCGCGCCGGTCCCAATTGAGGTCTACGGCAGCGCCGGGCGGCCCATCACCGCCGGCATCGTCCGCAGCATCGTCGAAAGTATCGCCAACCAGATCATCGTCGGCTACGTGTCGGTGGCCGCCACTGTCGAGACAACCCTGGCACGCGCGCCCAGCCCGCTCGTCGGCGGGGCGCAGGCGGCCGCCCTGAGCAGCAGCGAGGCCGCCCAGCGGGCGTTCGCCTGCGCCTTCAGCCCGGCCTACAGCGCCATTGCGATTGACCAGCAGACCGTTGGCCAGACCGGCCTCACCAGGAACAACCTGCTGGTGTCGTTCGGCTCGGCGCAGGCGGCCTTCTTTGCGCTGTTCACGGCGTCTGCCGCCGCCGCCAGCATCCTGGAGGAGAAGCGCGACGGCACGCTTTCGCGCATCCTGGTGACGCCCACCTCGCGTATCACGTTCATGCTGGGCAAGCTGATCGGCACGTATGCCCAGGTGCTGGTACAGATCGCTTTCTTGATCGTGGGCTTCACCATCATCGCCAGCCTGCTGGCCGGCCAGCTCACCCTGCTGTGGGGCAACGACTGGCTGAGCCTGCTGCTGCTGGTGCTGGCCACGGCGCTGAGCGCTGCCGGCGTGGGCATGATCGCGGCGGCAGTGGGCCGCACCGCCGAACAAGGCCAGATCATCGGCGGCGTTATCGCCATGCTGATGGGCATCCTGGGCGGGGCGTTCTTCAACCTGGCAGCGCTGGGCGATCTCGAAATCTTCACGCGGCTCTCGATCGTCCGCTGGGGATCGGAGGGCTTTGCGCGGCTGGCGGCTGGCCAGGGCGACGTGCTGGCCAACGTCGTCGTGCTGGCGCTGCTGGGCGCGGCTTTTTTTGGCATCAGCCTGTACGCTTTCTACCGCCGGCAGGATATTTGAGGGGGCAGCCATGTACAAGACACTCAGCGTCACACTCAACGAACTGCGCCTTGAATTTCTCGACCGCAGCATCTGGCTGCAGCTGGTTATCATCCCCTGCTTGCTGATCTTCTTCGTGGGCCTGGCCAACGGCGGCTTCGGCGCTCAAGCGCCCGACCCGCGCGTGCGCGTGGACCTAATAGACAACGATGGCAGCGCTTTGTCCGCTCAGCTCGTCGCTGCGCTGCGCGCCGTGGCCCCCAACCTGGTGCTGTGCCCGGCGGACAACGACGCAGACGACTACTGCCAGCTCGAAGGCCAGGCGCTGACAGAGGAAAGGGCGGCCCGGCGTGTTGAAGGGCAGACAGCGGCAGCGGCCATTGTCATACCGGCTGGCTTCGGCGAGCGGGCGCTCAGCGGGCAGCCGGTTCAGATCGTCTACCAGTCGCGCAGCCTGCCCGGCCAGGCCAACCCGGCGCTGCAGGCGCTGCAGGCAGCGGCGCAGCGCGTCGGCGGGGCGGCTGCCGCCGCTCGTGTGGGCGCCGAGGCAGCTGCTGACATCGTCACCGATGTCGGTTTTCAGCAGGCTGTCTACGACTACGCTGCGGCGCTGCTGGCCGAGCTGCCGCCGGCTGTCAGCTTCAGCGCCGGCGGCGAGGCTGGCGGTCAGAGCGCGTCCGGCTTCAGCCAGTCCGTGCCTGGCATCGGCAGCATGTACGTGATGTCCATTGTGCTGGTGGGCGTCGTGGGCTTTGTCAAAGAGCGCAGCAACTGGACGTTCCAGCGCCTGATGATGATGCCGGTGCGCCCGGCGCAGATCGTCGCCGGCAAGATGCTGGCGCGTTTCGCCCTGGGCCTCATCATGTACGCGGTGGCGTTCGGCTTCGGCGCGCTGCTGGGCACGCACTACGGCAGCGCGCCGCTGGCGCTGCTGCTGGTGATGGCTGCCTTCACGCTGTGCTGCACCGCGATCACGCTGCTGCTGACCTCCGTGATCCACAGCGAACAGCAGGCCGGCGTGACGCTCAACCTGCTCGTGCTTATCGCCGCGCCGCTGGGCGGCGCGTGGTGGCCGCTGGAGATCGTGCCGCCCTGGATGGCCACCATCGGCCACATCTCGCCCATCGCCTGGGCAATGGACGGCTTCAACGCCGTTATCTTCTTCGGCGGGGGCGTGCAGGACGTGCTCGTGCCCGTGGCGGTGCTGCTGGCGATCAGCGCCGTGATCTTCGCCATCTCTGTGCGCCGCTTCCGCTACGATTAAATGCGCGCCTCACCCCCATCCCGCGCAGCAAGATGGGGGGTGAGGTCTCTAAACGAGGTTGCCCCTGCCCCTGAATCCTCTATAATAACCGCCTGTTTGTGTTGGCTTACCGTTAGCCCGCCTGATGCTCTTACACCGTCTCCAGCGCGCCCTGCGCCGCCTGCCCGCTCTGCTCATCCTCAGCCTGATGATGCTGGTGCTGCTCCAGCGTTCCGTCGTGCCAGTTGGCCAGGTGTGGGCCGCTGCCGCTATTATTGTGCGCGAGCACCAGTTCGATTACGTGGGTTGGACTTTCGGCGCGCTGGGGGCCAAACTCGACGCGGCGCTGTTCGGCCTGCACCCCTTTATGGACGAGGCCGCGCGCACGGCGTATGTCCGCGCCTACATGGCCGATCTGGCCCGCGCCCAGGCGCTGGACGCGCGCATCAATGCCGCTTTCAGCGACCCTGCCTCGCGCGACCCGCTGGCCGCCACCGCCGGCCTGCGCGCCGAGCGCGACGCCCTGCGCGCCGACCTGCAGGCGCGCCAGACGCTGGTCGAGAGCATCCTGGAGGGCCAGGTGTCAGCGGTGCTGACCGAGCAGGGCTTCGGCCTGCTGGGCCAGGTTCTGCCGCCGGTGAGCATGCGCTTCACGCAGGTCCCCAACCTGCTGGTGGTGTCGCCGCGCGATGAGATCCGCTTCGACGTCTCAATCAACCTGGACCCGCTGCCAGTAGACCAGATCGCTGCGCTGGAGGCGGAGATCGAGGGGGCGCTGGGCGTCTCGGCGCTGATCGTGCCGCTGGGCGGCATCGCCCTCTACCCTGCCATGATCCTGGAGACGCCGTCCATCCCCTGGGCGGCGGACGTGTTCGCCCACGAGTGGCTGCACCACTACCTGTTCGCCTTTCCGCTGGGGCTGGCCTACTTCAGCGGCGAGGGCTTCGCCAGCGAGACGCGGGCCATCAACGAGACCACCGCCAGCGTTTTCGGCGGCGAGATGGGCCGGCTGGTGCTGGCGCGCTACTACCCCGATCTCGTGCCGCCAGAGCCAAGCCCACCCGACCCTGACGCGCCGCCTCCGCCGCCGCCCGCCTTCGACTTCGGCGCGGAGATGGATCGCACGCGCCGCCGCGTGGACGAGCTGCTGGCGGCGGGCCAAGTCGAAGAAGCGGAAGCCTACATGGAGCAACGGCGGCAGGACTTTTACGCCAGCGGCTACCCCATCCGCCGGCTGAACCAGGCCTGGTTCGCCTTCTACGGCGGCTACCAGGCGGGCAGCGGCGGCACGCCCGGCGCGGGCGGGGCCGACCCTATCGGCCCGGCAGTGGAGGCGATCCGCGCTGACAGCCCCTCGCTGCGCGACTGGATCGTGACGATGCGCGGCATTACCACCCGCGACGAGCTGCTGGCCGTCCGCGACGCGCTGGCGGGCCAGTCTGTGTTACAATTGCCGTAGTAAGTATCAGGGGCTGCCGATGGTCGCGCGTACCAGATACACGCCAGCAGAATTTGAACGCTTCGTCAGCCTTCCGGAGAATGCGGAGCGGCGGCTGGAACTCGTCGAAGGGGACATCGTCGAAGTGGTGTCCAGCAGCTATTCGTCCGAGACTGCCGCCAATCTGCTCGCTGAAATCCGGCTGTTCACCAAGGTTCACAAGCTGGGCCGCGTGACCGGGGCCGATGGCGGCTACGTCGTCGGCGGTGAGCGTTACATTCCCGATGTGGCCTTCATCTCGTTCGCGCGCCAGCCAGAACCGTCGCACGCAGCGTACAATCCACAACCACCTGATCTAGCTGTCGAAGTGCTGTCACCATCGGACGAAGCCGCCGTGCTGCGCATCAAGATCGTCAACTATCTGCGAGCCGGAACAGCCGTGTGGCTCGTTGACCCCACCCGACAGACCGTTGAAATCTACGCCCCCGATGCCGCGCCGCGCACCCTGACCGCTGATGACATGCTCGACGGCGGCAGCATCCTGCCCGGCTTCACGCTTGCGGTGAAGGACATTTTCCCCGAATAACGCTCACACCAGCGGCAGATCGCCCGCGCCGTAGATTTTCCCCGGCTGGATAACCACCGGCGCGCCCACGTCTACAGCGGCGAACAGGTCGTAGTGCGTGGCCCCGGTGACGCGCACCGGCACGATCTCGCCCGGCGGCAGCTCGCCCTCGACGATCACATAGCCGTCAATCTCCGGCGCGTCGCGATAGCTGCGCCCCAGGCTAAGCATGTCGCCGGTCGGCTGGCCGTCCTCGTCCTCGCCCGCGCCGTGACCCTCCACCAGAATATCGAGCGTTTTGCCGACAAACGCCTGGTTCTTCGCCAGGCTGATCCCCTGCTGAAGTTCCATCAGCGCATTCCAGCGGGCGTCCTTCACGTCGTCGGGAACCTGGCCGGGCAGCGTCGCGCTGGGCGTGCCGATCTCGTAGGAATACTTGAACGCCCCCACGCGGTCAAATTGCAGGTCGCGCACGAACTGAAGCAGCCCGTCGAACTCCTCGTCTGTCTCGCCAGGGTAGCCGACGATGAACGTCGTCCGCACCGCCAGGTCGGGGATCGTCGCCCGCAGCGCCGCCAGCGTCTCGTACACCCACTCGATCTTGGCCGGGCGCTTCATGCGCTTGAGCGTCTCGCGGTGGCCGTGCTGGAGGGGAATATCAAGATAGGGGAGCACCTGTTTGTGGCGGGCCATCGTCTCCATCAGGCGCGGCGTCACATAGCCGGGATAGGCGTACATCACCCGGATCCAGGGGATGCCCGGCGCGGTTGCCACGATCGCGTCCAGCAGATGGGCCAGCCCATCCTTCAGGCCCAGGTCGTAGCCGTAATCGGTGGTATCCTGCGCGATGAGGATCAGTTCCTTGATGCCCTGCGCCTCAAGCTGGACAGCTTCGCGCACAATCGCCTCGATGGGACGGCTGACCGCTGTCCCCTTGATTTTCGGGATGGCGCAGAAGGCGCACGGGCGGCGGCAGCCGTCCGCGATCTTGAGATAGGCGCTGGCCCCCTGGACGCTGGCGCGCAGCACGCCGCGCTCATCCAGGCCGACAACCTGCGCCTCAGTGGGCAGGTGATAGAGCGGCTCTGGGTGCGCGCGTTCGCGCAGGCGCGACACCAGGTCGAAAATGTCCATCCAGCGCCGTGTGCCGATCACGCCGTCCAGCCCCGGCACAGTCTGCACCAGGTCCGCCCCATAGCGCTGCGACAGGCAGCCGGCGGCGATCACCATCTGACCCGCGCGCTTGTTCTCTGCCAGCGCGCGCAGCGTCTCCAGCGATTCTTGCTTGGCGGCGTCAATAAAGCCGCAGGTGTTGACGATCAGCACTTCGGCGCGGCGCGGATCATCGACTCCGGCCATGCCGTTCTGACCGAGCACCTGGGCCATGCTCTGCGCGTCTACTTCATTTTTCGAGCAGCCCAGGTTGAGCAGGTAGTAGGTGTTGCGGCGCGCTTTCATGCAGACGTCAGGTTCCCTCTTTCGTTGGCGGCGGATTGGGCTGGGTGACGCGCGGCGGCAGAATGGCCGTCGGCGACGGCGTGGGCGTGATCGAAGGCGTGAGCGTGACGGTGGGCGTGTCGCTCGGCGTCGGCGTGACCGACGGCGTGAGCGTGACGGTGGGCGTGTCGCTCGGCGTGGGTGTGATCGTCGGCGTGTCGCTCGGCGTCGGGCTGGGGCCGGGCGTGCTGGTGGGCGTCAGCGCCTGAATGAGCGCGCCCACGTCAATGTCGGGCGTTGGGCTGGGTGTGTTGGTGAACTCCGGCGTCGGGTCGAAGCCCGGCCCGGAACGCACGCTGACGCCGTCCTGCGTGAACACGATGTCTACCTTCTGCCCGCGCCCGCCGAACGACCCCTGTGGTCGCCCGTTCCACGTCACCAGCAGCGCCTCGGCGTTGCTAGCCGTCACCGCCACCTGGGTAGCCGCCGGGAACTCCAGCACGTCGCCGGGCCGGACAATCCCTGTGTAGCGCTCCTGCCCGTCGGATTCGACGCGCAGCCAAGAACGCTGTGCCGCGTTGATCGTCACCAGCACGCCCCGCCCAGAGTACACCTGCTCCGGTCGCGGCACAGGTGAAGGCCCAGGCAGCGGCGTGAACGTGGGGAACACCGTCACCGGCGTCGCTTCCGGAAGCTGGAGCAGCAGGCCCGGCGCGAGCGCCTCCGGCGGGGCAGCATCCGGCGGGCTTTGCAGCAGCGCCGCCGCCACGTAAACGATCACGCCGACCGACACCACCGCCACCAGCGCCAGCGCCAGCCGGTTGAGCAGCCGGGCGCGGCGGCGGGCGCGGCGGTCCGCCTGCTCCATGAGCGAGATAGGCGGCAGTTTGGGATGGGTATCGGTGACCCTGCGCGGCAGGATGGCTTCCGGCGAGCTGGTCTGGCGCTTGGCGGATTTACGGCTGGCGCGGCGCTCGCGGCGCTGCTCTTCGAGTTTTGCTGCTTCGTAGTGCTGTAGAACGCGCTCTTCATCTAAGCCGAGGTAGCGGGCATAGTTGCCGATAAAGCCGCGTATCTGCACCGGCGAGGCGTCTATCACGTTGAAGTCGCCCAGCTCGAACGCCTCCAGCACGCGCCGGCGGATGCGCAGCGTGCGCTCAGCGTCCTCCAGGGTCAGTTCTTTCGCTTCCCGCGCTTCCCGCAGATAGCGGCCTAGGGCCAGTGCGTCCATTCCGCGCCGTTCCCCTGCCTAATGCAGCGCGACCCCAGCGCGGCGTTGCGCCGGTGGGGCCGCTGATGAGTCGCGCTTGGCAGCCAGTTCAGGCTTTGTCGGTGTCCGCCGCAGCCTCGGCAGCGGGGACAGCCTCGGCCGCCGGCGTCGCTTCAGCGCTGAGGGCCTCGCCAGCCTGCGCGGCGGCGCGGCGTGCCAGAAACTCCGCCAGCTCCTGCTCGCGGACGATGATCACTTTCAGCACCGGCGCCACTTCAGTGCCCAGCCGCACCGGGACCTCGTGCGTGCCCACTTCGCGCAGCGGCTGCTGGCTGATGCGCCGGCGGTTGATGTCCACGCCGGTTTGTTCGAAGAGCGCCTGGGCGATCTCTGCTGTCGTGACTGAGCCGAACAGCTTGCCGGTGCTGGCGGCGCGCCGGCCAAACACCAGCTCCACGCCGTCAATCCGCCGGCCCAGCTCGTTGAGCTGCTGCTCTAGGGCAGCGCGGCGGGCTGCGGCCTGCTCGCGCAGACGGGCAGCGCGCTTGAGTTCGCTGGGTGTGGCCTTCACCGCCAGCCGTTTGGGGAACAGGTAGTTGCGGGCGAAGCCATCGGCCACGTCAATCACTTCACCGGCGACGCCGTGTTTGTACACATAATCCAGCAGAATGACCTTCATCGCGTCATGCCCTTTTTCGCGCTCGCGGCGTTTGTCGTCTTGTACACAATCGCGCCATTATAAACAGCCCCAGCAGGCCTGCCAAGTGTTAATCAGCGTTTTAACGTCGCCAGTGAATCCCCGCAACTTCGCCCACGGTTGCGCGTATAATAAGGGTGAGAACACAGTAAGGAGCTGGGAACAAACATGACAGACGACAACGGCAGCGAGAAGACAAAAGCCGAGCAGGCCAAGAAAGCCGCTCGCAAGGCAGTAGACGAGGTGACGGCCCAGGTGGAGGAGACCGCCGAGGCCGCTAAGGGGCCGTTCGACAAGTTCGTGGAGCACGAACGCCAGGCGCTGCGCGAAGCCGGCAAGGCGATCGAGGCGCTGCTGCCAGAGAAGTTCTGGACGCACGGGCGCAAGGCCCTGGAGGAGTTCTCCAGCGGTGTGCAGGTGCTGGCCGACGCCGTCATCACCGAGCTGGAAAAGATGAGCAAGCAGATCGAGAAAGAGGCTGAGGACGCTGATCGCCCCTCGACCACTGGCCCGGCCAAAGTCAAGGTTGAGGTTGAGTAGCTGTCACTTGCAGCCGCAGCACAGCGGCAGATGTGGGCAGAAAAACGCCGGCCGCTCTGGGTTACACGAGCGGCCGGCGAATGTTTACCGCTGAAACGGCAGGTTAGTACTCTACAACCGGAAGCTCGCAGTTGCAGCTCACCGGCTCAGGGAAGGTAACGCCCATGGCCTCTGCCATCGCTAACGCGATGTCTTCCAGGTGAATGTTGCCCACCAGCATCTCAGAGCCGGGGCCGCTGGAAAAAGCGAAGACCGGCCCAGCCGTGTGGGTCCAGCTTGACCAGCCGATCTGAGCGCCGGCACTCTGGCTGTGGCTCATGACATACTGCAGCCAGTTGCTAACGTAGCCCTCTGCCGCGTCAAATGCCATGAAGCCGGTCGCGCCTGGCGCGGTGTCGGGCGCGAACATCTCCAGCATCGCCTGGTCTGCATCGGTGAACTGCCAGCCGCACTCCGCCAGAATAGCCTCGGCGTTGTCGGGGTTGCGCCCGATCTGCGACATCGCGTATTCAATGCTGCAGGTGTACTGCTCCAGATGGCCGATGTTCACCGAGAAGATGTTGTCGCGGCCCAGGATCAAACCGCCGCATTCGTGGTCAGCCGTCACGATCACCAGCGTGTCTGGGTTGGCCGCCTGGTACTCAAGCGCCACGCGCACCGCCTCTTCGAACGCCAGCTGGTCGTGCAGCACGCCGACAGCGTCATTGGCATGGCTGGCGTGGTCAATGCGCGCACCCTCCACCGACAGGAAGAAGCCGTTCTCGTTGCGCGAGAGCATCTCAAGCGCCGCCGCGGTCATCTCCGCCAGCGAAGGCTCGTCCAGCTCCTGCTGCACGCGGTCTATCTCGTAGGCCATGTGCGAACCGGTGAACAACCCCAGCAGGCGCTCCGTGTTGGCCAGGTCAAGCGCGTTGAATTCCGAACCGGTGCGAACGAACGTGTAGCCCGCTTCGACAAACTCGGCAACCAGGTCGCGGCCATCGTCACGGCGACCGCCGTTGTCGCGGGGCAGGAAGTGCCGGATACCGCCACCCAGCGCAACCTCTGGCGCGAATTCCAGCAGCTGCACGGCGATTTCATCTTCCATGTCGCGCTGCGGCACGCTGGCGTACACGCTGGCCGGAGTAGCGTGGGTGATGCGGGCAGTCGAGACAATGCCAACGGACTTACCTGCTTCCTGGGCCGCATGGCCAATGGTGAAGCGGGTCATGTTGTTTTCGTCAATGTTGATCACGCCGTTGCGATAGCGGCCGCCAGCGTGAATGGACGACCCGGCCGGGGCAGAGTCAGTGATGTTGTTATTGACCGTCAGCGTTTCAACGTAGGCGATATTGGGCATTGTCTTGATGTACGTTTGCGTGCCCAGCACCTGTTCAGCTTACATTTCGGCCAGGTACTGATGGTTAGGCCCCATGCCGTCGCTGATCAGCAGAATGACGCTGCGCGCCTTCCCAGCCGCCGGCTGGTCGTACGCCTGAACACCGGAAACGATGAGCAGCAGAGCGAGAACAACGAACACCACACCTTTTCTGGACATGCTTTTACCCTTCACACAGGCTAACGATGTGCGCGTTTATTCGCGCGCCGATACGGATAGCCCGGCGAGTTTAGAGCCTGCACGTGCGCCGTTTAAGCGTGGGCGAAAAGCGAGTGAAAGTTTGAATCAAATTTGACAGCGTGGTTGGGCTGCGATCTCAGTCCCAATTAGCCAGCAGCAGGTTGAGGAAAGTCACACTGGCCACGCCGAAGCCAACCAGCGCCAGCGCGACTTCGCCGCTGCTGTAGAGCACGGCCGCCGCGATCAAGAAGCTGCCGCCCACCACCGCCCGCGTCGTCCGGCGCTCCTGTGCCTCCAGGCGGATGAAATGCCGCTGCAGCCTGTAGCCCGGTTCCACCTGGAATTTGACCTCGCCGCGTTCCACTTTCTCGATGAACTGGGCGCTGGGGGCCAGCGTGCGCGCCAGCAGCGCCTGCCCCGCCTCTAACAGGGCCTGCGCCGGGTTGCCGTTGAACAGCGCGTCCCAACCAGACGGGCCAGCGCCGTTGGCGGTCGTGCTGGCGATGGCGCGCCGCAGCAGCACCTGTGAGTGCGACTGCAGCTCCACCCACGGGTTGAACTCCGGGTCAAGGCTGGTGCACATGCCGCTGAGGATGCCGATAGCGCGCGACAGATAGACGAAGTCCTGCGGCAGATAGAACGGCATGTCGTAAAGCAGGTCGCTGAACTCTTTGCCGATTTCCACCATCTCGTCCATGTCCATGTCGCGGATTTCCGACATGCTCAGGCCCCACACGCGGTTGAAGGCAGCCACAGTGGCCTCCTCCAGCCGGTCCAGGTCGGCGCTGGGCAGCAGGAAGCCCAGGTCAGCGTAGCTGCGCACAAGCTGGCGCGCGTCGCGCCGCACGACAGCCGCCAGCGTGTTGATCAAGCCAGCGGCGATGGCCTCGGTGAGCTGGCCGGTCATGCCGAAGTCCACGAAGATCACGTAGAACGGGCGGCCGTCGGGGCCGAAATCGGCGTGCGGGTCCTCCACCGGCAGCGGGTAGACGAACAGGTTGCCGGGGTGTGGGTCGGCGTGGAAGAAGCGCTCGTCGAAAATCTGCTTAAGGTAGGTGTCCATCAGCCGGGCGGCAACCGCCTTGCGGCTGATGCCAGCGGCCTCGATGGCGGCGTGGTCGTTGATCTTGATCGAGGTCACGTCCTCCATCGTCAGCACGCGGTTGGTCGAGTGCTGGGCGTACACCGCCGGGATGTACACGCCCAGGTCGTCGGCGAACATGGCGGCGAAACGCTGGGCGTTGCGCGCCTCGTGCTCGTACGACAGCTCCTCCAGCAGCACACGGCCAAACTCCTTGATGAGGGCGCGCGTGTCAGCGCGGCGGTTGACGAAGCGGAACCACATGGCCACGTGCGCCACGATCTCCAGCGCGGCCAGGTCGGTGTACACGATCTTGTCAATGCCGGGGCGCTGTACCTTGACCACCACGCGCTCGCCGGTGAGCAGTTGGGCGCGGTGCACCTGGCCCAGCGATGCCGCCGCCACCGGCGTCTCGTTGAACCACTGGAAGCGGTGCGCGATCGGGCCAAGCTCGGCCTCGATCACCTTGAGAATTTTGGGGAAAGGCACGCTGGGCACTTCGTCTTGCAGGCCCTCCAGCTCGTGGATGATCTCCGGCGGCAGGATGTCCATGCGCGTGGAGATGAACTGGCCCAGCTTGATCATCACGCCGCCCATCGAGACGGCAAAGCCGCGGAACTCGGCTGCATAGCCGCTCCAGCGCTCTAGGTTGTAGCGGCGGACGTACTCGCGCATGCCCAGCACGCGCTCAACAAAGAAGTACCAGAACAGCAGCCGCACCAACAGCCAGGCCGCGAAAACCAGCGAGCGCATGAAGCGCCACTGCATGCGCAGCGAGCGAGGCCGGGGCGGCCGCCGGGCCGGGGCGGCGGGGGGCGGCGGCAGCGCCGGCCGGCTCGCTGCCGGCGGCGCGCCGTTGCTACGCGCGTTGTCTTTTACCGCGCCGGTCGCGCCGCTTGTCGGGCGCGAAGCGGATGCGTAGGGTTGATTGTTCGAAGCGGGCATCGGCAATCTCTAAGTCCCATAAAGCGTAGGGCAAAACGATGTTCCGCCGGTACGGCCCCACGCGCAGCGTCAGCTCGTCGCGCGAGCGGTAGATGTCCATGTCCTCTTTCGAGGCGAACGTCAGCGGAACCGACAGCCGGTAAATCCCCTCTTCATCCTGCTCGATGGTGTGTGTCTTGCCGTCATACATTTTCTGCGACGGATCGCTGTCTGCATAGAGCGAATCGGCCAAGCGGCGCAGCGAGTCCAGGCCGCCCACTTCCTGGCCGAACAGCGGCGCGGTCAGCAGCGGCAGGTCGCCAAACGCCTCGCGGATAAAAGCCAGGTTCTGCTTCTGGTTGTCCTTGGCCATGGCGAAGTACGGGTCGGTCACTTCGTCTGGGATAACGCGGTTGCACAGGATGGCGTCGGTGGCGTAGCCGTACAGGTTGAGGTAGGTGTAGGTGCGCTGCGTCTCCTTGATGACCATGCGCTCTGGGTTAACCACCAGACGCATGCTGGCGATTTCCGGGTCGGCCAGCAGGTCGCGCACGCGGTCCAGCGTTTTGAACAGCTCCTGCACCTGATCCCAGGCGTCTTGATCGGGGATGCGCTCGCCCTGCCCCAAGGCCCGGCCAATTGGCCGCAGGATGCGGGCCGCGCCGCGCGTCACCGTCAGCAGCCGCTCGAACCACCAGCGCGTCACGTCCGGCAGGCTGAGCAGGCGCAGAGTCTCGGCGGTGGGCGCAGCGTCCACCACCAGCACATCGAACTCGCCGTCGTTAACGTACTTGTTGATCCACAGCAGGTGCGCGCCCTCTTCCAGGCCGGGCAGGATCGTCACTTCCTCGGCTACGATGTTGTCCACGCCTTGCCGGCTGAACAGCGCGATCATGTACTCCTGGAACAAGCCCCAGTACTTGTCCATCGAATAGCGCGCGTCAACCTCCTGCCCCCACAGGTTGTCCCCCAGCGGGGTCGGCTCTGGGCCGATCTTCTTGTCGAACGAGTCCGCCAGGCTGTGGGCTGTGTCCGTGCTGATCACAATGGTTTTGAAGCCCATCTCGGCGCAGCGCAGGGCGGTTGCCGCCGAGATGCTGGTTTTGCCCACCCCGCCCTTGCCCGTGTGTACGATAACTCTCATGGGTGTCCTTCTGCCGTGTGACGCTCAGATTATACACCGATAGCAGGTTATAACACTCAGCATTCTATACGACTCAGTGTAGCATACCGTCGCGCGGGCGGCGGCTTAAGGGCCAGCTTCTCACACAACATTTACGCGCGGCCTGCTGGCGCGCCGCGGCCAACTGCGTCATACTGGGCACGTCGTTTGCATAACACGCAATCAGGGTTCAGCACAATGCAGCGCATTTACGTCAGCGATAACCGGCGCTTTCTGGTGGACGCCAGCGGCGCGCCGTTCTTCTGGCTGGGCGACACCGCTTGGGAGCTGTTCCACCGCTGCTCTATGGCGGAAGCCGAGCTGTACCTAGAGAACCGGCGGCACAAAGGCTTCACCGTGATTCAGGCGGTGGCGCTGGCCGAGCTGGACGGCCTGCACACGCCCAACGCCAACGGCGACCTGCCGCTGCTGGACGACGACCCGCTGCGCCCCAACGAGCCATATTGGCAGCACGTGGACGCGGTGATCGCGCTGGCGGCCCACAAAGGCCTGTATATCGGCCTGCTGCCCACCTGGGGCGACAAGGTCAGCCTGATGTGGGGCATCGGCCCGGTGATCTTCAACGCCGACAGCGCCCGCGCCTATGGCGAGTTCATCGGGCGGCGCTGCCGCAGCGCTGCCAATGTCATCTGGATTATGGGCGGCGACCGGCCGGCGGTCGCTGACGGCGTGGACTGCGCGCCGGTGTGGCGGGCGTTGGCCGCCGGCGTGAAGGCCGGCGTGGGCGGCCACACGCTGATGACCTATCACCCTAAAGGCGGGGAGGGATCGTCCCAGACCTTTCACAACGACGACTGGCTCGATCTCAACATGTGGCAGTCCGGCCACATGCAGCCGGACCTGCCCAACTGGGAGCTGATCGCCCAGGACTACCAGCGCACGCCGGTCAAGCCGGTGCTGGACGGCGAGCCGAACTACGAAGACCACCCCATCGGCCCGTATCACCGCCAGTGGCTGCCGGAGTACGGCCGCTTCGACGCCTACGACGTGCGCAAGCAGGCTTACCGCGCCGTGTTCGCTGGCGCGTGCGGCCACACCTACGGCCACCATTCAATCTGGCAGATGTACGACGCGGGCCGCGAGCCGAAAACCTTCCCCGTGTTCACGTGGAAAGAGGCGCTCGACCGGCCCGGCGCCTCCCAGATGATCCACCTGCGCCGCCTGATGGAGTCGCGCCCGTATCTCAACCGCGTGCCCGACCAGGGCCTGCTGCTGACCGACCCCGGCGCGGGCGGCCAGCACATCCGCGCCACCCGCGCTGACGACGGCAGCTGTGCGCTGGTCTACGTGCCGGACGCCCGGCGCAGCTTCCAGCTCGACGCGGGGCGGCTGTCCGGGGCGATGCTGCGCTGCTGGTGGTACGACCCGCGCACCGGCGGCGCCCACCTCATCGGCGAGCAGCCGCGCAGCGGGGCGCTGGCCTTCACCACGCCGGACGACGGCCCGGATTGGGTGCTGGTGGTGGACGACGCCAGCGCGGGTTTTGCCGCGCCGGGCGCATAACAGCAGTCACAAGCTGGAAGGCTGAGCGGGCGCAGCGCAGGGTGCGCGTTCAAAGGCCGCTGGGCGGCGTGTGTCGAAACTCGGCATCAACAGCGGCGCGCTGGGGCGGCGGCCGGGCCGAAAACGCCTGCAAAGTGCTTGAATGCAAGGCGAATTGGCCGCGCCGCCCTGTCGCAACTCGGCTGGAAAATTGTGCAGTGACCGACTTGCGAAAAAACAGATTTGCATGTACAATGATGGGCAGTTGAGCGCTGCTAGGCGGGCGCAAAAAACGGGGTTTTAAGCGCCGCAGCAGCGAAAAAGGTCATAACTGCCCAAGGCCGTTTGATGGGCTGGTAGCGGCCTCAATCCCTTCGACCCGCTTGAGGGTACTGAAACCCTGTACGAGGTAGGCACTGGAACAGTCGCTAACGCGGCCTCAATCCCTTCGACCCGCTTGAGGGTACTGAAACTAGCGCCATGAGCCGCCGACCCCCAGTTTGTAGACGCCTCAATCCCTTCGACCCGCTTGAGGGTACTGAAACGCTAATCAATGAGGCGCTGCCCGAAACCTTCTCCCGCCTCAATCCCTTCGACCCGCTTGAGGGTACTGAAACATGGGGCGCGTCTTGCCAGCGGGTCGGCCATGCCGCCTCAATCCCTTCGACCCGCTTGAGGGTACTGAAACTCCAGAACCGTCAAATACTGCTCAAATGAACGGGGCCTCAATCCCTTCGACCCGCTTGAGGGTACTGAAACCGCGATGGCCAGCAGCGC
>DAOTWC010000090.1:0-31003 GCA_034435995.1 Anaerolineae bacterium | reverse complement strand
TAGTGGTCAAGCGTCGGAGTCATCATCTTTTCCCTGCTCATCTACCACTTCGGGAAACAGTTCGTCCAAGATTTCGATCACATCTTTAGTGTAAGCTGACTTGACAACTGTGCCGTGTACCGGAACAACAACGGTTGCGACGCGCTCACCATCGCTGAAACGAAATACATGATGGCTGCCACTTACCCGTTCAAGCACAAATCCGAAGCGCAGCAGCAGCGTTTCGATCTCTGAGAATTTGACGCCTTTGGGGTTGTTACGCAGCTTGTGGCGCAGTTTGTCGCGCTTGGACATGTGCCTTGCTTGCTCTAAGCGATATCTGCCTGAAAGTGTACTACGCAGCGTATATCTGGGTCAGGTTATTGGAAACCTCTAAGTTCAGCTTCCAGCATTTCGATTGTACGGGAAAAACGGTATGGTGAAGTTTCAAAACAGACTCAACTGCTTCGGCGCGTCGGGATTGTCGGGGCTGGCATCCGGCGCTGGTTCCGCTTCAGTGTCTGGCGCTGGCTCCTCATCCGCGATGGGCAGATCGTCCGGCTCCGCCTCTGCTTCGATCTCGTCCGGCGGCGCGGCCACCGCCGCGAAGGCGCGCGGCGCGGCGATCTCCGGCGGCACGTAATCGGCGGGCATGTCGTCGGCGCGCATCGTCGCCAGCACGCGCAGCTCGGCCAGGTCGTCGTCGGTAAAACCGATCTCGTGCATCACCAGCGTCAGGCTGGGCAGCGTGGCGCGATCGCCCGTCCGCACGACGTGCATGTAGTGCTCGCGCAGGCAGGCGCGCCAGTCGTCGGCAAAAATGCTCACACCTGCACCTCAAAGCTCTGTTTGAAAACGGGGATGTCGGCGTGCATCTGGAACTGCGCCTTCAGGTCCTGGGCAAAGGCGGCTGCCGCGTCCTCCTCGCCGTGCACCAGGAAGGTGCGCGCCGGCTTGTCGCGCATCGCGCCCACCCAGTCGAGCAGCTCGTCACGGTCAGCGTGGCCGCTGAAGCCGTTGATGATCTCCAGGCGGGCGTTGTTCTCGTATTCCTCGCCGAAGATGCGCACCACCGGCAGGCCGTCCACCAGCTTGCGCCCCAGCGTGTCCGGGGCCTGCCAGCCGACAATCAGCACGGTGTTGCGCGGGTCCTCAATGTTGTTCTTCAGGTGGTGCAGGATGCGCCCGGCCTCGGCCATGCCGCTGGCGCTGATGATAATGGCTGGCTCGCGCAGGAAGTTGAGCTGCTTGCTCTCCTCCACGTGGCGCGTGTAGATCAGCCCGCCGAAGTTAAACGGGTCGCGGTGGCCGTCCTGGAGCATAAAAGCGCGGATTTCGTCGTCATAGCACTCTGGGTGCAGCCGAAACACCGCCGTTACGTCAACTGCCAGCGGGCTGTCCACGTAGATCGGCAGGCGCGGAATGTCGCCGGCGTTGGCCAGCTTGTTGAGCGAGTAGACCAGCTGCTGCGTGCGCCCCACAGCAAACGCTGGCACGATCAGCTTGCCGCCGCGCCAGTAGGTTTCGTTGACGATGCGCTCCAGCTCTTTCTCGCTCTCGTCGTAGGGCGGGTGCAGGCGGTTGCCGTAAGTGCACTCGATGATGAGCACATCGGCGCTCTCCACCGTCTGCGGGTCGCGGATGATGGGGATGCCCGCCCGCCCGATGTCGCCGCTGAACACCAGCCGCACGTCGCGCCGCGCCGCGCGGTCCTCGATGTCCAGCACGACGATGGCGCTGCCCAGTATGTGGCCAGCGTCCAGCAGTGTGAGCGTAACACCCGGCGCGATCTGGCGCGGCCGGTTGTAGGCCTGCGCCGTGAAGCTGTCCAGGCTGGCCAGCGCGTCTTCCTGCGTGTAAATCGGCTGCACCGGCGGCTCGCCGCGCTTCTGGTGGCGCTTGTTGACATACTCGGCGTCTTTTTCCTGGATGTGGCCGCTGTCCAGCAGCATGGTGGCGCACAGGTCGCGGGTGGCGAACGTGCACACAATCTCGCCTTTGTAGCCGCTTTTGACCAGGTTAGGGATGTTGCCAGAGTGGTCAATGTGCGCGTGCGACAGCACCATCACGTCTAGGCTGGCCGCGTCGAACGGCAGCCGGCGGTTGCGCTCGTTGGCCTCAGCGCGGCGGCCCTGGTACAGGCCGCAGTCCAGCAGGATGCGCGCGCCGTTCGCTTCAACCAAATGCTGCGACCCAGTTACCGTGCGGGCCGCGCCGTAGAACGTCAGTCTCACCGTTTCCCCCTTACTTGCCCAGCACCCGCAGCAGTTCAGCGCCGTATGCCGCCAGCCGCCACGGCCCCAGCCCTGGGATGCCGAGCATCTCGTCCAGGCTGGACGGCGCGCGCTCGGCCAGCGTCCACATGGCGTCCTTAGGCAGGATTATATCGGACTCTACGCCGCGCGCGTGGGCGCGGTCGCGCCGCCATTCGCGCAGCGCCTGATAGCGCTCCAGCACCTCAGGAGCCGCCGGCCGCTCACGCGCTGGCCGGCGTGGCCGGCGCGGGGGCGGCGCGCGCCGGCCAGCCTGCACAGCTGCCAGCAGCCGCTCGCCGTCGCGCGCGACCAGGCGCGACCCCACCCCGCTCACCATTTGCAGCTCAGCCAGCGTGCGCGGCGCAGCCTGCGCCAGCTCCACCAGCGCCTGGTTGGACAGAATCTTAAACGGCGGCCGATCGCGCTGGCGGGCCAGCTCCTCGCGCAGCAGGTACAGCTCGCGCAGCACAGCTAGCTCGCGCGGGCTGAGGTGCTGCGGCCCGCCGATGCGCCAGTAGCCCTCCGGGTCAAAGGTTGTGTCCGGCACGGCAGTCCTGCACAGCTCATCGAACAGCTCGTGCGCCTCGGGCAGCAGGCCCGCCGCCTCCAGCTCTGCGTACATGACGTCGCGCAGCGCCGGCAGGTAATGGGTATCAAGCTGGGCGTAGCGCAGGTGCGAGGCCGACAGCGGCCGCTGCGCCCAGTCGTCAAGCTGGTGACCCTTGTCCAGCGTTACGCCCAGGCGCGCCGCCACCATGCTGCCCAAGCTGAAGGCCTGCTCGCCCAGAATGCGCGCCGCCACCATCGTGTCGAACAGACTGCTGAAGGCAAAGCCGTAGTCGCGCTTGAGGCAGATAATGTCGTATTCAGCCGCGTGGAACACCTTCTCCACAGCTGGGTCAGCGAACAGCGCGCCCAGCGGCGCTAGGTCGTCCAGCGCCAGCGTGTCTACAATGTAATCCGCCGTGCGCGTCGAGAGCTGGATCAGGCACACGCGCTCCCGGTAGGCGTACAGGCTGTTGGACTCGGTATCAACCGCCAGCAGTGGCTCGCGGGCTAGCGCGCCTGCTAACTGCGCCAGAGCAGGGCGGGTGGTGACTAGGGTGGCAGGCGGCAGTGACTGCTTGGTGGGCATATGCGTGTGAAGGAGTGTGCTAAGGTACAGGCTGTTGTGGCGCGCGCCAACTATATCGGCCCGACCAGCATCTGAGAAGGGGGGAAAACGCGGGTCGAAAAATGAGTATTTGCGCCGCTATGCGTTCCGACAGGGGCGGGTTTTTGACAGCCAAAATCGCTTGTGATATATTGTACATGCCTCACGCGCAAAGCCGAAAAGGGGCGGCGCTGCGCGCAAAAATGAGCGTTTTTTTAGGGCAATCAGCAGGTTGGTTTTCAACCCTCCAACTTCAGGCTAAACTATCCGTCAATCTCGGGTATTGTGGAGGAGGCACGTCGTTACATGGCTTCAGCAAGCGCAGCCAAACCCAAGAGCGCGGCGGCCGCGGAATCGAAGACAGCGGACAAGGCCGCCGTCCAGGTCAGCGCGCCCAGCCGCCGTGAGTTCCTGTATTACATCTGGGGCGCGTCTATCGCGCTGTTCCTGGGCCAATCCACCGTTGGCCTGCTCCTGTTTGCTTACCCGCGCTTTAAAGAGGGCGAGTTCGGCGGCGTGTTCACCATCGCTGCCGACGAGATTCCGGAAACCGGCGCGCCCCCGGTTTCTAAACCGGCCGGCCGCTTCTGGCTCTCCAACCACGAGGACGGCTTCACCGCACTGTACGGCGTCTGCACCCACCTGGGCTGCCTGCCCAAATGGGTGGATACCAACGGCCGCTTCGAATGCCCCTGCCACGGCTCGAAGTTCGAGCTGAGCGGCAAGTACATCGAAGGCCCGGCCCCGCGCGACCTCGACCGCTTTCAGGCGACGGTCATTTTCACCGACGGAACCACCGCTGAAACCAACGCCAACGGCGACCCGATCCCACTTAACGGCCGCACCGTTCAGGAAGTGCGCGTCAACACCGGCGCGCGCATTCTTGGCCCGCGGCATCTGTAAAGTCTGGCAGGGCTGTAGCCTGGGTTCTGAGGAGATATTGTAATGTCAGTACTGCCGTTCCCATCCTTCCTCGACGACATCAAGGAGAAGGGCCTGAAGAAAGCCCTCTTCGAAGGCGCCAACGAGGTCACCGAACGCCTGACCGCCGGCATGAACATTCAGGACATCCGCGAGGCGCTGCGCGGCGAGAACCCGTCCCGCCGCCCCAACCCGCGCCTGACGCCGCACGCCGACGGCTTCTGGCTGCACATGCGCCCCAGCTATTTCCACCGCGACATGACCGGCCTGTATCCGACGTTCCGCCTGGGCTGGCTGTCCACTTATTTCGTCTTTTTCGAGACGATCACCGGTATCATCCTGATGCTGTGGTACACCCCCTCGCCCGACATTGCCTACGGCAACATGCTCAACATCTTGAGCAACGTGCCGCTGGGCCAGTTCGTGCGCGACCTGCACCGCCTGGGCGCCGAGGCAATGGTGCTGATCGTGTTCCTGCACATGCTGCGCACGTTCTACACCGGCAGCTATAAGAAGCCGCGCCAGTTCACCTGGTTCACCGGCGTGATCCTGCTCATTTTAACCGGCCTGCTCAGCTTCACCGGCTACCTGCTCCCCTGGGACCAGCTCGCGCTGTGGGCCGTGACAATCGGCGCCAGTATGGCAGAGGCTACCCCGCTGGTCGGCGAGCAGGTCAACCTGCTGGTGCGCGGCGGCCCTGAGCTGGGCGCCAACGGTCTGCTGCGCTTCTATCTGGCGCATGTGCTGCTGCTGCCCGCTTTCCTGTTCATCTTTACCGGCGTGCACTACTACAAAGTGATCGTGCACGGCCACAGCCTGCCCCCGCGCAGCGAAAACCCCGGCGAGGACACCGCCAAGCGCGTCCCGCTGGACAAGCGCGTTTACTTCATTCCCGAAGTGATGACCAACGAGATCATGTGGGCGGCTGTCACCACGTTTATCCTGGTGGTGCTGTGCGTCTGGTTCTACCACGCGCCGCTGGAAAGCCACGCCGACCCGCAGGTGACGCCGTTGGGCACGACTGCCCCATGGTACTTCCTGTGGATCCAAGGCGCGCTCAAGCTGGGCGACAAGACGTTCTGGGGCATCATCTTCCCCACCGCCCTGCTCGGCTTCCTGGCCGTCATGCCTTACCTTGACGTAACCGTCAGCCGCCGCTTCGCCCACCGCCGCTTCGCCTTCAGCGTGTCGTTCGTCATGCTGGCGCTGCTGGTCGTCACCAGCTACATGGGCCTGCCGGAGTTCGGCGTTGCCACCTCGCCAGACACTGAAATCCTGCACGAGATGACGTTCGAACCGGCGCACAACCACATGGGCGTGCTGCGGCCCGTGCCGTTCGACCAGGTCGTGGTGGGCAACTACACCACGCGCGAGTTCGAGGCGGAAGCGGGCAATGCTCAGGCTGCCGTCGCAGCCTTCAATGAGGAGCTGCAGACAACCGGCCAAGCGCAGCAGCTCACCAACCTGCTGCGCGAACAGCACCTGGCCGTGCCTGCGCTGCGCTTCACCACCGTCCCTGCAGACGCGCCGGAACTGCGCCACGCTATGGAGACGTTCGCCCGCAAGATCCAGGCCGAGAACCAGGAGCTGGTCAACGGCTGGGGCGTGCTGATCGTGACGCAGAACCAGGAGAACCTGCGCCGGCTGGACCTGGTGATCAGCTGGGATGAGGTGCTTGTCGAGAACGGCGAGGTCGTGCGCGACGAGAACGGCAACCCGGTGTTCGTCCTCGACGAGAACGGCAACCGGGTGCGGCGCATGACGCCGGCCCACTTCTTCCTGCACCGGAACGCAGGTTACTACGAATAGGCATCACTAACAGGGATATAACCCGATGCTGCAACGCATGCTCATTGAGAAAATCGAGAACCGCATCCTCGTCGGCATCCTAATGTTCCTGGGCATCATGGTGCTCACCGGCTGGGTTGCGATCAACGAACCAGGGCGCATGGCCGCGTTCGAACAGCAGCACCTGGCCCGCTCTATTCAATGGGGAGCCGAACTGTACGCTGCTAACTGCTCCACCTGCCACGGCAACGAAGGCTACGGCATCCTGGGCCGCGCGCCAGCGCTCAACAGCCCGCAGCTGTTCGGCCACGACTTCTTCGCCAGCCTTAACCGGCAGGCAGAGCGCCTGAACGACACCAAGAACGAGCTGGCGCGCCTGCAGGCCGAACTCGACTCCGGCAGCATCACCCGCGAGCGCCAGGCCGAGATCCAGGCGCGCATCGCCGCCCTGCAGGCGACCTACGGCGACGACATCGTGGCCGGCATTGACACGCGCCTGGCCGAGATTGAGCAGGAGCGCCAGAGCCTGCGCATGCAGATGCAGCCAGCGATTGACAAGGGCTATGACCCGGACAACCCCGACCGCCTGGCGACGCTGGGCTGGCAGGGCACGCTGGATGCCTTCCTGCAAACCACCCTGGTGCACGGCCGCCCTACCAGCGAGAGCTATTGGCCGCAGGCCATGGTCGCCTGGTCGCAGCGCGCCGGCGGCCCCCTGCGCGATGACCAGATCGAGAACCTATCCAATTACATCATGAACTGGAACCGGACGGAGTGGACGATTGAGGACCTGCTCTTAGTCCAGCAGTTCCCCATTCGGCCTGGCCTGCCCGGCGCAGAAATGGCGCAGATCGAAGGCGTGGGAACCAACGTGGAAGCAATTATGGCGCAGCTTGAGGGCGTCACAGGCGACCCGCTCAACGGCCAGACGATCTACAACAACCCACCGCTGGCCTGTGTAGGCTGCCACGCGATCGAGGCCGTCGCCCCGCTGACGGCCAACCAGTGGAACGACACCGTCAACGTGCGCCTCAACGAGCCGCAGTTCGCCGGCTACACGCCGGAGATGTACATCGTTGAGAGCATCGTCAACCCTGGCGCGTACCTCGTGCCCGGCTACAGCAACGCCATGCCGGCCGATTTCGGCCAGCGCATTGACATCCAGATGCTGGCGGACATCATCGCTTACATCAAGAGCTACGAGTAATCCCCCAGCCCGTCCTTCCGCTTACAGCAAACCCCTAGGCCGCCCGCCTGGGGGTTTTTTGTTCAGCCTGCCGCAGCGCGGCGCTTCCCCTGCACTCAGTTTATCAGCGCGCGCGCCAACGACGGAGTCCGCGCTGTCCAGCGAACACAGCCGCTGCTGTACAGGCAGGGGCCGCTGCGCTACAATGTGCGGTTGTGCCCTGCGAATGCGCCAGCGTATCAAAAGAAGGGAACGGCGTGTGAACACCCTTAGCAAGTTCGTGAAGCCTCTTACGGTTGCCCTGGCGTGCACCCTGGCGCTCACAGCGGCGCTGCCGGCGCTGGCCCAGGCTGCGCCCGCCCCGGCCGCGGTCGAGCAGGCCGCCCCGGTGGGCATCGCCACTCTCGTTTTTCTGCTGGGCGCGGGCGCGGTGCTGCTGGTCGGCGGCATCATGCTCGCCCGCGACAGCTTCCGCGGCGATTCAGATGAGAATCCCTGAGCCAAGTGACGTTCTTCCTGTGAGCGGCGGGGTGAACGCGCTATAATAATATTGGTTGCGGAAGTTAGCATAATGACGCTGTTTGCGCGCCGCAGCGCGCAGATATCTTAAAGAGGACGTGCAATGGCTCAGGCAACGTGGGAAAAACCGTCCGTCAGCGCCAGCGACCTGCCGAGGTCACGCGGGCGGCTCAAGTTTTTGATCGGCGGCGCGCTGATTCTGGCCGCCGTCGTCTATCTGGTGGTCTCCGGCACGATGGCTGGCGCCCGCTACTACATCACGATTGACGAGCTGAAAGCCAACCCGTCGTATGTGGGGCAGACGGTGCGCATCTCCGGCGCTGTGCTGGGCGACTCAATCTTCTACGACAGTGAGAACCTGATTATCGAGTTCACCATCTCGCACATCCCGGCTGAGGTCAACAACCTGGCGCTGGCCCTCTACGAGTCCGTCAACAACCCGAATATGGCCCGCCTGCCTGTCCGCGTAGAGAACCAAGTCAAGCCTGACCTGCTGCAGCACGAGGCGCAGGCCATCCTCACCGGCCAGCTCGGCAGCGACGGCGTGTTCCACGCCAGCGAGCTGCTGCTCAAGTGCCCCAGCCGCTTCGAAGAAGCCGGGCCGGACCAGTCTATCGGCCAGCACCCGGGAGCGTAAACGGCCCAGCCTATGATCGCAGAAATCGGTCTGACCACGCTTTTTGCGGCCTTCATCGCCGCGCTCTACGCCGTTGCCGCCAGCGTTTACGGCGGGCGCACCCACAGCGAAGGCTGGGTGCGCAGCGCCCGCAACGCTGCGCTGGCCACCTTCCCGCTGCTTGCGATTTCTACCGCCATGCTGCTGGTGGGCCTCATCAACCAACAGTATCAGATCAGCTATGTGTGGTCGGTGACTGACCCCAGCACGCCGTTTTTCTACCGCGTAACCGCGCTGTGGGGGGCGCAGCAGGGATCGCTGCTGTTCTGGTCGCTGCTGATGAGCCTGTTTGCTGTGAGCGCGCTTCTGCTGAACTGGCGCAGCCACCGCCGCCTGATGCCCTACGTCATTGCCTATACGATGGCGACGCTGGCCTTCTTCCTGGGGCTGTCGCTGTTCTACGAGAACCCGTTCGAGCGCTTCTGGATTCTCAGCAACAACGAGGTCGTGCGGACGGCGTTCATCCCAGCCAACGCCGTGCCGCCCTCATCAGTCCGGTTGGCCGAGACGGCCAACGGCCTCAACCCTCTGCTGCGCCACTTCGGCATGATTATCCACCCACCCATGCTCTACCTGGGCTTCGTCGGCTTCGTCATCCCGTTCGCCTTTGCCATGGCTGCGCTGGCCTCTGGCGACCTTTCCACCAACTGGATCAACGCCACGCGGCGTTGGGCGCTGGTGGCCTGGCTGTTCCTGGGCTTGGGCCTGATCCTGGGCGGGCGCTGGGCTTACGACGTGCTCGGCTGGGGCGGTTACTGGGGCTGGGATCCAGTGGAGAACGCCGCCTTCCTGCCCTGGCTGATCGGCACAGCCTTCCTGCACAGCGTCATGATCCAGCAGAAGCGCGGCATGCTCAAGGTGTGGAACATGTTCCTGGTGATCGGCACGTTCTCTGCCGTCATCTTCGGCACATTCGCCACCCGCAGCGGCCTGATTGACAGCGTGCACAGCTTCGCCCGCAGCGAGATCGGCTTCCCGATGTTCCTGTTCTGGGCTGGCATGACTGTCGTCTCCGTCGGGCTGATCCTGTGGCGCTGGAACCGCGGCGAACTTAAGGACGAGCACCAGTTCACCCACGTGCTCAGCCGTGAATCGCTGTTCGTGCTCAACAACGTAATCTTCGTGGCGCTGTTCCTGGCCATCTTCTGGGGCAGCTTCGGCGCGCCCATTGTGTCGGAGCTGTTCATGAACACCAGCATCACGCTGGGCACGTCGTACTTCATGCAGGTGACGCCGCCGCTGTTCGCTGCGCTCTATATCTTGATGGGCGTCGCCCCGCTGTCGGCTTGGGGCTACACCTCGCTCAGCCGGTTAGGGCGCGCGCTGGCCGTGCCCTGCCTGCTGACGCTGGCCTTCGTCGCGCTGATGTTCATCGGCGGGATGCGCACGCCGGTCGCGCTGGTGGGCTACGGCATCGTCGGCCTGGCCGGGTTCGTGGCGCTGTACGAGATTTACCGCGGCGCAGCGGCCCGCCGCCGCGGCCTGGGCGAGACCTGGCCGCGCGCCGCCACTGCTTTGTTTGCCCGCAACCGGCGCCGCTACGGCGGCTACGTGGTGCACCTGGGCATCACTATCATCGGCATTGGCGTAATCGGCAGCACGCTTTTCCAGCAGGAAACGCAGCGCACCATCAGCCTGGGCGAGACGCTGCGCATCGCCGACTACGAGCTGCGCTACGACGGCTTTACCGAAGCCATCGCCGAGGACGGCCGCCTGATGCAGATCACCGACGTAACGGTCATTCGCGGCGGGCAGGAGATCGCCCAGCTGCGCCCGCGCATTGACCGCTACCCGCAGCAGCCGATGACCATCGCCGGAGCGCACAGCACGCTGGAAAACGACTTCTACGTGCTGCTGATCGGCTGGGAGCCGGTCAGCCACACAACGGCCACCTTCAAGGTGTACATCAACCCGCTGGTCAACCTGGTGTGGTGGGGCGGCTTGGTCCTCATCCTGGGGACGCTGATCGCCGCCTGGCCAGCCGAGCCGCTGGCCATCCGCGTTGAGGAAACCGCGCGCGGGAGGGGCCGCGCAGGAGCAGCCGCATGACCCGACTGATCAGAACCTTACCCTCGTCCCCCTGGCGCAGGACTCCTCCTCTCCACATAGAGAGGGGGTTAGGGGGTGAGGTCACAAGAAACTGGATTGTGAAGCTTATCGTCCTCATCCTCCTGCCTGTGCTGGCGCTGCCAGCAGCCGCGCAGGACGTGATCATTACCGATGACGAGGTCAACGCCGTCGCCCGCGACATGTACTGCCCGGTCTGCGAGAACATTCCGCTGGACGTGTGCCCCACCGCCGCCTGCGCCGACTGGCGCGAGGAAATCCGCGAGATGCTGGCCGGCGGCTTCAGCGAGCAGGAAGTCAAGGACGCATTCGTGCTGCGCTACGGCGAGCGCGTGGTGGGCACGCCGCAGGACCCGACGCTGCGCGCCCTGTCGCTGGTCACGCCCTGGCTGATGGGCGCGGCGGCGCTGGTGGCCGGCGCGTATGTGCTGCTGCGCTGGCAGAGCCGCCGTCCAGCCGCGCCGGTCGTTGAAGCGGGCGCTGCCGCCAGCCGCGCCACCGACGACGACTACCGCGCCCGCCTAGAAGCCGATCTGCTGCAGCGGCGCTAGGCGCGGCCTTCACAGGATAAGTGATGACAGAAACACCACTGCCCTTTGAGGAACTGGAAGCCGAAGAAGTGCCCCGGCGCCGTTTCGGCATTATTTCGATCGCGCTGATCGCCGGCATCGTGGTGGTGGCGGCCGTGTTCGGCGTGGCGCTGGCGCGCCAGAACCAAAAGGTGCAGCCAACCGCTGGCCCTGCACCCGATTTCACCGTGACTACCTTTGACGGCGAGACGATCACCCTCTCCGAGCTGCGCGGTAAGGTAGTGGTCATCAACTTCTGGGCGAGCTGGTGCGGCCCCTGCCGCGACGAAGCGCCAGACCTAGAGCGCATCTGGCAGCGCTACAAGGACCGCGATGTGGTCGTGCTGGGCATCACCTACGCCGACGCCGACGCAAAATCGCTGGCGTTCATCGAGGAATTCGGCATGACCTACCCCAACGCGCCCGACCGCGGCACGCGCATCTCCAGCATGCTCTATCACATTCAGGGCGTGCCAGAAACGTTCATCGTAGACCGCGAGGGCAACATCGTGCAGTTTATCTACGCGCCCACCAGTGAGGCCGTTCTGAGCCGCATCCTGGAGCGCGTCCTCAACGACGGGGCTTAAGACGGCGTTATGAGCATCGAGGGGATTGTCGTTTCGCTGGTCATCCTGCTGCTGACCGCCGCCGCAGTCGTCCTGCCGCTGCGGCGCGGCCAGGGACGGGCTGCGGTGGAAAACGCCCTGCTTCAAAAGCAGCGCGAGCGCCTGCTGGTGTACTACGAGCGCGTGCTGACCAACATCCGCGACCTGGACGAGGATTACGCTACCGGCAAGATCGCGCCTGAGGACCACGCTCAAGAGCGCGAAGTGTGGGTGCAGCGCGGCGTTCAAGTGCTGCGCGCCCTGGACGACCTGCACAGCCACAGCATCATCCAGGGCGCTGTGAAGGACACCGCCGCCGCTGACGAGGCGATTGACGCCGCCATTGAGGCGTCCATCAAGGCCTACCGTCAGCGGCTGGCCGGCGAACAGCACTGACGCGCACACAGAAATCAGGTGACATGACTGCATTTGCCAAACGCGCCGCGCAGACCGCTGTGCTGGTTCTGCTGCTGGCTGCCGCGCTCGGCGGCGGGCTGCCGGCCGCCGCGCAGGACGCGCCGCCTGCTGCTACCGAGGACGCATCTCCCGCCGCTGTCGGCGTCGTCAGCGGGCAGATCGCGCACGGCACAGCCGGCGGCATCGTTCCGCCTGGGCTGCCGGTAAGCCTGTTCGTGTTCGACCCACAGTTCAACCGCGAGCGCTTCACCGCCACCAGCGACGATCAGGGCCGCTTCCGCTTCGACAACGTCACCATCGCCGACGGCTACTCCTACGCCGTCACCGTCGGCTACCGCGACCGCACGTTCGCCAGCGCGGTGGCGCGCGGCAGCAGCGCCAGCCCGGCGCTCGATCTCCCC
Source organism: Anaerolineae bacterium (assembly GCA_034435995.1). Classification (GTDB taxonomy): domain Bacteria; phylum Chloroflexota; class Anaerolineae; order Aggregatilineales; family Phototrophicaceae; genus DAOTWC01. The sequence continues at coordinate 18,467 of DAOTWC010000090.1, read as the reverse complement.
GTGACGATCTACGAACTCACCGAGGACCCGGCCGTAATCCGCATCACTGGCGCTGTGTGGCAGATCAACGCCATCGCCGACGGCCTGCAGGTGGCGCAGGTGCTCATTTTCGAGAATTTGTCGGATCGGCTGTTCACCAGCAGCCGCGCCGTCAGCGACACGCAGTTCGCCTCGGTGCTCGTCACGCTGCCGGTGGGGGCGGTCGTGCTCGGCTTCCCTGGCGCGCAGGATCGCTATCTGGTGGACAGCTTGCAGCCCGAACCCGTCGTGATTGACACCATGCCGGTTGTGCCGGGGGACGACCACGTGTTCCAGGTGGTGTATTTCCTGCCCTACAACGGCGGCGCGATCATCGAGCAGCCGGTCGGCTATCCCTTCCAGGGCGCGGCGCGGCTGCTGCTCAGCCCGCTGTCGCTCAGCGCCGCCGGCGATCAGTTCCCAGCCATCGGCCCGCAGACGGTGGGCGAAAGCGTCTACAACGGCTACGGTTCTACGCTTAATCTGCTGCCGGGCGACGTCTTTCGCTTCGAGCTTTCCGGGGACAGCGCGCCCGCCGCCGCTCAGATCGAGACCGGCGGCGCAGTGGCCTCCAACACGTTGGTGATCGGGCTGGTCGGCGTAGCTGCCGGGGCGGCGATCGCCTTCGGCGCGGCCTACACGCTCACGCGGCGGCGGCGCGCCCCCGCTGCTGCGCCGGCTGTCGTGGACAAGAACCGCCTGATTGACGCCCTCACGCGCCAGATCGCCGAGTTAGACGAAGCGCACGACCGGGGACAGATCAACCACGACCTGTACCATCATCAGCGCCGGCAGCTTAAGGCGCGCCTGGCCCAGCTCATCGGCGAGGACAGCGCGCCAGGCGGCCCCAGCCATGGCTGACGCGCCGCCGCTCATCGAAACGCGCGCGCTCACCAAAGCCTATGACCTGCTGGTGGTGCTGCGCAAGCTCGATCTGCAGGTGCGGCGCGGCGAGTTCGTGGCGCTGCTGGGGCCGAACGGCAGCGGCAAATCCACGCTGCTGCGCCTGCTGGCTGGCTTGACCAAGCCCACTAGCGGCGCGATCTTCGTCGGTGGCTGGGAAATCCCGCGCGAAGCTGCCGCCGTTCGCGCCCAGATCGGCATGGTGAGCCACAAAGTGCTGCTCTACGAGAACCTGACTGCGCTGGAGAACCTGCGCTTTTTCGCCCGCCTTTACGCCATCCCGCCCGCCGAGGCGGAGGCCCGCGCCCGCGCCCGTCTGGAACAGGTGGGGCTGGCCCGCCGTGCCGACAGCCTGGTGCGCACGTTCTCGCGCGGGATGCAGCAGCGCCTCAGTATCGCCCGCGCCCTGCTCCACAACCCCGACGTGCTGCTGCTCGACGAGCCGTACACCGGCCTGGATCAGGACGCATCGCTCACGCTGGACGGCCTGCTGCGCCAGGCCCACGCCGAGGGCCGCACCATTGTCATGTCCACGCACCAACTGGAGCGCGCGGCAGAGATCGCCAGCCGCGTGCTGATCCTTTCGCGCGGCGGTGTCGGCTACGACGCGCCCGCTGCTGCCCTCAGCGGGCTAGCGCTGGCCGCCGAGTACACCCGCGTCACCAGCCTGGCGGTGTCCCGATGAACACGCCGTTCCTAGCCGCTGTCGCCGCCATCGTCGCCAAGGACCTGCGCGCCGAACTGCGCAGCCGTGAGCTGGTCAGCAGCATGGCGCTGTTCGCGCTGCTGAGCATCCTCATCTTCAGCTTTGCCCTAGAGCTGAACCGGCTGGCCCGCCAGGAGGCTATCGGCGGCGTGCTGTGGGTGACGGTGGCCTTCGCCAGCATCATCGGCCTCAACCGCAGCCTGGCGGGCGAGCGCGACCAAGGCAACCTGGACGCCATGCTGCTGGCCCCCATCGCCCGCAGCGCGGTGTTCTTCGGCAAGCTGGCCGGCAACTTTGTGTTCACGCTGGCCGTCGGGCTGATCCTGCTGCCGCTGCTGACCGTGTTGTTCAACCTCAACCTGGTGCAGCCCTGGGTGCTGGTCGTGCTGGCGCTGGGCGTGCTGGGCTTCTCGGTGGTGGGCACGCTGCTGGCCACTATGACCGTGCAGACACGCGCCCGCGAGGCGCTGCTGCCTATCGTCATGCTGCCAGTGGCGCTGCCAGTGCTGCTGGGCGCGGTGCGCGCCACCACCGCCATCCTCAACGGCGCGCCGCTTGAGGATTGGATCGCCTGGCCGCAGATTCTTGTTGTCGTCAACGTGATCTATCTCACGCTGTGCTACCTGCTGTTCGACTACGTGATCGAGGATTAGTTTTTTGATAGTTTTCTGTAGATATGCTAAGATTTTTCGCTATCGTTCGAGAGGCTGCTAGTCAAGGCTCGTCAGCCGCCAGCAGAAAACAGCGCGCGTTGCAGCGCGCCTCAACTGACGGCTGACCGCTGTGGACTGTGAGCTGCATCGCATTTGTGTGGAGGAGAACACATCGCATGAGCGCCGTCTCAGGGGTTCCGGCCAGCAGCGCCGGGACGCAAACCACACCAGCAGGCATTGCCGCCTGGCCGCCGCTGCTGCGCGTCCTCACCCTGGTAACCATCCTGATGGTGCTGGCCGCCCTGTATATGGGGCTGGGCTACGCCGGGACCGATGTCACGCAGGGCAACGTGCAGCGCATCTTCTACATTCACATGCCGGCTTTCTTCGGCGCGTTCTTGGCGCTGAGCGTGACAGTCGTTGGCGGGATTCAGTACCTGCGCACGCGCCAGCCTCGCTGGGACGCGCTGGCGCTGGCCGGCGCAGAGGTCGGCCTGGCGCTGACGCTGGTCAATCTCATCACCGGGTCAGTCTGGGCGCGGCCAATTTGGAACACGTGGTGGACGTGGGACCCGCGCCTGACGTCGTCTGCCATTATGACGCTGACCTACGCCGCCTATCTCATGCTGCGCGCCGGCATCGAGAACGTTGAGCAGCGCCGCCGCTTCGCCTCGGTCTACGGCATCGTCGCCATCGTGACCGTCATCATGACGCTGGTCATTATCCGCATCCGGCCGGACACGATCCACCCGGCAGTGATCGGCCCTAGCCCGCAGGACGCGCAGGGGTCGTTCGAGCTGGCGGCGACGCCCGGCGTGGGCGCGGCCCTGGGCGTCAACATGATCGTGTGGGGCCTGCTCGTCCCGGTGACGCTGCTGTGGCATCGCTACCGCCTGCAGGCCGAGCACGACCGCGTCGAAGCGCTCAAGGCCGAGGTCACCGGAAGCTGACGCGCCCGCTTGCACCGCTGCACAGGAGAACCGTTCACAATGCCCGACACAACCGCTTACCTCATCCTCGGTCTGGTGGTGACTTTCGGCATCCTCGGCTTTTACGTCGCCAGCCTGGTCATCCGCCATCGCAGCCTGAAGAAAGATTTGCGCCTGATCGAGCAGCTTCGCGACGAGCAGTAGCGCCTGGCGCGCGCTGAACCTCACCCCCTATCCCCTCTTGCCCTTGCGGGCGCAGGCCAAATGGCTGAGGAGGCAGCCTTGCGTCAGCGAGACGGGGGTGAGGTGATTACCAATGCGCATTCCGCACAGCGCAGGTATACTTGCCGTATGTTAGCTCGACTGCTGCTCGCCCTGGCCCTGACGCTGACGGCCTGCGCTGCCGCGCCCAACCCGGACGCCGCCCCCGCCGCTGCCCCCTTCCCCACCATCACCCCCGGCCGGCTGGTTGTGGGCCTGCTGCCGACGGTCGAGGCGGCCAGCGCGGGCCAGCCGTTCAACCCGGCGACAGCGGTGGCGCTGGCCCGCCGGCCTACCGCCGCGCCCGATTACGCCGCCTGCCCGCCGCCAGCCAGCCCTGCGCTGGGCGGCCTGCCCGCCTCCAGCCGCCAAGCTGCGGACGCTGTGATGGCTTTTCTGTCAGCCGGTGGCGCGCCTCAGGCGCTGGCTGCGCTGATGCAGGCTGAGTGGGGACTGCCGCCGGCGGCCGCTGCCGTGCGCGCCGACGCCGACCTGACCGGCGAGGGCGTCCCCGATGTGCTGGTCGTCGTCCAGCTCCCAGATGGCAGCGCGGCACTGCTGGCGCTGGCCTGCGCCGGCGGGCGCTACACGGCCCTGCACGAGGCCTTTACCGACGGCCCTACCCAGATCATCCACGCTGGCGACATCAACCTGGACGCGCGGCCAGACCTGCTCTACACTGTTGAGCGGTGCGAGGCGGCCGGCAGCGCCTGCGCCTACCGCACCCAGCTTCTGAGCTGGGAGCGCGACACGGGCAGTTTCGTCTCGCTGCTGGCCACCCCCATCATCAGCCCCATCCTGCCCATTCTGGCCGACGTGGACGGCGACGGCATCCTGGAGATCGCCGTTCGCCTCACCAGCAGCGGCACAGCCGAGACCGGCCCGCTGCGCACCGGCGTCACGATCTATGACTGGGACGGCGTCGGCTATGCGCTGTCCATCACCCAGCTTGACCCGCCACGCTTCCGCGTGCAGGTGATCCACGAGGCCGACCGCAGCCTGCTGCGCCAAGACGCAGCGCGCGCTGCTGAACAGTACGCGTTGGCCCTCAGCGACACTAGCCTGCGCAACTGGCACAACGACGACCAGATCGTGCTGACGGCTTACGCCCTCTACCGCCTGCTAACGGCTTACGCCTACACCGAGGATCGGCGGCTGCTAGCCACCTATCAAGAGCTGGGCCGCCTCTACCCTGATCCGGCTTCGGCCCCGGTCTACGCCCTGCTGGGCGAGGCCTTCTGGCGCGCTTTCCAGACCAGCAACAACCTGCGTAGCGCGTGCGCTGCCGTTCAGGATATAATTACGGCGCGGCCCGAAGCGCTGAGCCTTATCAACCGCTACGGCAGCCGCAGCCCGACTTACACAGCAACTGACCTGTGTCCGTTCTAGACAGCGGCGCGAAGGCTGCTCCGCCGCGTGTCCGATACTATCTCGCAGCAGCCAGAGGACAGCTCATGTCAGATTTGCTCACCTACTTCCAGGGGCAGCGCCAGCGTATGGTGGACCTGCTCACCGAGCTTGTCGGCTACGAAACTTTCACGCAGAGCAAGGCCGACGTAGACCGCCTGGGGGCCTTCATGCGCCAGCAGTTCGAGGCGCTGGGGGCCGACTCCATCACCAGTTTCCCACAGCAGGACGTTGGCGACTTCCTGCTGGCCAAATGGAACGACAGCGCGCCCGGTCAGCCGATCCTGTTCCTCATTCATATTGACACCGTGTGGCCTATCGGCACGCTGGCTGAGCGCCCGGTGCGGATTGACGAGGACGGACGGCTGTTCGGCCCCGGCGCGATTGACATGAAAGGCGGCATCACCATCGCGCTGACCGCGCTGCGCGGCCTGCGCGAGCGCGGCGAGCTGCCCCACCGCCCGATCTGGGTCCTTATGACCACGGACGAAGAAGTGGGCAGCACTTACTCGCAGCCGGTGATCGAGCAGGTCGCGCGCCAGTGCGGGCTGGTGCTGGTGATGGAACCGGCCACGCCAGAAGAAGCGCTCAAGACGTGGCGCAAAGGCATCGCCACCTACACGGTTAAGGTGGAGGGCCGCGCCTCGCACGCCGGCAACGCCCCAGAGCAGGGCATCAACGCCATTGTGGACCTGGCGCAGCAGATCATGAAGCTCACCAGCCTCAACGACCTGAAGAACGGCACGTCGGTCTCGGTAACAATGGTCAAGGGCGGCAGCGCGTCGAACGTGATCCCAGCCAGCGCCGAGGCCACGGTGGACGTGCGCACGCTGAGCGCGGCAGCCTATGAGGCGATCAACGCCCAGGTGATGGCGCTGGAGCCGTTCGTGCCGGGCGCGCGGGTGAGCGTGCACCAGCACCACGCGCGCGGCCCTATGGAGCGCAACGCGCAGATGATCGCCGCTTTTCAGCAGGTGAAAGCTATCGGGGAGCGGCTGGGGCTGACGGTGCGCGAGGACGGCAGCGGCGGCGCATCGGACGGCAACTTCACCGCCTACCTGGGCGTGCCCACGCTTGACGGCCTAGGGCCGCAGGGCGATGGTCTGCACGCCGTCCACGAACACGTTGTGATCGCCAGCTTGCCGCGCCGGGCGGCGCTGGTCGCCGCCATGCTGCGCGAGTGGCGCTTTGAGGGCTGAACGCCCTCTCCCCCTTGTATCAAATTATTACCCCTCTCCCGCTTTAACAGCGGGAGAGGGGCCGCCGCTTAAAGGTCAGGGGCGCAGCCAGTACTGGTTCAGGCCGAACTCGCTCACCACCTGGCTTTCAAGCGCCCAACCGCGCAGGCCGCCGCCGTAGTCAATCTCCCAGAACAGCAGGTTCCCCACACACACCGGGCCGCCCACTACTGTGAACGTGGCCGGCGCGTACACGATACGGAACGCCGGGCCGCCTGGGGCCGTCCGCAGGCTGCTGAAGCGCTGCGCAATCGAGCCGGGCCGGCCCACTGTCAGGCGCGGCGGCAGCGAACCCGCGCACGTGCCGGGCGCAGCAGTTGGCGGGACCACAGTGGGCGGCCGCACTGTCGCCGTCGGCGGCACTACCGTCGTCACAGCCGCCGGCGCCAGCCAGTATTGATTGACGCCAAACTCGCTCACCACCTGGCTCTCGGCTGCCCAGCCCACCAGACCGCCGCCGTAGTCAATCTGCCAGAAGTTCAGCGGCACTACGCCGGCGCACACCGGGCCAGCCAGCACGCGGAACGTGGCTGGCGCGTACACGATACGGAACGCTGGGCCGCCTGGGGCCGCCCGCAGGCTGCTGAAGCGCTGCGCGATGACGCCCGTGCCGCCCACCGTCAGGCGCGGCACCAGCGAACCGGGGCAGCGCGCATCAACAGCCTGTGCTGCCGCGCTGCTGATGTCCCCCGTCGCCACCGGCCCCCCACCGAGAGCGAAGCTGGGAACCACAAACAAAAACACCAGACTTAACAGCACGAGTGTAACAACGAGCTTGCGCATAGTACTGAGCCTCCAAATGTGGTGCACGCCAGCAATAAAACCGGTGGTCGGCTGTTCAGCGCGCCGCACGCGCGAACCGGCAAACAAGGCACACCAGCCTGAAATTTATAATATATCACCAGCGCCGCAGCGCGCAAGCTGGCCGACTGACTGGGGTATCCGCGCGCGATAGAAAACAGACAGGCGTTTCTTACAGGCTCTGACACAGACCCGTTCAGCAGTCACGAAAGCTTTATGCCCACTGCCATGCCATCGCCCACACCAATAATCGTCGCCAGCAGGCGCGGGTGCTCGGCCAGCGCGCGGTTGAAGGCGTGCATGGCGCGGTCGGCGTCGGCTGCCGGGGCCAAAACGCCGCCGTGGCGAAAGGCGTTGTGGGCCGTCACCAGGCCGCCCACGCGCAGGTTGTCAACGGCCCAATCCAGATACTGCGGGTAGCGCTCTTTATCGGCGTCAATGAACACCAGGTCGAACGGGCCGCGCGCCCGCAGGCCGTCGAGCAGCGCCAGCGCGTCGCCCTCCAGCACTTCAACGCGCCCGCCAACGCCCGCCCGTTCGAAGTTGGCGCGGGCGACAGCGGCGTGCTTGGGGTTCAGCTCCAGCGTGTACAGCCGGCCGTCGTCTGGCAGCGCCCGCGCCAGCCACGTCCCGCTGTAGCCGGCCAGTGTGCCGATCTCCACGATGCGGCGGGCGCTGACCGCGCGCGCCAGCACCTGCAGCAGGCGGCCCTCGTGCGGCTGCAAGCTGATCTGCGGCAGCGCTTGGCGGCCAGCCTTGTCCTGAATGGCGGCCAGCGCAGCATCTGGCCGCGCGTACAGGCTGGTTACATAGTCGTCTAGACGGGCACGGGTCTGTTCATCCATCGGCGATGCCCTCCTGTTCCTCAATGTAGGCAGTGTCGTCGGCGCAGCTCTGGCCTGGCCCGGCCTGGCGCTTCTCCGGCAGGCTGCCGCGCCGCAGCACAAAGTGATCCATATCGCGGGCGACGTGCGTCTCCGGGAAGACGCTGCGCGCCTCCTGGACGATGTCGCGCTCGCGGTAGCGCCGCGATACATGCGTCAGAATGAGCGCGCGCACGCCGGTGTCGCGCGCCAGCTCGGCCGCCTCCCGCGCGGTGATGTGGCCGAAAGCGCGGGCCGCGTCGGCGTCCTGCGCCAGGAACGTGGCCTCGATCACCAGCGCGTCGGCCCCGGCGACGTGGTCGCGCACGTTGTCCAGCCGGCCGATATCGCCGATGTGCACCAGCTTCACGCCGGGGATAGTCGCGCCCAGCACCATTTCCGGCGTGATCACGCGGCCGTCGGCCAGCGTGACGGCCTCGCCGTTCACCAGGCGCATGCGCTCCGGGCCGAACGGCACGCCCAGCGCAGCAGCCTGCTCTGCCAGAAACGGGCGGCGTGTTTTTTCCTGGAACACAAAGCCGAAGCAGCCGCTGCCGCGGTGCGTCACCGGGAAGGCGCTGACGGTGAAATCTTTGGCGCTGAAGATGCGGCCCGGTTTGATGTCAACCAGATGTATCTTGATCGGCAGGCGCTCGAAATCGAGCACCACGCCGTACAGGAGGTTCTGCACCCGGTCGAGCGTGGCGCGCCCGCCCCAGATTTCCAGCTCGGTGATGTTCTCCCAGCGGGCGAACGTGGACACCAAACCGCCCAGCCCTAGGATGTGATCCAGATGCGCGTGCGTCAGCAGGATGCGGTTGAGGCGCTTGAAGCCGATGCCGCTGCGCAGAATCTGGCGCTGCGTGCCCTCGCCGCAGTCAATCAAGAAGCGGTGCTCGCCGGCCAGCACCGCCTGGGCGCTCAGCCCCCGGTGCACCGATGGCGCCGAGGCTGAAGTCCCCAGGAAGACGATTTCGAACATCAGTCAGTCTCTAACCGTTAATCCGGTAATCAGGAGCGTCAGTGAACAACATGCAGCAAAAAAAGCGGTGTGCGCTGTCCTGCCGGGCGCTGAATGGCAGCAGGCTGGCAGCGCGTTCAACCGCCGCCCTCGCCAGCCACTGTAAAGGCGCTGCCGGGCAGGAACAAGCGCGTGCCGCGCTGCTGGTTGTCGTCGTCCAGCACCGGCATGCGCGTCTTGTCGCTGTCCTGGTACACGCCGATGGACATATCATACTCGCCAGGCGGCGTTGAGTCGAGCAGCGTGACGAACGTCACTTGAATGAAGATGTCGCGCGGGTGCAGGCTGGCAGGCCGCACGCTGATCGTGTCGGTCTGTGCCGCAATGGACGCTGGGTCGGCCAGCACGTGCGTGAACAGGCGCATATCGGGCGGCAGCGGGCCGTCCACGCGCCAGTAAGTCACGGACGTGACCACATCGCCCGGTTTGAACGTCCGGGTGGTGCTGGTCTCGTAGCCCACAAACGTGATGTTGCCGCCAAAGCGCACCGGCAGCGCCGCCTCCTGCGCACCGCCGGGGGCGTCGGGCGCGTAGGACACGGGCGCAGTTATGGTGAACAGGCCGATCTGGTCGGCCAGCGCGCTCGACACATCCATCACGATCACGGTGTTAGGCGGCAGGCTGTCGCTGACTAAGGGTGTGCCGCTTTCCAGCCAGCGGCGCAGCGGCGGCGGAATGCTCTCCAGGCCGCCCGGCTCGGTCAGAACCACCTGCTGACGCTCGCCGCCCTGCGCCAGCACCAGACCTGTGCCGCAGTCCGCTAGGCGCAGCGCGCCGCGGGGGCGGTTCATGGCCAGCAGCACACGCTGGGCTTCGGTGAGCTGGGGAGACGGCCCGGTTCGCGTGGGCGTGCACAGCAGCGTGGGCAGTTCGCCGGCTGTGTTGTCGAGGTAGCGGGCCAGCGCCCCGGTGCGCCCATTGAAGGCCTGCTGTACCGTTTCAAGCTGGGGCCAGCGAACGAACAAATCCGTGCCCATCCAGTTCAGGTTAAAGACTAGCAGCGCCAGCAGCCCAACGAGCAGCGCGGCGCGCGCCCGCCCGCGCAGGCTGCTGTGCAGCGTCGTCACGCCCAGCCCGAAAAGCAGCGCCAGGGGCGGCAGCAGCACGCTCATAGCGTTGAAATCGGGCGCAGCGGCAGCGAACACGGCCGCCGGCAGCAGCGCCAGCAGCATGATCAGCGGCAGCGCATAGCGCGGGTGACGCCCCTGGCGCAGCGCCGTGAGCAGCCCCAGAAGCACGAACACACCGCTCACCAGGTCCAGCAGGGGGCGGCCTGGCAGGTTGTGGGCCGGGCTGGCATCGCCCACAAAAAACAACCCGCCGATCGTGTCAATGATCGCCTGCAGCGGCGGGTGACGTGTGATGTCGTAATCGCCAAACAGCCGCTCAACCCCGGCCAGCTCCGGCAGGCGGGTAGATGAAATTACGTAAGGCACGGCCACAATGAACCCCACCAGCACGGCGAAACCGGCGTAGCTGAGCGTGCGCGGCGGCAGGCGGCGCGGCGAGACAATCACAAAAACGATAAAGGCCAGCGCGCCCAGCGCCAGCAGAAAAGCTGCTGGGTGCACATAGAAACTAACGCCCAGCAGCAGGCCCAGCCCGGCAAACAGCGCGGTTCGCGGCTCGCGCCCGGCGCTGCCAGCGCCGCACACCGGCAGCGCCAGCGCCAGGGCAAGCATCACCGCAGCCACCAAAAAGGGCACAAAAGTGTGCGGACCGACAGTGCGCGCCAGCAGCACCGGCCACAGCCCGACCGCCAGCAGGCCCAGCGCCGCCAGCCCAGCCAACCGGCCGTACAGCCGCCCAGCCAACGCGTAAACCAGCGCCAGCGTCACCATGCCGGCTGCAACCGACAGCATGCGGTAGCCCAGCGCGCCGCCGCCGGTAAACGCGCGCGTCAGCGCCAGCAGCATGTGGTACAGCCCCTCGACGCCGCCTGCCGCCCCCAACGGCGCCAGGTTGTAATACACCTCTACGCGCCCTTGGCGCACGGCTTCAGCCACGCGGATATCCACCACCTCGGCGTCGCTCAAGCCGGGCGGCAGCGCGCTCAGGCCCCACAGGCGCAGGCCGGCAGCCAGCAGCAGCAGTCCCAACGCCAGCGCGAAGGCTGTCCGGCGCGCCACACCCGCGGATATAGTTTTCACAGCGCCGTTGCCCAGGCAGTGAAGGCGAGCACCAGCACGCCCAGGCCTACGTTGAGCCACGTCAGGCGGACTTCGCGCCGGCGCAGGCGCTCCCATTCGGCTGGATCGCCCCTGCCGCGCTCGGCCAGCAGGCTGGCGCGCTCCAGCGCTGGCACCACCCCAAACTGCAGCAGCAGGCCGCACACCACCATGCCAACAAAGGCGATGTGCTTAAACAGCATGGCACGGCTCCATTCATTGTCAAAGGTGAGCATACCCTCATAGTTGGGATCGGCCGTCATCTGGAACAGGCCGGTTACGATCAGCACGGCCAGGCTGAGGTTGGCCAGCGGGAAGAAGCGCTTGCGCAGCCGCGTGAGCAGCGCGTAGAGCGCCGGGCTGCTGGCCAGGATGCGGCGCGTCTCTGGCCACACCAGCAGCGCCAGAATCACCAGGCCGCCCACCCACACGACAGTGGCGACCATGTGAAAGAACAGGCTAATCGCAAGGGTTGACTGAGACAAGTCCGAGCGCCTCCGGGCTGTCAGGCGCGCGAGCCGGGATCACCCGGTCGCCGCAGTGCTTTGCCATGTTCGCCAGCGCCACAAACGCCGGGCGGGTGTAGCCGTCGGGTGTTGTCACGGCCCACCAGTATTCTTCGTCGTCCGGCGTCCACGATGGGTCGGCGATGTAAATGGCTGACATTAAACCCACCCAGGGCCGCCAGTGTTCAGCCGCGTAACGATACGCCTCAACCATATAACGCGCCTGTGTCTCCTCGTCAACTGCAAACCAGGCGTAAGACGGATTAATTCCGGGGTCGGTCGTCCAGCCTACTTCCAAAATAGCCGCCTGGCGCGACGCGTCGCCGTTGGCCACCATGATGCGCCGCAGGTCCTCAACACGGCGGAAGGTGAAAAAGCGCTGCCCGCCCTGCCGCTCGGCCTCGTCCGGGCTGAGCTGGGGCGGGGAGAAGCCAGGGGCGTGCATACCTACCACATCAGCGTAACGCTGGAAGCCGGCGTCGTACAGCTCCTGCAGGAACACATCGTCCGGGCGAGCGGTGGCGTCGTGCGTGCCAGTGGGGGCCAGCCCGGCTGAGATAACGATGGCGGCGGGGTCGGCCGCGCGGATGGCCTCGGCGCAGACGCGCAGCAGATCGGTGTAGGCGGCGGCATCCGGCGGGCGGCTACCCCACTCGCGCGAGAGGTTCGGCTCGTTCCACACTTGATAAGCGGCGATGCGCCCAGCGTAGCGCCCGGCCACCATCCCGCAGTAGGCGGCCCAATCGTCCATAAAGGCGGGGTCTGGCGGGCCGTCAATAAAATCGCGATCCTTGCGCCCCGGGATAGACGGATGCGCCCACGCCGGCGCGTCGCTCAGGCGCGCCACCAGCTTGAGGCCGCGCGCTTCCACCGACGCCACGATCTCGTCGGCGCGCGCGAACTGCCACTGTCCTGGTGCTGGCTCAAGGTCCTCCCAGGCAAAGGTCTGCTTGACGTGGCTGAACACCATCAGCCGCACCCAGTCCAGGTGCAGATTGGCGCTGTGGTAATCCCACCACAGAAACGCCTGGATGCCGTAAGTGAGCGACGTAAATGGCGGGTCGGTGACAGCGTCGGCGCGCAGCGGGTCGGCCAGGGGGCGCAGCGCCAGCGCGGCGGCAGCAAAAAACAGGGCCAGCCCGGCCAGCGCCGCCCCGGCCCTGTTCCACCACTGCCGCTGGCGGGCGCGCACTACGAGCCTCGCGTCCCCCGGCGCTCAGCCTGCCACTCGCGCAGCGCGTCGTACACCGGGCGGAAGTTCCAGTCTTTGCCGATTATCGAGTAAGGCACGTTGTCGTTGGTCGGGTCCCAGCCGGCCTGCGGCCCGTAGTTGAAGTTCCACAGAAAAGCCAGCCACACCGTGCCCCAACGTTCCATGTTGTCCAGCGCCTCGATCGTCCACAGCCGCTGCTCGTCGAGCGTGTTGTCGTTGGCGAACTCAAAGCCCGGCGGGTAGCCGTCCAGGTCCTCAGTCGAGGCCCAGCCGAACTCCGTCACGCACAGCTTGAGGTCACTGCCAGCCAGTCGAATCTTGTTGGCGTAGGTCTCCAATGTGCTGCGGAAACTCCAACTGTGGTGCGGGTTGTCGAACGGCCCGCGAAACGTGGCCGACGGATTAGGCGGCACGCTGTCCCACGTCACGCTCGGCCCGATGTTGTAGCCGTTGTGGTGCGCCCCCACACAGTCGGCGTAGTTGAGCATGCCGGCAGCGATCAGCGCATCCATGTACGAGAAGTCGTCAATGGCCGACACGCGGCCGTCCGGCTCGGTCCAGCCGCCGGTGGGCGACAGCGCGCCGCTGATCACGATCACACCGGGGTCAATGTTCTTGACGGCCTGGTACGTTTGGCGCAGCAGGGTCACGTAGTCGGGCGCGCTGAGGCCGCGCGTCGAAGTCCATTCGCGGTCCAGGTTCTGCTCGTTCCACACCTCGACAGCGTGCACCATGCCGGGGTAACGGCGCAGGATGGCGGTCACGAAGTTGACATAGTCCTGATAATCCGCTGGGGGGCCGTGTTTGCTCAGGTTCACGCCCGGCTCGCGCGCCCAGTCCGGCGCAGTGACGACAGACAGCATCACCTTCAGGCCAAAGCGCGCGGCAGAGGGCATCGTCAAGTCGAGCACTGTCCAGTCATACCGGCCGCGCTCGCGCTCAAAGTCCTCCCACCGCACCTGCTGCTTGTACCACTCCAGGCCCAGCTTTTCGCTCACTTCGCGCATCCACATGTCCTGGTTGTCCGGGTTGAGGTCTAGGCTGTACTGCACCTGGATGCCCAATTGGTAGCGCCGGTCGTCCACGGGCAGCGGCGTTGGCCCCTGAGTAGGAAACGCCGCCGCAGCGGGGGCGTCCTCAGTGGGCGCGGGCGTGGGCGACGCCGCAGCGGCCAGCGCCTGCCGGGTGGGGATGAGCGTGCTGGTGGGGGCCAGCGCGACTGCCGAGTCGTCGGCAGCAGGCGGCAGGGCGATGCTGGCGGCATCAGCCGCAACTGGCCCCTGGCTGAGCGCGCCGTAGGCCACGTAGATGGCGACGAAGGTGCAGGCGCCCAGCAGCGCCGTAATGCCCAGCCAGACCAGCGCAAACGTGCGCACCTGCCTGCGCGTATTAGACGTCCGTGAAACCATAATTGAGCAGTGTCCTTTCCGGCTAGCGCGCGCCGGCTAGCGCGCTGCACGCCGGGCAGCTGCCATCGGCGCGGATCATAGCGTAGCCAGCCATCGGATCTGAGTCGTAACGGGTGAAATCCACATTCCAGACGATCATCAGGCGCACCCGGCCGCTCTGCGACGCCAGCGCAGCCGCCTCGGCCAGCCAGGCCGCGTGCTGCTCCAGCGTCACATTCGACGCCCAACTGAAGAAGGGCGGCAGCGGCGGGTAGCCGGCGCTGGTCAGGTAGCCCAGCTCAGTGAAGCAGATGGGCTTCTGACCGCCGACAATGCTCCAGTACGTGTCGAGCATGCCGAAGAAATAGCGGGTGTAGTAGCCGTCGCGCGGGTCGCCGCTGCGCTGGCTGGGCGGAATGATGCCCTCGTTGTAGTGCGCGCCTACGCAGTCCATCCACTGCAAGCCGCCTGCGTTGACCACGTCGCGCAGCCAGTTGTCGTCGTTCACCACCTGGCCGGGGAAGGCCGCCTCTGCGCCGGTGGGGGCTGGCGCGCCGCTGATCACCATCACGCCGCCGTTGGTGGCCTTGATCGCCTGATAGGCCTGGCGCAGCATGTCGGCATAAGCCGCCCCGCTGATCTGGCCGCGCGGCCACTCGCGATCCAGGTTGGGTTCGTTCCACACCTCGATCGCGTCTGGCCCCAGGGCTGCCACGCCTGCCAGGAACTGGGCGAACTGCTGCACATAGCCTGCGCCGCCGGCTGCCAAGTCAGCCGGCCGGCCCACCACGCCCACCAGCACCTTGAAGCCGCGCGCTCTGGCGTCGTTGATCACGCCGGCTACCGAGCCAGGGTCCTGGCCGGGGCTGTAGCCCACCTGCACCTTCATCCACGTCATGCCGGCCTGGCGCATGGCAGCGGCCGCCCGGTCGCTGGCTGTGCTAGTGACGTGGCCGCCGTACTCGAAGTTGCCCACAACGATGCTGCCCGCCCCCGGCCTAACGGCAGCGCCCCCGCCGCCTGAAGGGGCGGTCTGGGGCTGCGGCGCTGCTGCTACTGGGGCCGGCGTTGCAGTCGGTTCTGGCGTGGGCGTGGGCGTGGGCGGCGGGGTAGGCGTGGCAGTAGGCGCGAACAGCGCCACAGCAGCGCCGCTGCGCGGAATCTCGCCCGCGCCATCTACCACCGCCACGTTGACGGCGTAGTTGCCGTCCGGCGCTTCAATCGTCACCACCAGCGGCTGATTCAGGCTGGTAGTGACCTCGCTCAGCAGGCCGAAAGCGCTCTCGATGCGCCAGCGCAGCGCGAGCTGGCGGTCGGCTGGCGCGTCAGGGATTTGCAGCTTGTAGTTGAGGATGCTCTCCAGCACGCCCGCGCCCAGGTCTGGGGCCAGCAGGTCGGTGAAGGCGACGCCGCCCAGCGCAAAAGGCACGGTGCGATCCATGCGGAAGCGCAGCGCGCCGGAGTCGACCAGCCACACGCGGGCCGCCAGCGCGTCGTCAGCGTCGTAGTACTCAACAAACGGCGTGTTGATGCGCGTGTCATAGCCAGAGACGGCGCGCAGGCCGTCCAGCGCAGCCTCGATAGCGCTGCCCGGCGGCACTGTGCCGCCCTCGCTGAGGTCGGCGGCGATCCGCACGTCGCCCAGGCCGGCCAGGCCCTCGGCGTAGCCGATTGGCGTAAACGCGCCGGCGGCCTCGCGCACCGAACGGGCCGACAGCCCGATCAACACCTTGTAGCGGTCCACCTGGCTGACGGCCCAGCGCAGCATGGCCTCGATGAGCTGATCGCTGCCGGGCGTGTAAGCGCTGGGCGCGGTGGGCAGGTTGATCTGCACGTAGTCCGCCGCCTGCCCCAGCGCTTGCCAGTCGTAAGCGCCGGTGTTCCACACGCCAGCAACGTTGTCCGCCGCCGGCACGACTACGCCCAGCGCCAGGCCGCTGCGATCCATACTCTGGCCCAGCGCTGTCACGAAAGCGGTGAAGGCGTCGCGGCTGTCGGCGGGCAGATCGCGGTAGTCAATGAACACGCCGTCCACGCCGTTGGCGCTGGCGAAGTTGACGATTTCGGTCACATGACGGTCGCGCAGCGCCCGGTTGCTGAGCACGGCCGTCACCGTCTGCGGGTCGAGGGCGCGCGGGTCAATGAAGTTGCGGATCACGGGCATGACGGCGTAGCCAGCGTTGAGGTCCACGCCGGCAGCCAGGCTGCCGGTGAGCGTGCCCTCCAGCGTGGGCTGCAGGCCCGCCGGGGAGACAATCGTGGCAAGCTGCGCCACCTCTGACGACAGCGTCTGCACCACGTCCACAGCGATCAGCACAATCGGCTGCGACGGCGGGGCTGCCTGGAACAGCGCCACATGTTCCGGCACGGCGTCCACTGCGGCCGTCAGCGCCGCGCCTGTCAGGCGTGCCGGCACAAAGCGCCACTCGCCCACCGCTGAATCATAAGCGTAAACGCTCAGCAGATCGGCGCTGCTGCCAGGCGGCACATCCAGCACCAGCGACACCGTCTCCGGCGCGGTGCCAGTGGTCGCGATGCGGTAGACCTGCCCCTGCAGCGCCAGTTGGGGCGGCCGGGCCGCCAGCGCAGCGGCCCACTCCGCGCCGCCAGCGCCGGACTCGAAAGCGCTGGCGTCCAGCGGTTCGATCACCACGCCGAAGCCAGCGCCCGGCGCGTCAGGGTCCACAACCAGGGTCAGGCCGCCGTCCTTTACGGCGTTGGCGTTGGAGTCGAGCATGGCGTACTGCACGCCGAACAGCCGGTTCCACAAGTTAATCGGCGGCAGCAACAGCCCGACCGCCGCCAGCGCAGCCGCCGTCAGCAGCGTCAGCACGGCGGGCAGCCAGCAGCCGCAGCCGGCACGCCGGCGCATCGCGGTCTGCTGCACCGGTGGAACGGGCTGGGTATCTTCACGAACAGGCACTTCTGACATTGACGATCCTCGAAATTCCGGTATTGGCCGCGCCCCGCCCTCGGGCAGGCGAACGAAGGGCGATTATACCCCGCGCTCGCCTGCGCTGTGAAGTTCGTAGTCCAAGCGGTGGTTAGCGGCCCAGCGCCTCGCAAGCCGGACACGATCCGTCCGGCCGGATCATCGCGTAGCCGGCCATCGGGTCAGCGCCGTACTCAGTGAAGTCCACGTTCCACACGATGGCCAGGCGCACGTTACTGTTTCGCGCAATGGCGATCGCCTGGGCCAGCCAGGCAGCCTGCTGCGCCACGGTCACGTTTTCTGCCCAGGCGAACCCACCGGGCAGCGGCGGATACCCCTCCGGCGAGAGGTAGCCCAGCTCGGTGAAGCACAGCGGCCGCTGCCCGCCGAAGGCGCTGTTGTATGTATCGATCATCGTGCGCAGGTAGCGGGTGTAGTGGCCGCTGTTGCCGCGCGGGTCGCCGCTGGTCTGGTTGGGGCTGACAATCCCCTCGTTGTAGTGAATGCCCAGGCAGTCCATGTAGCTGGCTGCGCCAGCCGCGGCCATCCCGCGGATGAACAAGTCGTCATCGCAGCCGGCCCCGCTGCACCCGCCAAAGAAACCAGTTGGCGCGGGCGCGCCGCTGACCACCAGCGTGTTCGGGTTGGCCGCCTTGATCGCGCCGTAGGCGGCGCGCAGCAGCGCCGTGTAATCGGCCGGGCTGATGCGGCCCGCCGGCCACTCGCGGTCTATGTTCGGCTCGTTCCACACCTCGATCGCGTCGGCGCCCAGGGCGGCCACGCCGCCCACAAAGGCCGCGTAGTCCTCGAAATAGCCCGGCTCGTACAGCTGCGCTGGCAGGCCCACCACGCCGAGCAGCACGCGGAAACCGTTGGCATGCGCCTCGTTGATGATGCCGGCCGTGCTGCTGGGGCTTTGGCCGCGCCGGTAGCGAATCTGCTTCTTCACCCACGTCATGCCCGCCGTGCGCATCGCGCTGACTGTGCGCTCGTTCAGGCTGGCGACGTGACCGCCGTAGCTGAAGCCGCGCACCGGCGCGGTGCTGGCAGACGGGACAGGCGCAGCGCCCTGCGCCGTCTGCGGCTGGGCTGGCGCAGCGGGCGCGCCCGCGCCAGGCTGGATCGCGCCGCCCTCCACCACCGGCAGACCGGCGAACTGCTGACCACTGAGCACGATGAAATCGAGCACAACCCAGCCGCGCGCGCCGTCGGCGGTGCTGACGCGCACCCACCTGCCGTCCGCGCTGCGCCCGTCCACCACCACAGCTTCGTTAAACGCCAGCGTCCGGATAACCGCGCCGTTGGGCGCGGTGCGCATGTTAACCCCGGCGGCAGTCGTCGTCTGCACTGAGCTGCCGCTGCCGCCAGCGGGCGCAGCCGGCGGAGCTGCGCTCTGCGCCTGAGCCGGGGGCTGAACCGGAGCCGGTCCCCCCTGCGGCGCGGGCAGCGTGAACGGTGTG
>DAOTWC010000089.1:0-8145 GCA_034435995.1 Anaerolineae bacterium | reverse complement strand
GTTGGCAAAAAACCTTCGGAAGCGGGTAGCTACCTTGTCACAGGCATAATTCTGGCCGCAGTTACGGGCATCCCTGTAACTCTTGCCGCTTTCGTGCTTATACCTTACTTGCTGCCTGCTCAAAGTGCTGATGTTGTCACAATGGCGCGTTGGTATGCCCTGATCCTGGCACTGCTTTTTGCCGTTAATATGGTCTCCACGAGCGTATTGCGGGGGATTCAACAGTTTGCGGTCTGGAGTCTGCTGCGCCCATTGGGAACATTCGGCTGGTTGGCAATAATTATCGTTGCATTCTTAACACAAAACGCGACAGTTGCTTTCTTGTCAGTAGGGTTTCTACTGGCGAATGCAGTTGCCAGCCTATTTGCGGTCGTTGTGACATTTCGACACGCTACAGGTCCCTATAGGTTACGGTTCAACTATTGGCCGCCGCTGTTCCGGTTTGGCTTGCCAACAGCCCTGTCACTTCTGCCCACCTATCTTATCTATTATGGCCGGTTGAGCCAGATGTTTGTGGCTGCAATGCTTGCACCAGAAGCTCTCGGCCTAATAGTAGTAGCCATAAATTGGTCAAATATCGTTAGTCTTGTTCCGCAGTCAATAGGGCCTGTGATTTTCCCCCGTGTTTCTGCTTTGACGCAAAATGAATTGCAGAGTCGTGAAATCTCACGGGGCACCCGCCTGACCACCCTGCTCTCAGCAGTTGCCAGCCTGTTGTTTATCGTCATCTCCCCCTTCGTTATCCCGCTGATTTACGGCGCGGACTTCGAACCCGCTGTCTTACCGGCTATCATCATGCTGGTGACAGCAGTGCCGGCTGCCCTGCGCAAAGTCGCTGGAGACGCGCTGCGCGGCCTGAATCGTCCACAGATGGCGCTGTTGGGTGAGATTGTCAGCCTGGAAACCGCCCTGCTCCTGCTGCTCCTGCTCATACAGCCGCTCGGCATTACTGGTGCTGCCCTAGCCCTGCTCCTTAGCGAAGTGGTTTCAGCGGGCATCATCTTGCTGCTGCTGACCAGGGCCGCCCAGGTCAGCCTGTTCAAGTTGCTCATTCCCACCGCGCAGGATGTCCGTACAATACGCGTGTTCGCTGCGCGCGTTGGTCGCCCGGCTGCCTGACACAAAAGGGATTTTCACCCATGAAAGCGCTTGTCACCGGCGGAGCCGGCTTCATCGGCTCCAACATCGTTCGCCTGCTGGTCGAAGAAGGCCACACCGTCACCGTCCTCGATAACCTGCTCTCCGGCTACCGGGAAAACCTCGCCCCCTTCCCCCAGGTGCGCTTCATCGAGGGCGACATCCGCAGAGAGGCAGCGCTTGCCCAGGCCATCGCCGGCGCTGAGGTGGTGTTCCACCTGGCCGCGTCCGTCGGCAACAAACGCTCCATCGAGCACCCGCTCGACGACTCGGACATCAACGTGATGGGCACGCTGCGCGTCCTCGAAGCTGCCCGTCAGCGCGGCGTCCGCAAGGTGGTGATCTCGTCGTCTGCCGGGATTTTCGGCGAACTCAAGACGCTGCCCATCCGCGAAGATCACCCGGTTGAGCCGCTCAGCCCCTATGGGGCCAGCAAACTGGCCGCTGAAAAACTCGGCCTCGCCTACAGCTACCTGTACGATCTCGAAGTGGTCGCGCTGCGCTACTTCAACGTCTTTGGTGTCAACCAGCGCTACGATGCCTACGGCAACGTCATCCCTATCTTTGCTCATTGCATCCTGCACAATGAGCCAATCACCATCTTTGGGGACGGTGAACAGACCCGCGACTTTGTCAACGTGCGCGACGTGGCCCAGGCCAACTATCAGGCTGCCCAGATGGCAGGAGTCTCTGGAGCGTTCAACCTGGGCAGCGCTACCTCGGTAACAATCAATTATCTGGCGGACCTGATGTACAGCATCGCTGGGACTGCCCCCCACATCACCTACGGCCCGCCTCGCCCTGGTGATGTGCGTGACAGCCTGGCTGATATCTCAGCGGCAGCGGCAGCTTTCGGCTATACGCCATCTGTTTCGCTTGCTGATGGGCTTGAGGAGTATTTTGCCTGGGCAAGAAATGTGCTTTGATTTAGGTTGCGGCATCAGGTTATCACCCGGCTCTGGTGGCGCTTACTTTGACCCTACAGCTGAGGGTTGTCGCGTGTCTGTCGCAGGGCGTCCATGTAGCCTTTGTGGCAAGATCGGCCCACTTCCCGGCTCAGCATTTCAATACGTTGGCGCGCGTTTTCCAGTTCTTTAGTGATCAGCTCTATTTGTCGCTGCAATTCTTCCAACCCGCCGCCTGTCGATCCCCACGCCGCCCATCGCTCAGACGGTTGAGGGCGGTTACTTCTCGAGAGCGGCGCTGCTGGGGTGCATCCAGGAATGGGGGCAAAGCGGGTAAAATAGGGCAAGGAGAGAAAATCGTACTGGAAAGGGTTCCCGATGCCAGAGCCAAAAGAGGCATTGCGCCAACACTTGGTAGCCGCCGCTGTGACAGCCATGAATACGGTGCTGACGGATGAGGTGCTGGAACAGCTACAGCGCGGACAAATCCGTTTGACGACCATCGAGGAGCAAGTGTTAGCGATGCGGCAAGCGGTAAGCGAGACGATCACCCAACAGATGCTCAGTCAATCAGCGCAGGGACAACCGGAGGCAGTGTTGTGTCCGGGATGTGGGGAACGGATGCGGAACAAGGGAGACAAAACGCGCCAGCTTGTCACGCGCACAGGCACCAGCACAGTCACACGGACATACTACTATTGTCGCCACTGCAAGCAGGGGCATTTTCCCCCTGGATGAGGCGCTGGGATTGAGCCGCAGTGTCTACAGCAGCGGGCTGCGGCAGCAAATGGTGTGGTTGAGTGGTCTGCTGCCCTATGCCCAGGTGGAGCAGGTCTTTGAACGGTTGACGGGACAGTTGATCCCAGATGCCAGTATCTGGGTGGAAGCGCAGCGTGTTGGCGAACGGTTATGTGAACAGATGGCGCAGCAGCGGCAACAGGTCAGTATCGAACGGACACGATGGGAACACCACCGCTATGATGCTTACGCCCGCAAGAGTGTGGCCTTTGCTGGGGGCATGATCCATGTGCGTCACGAGGGCTGGAAGGAACTCAAAATCGGTGTGGTCAGTGATTTGACGGCTAGAGGACAACCGCTGCGTCAGCAGAATTCGCTTTACACCGCTGTCGTAGGGGATGTCGCCGCGTTCCGCCCCGCTTTATGGGGCTTAGCCGTGCAAAGTGCCCTGCCGTATGCCGGTGACGTGGCGGTGATTGCCGATGGCGCTGCCTGGATTTGGCGCTTGGCGGCGGACTTGTTCCCGTGCAGTGTCCAGATTGTCGATTGGTACCATGCCCGCCAACACCTGGCCCAGGCCGCTGTCGCCCGCTATCCCAACGACGAAAAACAAGCCCGCACCTGGTATGAGCAGATGAGCGAACACTTATTCATGGGGCGGATTTGGTGCATTGTGGCCGATTTGCAGCAGCATGATCTGGCTGACCATGCCGCCTATTTCCACACACACCAGCGGCGAATGCAATACCATGAATGGCGCGGCGATAGCTATCCCATTGGTTCGGGGAACGTTGAAAGTGGTGTCAAACAGTTCAAACAGCGTCTCACTGGACCAGGAATGCACTGGTCCCGTCCCGGTGTGGAGCGGATGATCGAACTCCGCACCGCTATTCTCTCTCGTCAGTTTGATCTTCTGTGGCAGGCGGTTGCTTAGCCTTGCCCCCAAATCTGGATGCACCCCAGAAGGTCATTCTTGACAAACAATGCGATTGCTGTTACGCTTTATAAGCGTACTTGTATATACAAGTATATTTGACTCACAACTTTTTTTGAGGAAATCATGATAGCTGTTTCTTTTACTCCTCCCTCTCCACAATACGAGACAGACCATCTGTGCACGACGTAGTGACGTCGTCTAATTTGGCCTATTGAGTGGTTTGGTGGATTGGGAGAATTGCGAACGTGGCGAAATATAGTGCTCTGCCCTCACAAAGTCGATTGACCTCTTCGGGTTTTCTTCGGAGTCTGCGCGCCAGCAAAGAACTAGGAATTTTCCTAGTGCTGATGCTCATGATCGGCTTCATCGGACTGTTTAACCCCAGTTTTCTGACCATTGACTCGTTTTCTAATGTCGGTCAACGTGCTGCTTGGTACGGCATTATTGCATTAGGAACTGTTTTTCTGCTCTCGATGGGCGAGATTGACCTTTCAGTAGGTTCTATCTACGCCCTATGCATCAACACAGCGGCAATCATGATGGTAGAAGGTGGGATTAACCCCTGGCTTGCTGCTATTACTGGTGTGGTGCTGGGTATTATGCTGGGTGCAGTTAACGGCCTAATGGCTAATGCGCTGAAGATACCGGCCATTATCGTCACGCTGGGCACGCTTTCGGTTTACCGCGGCTTAACCATGATCGTGTCTGGGGGACGCTTTGTTTACGGTGTGCCTAGGGAGCATGAGTTCTTTCTCACATTTGGCAGCGCTCCTCTCGGTGTACCGATGGTAATCTGGACGTTCATAATCCTGACCATCGTTCTCACAATCATCTATCGCTATACGCGCTACGGTTTTATGGTTAAAGCGATAGGTTCCAATTCACGTGCGGCACGTCTCAGCGGTATCCCTATCAATCAGATACGGCTAATAACGCTCATGCTTCAGGGGGGGCTATGCGGCATTTCCGCGATGCTAACACTGGCGTTCTTTTCGACCGCTGATCCTAACCTAGGCACAGGTTATGAACTGCAGGCTATCGCTGCAGCGATTATCGGTGGAACAGCGCTGTCCGGTGGTCGCGGAACAGTGAGCGGGGCCGCGCTTGGCGCACTTGTAATTGCAGTTATCAGCAGTGGAATTACGCGTTTCGGAATCTCGGCCAACTACAGCCAGTTCGTCACCGGGATCGTCATCATCGTTGCTGTCGCCGTTGATACTTTTGTCAGAAGGCGACAGGAGGAAACATCTTGAGACTGTTTTTGAGGAGGTGCGATCGGGTAGGAAACAAACCACTTTTCAATCTAATTACCTTTCACATGTGTCACGTATTTAGGAGAGGAAAAATGTCCAAGCTTAACGTGTCATTCTTGTTGTTGGTAACGCTCACTTTCATGCTCGTGCTTGTCGGGTCATCGGTGTTGGCCCAGGATAAGCCGGGCGTAGACTTCGATTGTTCAGACTTCACAGCTGCCGCAATTGTTCACTTCCAGGGGCCATACACGCAACAACTTATGGCTGGCGCAGCAGCAGCTGCTGCCGAATGTGGGGCTGAAATCATCACTGGCGGCCCAGCAGCGTTTGATGCTGCTGCTGCCGTCAGCATCTTCCAGGACGCTGTTCTGGCTGGAGCTGATGCGCTGGTTGTTGTTGCATTCCCTTCGGAGTTCTGGATTCGCCCAATTGACGACGCTGTGGCGCGTGGGGCGGTTGTAAGCACTTACGACGTTGAGTCACCAGCATCGCTTGTTTCAGTACACACAGCGCCTAAGCAGAAAGATCAAGGCCGTGCGATGGCGAATGTGCTGGCCGAAGCATTGGGTGGGGAAGACGCTGAAGGAAGCGTCGTGATCGGCATCTGCCTTCCCGGACTAGAGTTAATCGAAACCCGCATAGTTGGTTTCAAGGAACGGATGGCGGAACTTGCCCCAAATGTTGAGCTGATTGGCCCATTAGATGTGGCCTTTGACCAGACCGAAAACTTTGCCCGCTGGCAGGAAGTGATCGCTACATACCCGGATGCGGATGCCTATGTGGGCTACTGCGAAAACGACCTGCCAAGTCTGGTACGCATCAAAGAATCCGATCCGAATGCAGACTACCTGATTGGTTCAATTGGCATCAACCCGGACGGCCTTCAGGGAATTGCTGATGGAGTGGCACTGGTTGCTGTCGGGCAGAAGCCGTTTATGCAAGGCTATGTAGCGATGCGTACCATGCTGCAAAGTCTAGCTGAAGGCAAACCAGTGCCGCGTGGTTGGATTGACGTTGGTCCTGAAGTTGTCACGGCAGAGAATGTCGAGGCAGTCATGGCACGCGAAGCATCGTTATCTCGAGGCACAGCAGAAACGCAAGCCTACTATCAGGAAGAAATCGATGCCATCTTTGCCGACCTTGCTGCCAGCGTGCAATCATACGCGGATCTTCTAGGCGACTAAGCATGGCCAATGCTAACGGACTCGCTGCTGCCTGTGCGGTTTATAACGTAGTCAAAAACTACGGCGGTGTCCAGGCTCTGATCGGGGTAGATTTTCAGGTCTACCCCGGTCAGGTGCATGCTATCGTGGGGGAAAACGGCGCCGGTAAATCCACCCTTATGAAAATACTCGCTGGCGCAGAGCAGCCAGACGGCGGAGAAGTTTATGTCGCCGGCAAGCGCGTGAGTTTTAGAAACGTCAACCAGGCAAATGAGCACGGTGTAGCGATTGTATTTCAGGAACTGAATCTGTTTCCTGACCTCGATGTTCTTGCCAATATGTTTGTTCTACAAGCGCCTCAACGTTTAGGGATGATAAATCGCGCTGAAATGGAACGTCGTGCTCTACCGATTCTGAAAGAATTAGGACTAGAGCAGATGAACCTGCGACAATCTGTTGGCCAACTTCCGCTAGGCGAACAGCAGCTTGTCGAAATTGCTAAGGCGCTTCTTGCTAACTCCAAAGTTCTAATCCTTGATGAACCAAACTCTGCCCTTAATGCCGCCGAGACAGAAAGACTCTTCACCATCATTCGCCGCCTGCGCGATCTTGGCGTGGCAATTATTTACATTTCTCATCGTCTTGAGGAAGTTTTTCAAATTGCTGATTTGATCACAGTAATGCGTAACGGTGATATTGTCGAAACCTTCGACGCAAGCAGTACAACTATTCCCGAAGTGGTAGCTCTGATGATTGGCCGCCAACTATCAGAACTCTATGGCGAACGTATTTACACGCCGCTTGAAGGCGCACCGCTCCACCTAGAACATGTGACCGTTGCTGACAAGCTGCAAGATGTGACTTTCACAGTGGCACGCGGGGAGATCGTGGGTTTGGCAGGGCTTGAGGGTTCTGGCACTAACACTGTGCTGGAGGTTATTTTCGGCCTGCGTCAACCTGACAAGGGGTACGTAACGCTGCCTAGTAGCGCGCACACACCGCGCACAATTAACGCAGCTGTACGCTCTGATGTCGCACTGATACCGTCAGATCGCCGCAACGACGGTTTGATGCTCGATCAGGACATTGCAACAAATGTAGCACAAGTAACAGCAGGTGTATTAGGTCGCCTCGGCTTCTTTTTGAAGCCGAGAA
The DNA here is from genome assembly GCA_034435995.1 of Anaerolineae bacterium. Taxonomy (GTDB): domain Bacteria; phylum Chloroflexota; class Anaerolineae; order Aggregatilineales; family Phototrophicaceae; genus DAOTWC01. The sequence continues at coordinate 857 of DAOTWC010000089.1, read as the reverse complement.
CTGTTAAGGAACGCGCCCAGACGCGCAGTGCCAAGTTGCATATTAAGGCCGACTCAGTCACAACACCTGTGAAACACCTTTCTGGCGGCAACCAGCAGAAAGTGGTACTGGCAAAATGGCTGGATGCAGACCCAGCAGTCGTATTGCTCAACGATCCTACACGAGGTGTAGACGTGGGCGCCAAAGGGGAAATCTATCGCATAATCCAAAGTCTCGCTGATGAAGGGCGCGTCGTTGTGTTTGTGTCTTCGGAACTGCCCGAGTACGTGCATTTGTGTAATCGCGTGCTCGTGTTCTATCGAGGGCGGATGTGTGGTGAATTTGTCCGACAAGATCTAAACACCCATCGCCTGCTTGAGGCGATTAACACAGGCATCGTTTAGCTTCGAAAAACACCGTTTGAGGAACATCTGATGAATCCAACAAAACAAGTTAACATTGGCCGTACAGGCATAACAGTGACCCAACTGGGCGTTGGAACAAACCCACTAGGTGGCCTACACGAGGCAATTCCGCAGAGCGTGGCCGAGGCGACAATCGAGAAATGCTGGGAACTGGGCATACGTTTCTATGATGTCGCGCCAGTCTATGGCTATGGCAAAGCTGAGATGATAGTCGGCAAAGTATTGGCAGACAAACCACGAGACTCGTATACCCTTACCACCAAGGTGGGCCGGTTACTGTTAGAGGACGGCCCGACTGAGCGCGAGGATAGAATGGTGCTGTGGGATGGCGTGCAGCTCTACAAGGATACGCCGCCAGTCAAGCCTTACTTCGATTTCAGCTACGATGGCGTCATGCGCTCTATTGAAGCCAGTCAAAAACGCACTGGGCAGGAACGTTTCGACGCATTGTAC
>DAOTWC010000088.1:0-13168 GCA_034435995.1 Anaerolineae bacterium | reverse complement strand
GGTATTCACGCTCATAGACTGCCCCGGCCTGCATAGTCGGAAATACAAAGTCTCTCAGGAATTCCTCACGCAAATCGCGGATGTACAGCTTGCTGGCCCCGCTCTTGATCGCTTTTTCTTCCAGACCAGACAGTTCTTCTTCCTGTCCAAGGTCAGCACAAAAGCAGATCACCTCACAGCCTACATAGTTGTTGCGCAGCCACGGCACGATCACAGAAGTGTCCAGCCCGCCGCTGTAGGCCAGAACAACTTTCTTCACATTCTTAGAGACGGTGCCCTGCATCTTCATCTGCCCCTTTCTTCGACACAATGAAAAAACCCCGAGCCGGGTCCGGGGTTTGCTGCTGCGGTTTCGTTGCTTGCCGTCCCGCTACGCGCCGTGCCCACCAGACCCTTTCACTGGGAAAGTGCGACGGCTGCGGTGGGCAAAGGACTTCATGATCATGGCGCACAAGAATACCCCGCGTGAACCGCTTGTCAAGTGGTTGCCAGACTGGGGACTGGTGAAGATCATGGATACAGACGGCGATTCTGAGCGTAGAAAAACCCGCATGTGTCCGCAAAATTTACCAGTCCCGCCAGACTGCGCACACGATCCCAAATGCAGTTTCGTCACCATCAACCCGCCTGCGGAACCATCTTGCGATGGCGTTCAACCAAGACAGTTAAATGGTAGACCAACCGGTCAACGTCCGTGGCAGTTGAGTGCCGGCCAAGCACAAACCGCATCTGACCCATAAGATGATCGGTATCAATCCCCATGGCCACCAGCACATGGCTTGGCTCTTGCTGACCAGTTGTGCAGGCGCTGCCGCCGCTTGCGCCAATACCAACCTGATCAAGATCGAGCAGGATCGAATCGCCGTTAAGACCGCGCATCGTGAAACTTGCATGCCCTGCCAGACGCTCTGTTGGGTGGCCTGTCAGCTGCGCCTCTGGGACAGCAGCCAACACACGCTCAATGAGATTGTCCCGCAGGGGGCGCAGCCGGGCAGTTGTGGCTTCTCGCTCAGCCTCAGCTAGGCGCAGCGCCTCAGCTAAGCCGACGATCAAAGGGATTGGTTCGGTGCCGCTGCGCCGGTGGGCCTGTTGGCCGCCGCCAATGATCTGCGGCTTTAGCGGCACAGCACGCCGCATGTACAGCAGGCCAATGCCTTTTGGCCCGTAAAACTTGTGCGCCGACAGACTCATCAAGTCTACGTTCAGTGCTTTTACGTCCAGCGGAAGCAGACCAGGCGCCTGCACAGCGTCTGTATGAAATGGAACGCGGCGCTTTTTCAGCTCAGCGCCAATCGCCGCGATCGGGTTCACTGTGCCAACTTCGTTGTTCGCGTAAATCACGCTTACCAGAACGGTATCCTCGCGCAGAGCTGCCACAACTTGCTCTGGCGTGACCCGGCCGTAGGCGTCCACTGGCAGATACGATACCTCAAAGCCTTCGCCTTGCAGATCGCGTGCCACGTCCAGCACGGCGTGATGTTCAACGCTGGTCGTAACGATGTGGCTGCCGCGTCCCCGCGCGCGCATCGCATGCGCAACACCGCGCAGCGCCAGATTGTTGCTTTCAGTGCCGCCGCTTGTGAAGATGACCTCAGCCGGTCCCGCGGGATAGCAATTCAGAACGCCCGCGACTGTCTGACGCGCCTGTTCAAGCGCCTCCGCCGCTGCCTTGCCAAGCCGGTGCAGGCTGGACGCATTGCCGAAAACTTCTGTCCAATATGGGGCCATTGCAGCCACCACGCGCGGATCCGTCGGCGTGGTTGCGCTGTGATCGAGATAGATAAAGTCGCCCATAGAACGGTCCCTCATCTGCCAGCGGCTGTTGCCACTTGCGTTCTCATGTCCGCCGAGTCAGCGCGGTAATGCGTCCCCCGGCTTATTTTGTTACGCTCAGCCGCAAGTGTCACCAGTCGCGCCACCTGCACAGCGTTGCGCAGCCCGATCAGACCATCGCTCAGGCGAGCCGCTCGGTAAAAATCCTCGATCTCATGCCACAGATGGCGCAGATCGTGCTGCGCCCGCGCCAGACGATCCGCAGTCCGCACCAGACCGACATAATGCCACATTGTGTTGCGAATGCTAGCCATATCGCCTTCAATCAGCGCTGGGTCTGGCTCAAGGTCACCGCGATACACCCAACTTGGCACGCGCGCGTCGTCAATCGGGTCACGCCGGTTAGCCGCAATATGACGCGCAGCGCGATCGCCCCAAACTAGCCCTTCTAGCAGGCTGGTGCTGGCCAGCCGGTTTGCCCCATGCACACCGGTGCAGCTTACTTCCCCAACTGCATACAGGCCGTCTAGGCTGCTTCGCCCCCAGTCATCCACAAGTACGCCGCCGCAGAAATAGTGCGCTGCCGGCACTACTGGAATGGGATCTCTAGTAACGTCTATCCCATAACGTGCGCAATTCGCTACGATTTGGGGGAAACGCTCCCGGATAAACGCCGGTGAGTGCTTGCTGGCGATGTCGAGATACACATGTTCGTAACCATGTTCAATCATTTCGACATGGATTGCCCGCGCCACAACATCACGCGGAGCTAGCTCCTTCCACTCCGGGGAGTAACGGGCCATAAACGGTTTTCCATCCGGAGTCAGCAGGACACCACCCTCACCGCGCACGGCTTCGCTGATGAGCAGATTGGGCGCGCCCCGCACGCTTAGTGTCGTAGGATGAAACTGGACATATTCAGCGTTGACAATGCGCGCGCCCGCCCGCGCGGCCATTGCCAAACCATCCCCGCGTGCGCCGCGTGGATTGCTGGTATTGCGGAAAATCTGTCCCAATCCACCAGTTGCTAGGATAGTGTTACCAGCCAGCACCCTGATGATGTCCCGTGAAGCCCGATCAAGCGCATAGACACCGTGGCACGTGATCGGCTCATATACCGCCAGCGGATCGAGCGCATGATGAGGAAATGTGATCAAGTCAACCGCCGTGTGACCAGTCAGCAGCCTGACATTGCGCCGGTCAGCCAGCGTGTGCAGCATCCGCGAAATAATGGCCGCGCCTGTTTGATCACCTACGTGCAGAATACGTCGTGTGCTGTGCGCTGCTTCCAGCCCGAACTCTGGCTCACCGTACGGGTCTTGATCGAATCGCACGCCGCAGCGCTCAATCAGGACTTCACGCACCAGATCAGGCCCTTCGGTCGCCAACAGCCTTGCTGCTCTTGGTGAACTCAAGCCGGCTCCTGCGCGCAGAATGTCTGACACCAGTAACTCAGGCGAGTCATCTAGACCTCGCGTCACGATACCGCCCTGCGCCCAAGCCGTAGCGCTTTCGAGAGGGTCATCCTCGCGGGTAATGAGCGTAATGTTGTGTGCAAGATCGTCGCTTAGCCGGAGTGCTGCGGCTGCCGCCGCAATGCCACTCCCAACAATCAGCGTGTGGGTTTGTACGTCGTTCATGCGCCCTACTTCGGGATAGACAGCATGCGATCCAGCGCCAGTTTAGCGTAGTGTCTGACCTCTGGTGCGACAGTGATCTGGTTGATAACCCGGCCTTCTACCAAGCCTTCCAGCACATTTGCCAAATCCAGCGGACTGATGCGATACATCGTGCTGCAAAGACACGAAAACGGCGACAGAAGCTGGACAAACTTGTCTGGATAACTGTTTTTTAGTCGGTTTACCAGATGTATCTCTGTCCCAACAGCCCACTTGCTCCCCGGCAGTGCAGATTGAATGGTCTTGATGATATAGGACGTTGAACCAACGTAATCTGCCAGATCAACAACCTCCATCATGCACTCAGGGTGCACAATGATGTTGATGTCTGGGTGATTCCTGCGCCACAGGTGCACGTGCTCAGGGCGGAACTGCTGGTGTACACTGCAGTGGCCGCGCCACAGAATCACGCGCGCTCCTCGAATCTGATCGTCGGTCAGTCCACCGTAAGGCTGGAAGGGATTCCACAGCGCCATCTGTTCCAGCGGTATGCCCATCGCTTTGCCAGTATTCCGCCCCAGATGCTGGTCGGGGAAGAAGAACACTTTCTCGCGCTGTGCAAACGCCCATTCTAGCGCGCCGCGTGCGTTAGACGAGGTACAAACAGTTCCACCGTGTTCGCCAACGAAGGCTTTAAGGTTAGCAGCGCTGTTCATATATGTCACAGGCATAACCAGACGATCAGGATCATCGCCCAATACATCTTCCAGTTCAGCCCAGGCTGTAAGAACCTGTTCAAGGTTCGCCATGTCAGCCATGCTGCAGCCCGCGTTCATGTTGGGCAGAATCACCACTTGATCGTCCCGACCCAGAATAACAGCGCTCTCTGCCATGAAGTGCACACCCGCAAAGACGATGTACTTTGCGGCCACCTTGGCGCCTTCTTTGCTAAGCTGATAGCTGTCACCCTGGAAATCGGCGAACTGCACCACCTCGTCTCGCTGATAGTGGTGACCTAGAATGACCACTTGATCGCCCAGCACGGCGCGCGCGCGACGAATGCGCTCAATCGCTTCCGCTTCCTGCTGAACCAACGTTTCTTCTGCCACTTGTTCAGGCATTGCCATATGCGATACAACCACAACATCCTCCACACAATTCACCTGCGCTCAACTCTGGCGCAGCAGTTTCATAGAGAGATCGAATGCCGGCGCGGAGTGCGTGAGCGCGCCCACGCTGATAAAATCCACACCGGTCTCCGCGACAGCGCGCGCTGTGGCCAAGCTGACGTTGCCCGAAGCTTCCAGGGATATGCGGCCCGCCACAAGCTGTACTGCCGCGGCCATAGTGTCTAGGCTCATGTTGTCGAGCAGGATTCGATCTGGCCGCAGCGCCAGCGCGTCCCTAAGCTGGTCAAGCGTTTCAACTTCCACAATCAGGGGAAGCTCACGCGCAACTGGGTCTGATCGCACACGCGCCGCAGCCTGTTCCAACCCACCTGCAGCGGCAATGTGGTTATCCTTGATCATCACCGCGTCATACAACCCCATACGATGGTTCTGCCCGCCGCCCATCCGCACGGCGTACTTCTCCAGCAGACGCCATCCAGGCGTTGTCTTGCGCGTGTCGAGTATCGTCGTCCGGGTTCCGCGTAAGGCCTCGACAAAGCGGGCGGTCAGTGTCGCGATCCCGCTAAGGCGCTGCAGGAAATTCAAGGCCACACGCTCACCACTCAGTATCGAACCTGCCCTGCCGCTCACTGTGCAGATCGCGGCTCCAGCGTCAACCTCAGCGCCATCTTGCACGCAGAGTTGAACGTCAAGTGCGGCGTCTACGCGTTGATAGACAGCCACAAACGCTGGCAAGCCAGCAATCACGCCTTTACCCTTGGCTATTACTTGGCCTGTTAGCTGCATGTCTGCCGGCACGGTAGCTCGGGTTGTGACGTCGCCGAGATCCCCCAGGTCTTCTTGCAGTGCCAGCTCCACCAATGTGGCCAGCGCATCTTCGAAGGTCAACTCACTTCACCTTAGTGTGTTAAGTACACTAAATATCTCGATAAAGATTGAGCGCATGCTGCGCTCTCAACCACGATGCTAGGCGGGGCCGCCCTTTTTGTCAAGACAGCTAACAGTCTTCCAGCACCATGGTGGCCGCCACACGTCCAGAAAGAACGACCATCGGCACTCCCCCGCCTGGATGGGTCGTGCCGCCGGCAAAATACAGACCCGCAATGTCTGGCGCTCGGTTGTGCGGCCTGCGGAACGCCGCCATCCGCTTGTTAGATGTTGCGCCATAGAGCGCCCCGCGCCGCGCACCGGTCAGCTGCTCTAGATCAAGCGGTGTGAGGGTGCGGCAGACGCGGATACACGATCGAACATCCAAGCCAAAGGTTGCCAGCTGATCGAGAACGCGCGCACTGTAGGCCTCCGTTTCAACAGACCAGTCGAAGCGGTCGTCAAGAGCTGGTGCGTTGACCAAAACAAACCAGTTTTCACACCCAGCAGGCGCATCTTGCGGATCGGCTTTCGACGTAATGGAAACGTAAACCGTTGGTTTGTCAGGAGGCACGCCCTGCCTGAAAATCTGATCGAATTCGCGGCGGTAATCTCTGCTGAAGAAGATGTTGTGGTGTGCCAAAGCCGGAAACTCGCCCTCGACACCCAACAGCATCACAAAACCAGAGCACGATGGCTCGGCTTCTGTCAGCCGCCTGAGCTTCGCTCGGTCAACAACTGCTGGCGGCAGCAGGTGTTCGTAGACAGCCGCTACGTCAAGATTCGCTATTACCGCCTGCGTCTTCACAGTCTCGCCGCTTTGGAGCACCGCGCCCGATACGCTGCGCTGCCCATTGACCAGAATTTCAGTCACTGCGCAGCCAGTCCGAACTTCGACGCCCAGCTCCTGTGCCAGTCGCAGCAGGGCGCGCGCGATTGTGTAGATTCCGCCCTGTGGATACCACACGCCGCCGGTCATTTCTACGTGGGCAATGACATTCAGGGTAGCCGGGGCCTGGTACGGATCGGCCCCGACATATGTCGCAAACCGGCTGAGCAGCTGGCGCAGATGTGTTGATTTCACAAAGCTGCCTATCGCCTGGTTCATTGTGCGCAGCGGGTCTACCCTAAGAGCGTCAGCCAGGGACACTTGTGTGAAACTCCGCAGAGATGGCGGTTCGCCGTAAACAAACACATTCCCTGTGATTCTGTGCAGACGGGCAGCATAGGCCAGGTACGCCAGGTAACCTTCTACATCCCGCGGCTCCAGCCGTTCGATCTGCCGCACCATTTCTGACAGGCTTCGGGCGGCGTCGAGAATAACGCCGTCGGGATAGAAATAGCGGGTAAGGGGATCAACAGGAACCAGCGTCAGGTAGTCCGAGAGGCTGCGCCCGGCCGCTGTGAAGAGATCCTCGAATACATGACGCATCGTAATCACTGACGGCCCTGTGTCCCAGCGAAATCCCTCTGCGCGCACTTCGGCCATCTTGCCGCCGACATACTGGTTCTTTTCCAGCACAATAACCCGCTGGCCGCGCGCTGCCAAATGGATCGCAGCGCTGAGGCCGCCAACCCCAGCCCCGATTACGACAATCGGTTTATCCATGCTGCGCCGTCTCCAGCGTTTCCGTCATAACAATCCGGCCTTTCCACTGCGGCCCGCCATAGCGCAGTTTCCACCAGACTGCCTGAGCTGCGATCAGCGTCATCATGACCACAGAGACTGGAAGCAGAAGCGCGTCAACAACGCGCTGCCGCGTCGCAGCAGCAGTAACAGCGCGTGTGCCAACACCGAGAACGATCAGCAGCAGCGGCAGCCACGGCCACCCATCAAGGCCAACCGGATTGAATACCAGCCACAGCCAGGGAAGCACGAAAACAATCCAGTGAAAGACCGTGGAAACGGCGAGGAATAGCAGGCTGTTGCCATGCCCGGCCAGAATGTTCTTGCCAAATCCACTGCGCACTGAAGACCAATCATGGTACATGCGGCAGGCGACCAGCCCAGCCCCGTCTGCCATTCGCAGGCGAAGCCCGGCTCGTTTTACGCGGCGGGCGAGTGCCACATCTTCAACGATTTGACTTCGCACTGCGGCGTGGCCACCTACTAAGTCATACGCGCCCCGCCTAAACACCATGCACTGCCCGTTGGCAGCAGCTGCCACTGAGAAGGGCGTGTGATGAACAAGGGGCAGCGGCAGGTAGCCCAGCACAGCCAGCGCCATCAGCGGTATCACCAGGCGTTCAGCCCAGGATTCTGTGCGCTGTGTCGGCCACACCGTGAGCAGGTCTGCCCGGCTGGTCTGCATCTGAGCAGTCAAGGCTGCCAGCGCGCCGGGCCGCCAGATTACATCCGCGTCTATGAACACTAACAACTCACCGCTTGCGGCCTGCGCAAGTTGGTGGCACGCCCAGTTCTTGCCCATCCAGCCAGAGGGCAGCGGCATGCCAGTTATTACCCGCAGCGCTGGATGCCCCTCTGCTGCCGTCTGGACGCATTCAGCAGTGCCGTCATCCGAGCTGTCATCCAACACAAGGATTTCATCTGGCGGACGGGTTTGGCGCAGCAGCATGCGCACAGTCTGACCGATGACCGCGCTTTCGTTGCGAGCCGGAATCAGCACCGAAACGCGCCACCCAAATTCAGGCGGCGCGGGCCGCAGCCGCGGGAAGAACAGCGCATTCAGCAGCGCAATAGCAAAGATTACGATTAGCGCCGCTAAAGCGAAAATTACGAGCGCCAAGGCAGCTGCACCTTTGTGTACCACGGGCGCAGCGACGGCGGCCGCCGCAGCTCAGCGCGATGCTTCCACGTCAGGAGTGCCAGGTTGCCCACAGCTACAGCCAACAAAGTTGGGTCAAAATGCGCGAGCACTAGATAAACCATGACACTCAGGATGGTCAAGATTACCGACCAGCCGCTTTCAGCAATGAACAAGAACCAGAATCCTAGCAGCAGGCCGCCGACAGTCGGCACTTCCCAGATTGTCAGCCCGCACCAGATGCCGCCGCTGGTGGCAACTGCCTTTCCTCCTTTAAAGCCAAGAAACGGCGAGAAAGCGTGGCCCGCCACCGGCGCCAGCGCGGTGATAACAAGAGCCGGGCCTTCGAACCCCCACACAAAGTTGGCCACTGCTACCGGAAGCGCACCCTTCAAGAAATCCAACAGCAGCGCCGCCGCGCCCCACCCAACGCCGCCTGCCTTAAGCACATTCGTCGCGCCTGGGTTGCCATCGCCCACAGTGCGGATGTCCCTGCCCAACGCCAGGCGACCGATCCACACCGAGAAAGGCAGCGCTCCAGCAAAGAAACCAAACACAACGGCTAGAGCCACGTTCATTGGGTCTGCTCCCGCAGCGCTGTGCGCCAGGCCAGTCCAACAACAATCCCCATCCCAACAAACCCGACTACAGCTGGGCCAAACAGCCCCCAGAAAAAGAGCTGCCCCATCGTCTGGAACAGCCAAATCAGCGTGTACACAATCAACAGCGGCCGCACCGGCAAAGCGGCTGGGCGCACCAAGAACGTCACTATTGAAGCTGTCACCAGCCAGCCAAGGAAATTGACCCAGGGAACGCCGAAATAACCGCCGGAGAAAACCTGACTGCTGCCGTCAGTCCACACCCAAAAGCCCCACGCCACTTTTTGCGGGTCTAGGAACAAATCCCATGCAGTCAGAGCCAGGGCGCTGACAGCGATAAAGGCTGCGCGGCTGCGCATGCCGACCACCGTCTGAGCAACCGCCCAGGCCGGCGGCAGCATCATGAACCAGGCGAGCGGTATCAGGAGGGGCACACCGAGGAGCTGCGGCTGCAGACGATCCGTGTAATAGTAATATCCGAAGGGAAAGCCAGTGCGCGAACCAACCGCCTCCGCAAGCCACGTAACCAGCGCGATAACAAACAGGGCAGCAGCCGTCGGCCGCAGTCCCCAGGCCCGGGTAACCACGAAGAACACTGCCGCGGCCTGCAGGAGCACAGTTAAAGCCAGTGCTGGGCCAAGCGCGGCGTCGCCAATAAAGGCACGCAGCAGCGGCACGGCGATCATTGAGAGCAGCCACAAGCCAATCAGGGCATATACAGGCAGATCGGCGCGCGCAGGTTTGAATACAAGAGTGCGGTTTGATGTCGTCATAGCTTAATGAGTCTCTCCACCTCTCCGTGCACTTCCAGCGCAGCGACGTGTCCAGTATCTTGCATAAGGATGCGCTGGCCACCAGTCGTCTCGGCCAGGGTGACTTCCACACGCGACAGCATAGTTTCATCCACGCGCCGATGCATCTCGGTGCGCACGGGCGCGTGAAGCATACCGCCTCGTTCGCGAGTAGCGCGCAGCGTTAGGCGCAGCCGGCGATCTCGCATGCGCCACTCCACATGGTCATCACTCAGCGCCAGAAGCTCGATTTTTGCCCCTGTGTAAGTGGCAAAACGGTGCAGAATCCCGTTGTGGAACAGGCCGACAATGAAACCGACAAATGAAGTCCTGCGCCAGGGAATTACCGCGACCGAAGCAGTAAGTGAAGTGCCTACCGTCGAGAAATGGTTGGTCTGCATCCAGATATACGCAGTGGGGAAAGCCTCGCCCCAATCCTTTTCAATGTATCCCCTACCGCCAGAGAAATCGTGCGCCACGCCATCAATAGAAAGCTGACCGCTGATAGCATGGTCGAGGCTCACAACACCGTGATAGCATTCCATGACAGGGAGCCAACCATACCACCCCATGATGCCCGGTGACATCAGAGTGACAGGCCACGGGCGCAGGCCGGCAAACTGCACTTTCCCGCTAAGCTTCTGGTGCTCGCTGTCCAGCTCAAGTTGAATGCGATCGGCAGAGAAATAGTTGGGTCCCACGCTGACCTCAAAAGCGTTCGGGGCGGCTGCAAACGCTTCAGCAGGATAGCGATGATAAACAGATTGGCCTGTTGCGCCATTGAGCACCTGGACAAAGGCCTCGCTGCCGGCGCCAGGCGCGCCCAGAAAAACGCCGGGGATGATCGCTAAACGTGTGTGCGTTGAGGCGTCTACCAGTTTGAAATACCAACCTTCGAAGAACGGCCCTTCTGTCCTGCCGTTCCCGTGATAGCGCTCCGGATGGAGAACGTTTTGCAAGTAGCGCAGCATAGGTTGGTGTCCCAAGCGATTAACAAGTGATTGACACCAGTTTACACAGATTTGTAGTCCAATGTGTTGAACACTTACTGGCATCTCATGGTATGTTTAGCCGCTTTTCAATCACAGCCCTGATCAAGGCGTCGCAGTTGGCGCAAGCTGCGTACGAGGCATTTCGGTTATCGCGGCTGGTGTCTGTTCCAATTCAGTATTTGTGCTGCGAACTCAAGCACGACCTGGCACACATGCGGCCAGGCGCTGCGTCCCGGATGCAGCAAATCGTGACTGCCGTCAACCTCTACTATCGAGTGCAGCCCAGGGATGCGCTCCGCAAGCTGATGGGTTAGAGATGGTCGCACCAACTCATCTTCCCTGCCCTGAATAATCAACGTAGGGATGTCAACTGTAGGAGCAGCCCCGTAAGATTTCGCGCCTGCCAATCGAATCTGATCCAACATCGCGATAGGCAGGCGGAACTCGCGCAGCTGGCGCTGCACGCTTGGATCGTCAAGGTTGGCATCAGGCAAGAAGCGCGCAATTCCCTTGCGGGTTTCCTCGTCCTTGAAGTCCAGTGGAATCAGCTTGAAAACAGGAAATGTGGGAAACGCTATCTTGATAACCGGCAGAAATGTCCATAATGGGCTGTCGAGCTTCCAAAACGGCGAGATGAGCACCAGGCCAGCAGCGCCGCCGGTGCTCGCGGCTTGAAGCGCTACTGCGCCACCCATTGAATGCCCTATGAGGAGCACCTGTGTGTACTCCCGATTCAATTGGCTGAGGGCTGTCTGGACGGCATTCAGCCAGTCGCTGTATTTCCGGTCGGGGAGCGTTTCGATATCCGGGCCAAAACCAGGCAGCAGCAGTCCTTCTACTGTCCAACCTGCCTGGTGGAGCACCTGCGCCAAAGGGCGCATTTCGGCGGGTGAACCGGGAAACCCATGCACCATAAGCGCGGCACACGCACCACCGTTCCAACGAAATGCTGTATGTTCTGGCGCACTGAACGCATTGCTGAACATCACTGCGGCTTGGTCCTCGGCACGAGCAGGACGTGGATCAAATCGAACACCAAGAGGAGCGCCCCTTGAACGATGATTCCGTGGCCCGTGCCGCGCCAGTGTTCGCTCGCGCTGCCACGTGAACGCGCCAAGAACCAGCCACCGATTATGTAAAGTGGGTCCAGTAGCGCCGTATTGATCCACAACAGTCGGCGCAGTGACTTCTCCTCGCGCATCATCACATGTGAGTCATATGGATTAGGGTCACTAGAGAAACGCTGAGCCGTCAATCTCCGGCCCACAACGCTTATGGCGATGTTAATCATCGCCCAACCGACCGCCTGCGCGCCCAGTGCGCGCCAGTACGGCCGTTTTAGCCGGACAGCAGTCAAAATGAGGCCTGCTGCTGCGTTGGCAGCGTTCCACAGCATCAACCGCCTCGCGAGCAGGTAATTGAACTGCCAGATGCTCACACAACTACTCCAGAACTGTGTTTTGGCGCTCAACAAAACGGCGTGAGCGGCGCAGCAGCACAGCTATGCGCTGGCGGCTCTCCTGCGAGGCCATGAGCGTTGCGCCGCAGGCGATGAGAATGTTTGTCATCAGGAAAAATAGGAATTCCTCGATAGGCAGCACGCCGCCTAGGAGAATAGGCAGTGACTGGTTTGGGTTGATTGTCCACGTCCCAGACGCAATCGCCAGAGAGTCAGCAAACGCAAGGTACAGCGTGGAAATAGCTATCGTAGAAAGCACCAACAAACGTTCACGCCACAGAATATCGGCCCCGAACACAAGCTGACCCATAAACGGAATCAGCGCCCAAACCAGGATTAGCCCCAGATACGTGTCATACGGCCACGGGTCAGCCAGCATTGCCACGCTGGCTGACCACAGCGATGCCGTAATGATCAGAGCCGCGTAACGAATGCGTTTATCTGGCATTGGTCTAAAGTTCTGCTGGCGGGGTAAGTAGCGGGCCAGAGTGAACAGCAGCAGACCGCTCAGCATAGGCTGCAGCAGGAAGAACGTATACTCTTCGATGGGGACATAACCCAATGTAATGCCCGTAACCAGGGCAGGGTCATACCACCAGACACGGGTGGCCACCAAGTAGTTGTCCCATGGTGTTGTGTAAACAAACGCAATTACCATGTGCGCGGCGATGATGGCGAGCGGCGGAAGCGTCCGCAGCTGCAGAGGAACCAGCTTGCCCCGCCGGGCATCCAACCACATCCAAAGGGCTAAGGCAGCGATAGGTATTCCCACGAACAAACCTAGAAACCCGAAATACGTCATACCTCAGCCCTCGCCAATACAACACTCGACCATACTCGCCGCGATAAATCATGCAGCACCGCCGCCGCAGCGTTGCGGCCCGCAGCTCCCATAATGCCGCCGCCTGGGTGGGTGCTTGCGCCGGTGAGATACAGGCCCGGCAGCGGCCCCCGATAGCTGCTAAGTGTGAGTGCCGGACGCATCATAAACATCTGGTCAATTGACATCTCCAGATGCATGACGTTTCCCCGCAGCAGACCCAGCGTTCGCTCCAGATACAGCGGCGTCTCAACTAAACGGTCAATCACAGAGCCGGTGACATTCGGGGCATACTGCGCCAGCGTTGCTAGCATATGGTCTGCAACGGCCGGGCCAATTTCATCCCACGATTC
>DAOTWC010000087.1:0-76302 GCA_034435995.1 Anaerolineae bacterium | reverse complement strand
TCCGACGGCACGCAGATAGACAACCCGCGCTGGCTGCGCGGGTCGCTGGCCGCCCTGCGGGTGGCGCAGCGCCGCCTGAGCCGCCGCCTCAAAGGCAGCCAGCGCCGTCGCAAGGCCGCGCAGCAGGTGGCGCGCCTGCACGAACACATCGCCAATCAGCGCCGCGACTTCTGGCACAAGCTCACCCGCTGGCTGGTGGACACCTACAGTCTGGTGGCAGTCGAAAACCTGACGCTGGACTTCATGACGCACAATCCGCGCCTGTCCCTGAGCGCCCACGACGCCGGGCTGGGGCTGTTCCGCGAACTGCTGATGTACAAGGCTGAGAGTGCCGGTACGGAAGTGGTCGCTGTGAACCCGCAGCACACGTCGCAGGTCTGCTCGGATTGTGGCGCGGTTGTGGCGAAGCCGTTGGCGGAACGGATACACGATTGCCCTCACTGTCACTTGCGGATAGACCGAGACGAGAACGCCGCTCGGAACATCCTTGCGTTAGCATTGGCGTTCAAGTCGGCTCGGACGGAGCCGTCAGGCGTTAACGTGGCCGGTTGCGGCGTGCGTAGCCTGAGAAGCTCCCCGCTTTAGCGGGGAGAGTCGTCACGCTCATACACGCCGTTCGCTGGAAGCTGGCATTAGCCCAGAGGAAATTAAGCATGTGGCGCTGCTGGCGATGACAACGCTGGGTTTCCCGGCGACGGTCAGAGCCTATACCTGGGTGGGTGATGAATTGAAGACAGACCAATAGCAATATCGCACCATATGGGAACATACAATGAGCCTGGCTCAAGATGTTGAAACGAAGACGAATGCCTGCTTAGCGGATTTACTGGAGAAAACCGCTGCGCTGCACCACCATCTATGCCCGCGTCAGGTGCTCGGTGTTCGTATGGGAATGCTGGCAGGCGCATTGCTCAGCCTCGACCTACCTCAGACGAACAAGCGCCTTTACACCTTTGTCGAAACTGATGGCTGCTTTGCGGACGGGGTGAGTGTGGCGGTCAACTGCTGGCTTGGGCGGCGAACAATGCGCTTAATAGACTATGGCAAGGTGGCGGCGACTTTTGTCGACACGCAGACCCACCGCGCCGTGCGCATCACACCTAATGCGCAGGCGCGCCAGACAGCGGCGCTGTGCGCGTCGGGTGAACGCAGTCGCTGGCATACGATGTTGGAAGCCTACCAGACAATGCGTACTGCTGATCTGCTTTGCTGGCGTGAAGTCCGCTTGACTGTTGATATGCAGGCGCTCATCAGCCGCCCTGGGGTACGGGTGAACTGTGCAATCTGTGGCGAAGAAATCCTTAATGAGCGCGAGGTGATCGTGAACGGTCAGCCAGTGTGTCAAGCCTGTCATGAGGGCGCATACTATATCCACATGTAGTCCGGTGACTGTCGCCATTCTTGCGGGCGGGCAGTCGCGGCGGATGGGCACAGATAAGAGTTTTGTGCTGCTGGATGGCAAGCCGTTAATTCAGCATGTGATTGACCGCGTTCGCCAGCTTGATTGCCCGGTCATTCTGATCGCCAACAACGTTGAGCGGTATCAGTTGCTTGGCCTGCCGGTATATGCAGATGTTATCCCCAACGCCGGGTCGCTTGGCGGCATCTACACAGCGCTCACCTACAGTCAAAGCGATTACGCGCTTTGTCTGGCCTGCGATATGCCCCGCGTTAACCCTGCGCTGCTGCGCTATCTGATTGATCTGCGCGCAGATTATGACGTGATTGCACCGTTGGTTGATAGCGTCGCCCAGACGCTTCATGCAGTTTATCATAAACGCTGTTTGCCTGTTATGCGCCAAGCGATTGAACAGAACAACCTGAAAATCCAGGACATTCTCAGCCGCTTACAGGTTCGCTTTATTCAGGAGACCGAAGTTAAACAGTTTGATCCCACTTTGGCCTCTTTTGCAAATATTAATACCCCGGATGATCTGCGGGGTATATTGCGGCGCGGCGGTTTTTCTGGAAGGAATTAGACCGCAGATAAGAGAGAGGAGCGCATGGTTAAGACACGTCATTGGCTTTGGCTGCTGTGCGGATTGATCGGGCTGGCATCGAGCGTGGTAGCACAAGAACCACGGCAGATTGTCGTATACGCCCCTACAAACGAAAACTTTGCCAATCCAGAACGCGGCTTCTACCATCAGGATGAACCGCTGTGGCTGGGTGAGGAACGTAACCCCCAAGAGCTGGCCTCTCTGCTTGAGCTGCGCGCAGAGGGTGTAAGCCTGCTGCGATGGTATCTGTTGATCGACGAATTTCGCACGGCGGCCATCGACGACGCGACGCTGGTGTATCTGAACGAACAGTTCAGCGTTGTGCGCCAAGCTGGGATGAAAGTTATTCCCCGGGTTGCTTATAACTTCCCAACAAGCGGTGAGTACCCATACACTGAGCCGGACGCCCCACTAGAGATCGTACAAAAACACATCGAACAGCTCACACCTCTGCTGAGGGCTAATGCCGATGTAATCGCCTTTATGGAGACAGGCTTCGTGGGGGCATGGGGGGAATGGCACAGCTCCAGCAACAACCTGGTCGACGATGACAGCGGCCCAAACGAGGCGTCGCGGCAGATCATCACCAGCCTGTTACGAGCACTGCCTGCAGATCGAATGATAGCCCTACGCTACACGTCTTATAAGCGTGACATCTACGGGCCAGAACCGACAGCACTCGAAGAATCGCTCCAACAGGTCGATAAAGCGCGCATCGGGGCGCACAACGACTGTTTCCTAGCGTCCTTCACCGATTGGGGAACGTACCCAGAAGATGCAAACGAACGCGCTGCCCTGCGCGATTATCTAAGACAAGACAACCGCTTTGTGCCGCAGGGCGGCGAAACCTGCAACAACGACGAAGAGGCAGCACCTTATACCGGTTGTGAGAACGCGCTGGCTGACCTAACGCTGCTGCGGTTCAGTGCTCTAAATCGTGACTATCATCCAGGAGTACTGCAAAGATGGCGCGAAGAAGGCTGTTACGATGAAATTGAGCAGCGTCTAGGCTATCGGTTAACGCTAACAACCGGAGATTTTCCCTACAGCGCGGAGCGCGGCCAACCTATTCGCATCAGGCTGAACTTGCAGAATGTAGGTTTTGCCAGCCCATACAACACACGCGGCTTTGAGGTCAGCCTACGCTCTCTTGACAGCGCAAATGAATATCATCTGACGCTGGATGAAACTCCTGATCCCAGGCGGTGGTGGCCCGAAAACGGTGAAATCACGCTGATGCTGAGCGGCATCCTGCCTCACCATCTGTCCCCTGGTGATTATATGATATTGTTGAGACTGCCCGACCCCTATCCCAACCTGCACTCCCGTCCTGAATACAGCATCAGACTAGCAAACACAAACCTGTGGGAAGCAGAGACGGGAGCTAATCGACTAAACGCAGTGATCAGGGTGACGTAGAAGAAAGAGCCGGCCGTAAAGACAAGCTGGTTGATGAGGCATGAGAAGGCACTCTTGGGCAAACGACCGACTTTAGCCAAGCGCCTTCTCATGATACGGACATCGGACTGCACCTTTTGGCTGCGGCGTGGCGGCTGGAAGGCGAGCGCCGCGCGCGTGGCGTCTGCACGCCGGCAGACACGTTCACCTCGGCTGCGCTGGGCCGGGATGTCGCGGTCAGCGCCCTGTTCGAGCGCTGCTCTCTCTCCACTAGCTCGCTTTAAAGGTTTCCCCAGAACGCATCCAGCGCGCGCGTCACATCCGGCAGGCGCTCGAAATGCGGCAGGCCGCGCGTCGGGCTAATGCGCTCGGCGCGCCAGTTGGGGCAGCGCTCCAGCGTTGTGGGCAGCATGTCGAAGCGCACGAAGTAATCTTGATCGTACAGCACCAGCACCGGCGGTTTCAGCCGCTCGTAGACCGCCTCGCGGATGCTGGGCATGAACAGCAGGCCGCTCACGAAATGCAGCGGCGCGTGGCGCGCGCCTGGCTGGTGGCTCGTGAGGTAGTCGTACTCCGCCAATCCTTCGTCCACTGGCCCGTAGAAGCTTTGCTTGAGAAACCAGCGAATGCTGGGCCGCGTCGCCAGCAGGTCGTAGATTGCCTGCCCCCACAGCGGGAAAGCCAGGACGTTGTAAACCAGTTCGCTCAGACCGTAGTCGCTGAAAGGCTGCGCGCTGCCTTTGCGGCGGTCAACAAAGCCGCTGGGCGAGATCAGCGTGAGCGAGTGGAACAGGTCGGGCCGTTCCAGCGCGGCGCGCGCGGCGAACTCGCCCGACAGCGACAGCGCGATCACGTCAGCCGGCTCTCTGACGCGCTCCGTCAGCAAGTCAAGAATGGCGTCTTTGTAGGTGTCGCGCGTGTAGCGCCTGTTGGCGCGCTCCGAGAAGCCGAAGCCGGGCAGGTCGAGCGCGTAAACCGGCCGCAGCGTGCGGTAATGCTCAAAGAGCGGGCGCATCTCGTAGGAACTGGCCGCTGCGTTGATCGAGTGCAGCAGCACCAGCGGACGCCCAGCTGCCGAGCGATCCACATAGTATGTTAGGAAGCGCGTGCTGCGCCCGTTGAAGATTTCGCGCCGCGCGTCAATTGCCGGGCCGATCGGCATCCGGTGGTTGATGCCAAACGCGCTGTAGGCGATCCAGCCTGCCGCTGTCACGAACAACAGCCCGCCCAGCGGCGAGCCGGTTTTCTTCTTGCCAGCCATGAAATTCTCCGTTCGTGCGTGCCGAACATCACAAGCTGAAGTATAGCGCCTCTGCGTGAGAAACGGGTAAGCGCGGCGGCTTCACTCCCTGCTCATGTCTGGTCAACAGCCGCGAGCGCCTGCCGCACAAAGTCCCCTGCTCGTTCGTCGGGACGGCCGCGGTAGAACGCTTGTTGGCCCACAACAACCGCCCCTCGCGCCGCCAGCAGATCGCTCAGCCGGTCGAGGCTGCGGCGTGGGCTGAAGGCGTAGGTGCAGAAAACCGCCACTGGCTTGCCTGCCAGCGGCGGCAGCGCCGGCACCCACAGCTGCGCCCCGGCAGGCTTGACCCCGAACAGGATAAACCCCTGTGTCCATGTGCCGATAAACAGCAGGTCGGCCTGCTCGACATCGGCCCGGCGGACCTCAATCACGGATTTGATGGCAGCGCTGTGGCCCAGGTCGTGGACAGCCTTGGCGATGGCTTCTGCCGCCCGGCGCGTGTGACCGCTGCGGCTCTGGTACAAGGTGAGAACGTGCATGGCCTTTTCCCCCTCTTGCGGCTGTTGTCGCGAGATGTCCCCTCGAAAAATGACAAACGTCTGCTATGAATGTGTATTTTATCACTATAGCTGGTGAATGCCGAAACCAGCCCATTTGCTGCGCGTAACAGCAGGCAGTCACAACAAGCGAGGACAAAATGTCAACCATCAATATGAGCCATCAGGAAAAGGTGCAGGACTTTCTGGCCCAGAAGCGCATCGCTGTCTCGGGTCTCTCACGCACTCAGGACAGCGGCGCCGGCGCGATTTACCTCAAGCTGCGCGATCACGGCTATCAGGTTTTTCCGCTGCACCCCGAAGCCGAAGCGCTGCACGGCGATACCTGCTATCCCAGCCTTAGCGCCATACCCGGCGGCGTGGACGCAGTGTTCATCATGAACAGCCCGGACGTGAGCGAGACAATCGTGGATGAAGCGCTTCAGCTGGGCATCAGGCGTGTCTGGATGCACAACAACACCCTCATGGGTTCAAGCGCATCCGAAGCCGCGGCTGAAAAATGCCGCCAGGCCGGCGTGAACGTCATTGCAGTGGGCTGCCCGATGATGTTCTTGCAGCCAGACTTCTTCCACAGTTGTATGCGCTGGTTCATCCGCGCCACCGGGCGCATGAAGTAACCCGAGCGCAAAGTGCGCTCAAGGGCTTGGTGAGGGAACCTCGCAGAACGCCCGCGATAAACGAAACAGACGGCTGTGAAGCCGCCTGTTCGAGTGAAGTCCTAGATAGTGCACAGCCTGTGCGCTGCGGCTGCGCCGCGAGCTGGGTATATCATGGGCTGCGCAGGGCAGCCGCCAGCGCCGCGTAATCGAGGGGTTTGCTGAAGAAGTGGATGTTCAGCGCGCGCAGCAGGTCGGGGTCGGGGTTGTCGCCAGCCGTCACCAACGCCAGCGGCCGCGTGTCGCCAGCGGCGCGCAGGGCGCGCGCTAGCTCCAGGCCGTTTTGCCCGCGCAGTCGGGCGTCGAAGATCAGCGCGGCGGCGGCATCGTGCGGCGGCTGGCGCAGGCGCTCCACCGTGTCCAGTGTGAGCTGCGCCACATGCACGATGTTCACCCCGTGCCGCCGCATACTCAGGCGCATGATAAACGCCTCTTGATTGTCATCCTCTATGTAGACCGCGTCAATGGTTGTCATATAACTGCAGGCAGGTTAGCCACGTACAATTTCTACCTGCAATTATGCGCCACAGCGCGGGTGTTTGTCTGTAAACTTCCGCGTTACATAACGATACACTAACCAGTAGAGAGCTTACTTCTAACCTGTAAGCCCTCTACTAGTAAATATACTATTTGCCCAGCCGCCGTTTCAGTTCTGCCGTCAACGCTGGCACAATCTTGTAAAGGTCGCCCACCAGGCCGTAGCGCGCCATCTTGAAGATGGGCGCCTCGGCGTCTTTGTTGATGGCGACGATGATCTTGCTAGTGCGCATGCCGGCCAGGTGCTGAATAGCGCCTGAGATGCCGCAGGCGATGTACAGGTCTGGGGACACCGTCTTGCCCGTTTGGCCTACCTGGTGCGCGTAGGGAATGTAGCCGGCGTCTACAGCGGCCCGGCTGGCCCCCAGGGCCGCGCCCAACACCTCAGCCAGCGGCTTGAGCGTGTGTTCAAAGCCGTCCTGCGCCTTCCACACCGTTGGATCGGGGGCGTCCGGCGGCGCGTCTTTGGGGTTGTTGGCCATGCCGCGCCCGCCCGACACGATGATAGCGGCGTCGGTGAGGTTGACCTTGCCCGTTTCCACAGCAAAGCTTTCGACTTTGGTGGCGATCTGATCCTCGCTCAGAACCGGCGCTACAGTCGTGACGCTGGCAGCCGCGCCAGGGGTGTGCGGGTTGGGCTTGAAGGCACGCGGGCGCACAGCCAGGAACAGCGTGCCCTCGGCCCCGCCCTGGGCCTGGCTGACGATCTTGCCGGCGTAGACCGGCCGCGTGACGATCACGCTGCCATCGCCCTGCACGGCAAAGTCGGTGACCTCGGTCAGCAAACCGGAGTCGGTATCGGCGGCGGCGGCGGCCAGCAGCTCACGAGCGGCGCTGGTCCCCACAGCGACCACATAGCGCGGCTGGTTGTCGGTCACGAGCTTGGCCAGCAGCGCGGCATATGGCTCCAAGCGGAAGTCCTTAAGCGTCGCGTCCGCGCACGCCAGCGCCGAGTCCGCGCCGTGCTCGCCAGCGGCGGCGGCGATGGCAGCGGCGTTCTCGCCGAAAACCAGCGCCACCAGCGGCAAACCAGCGGCGTTGGCCAGCGTGCGCCCCACACCCAGCGCTTCCCAACTGCTGCTGAGGGGCGCGCCGTTGAATGTTTCGATCCAGGCGTATACTGCGCTCACAGCACCTTCTCCTCCAGCAGGCGATCAACCAGCTTCGCCGCCTGTTCTTCCGGCGTGCCTTCGATCATCTCCACCTGTACTTCGCGCGTTTCGGGGTTCTTGAGGGCTACCACCCGCGTGCGGGCCGGCGGCAGCGTCACGCCCAGGTCGGCCAGCGTCCACTCCGGGATAACCGCCTTCGACGCCTTGCGGATGCCGATAAACGACGGATAGCGCGGCTCGTTGATCTCTTTCATCACCGAGATCACCGCCGGCAGCCGGCTGGTGACCGTCTGTTTGCCCTGCTCCAGCAGGCGCTCTACCTTGATCGTCCCAGCGCTGTAGTCCACCTCAACGATTTTGGACACGTAGCTGAGCATCGTCCAGCCGAGCTTGCGCGCGATCTGGTAGTTGTGCTGGTCCGTGCCGACGTCCACGCTCTCTTTGCCCAAGATGACTAGGTTCACGCCGCCGATCTTGTTGACGGCGGCGGCCGCCGCCGCGGCGTAGGCCAGGCTGTCGGCCCCTTCCAGGGCCGGGTCCCACACGCGCACGGCCTCGTCCAGGCCCATCGCCAAGCTGTGCTTGAGGGCCTCGTTGTGCATCTCCGGGCCGATGGCGATCACAGTCGCTTTGCCGCCGCCGTTCTTAGCCTGAACGATGGCCTCCTCAAGCGCGTACTCGTCCCACGGGTTGACGACGGTGGCCGCGTCGCCCCAGGACACTTTGCCGTCGCCGCCCACCTCGACTTTGGCGGCGGTGTCCGGCGTGCTGCGGGTAAACACAACAACGTGCAAGGTATACCCCTCCTTGAAAACGTCCCTGAAAACGTCTTTTCGATCAACGCGGATCGGGATGGTATTTTACCTACAGGCGCGCGAAAAATCGAATCCAGATTCGATTACGCGCCTGGTTGACCGCCGCCGCTGTTTTGTGTACAGTACATGGCGCAGGCAGCCTAGTATTTGTGCACTTTGTTCAGAAAACGCGGCGCGCGCCGCGCATTCCTGCTATACTGAATTTTGCTGACGAATGCGATTTTTTAAGGGGTGCTGAGATTATGGTTGTGACGGACGCGGCAGCGCGCCCCTCGGCGCGCCTCGACGAAGCGGCGCTGCTGGAGATGTACCGGGTGATGCTGCTCAGCCGCCGCCTAGATGAGCGCGCCTGGGTGCTGCACCGCCAGGGGCGCATTGCTTTTCACATCAGCGCGATGGGCCACGAGGCGGCGCAGGTGGGGGCAGCTTTCGCCATCAACCGCGGCGTGGACTATGTTCACCCGTACTACCGCGACCTGGCGCTGGTGCTGGCCATCGGCGTCACCCCGCTCGATTTCATGCTCAGCCTGTACGGCAAGGCGGGTGAACCGAGCAGCGGCGGGCGTCAGATGCCCAGCCACTTCAGCGCAAAGGCGCTGAACATCGTCAGTGGGTCGTCGCCGGTGGCCACCCAAGTGCCGCAGGCGGCGGGGCTGGCTTTCGCCATCAAGTACAAACAGGCGGCTGGCCTGGTGGATCCCGCCGACACCTCCCAGCCCCGCCTGGCGCTCACCTGCCTGGGCGAAGGCTCGACCAGCCAGGGTGAGTGGCACGAGGGCATGAACTGGGCCGGCGTGCACAAGCTGCCGCTGATCTGCCTGGTGCAGAACAACATCTACGCCATCAGCACGCCAATCGAACAGCAGATGGCCGTCAGCCACGTGGCCGAGCGCGCTGCCGCCTACGGCGTGGCCGGCGTGACGGTGGACGGCAACGACGTGCTGGCCGTTTACGACGCGATGTGCGCGGCGGTCGAGCGCGCCTATTCGGGCGAGGGCGCGACGCTGGTCGAGGCCAAGACCTACCGGCTCACGCCGCACTCGTCCGACGACGACGACCGCAGCTACCGCAGCCGCGAAGAAGTGGCGGCGTGGCGGCAGCGCGGGCCGCTGGTGCGCTATCAGGCCTACCTGCTGGAGGCTGGCGCGCTGACCAAAGCGCTGGTGGACGAACACGAGGCCTGGGCGCGCGCCCAAGTGGATGAAGCCCAGCGCGCCGCCGAGGACGCGCCCTATCCGCCGCCGGAAGCGGCCCTGGGCGACGTGTACGCCCCGCCGGAGGACGCAGCCGAATGACGACCGTGACGCTGATCGAGGCCATCCGCAGCGCGATGGACGAGGAGCTGGCGCGCGACCCGCGCGTGTTCACCACTGGCGAGGACGTAGGGCCGCGCGGCGGCGTGTTCCGCGCCACCCAGGGCCTGTTCGACAAGTACGGGCCGGGGCGCGTAATCGATTCGCCGCTGGCTGAGCTTTCGATTGTGGCGGTGGGCATCGGCGCGGCGCTGGCCGACCTGCGCCCGATCTGCGAAATCCAGTTTGCGGATTTCATCCACCCGGCCTTTAACCAAATCGTCAACGAGGCGGCGCGCTTTTACTACCGCTCGAACGGCGCGTGGCGCGTGCCGCTGACCATCCGCGCGCCCTACGGCGGCGGCATCAGCGGGGCGCTCTACCACAGCCAGAGCGTAGAGGCGTTTTTCGCTCATGTGCCCGGCCTGAAAGTCGTGATCCCCTCCACGCCGTACGACGCCAAAGGCTTGCTCAAGAGCGCCGTGCGCGACCCCAACCCGGTGCTGTTCTTCGAGCCGAAGAAGGGCTACCGCGCCATCAAGGGCGAGGTTCCGCCCGGCGAGTACACCGTGCCCATCGGGCCAGCGCGGGTGGCGCGCGAGGGGCGCGACCTGTCGGTGTTCGCCTACGGCATGATGGCGCATTACGCCGTCATCGCTGCCGACGCCGTCGCCCGCGAGGACGGCATCCAGGCCGAGGTGATTGACCTGCGCGCACTGCTGCCGGTGGATCGGGCCGCCATTCTCGCCTCAGTCAAGAAAACGGGCAAGGCGCTGGTGGTCTATGAGGACAACCTGACGCTGGGCTATGGCGCAGAGGTGGCCGCCATTCTCGCCGACGACGGCTTTGAGCATCTCGACGGGCCGGTGAAGCGGCTGGCCGGGCCGGACGTGCCCGGCGTGCCCTTCAGCCACCCGATGCAGGAGTTCTTCATGCCCAACCCGGACAAGATCGCCGCCGCCATCCGCGAACTGGCGGGGTATTAGGGAAACGGACAGCTTACGGCGATCAGCCAACAAGCTGTACAGGCGATGCCTGACGACTAGCGACCAGAGACTAGAGACTTATGACCGCAAACGTGATCATGCCGCAGCTTGGCGAAAGCGTAGTCGAGGGGACAGTGAGCCGCTGGCTCAAGCGCGAGGGCGACCCCGTCAGCGAGTTTGAGCCGCTGCTGGAGGTGAGCACCGACAAGGTGGACACCGAAGTGCCCGCCCCGGCGGACGGCGTGCTGCTCAAAATCCTGGTGAACGAGGGCCAGACGGTCAGCGCTGGCACGCTGCTGTGCGTTATCGGCCAGCCGGGCGAGACGGCCGCGGGCGAGGCCAACAGCGCGCAGCAGCCGGCTGCAGTTCCGCAGCCGCAGCAGCAGGGCAGCCATGTCACGCCGGTGGTGGCGCGCATGGCCGCCGAACACAACCTCGATCTGTCGCGGATCGCCGGGACCGGGCGCGGCGGCCGCGTCACCAAGCGCGACGTTGAGGCCTATCTCGCGCGGCAGGGCGCGCAGCAGCCCGCCGAACTGCCCCTTTGGGAGCAGCCAGGCGACGGCGACCGGTTCAGGCCGACAGTCGAGTACGGCGGCAGCGCAGCGCCCGCGCCAGCCCGTCCCGAACCCGCCGCTGACGGCGAGCTGATCCCGCTAACGCCGCTGCGGCGCGCCATTGCCGAGCACATGGTGCGCAGCAAGCTGCACACGTCGCCGCACGTGACGACCGTGTTCGAAATGGACATGACCGCCGCGCTGGCGCATCAGGCCGCCCACCGCGAGGCCTTCGCCCGCCAGGGTATCAGGCTCACGCTGACGGCGTATTTCGCGGCGGCGGCGGTAGCGGCGCTGCGCGCCCGGCCAGAGTTCAACGCCCGCTGGACAGACGACGGCATCCTGATGCAGCGGGCCGTGCACTTGGGCATCGCGGTGGCGATAGACGGTGGGCTGGTTGTGCCGGTGGTCAAGAACGCGCAGAACCTCAGCCTGGAGGGGCTGGCGCGGGCGATCAGCGACCTGGCGGCGCGCGCGCGCAGCCGCCGCCTCCAGCCGGACGACACCCAAGGCGGCACGTTCACCATCACCAACCACGGCGTCAGCGGCAGCCTGTTCGCCACGCCGATCATCAACCAGCCGCAGGTAGGCATCCTGGGCGTCGGCCTGGTGGAGAAGCGCGTCAAGGTGATTGGCGACGCCATCGCCATCCGCCCCTGCGCCTATGTGACCCTGACGTTCGACCACCGCGTGGCCGACGGGGCCGACGGCGACGCCTTCCTCCAAGTCGTCAAACAGGCGCTGGAAGAGCGCCCCGGCGCGATCTGAGCCGCAGCGCTACAGCGGCGGGCACTGGTTGACGACGCGCACCACGTCGGAGCGCACCCAGCCGGTGATCGAGGCGCTGCCCAGCGTGAAGCGGATCAGGTACCACAGCCGCCCGTCCGGCCCGATCTGCTGGCCGGACACAGGCACCACGCTGCCCGCCGGGACTGTGCCTACGCGCGCAGAGGCGGTGGATGGCTCGGCGCGGACGTTGGCTGCATCCGGGCCGGGGATGAACACGTCGCACAGCACCTGCTGGGTAGGCGTGATGGTGGGCGTCAGCGTGATCGTCGGCGTGTCGCTGGGTGTTGGCGTCAGCGTCGGCGTCGGCGTGTGGGTGGGCGTGTTGGTGTGCGTCGGCGTCAGCGAGGGCGTCACCGTCCACGACGGCGTGACGGTGGGCGACGGCGTCACCGTGTCAGTGGGCGTGCTGGTGGGCGACGGCGTGCTGCTGGGCGTGAAGGTGCTGGTGGGCGTCGGCGTGTCGCTGGGCGTGGGGGTGTTGGTGGGCGTGCCAGTAGGCGGCGGGTTAATGATGGGATACCACACCGGCTGGGCCAGCGCCACGCCCAGCCCGCCGAAGATGATGATGAGCATGCCCGCCGCCGCCATCTGGAAGCGGCGGCGCTGGCGCTGGCCGCGGATGGCGTTCTCCAGGCGCTGCACCTCGGCGCGCCGCCCCAGGATGTGGAACGGCTCCTCGCGCAGCGCGTCCAGCCAGGACTCGGCCTCGTTCAGGTTGCCCTCTTCAACGGCGCTCTCGGCGCGTTCGACGTAGCGCGCCAGCAGGTCGCCGACAGCTGTGCGGTAGCGCGAGTCCTGAGCGTAATCGCCCAGGCTGGCCAGCATAGAACGGGCGTGAGCCAGCTCGTTGTCGAAGTTCTGGGCGATCAGCGCCGTCGAGCGCTCGATGATCTGGCGGGCGCGCTGCATATCGCTGGCGCTGGTGCGGGCTGCCAGCAGCGCATCGGCTACTTCAGTGTCGCCGGGGTCCAGCTTGACGGCCAGCTCCAGCAGGTTGAGCGCGTCGTTGGTCAGCGCTAGGCGCTCCTCCAGCGAGCTGGAGCCGCCAGCGCGCATCAGCGCCGCCTGAGCCTGGTCGTGGAGCTGTGTCTTGATGCCGTTGAGGCGGTGGTTGGCGTCTTGCAGCAGTTGGGCCAGGCGCTGGCTGTTGGGCAGGCGCTGGCGGGCGCGGGCCAGGATGCTGAGGATGTTCTGCAGTTGGGCGGCCTGATCCTGCAGCGAGCCGCTGAGCGTGCTGAGCTGCACGGTCGCCTGGTCGGTGTCTTGCTGGATGCGGCGCACGGTGTCAATGCGCTCTTCAGCCTGCGGGTCGTTGGGGACGACGCGCAGCGCGCCTTCGTACTTGCGCAGCGCCTCGGCCCAGTTGTCAGTGGCCATCAGGCGGTCGCCCTCGTTGAGCAGCTCGCGGGCCAGCGCCAGGTCCTGGATGTCGAGCAGCGCCTGTTCGGCGTCCTTCCAGCTCAGGATGCCGCTGCGCTCGGCCAGGTCGCGCGCCTCGCGGTAGAGGCGCTCTGCCTCGTCGTAGTTGCCGGCGCGCACCAGTGAGTTGGCCCGGTTGTACGACACGCGCGCCTCGAACGGGATGCGGTGGTCCGGCACGATGCCGCGGATCAGGTTGTCCTCGGCCTTCTGCCGGTACTCCAGCGCAGTGGGGTTGCCGGGCTGTTGAGCCAGGATGCGGTTGGCCAGGTCTACGGTCTGCTGGTAGTCGCCGGAGTAGTAGGCCTGGGTGATTTCGGAGAGCGTTTCCTCGATATCCGGCCCGGTGTAGAGCGGCCCCTGGCCGGGCGGGCGGCGCGCTGGCGCGGCCTCGCCGGCGCGCGTTTGCATCTGGCGCTCCGGCGGCGGGTAGCCGGACGACGTAGGATAGCTGGGCAGCGGCGGCGGTGGGGGCAGCGGCTCGCTGGGTTCTGGGGCGGCGGGCGGGGGCGCAGCCGGCGGCACAGCCGGGGCCGTCACGCCGTGGCGGGCGAACAGGTCGCTCACGCGCTGGGCGGCTTGCGGGTTGTGGGCGGCGGCTTCCTGCAGCGCCGCGATCACGCCGGGGTCGCGCGGGGCCAGCGCCAGCGCCTCCGCCAGGATGTCAATCGCCTCGTCAACGTCGTCGTCGTCGCCGGCGATCTCAATGCGGATGCGCGCCCGGCGCAGCAGGCCGCGCACAGTGGCTGCGGTGGGCGAGGTAGCGCTGCTCTGGCGGGCCAGCTCGGCGAAGAGAGCCTGAGCGGCAGCCTCGTGAGGGGTGTTCTTGGCGTCGGTGAGCAGGGCGCGCGCCTCGCGCTCGAGCGCAGCCACCGCCTCTGGGTCGTCGGGCAGCGTGCGCAGCCGACGTCTCAGGTCATCGAGTCGGTTTTGCAGGTTGCTCATGTCCTGTCCACACCCTCACCTACACTGCGGCAGCCTGCGCAGCAGCTAAGAAATCGGTGCGTATTATGACACACGGCCTCAAACCGTGATAGAATCAACTTGCAGGAGCAACGGATAGACACCATGCCGCCAACCAGCATCATCCCAACGTGCAAAGTCCTGCTCAGCTACGACATTCGGCCCGAACTGGTTGACAGGTATTACCATTATGTGATGAAGGAATTCGTCCCGGAGCTGGAGGCGATGGGCCTGTACATGTTCCGGGTGTGGCACGTGGCCTACGGCCCGTACCCGGTGCGCCAGGTCGAGTTTATCGCCGAGGACCTGGAGGACGTGCAAGACATCTTCCTGTCGGAGCGCTGGAAAAGGCTGGAAGACCAGCTAAAGACTTTCACGCTGCATTACGAGCGCAAGTTGGTGCGCTTCCGCGCTGGGTTCCAGTTCTAGGCCGCCGCAGGGGGGCCGCCTCACTCGTCTTCCTCGGGGCTGCTTTGGACGCCGTCCAAGTAGCCCGACATCCACTTCATCACGTCCACCGCGCCGGCTGGCTGCTGTTCGCCGGTCATCAGGTGGCGGTCTACGTTGTCGCCGCGCCGGATCAAGCCCGCGCGGCTGCGGTGATCGCCCATTTCGCCGATGATATGCGCCATCTCCTTGAGGTTGCGCGCCAGGATGCGCCGCTCCTGGTCGGTCAGCTCGCTGTCGCGCGCGTCCAGCTCGGCGCGGATGGTATCCTGGTCGAAGCTGAACGACCGGCGCGCCGACGGCTCGAACGACTCGGCCAGGTCTTCCAGGACGGCGAAGGCGGTGTTGACGTCGCGCGCGAAATCCGACCAGGAGCGCTTGCCCAGCATGCGGCGGAAGGCCAGCGCGGTTTGCAGGATGCTGCGCAGCTCGTCCAGGCCGCGGCGGCCGTCCATGAGCTTGTCGAGGCGGGCGAGGTGGGCGATCGGCTGGCGGCGGACGAAGTCGCGCCACCAGTTGAGGGCGTACTGGCGGGTGGCGTGGCTCCACTGAAGCTGCTCGATCATGCGCGCCAGCAGGTCCACCAGGGCGCTCTCGGCCTCGGGGCTTCCGTCTGCGTCAAGGGCTTCGGCCTCGGCGCAAAGCCGGCGCGCGGCAGCGCGGCCAACAGCCTCGGCGCGGCAGCGGGCGGCTAGATCAAGCAGATGCCAGGCGCGCTCCTGCGGGATGTCGAGCGCCGGGTTCTGCTGGAGGAGGCGCACGACCTGTTCGACCAGCGGCAGGGCAGCTTGGCGCCACTCGCGCAGGGCGGCCAGCTCCAGGTACACGTCCACAGCCGCCTGCTGGCTTAGCTCGCCGGCGGCCACAAGCTGGCCTACCAGCGTGAGGACGTCGCTGGGGCTGCGCTGGCTGGCCTGCAGCGCTGGGACGAGCAGCGCCACCAGCTTGCCCTGGGCGGCCAGGCTGTGCGCCATGCGGGCGAACAGGGCGTCGTGGCCGTCGGCCAGGATGAGCTTGAGCAGATGCTCCAGGACGTCATCGGACAGCCACTCGGCGCCGCTGGTGACCCAGGCCTCCACGACACGATCCGGCTGGTAGCGCGGCGGCAGGTGGAGGGCGGGGCCGGCGGTGTACAGCCGCCACACCTCCTCGTTGACTTCTGGCGTAAACTGCTGGGCGGCGCGCGCCTCGGCGGCCCGCGCCAGCGCCACCGCAAACATCTCCGGCCCGCGCACGTGCAGCGTTTGCAGCGGGTCGCCGGCGAAATCGCGCAGCACCAGGCCCAGGTTTTCCGGCACAGCGGCCAGCAGCTCGGCGTCAGCCAGCAGCGGCTCCAGCGCGTCGGGGTCGTGCTTGACCGCCAGCGCCAGCAGCAGCCGGGACAGCTCGCCGCTGGCGCGGGCGCGCGCCTGCGCCGCCAGGATGCCGCGGTGCAGCACATCGTGCAGGCGGTAGCTGGCCGGCTCGCGCGCGATGAGGCGCAGCCAGTTGGCCAGCGTGGTCTCGTCGCCGTCGCTGATGGCCACCTCCAGCGCGGCGTCGGCCGCGGCGTGCAGGCGCTCTAACCAGCGCTCGCTCAGTTCCATGGCGTCGTTGAGGCGGGCGCGCACGAACACGTAGACAGCGTCCGGCTGAGTGTCCAGCGCGTCTGTCAGCGCGGCAGCCAGCGCCCGGTCGAGCGCCGGGTTCTCGTCCATGTGCAGCGCGACGATCAGCGCGGCCTCGGTGTCGCGCGCGTCGAGGGCGTGGGCCAGCAGGCGCTCGGCATAGCGCTGGCGCAGCGCCGGCGGCAGCGCCGGCGGGCCGCTGAGTGCCGCTTTGAGCGCCTCTGGCTGCACCCGCTCGCCGCTAAGCACGCGGTGATTCAGCTCGACGCGCTCGGCCACCTTGACCAGGCCGTGGTTGAGATCGGCGCCGCCCGGCAGCAGCAGCTCGGCAGCGGCGTCTATCTCGGCCAGAGCAGCCATGAACGCCTCAGCGTCGCCGGCCCATAGGTCGGCCAGCAGCGTGGTATACGGCGAGAGCAGCGTGGCCTCGTCGAGCACGGCTGCCGGCAGCGCAGCAGTTCGACGCTGGCCGCCGGGGGCAGGCGCGCCAGCGAAGACCAGGCGCGGCGCAGGCGCGGCGGGGTTGGCCGCGTGAGTGGCAAAGGTGAGTTCGGCGCGGGCCGGGGCGGGCAGCAGCGCCATCAGGCCCTGGGCCAGGCGCAGGCGCTCGCGCCAATCGGCCGGCCAGCCCAGCAGCAGCACGCCGCGCTCGTCCAGGGCCGCGCCCAGCAGCGACAGCGCCGTGAGGAAGTCGCCCTCGGCATAGCGCTCCAGCAGGTAGCTGAAGGCCGCCAGCCGGTCGTCGGGCGTCCAGGGAGGCACGTCGGGCAGCTCGAAGGCGGGCAGCGTGTGCGGCACTGCGGTTTCGAAGGGCGCTTCCGGCGGTGGGGGCGGCGCGTCGAGCAGGGCCAGCAGCGGGTCAAGCTGGCCGGCAGCCTGCACCAGCGCGCGGCGCGGCACCGCCAGGCACTCGATGACCGCGCCGGCTGGGCCGCCGGAGGCAGCGGCGCGCGCCACCAAGTAGCCGCGCGGCAGCCCGCCGAACACGCCAACGGCCACTCCGTCAGGGTCGCCCGGCGCGTCCAGGTTGACCAGCGCGCGCCAGGCCAGCGCGTCCTCCAGGCTGAGGGCGGCGCTCAGGCCGAGCGGCTGGCCGTTGGCCGGGCGGCTGGCGTAGACAATGCGCTCCAGGGTATCGGTCACCGTTATCTCTGCCGAACGACTGTGACTAAGCTCATGCCAAGTGTATCACGCGCTGTGCTGCTGGTCGTTAGCGGATTAGGCGGACACAACCGCCGGTCAAGGCTGGCGCACGCGCTGAATAAACGCGACGCTCTGCAGGCGGCGCTCCAGCAGGTGCGTGATGTAGCCCAGCAGCACGCGCTCGACCTCGTCGTGCAGCGCGCGGCTGACGTTGAGGCTGCGCACGTGGTCGTAGGGGCTGCGCTGCAGGTGGCGCAGCAGCTTGAGGGCAGTCATCGAGATGGGCACAACCGCGGCGCTGCGCACGGCGTGCTGCGGGCGCACGGCCCCGCCCTCGACGAAGCTGAAGTACTGGTCTTCCGGCTGGATTGTCTCGCGGCTGACGACGCATTGGGTCAGCTCCGGGCGGAAGCCGACCAGCTCCAGCAGCGCCAGCTCGTAGTAGCGCACAGCCAGGCGCGGGTCGGGATCGTCGCACAGGCGGCCCAGTGTGGCGTCCAGCAGGGTGAACAACGCCCCGTAGTCCTCGTCGCCCTCTGTCGTGAAACGGTCGAGCAGCTCGGCGGCATAGCTGGCGTAGGCGCCGCGCTGTAGGTCCTCGCGCAGCGCTAGGTACGGGGCCAGCATCTGCGCCTGGGCGGCGATGCCGAAGTCGCGTCCCTGGTGGATGAGCATGTCGGCGCGGGTGAACAGCTCGACATGGCCGGTGCGCGTGCTGGTGGGCTTGCGCGCGCCGGGCGCGATCACGTCGCGCTTGCCGTGGCGCGGCGTGAGGATCGTCAGCACGCGGTCGGCTTCGCCAAAGTCGCGGCGCTTGAGGATGATGGCTTCGGTGCGGAAGGTGCGGTCAGGGCGGGGCATCAGGTTTAGCAGCCGTCAGGGATCAGTCAGGGGCGGCAGAGCGGCCGCGTGTCAGCCGGCGGCTTCGGCGCGGGCCAGGTGCGCCGGGCCAAAGCCGAGCGCCAGCAGCTCGGTCAGGGCGGCGGTGTGCAGCAGGCGGCCGTCGAAATCGGCGATGTAGACGGTGAGATCGGGCGCGAACTCGTAGAGCATCTGGCGGCACAGGCCGCAGGGCGCGCCGCCGCTGCCGGTGGCCACGGCCAACGCCTCGAAGCGGCGCTGGCCCTCGCTCACCGCTTTGACCAGCGCCGTGCGCTCAGCGCAGATGGTGGCCGGGTAGGCGGCGTTCTCGACGTTGCATCCGGTGTACACCTGGCCGCTGGCGGCCAGCAGCGCCGCCCCCACCGGGTACTCGGAATAGGGCGCGTAGGCATAGCGCGCCGCCGCGACAGCCGCCGCGATCAGCGCTTCAGGCGTGGCGCGTTTGTTCTGGCGGCGCGTCATCCGGCCTTGTCCAGGTGATGCGGTTCGGCCGGGCCGTCCTCTGGCGCGCCCCGCGCCTCGTCGTCAGCCGGTTTGGGACGCCGCGCCACCCGCACTTTGCGGATGCGCCGCCCGTCCACCGATTCCACGCGCATGATCAGGTCGTTGTCCTCGTCCTCAACGATTTCGCCCACGGTGGGCACGCGCCCGACACGGCTGTAGATGAAACCGCCCAACGTGCTGTTGTCCTCGGTGGGCAGGTCCACGTCCAGCAGGTCGTTCACATCGTCCAGGTTCATGCTGGCGTCAATCACGTAGGCGTCTGGCCCGTCGGGAACGTACTCGGCCTCTTCGTTCACGTCGTATTCGTCCTGGATGTCGCCGACGATCTCCTCAATCAGGTTCTCAATCGTGACCAGGCCAGCCGTGCCGCCGTACTCGTCCACCACAATCGCCATGTGAATTTTGCTGGTTTGCAGCTCCTTGAGCAGCGGGCCGGCCAGCTTGGTCTCTGGCACAAAGTAGGCCGGGCGCATCAGCTCGCGGATGGACTGGGGGCGCGGCGCGCCGCTGCCGCCGTTCTGGTGGAACACGCTGAGCAGGTCTTTGGCGTAGAGCAGGCCCTCGATGTTGTCTATCGTGTCGCGGTAGACTGGAATGCGAGAGTGGCCGCTCTCGATGAAGCGGCGCAGCGCGTCGTCGAACGACGTGTTGATCTCCAGCGCCACAATGTCCAGCCGCGGGACCATCACCTCGTAGACCATCGTTTCGCCAAACTGGAGGACGGAGAGGATCATCTCCTTCTCTTCGTCTTCGATCGAGCCTTCTTTCTGGCCAGCGTCCACCAGCGTCATGATCTCCTCTTCGGTGACCGACGCCACCAGCGTGTCGCCGCCGAAAGCGCGCGAGAGCGCCTGGCTCAGGCTGGTGGCCAGGGCCACCACCGGCCTCAGAACGACCAGCAGCGGCCGCATCACAGCCAGCCCGAAGCCGGACAGCCGCTCGGCGTGGGCGCTGCCCAACGCCGACGGCACCAGGTCGCCGATGACCAGCGTGATCAGCGCCGCCGCGATCACGATGGCCGCGTAGACGAGGCCGGGCGCAATCTGCGGGAACTGCTCCGCCAGGGGGGCGGCCAGGCCCACAACCGCAGCGGCGGCGATGCCGAAGTGGAGCAGCAGCAGCGCGAACTGGTAGGTGACGGTGAGGCGGGCGAACCGCTCGACGAGGGCGAGGATGCGCTGGGCGCGGACGAGGCCCGCCTCGGCCTGCTCGCGCAGGGCGGCAGGGCGCACGTTGACCAGCGCGCTGTAGGCCAGGTTGACCGCGCCGTGCGCCAGCACCAGCAGCAGCAGCGTTGTCACGCTGGATAAATAACCGTCGTCCAAGTCTGTTACATCCTTTGTCTACAGATGCCGTGTCCCGCGCCTAATGCAAAACACCGGCCAGGCGCGTGCGCCTGCAAACCGGCGTTGAAAGGCGGGTCTATTACACTGTCGGCTCCGTTGCGGAGGGTTGTCCGGGTTGTCTAACACGGCATCTTACAATTTGATTGCCCCTATAAGTCAGTCTACCATAATATTCGATGCGTGTGCAAGGTTTGCGCCTTAGGCTTTACCGGCGCTTAACGCGCCGCTCACACGTCCAGCAGCAGGGGCACGCCCAACTGCCAGGCCAGGTACAGCGCGTAGAGGAACTCTTTCAGCTCGGCAGTGGTGGCGTCGTCGTCCGGCTCTGGCCCAATCTGGAACGGAATCTGCTCGCGGGCGGCCAGCGGCATTGTGCCCATCGCCATGATTTCCGGCGCTTCCAGGCGGCGCGTCACCGCGCCGAAGAACAGCAGCAGCACGCCGGCGTGGTTGGGCTGGATGTGGCCCACTAGAAACACCATTTCGAACACCTGGTTGCTGTTGACGACCAGCTCGCCCAGCGCGCGCTGGCTGGCCCGCTGCTCGGCGAAGACGGCGCTGTTGGCCTCGCGCAGCGGGGCGGCGGTGCTGCCGTCGTAATTGAATTCCTTAATGCCCTGGCGCAGCAGCATCCACAGCAGCGTCTCGTCCACGTTGGGCAGCCGGCTGAGCAGCCACGCCTCGCCCTGGCCGGAAAGCGGGTACTTGATCTGCCCCATACAGCCGAAAGGCGCGCCCGTGCGGTTAGCCGGGCAGCCCCGGCAGTGGCCCTCCAGCGGGCGCAGCTCGGCGGCGAAATCGAGCAGGTGCTGGACGACGATCACCTGCGACTCCTCGCTGCCGTCGGCGGCGGCGCGCGTGAACTCGAAGCCCATCTCGGTAGGCGGGCGGGTGTCGCCGCTGCGGCGGAACAGCTCGATGACGGCGCGGGCGCGCTCCTGGCCCTTCAGCCGCTCTAGGATGCCCTCAGTGCCCAGCGTCTGTTTAGGGACGCACGGGTAGTCAACAATGTAATCAATGGCCATGCGCGCCTCGCCGCTGCCTATTTGCAGCCGGAAATTCCGGAAATTATAGCACAGGCCGGCCGCATTGGTGGCGCGGCGCGGCTGTCTTCGGTTATCATTGGCGGTGCTGTGCAAAATGGACTGTGGAGGAGAACCCCATGCCTATTCCCCCGCTTGCCGGGCTGTGCACCTACGACGAGGCCGCGCGCCTCGGCTACGGCGTGGATGAGACCGTGCGCCTGCTGGTGCGCTACGCTTGGATCGAGAAACGCCTGATGGAGTGCGGCCTGTACTGGCTGAACCCTACACCGGACTGGGAGGTGAAGGAGGCGCTGAGCCTGCACCTGTACCTGGACGCTGACCACGCTGGGATGATCCGCACGCGCGTCAGCGAGATGCGCAACCCGCCGCCGCGCATGGACGTCCCGCCGGACGACCGGCTGGACGCCTTCCTCGACGAGGTGCTGCGCGCCAGCGACACGCTGGAGAAGCTGGTGGGCGTCTACGGCGTGCTGCGTCCGGCGCTGCTGGCGGCCTACCGGCGGCATTACGACGGCGCTAACCCGCTGGTGGACTTCCCCACGCGCCGCCTGCTGCGGACACTTATCGCAGAGGAGGCGGATGCCGTCGCCTGGGGCGAGGCTGCGCTGGCGGCTGTCACCGAAACCAGCGGCCAGCGCGAGCGCGCCGCCGACTGGGCGGCCCACCTGACCGCCTACCTGCAGGCCGCCGGCGGCGTCGCCGGGGACGAGGCCTTTGCCGGCGAGCTGCCCGCACCGCGCGCCACCGCGCCCTACGAGCCGGATTACTTCCCGCGCCGCGACGGGCGCTTTCGCAAGCAGGGCAACTTCGTCTTTCCGCCGCACGAGGTGGCCCGTACCGACGGCGTGCCGGCCGACGAGAAAACGCTGGCGCTGATGTGCAAGCGCACGCTGGAGATGGACGTGCCAGAGGCGATGGCGCGCATGATCGCCGAGGCCGGCCGCCAGCCTTGGCAGTTCTACGTGGACATGGCGCGCCAGCTTTGGGACGAGGCGCGCCACGCCATGATGGGGTCGGTTTACTTCGAGGCGCACGGCATTGACTGGCGCGGCGAGATACCGCTGCACCCCGGCTTCGCCATCCGCCTCAACAAGCACATGACGCCGCTGGAGGCGCACGCCGTGCTCTACACCATCGAGCAGAGCCTGATGCCCGCCGACACCGGCAAGAAATATGAGTGGGTGACGGCAGACGAGGCACACGACCCACTGGCCAAGCTGTTCCAGGACTTCGACTGGGCCGACGAGGTGCTGCACGTGCACATCGGCCGGCAGTGGGGCTTGGCTTCCAGCGGCCTCACGCGCGAGGATTTCGTCAAGCTGGGCCAGCGCAAGGCCATCGAGTCCGAGCGTGTGCTGGAGAACTACGCCGACCCAGCAGAGCAGGTCAACTGGTGGCCGGACTTCGTACGGCTGGCGCTGGGCAAGGAGTCGGCGGTGGGCAGCGCGCAGTTCGACACCAGCGACCCGGTCTATCGCCGCGCTGTGACCTGAGACTGACGGCGCTGGGCAGCGGCAGCCGGTGGCAGGTTGGCACAGAAATGTGTTACCTTTTTTCATACAGACTGCCGCTGTCCAGCCGCGTTGGTTTGGTTAAAATAACAATCCGTTTCATTGCGCAATAGTTAGCTTTTTCTGGAGCACAAATGGTTGCAGTTTTGCCTGATGCCAGCGATGCCCGGTTGATCGAGCGTCTGCGCGCCAACGACCTCGACGCCCTGGGCGTGCTGTTCGACCGTTACTATGCCCAGGTTTACCGCACCGCCGCCGCCATCACCCGCGACCACGCCGCTGCCGACGACATCGCCCAAGATTGTTTTCTGCGCCTGCACCGCTACGCGAAACGCATAGACACGGACCTGCCGCTGGCGCCGTGGCTCTATCGGGTCACCGTCAACTTGAGCTACACTTGGGCTGCGCGTCATTACCGGCGGCGGGTGTCGCTGGAGTCCGTGGTTGACTTTCTGATGAGTCCGGCCCGCAGCGCGCCCGACGCGCTAGCCGAGCGCGCGCACATCCGCGAGGAGGTGCGCCAGGCGATCCAGGCGCTCAGCTTCAACCAGCGCGTGGTGGTGGTGCTGTACTACCTGAACGGCCTGAGCTTGGAGGAAATCGCCGAAACGCTGGAGTGCCCGGTGGGGACGGTCAAGAGCCGCCTGTACTACGCGCGGGAAAACCTGCGCCACCGGTTGGGCGGCATAGGAGAGGAACCGCAGATCGCCCATGGCTATTCCGAATAAACACCTGGACGACGCCATCGCCGCGGCCCTGGCCAGCGAAGCGGTGGTCACGCGAGCGCAGCGCCAGGCAGCCTGGGCCAGCGTGCGCGCGCGGGCGGCGCGCCAGATCATGCTGCCGCCGCGCAGGCGCGCGGCGGCGCGCTCGCCTTTGGCTTCTCTCACTGCCCGCCTGCTGGCCGCGCTGCGCTGGGGCTTGTTCCTGGTGGGCGACAGCCCGCCGCGTTATGACCGCGCCGCCGTCCGGCGCGAGGTGCTGCAGCGCGCCGCAGCAGGGGCGAACCGCTGCCCCGCTTTCACCGGCTACCTGGCCTACTGCTACCACCCCAGCATGCTGCTGCGGGTTGGCTTGTTCTGAGCGCAGCCCGCGCCCCGGCTCATGAAACTGGCGCTGGTCGGCTTCGGCACGGTGGGGCAGGGCTTGGCGGAGATTCTGCGCGACCGCGCGGACGAGCTGCGCCAGCGCCACGGCCTGGATGCGCGGTTGGTGGCAGTGGCTACGCGCCGCCGCGGGACGCTGTGCTGTCCGGCTGGCCTGGACTTAACCGCGCTGCTGGAGGCCGCTGCGCGCGGCAGCCTAGGGCACTATCCCGACGCGCCAGGGCTGGTGCGCGATCTGGACGTGCCCGCTCTGCTGCGCGCCAGCGGGGCCGACGCGCTGGTTGAGGCCAGCCCTACCGATCTGACCACCGGCCAGCCCGCCCTTGACCACTGCCGGGCCGCTTTCGACGCTGGCCTGCACGTCGTGCTGGCCAACAAGGGGCCGGTCGCGCTGGCCTACGACGAGCTGCGCGCGCGCGCCAGCCAGGCCAGGCGGCGGCTGGGCTTCGAGGCGACGGTCATGGCGGGCACGCCGGCGCTGCGGCTGGCGCTGGACGCGCTGGCCGGCTGCCGGGTGCTGGCGGCGCGCGGGGTTCTCAACGGGACGACCAACTACATCCTCACCCAGATGGAGGCCGGCCTGCCCTACGCTGACGCACTGGCCCAGGCGCAGGCCCTGGGCTACGCCGAAACCGACCCGACCGCTGACGTAGACGGCTGGGACGCCGCTGGCAAGGCCCTGATCCTGGCGCGGGTGGTGTTTGGCAGCTCGCTCACGCTGGCCGACCTGCGCGTCGAGGGCATTGCCGGCCTGACGCCGGCGGATATCGCCGCTGCCCGCGCCGCCGGCGAGCGCTGGAAGCTGGTGGCCGAGATAACGCCTGGGGGCGGCCGCGTCGGCCCGCTGCGCCTGCCCCTGAGCGACCCGCTGGCAGGCGTCGCCGGGACGACCAACGCGGTCACCTACAACACCGACCTGCTGGGGCCGGTCACGCTGTTGGGGCCGGGCGCGGGCCGCCTGCAAACCGCCTGCGGCCTGCTGGCCGACCTGTTAGAAATTCACAAAAATTCCGACAAGCCTTAAGGCTTTGCCGCTCACTGCGCGCGCCTTTCACTCTATAATAATTTCAGGTAAATCTCGGAGCGCGCCCCAAGCGCTGCTGCCGCGCGCCGGAGCGAAAGCAGACTCATGCACAGTATAGTGGATCGGGGGCAGTTGAACGGCCAGGCGTCAAGCGGGCGGGGGGTTATTTTAGTTGTTGAGGACGACCTGAACCTGCTGGATGGCCTGCGCAACATTCTTGAGCTGGAGGGCTACGACATCCTCACCGCCGCGGACGGCCTGGAGGCGCTCGAGGTGCTGCGCCGCCAGCCGCGGCCCCCTGACCTTATCCTGTCGGACATCATGATGCCGCGCATGGACGGCCTGGAGCTGCTGGAAACGGTGCGCCAGCAGAGCCAGTGGCTCTCGATCCCGTTCATCTTCCTGACGGCCCGCGGCCAGACCCACGACGTGCTGCGCGCCAAGCACATGGGCGTGGACGACTATCTCATCAAGCCTTACGACCCTACCGAGCTGGTGGTCGCCATTGAGGCCAAGATGACCCACTACAGCCGCATGCGCGCCACCCACGCCGACGAGCTGTCTGAGCTGAAGCGCAGCATCCTCACCATCCTCAACCACGAGTTCCGCACGCCGCTGACGTTCGTCGTCGCCTACGCCGACATGCTCAACAACCCCGGCGAGGCGCTGTCGCAGGCCGACCTGATAGACTTCCTGCGCGGCGTAGGCACAGGGGCGGAACGCCTGCGCCGCCTGATCGAGAACTTCATCCTGCTCGTTGAGCTGGTTACCGGCGACGCCAAGCAGACTTACGCCTGGCGCCACCACACCATCACCGCCGCTGAGCTGCTGCTGCAAGCGGCGTGGGCAGAGGCGCAGGTAGCGCGCCAGTGCGTCATCACCTGCGCGCAGGACCTGCCGCCGTTTGAGGGCGACGACGACTACATCAAGCGCGCGCTGGCCCACCTGATTGACAACGCCGCTAAGTTCTCCGAGCCGGACACGACCATCGGCGTGCACGCCTGGGCCGCCGACGGCGAGGTGTGGCTGGCGGTAGAGGATCACGGGCGGGGCATCCCCCAAGCGGAGATCGCCCGCGTGTGCGACCCGTTCTACCAGATCAACCGCGCGCTCTACGAGGACCAGGGGGCCGGCAGCGGGCTGGCCATCGCCCGCGCCGTGGCCGAGCTGCACGGCGGGCGGCTGGTGATCGAGAGCGAGGTGGGCGTGGGCAGCCTGGTGGCGCTGGTGCTGCCAGCTGGCGCAGCCTGACGCCGGCGGCGCAAACTGCCCGCTTGCCCGCCGTTGGTCGTTGGTTAAAACAGCCCTTCGTGCTACACTAACTTCCACCCCAATCGTCCAAGACTAGGAGAGAAAGCTGATGGCCCCTTCGCTGTTCGAGAAGATCAACACCCTGATCAGCGCCAACCTGCACGGCATCGTGGACCGCGCCTTGGAAGCCAACTCGGTGCAGGTGATGGATGAGTACATCCGCCAGGTGGAGCGCAACCTGGACGCGCTGGAGGACTCAGCAGCTACGGTTGGCGGCACAGTCAAGACGCTAAAGCGCAAGTACGAGGAGTTTGCCGCCGCTGCTGAGAAGCTCGACCGCGACATTGACACCCTTATCATCAAGGGCAAGAACGACCTGGCGGCGGCAGCCCAGGCGGAGCTGAACACCAAGCAGCAGCTCGCCCAGGAATACTACGAACAGTGGCAGG
The DNA here is from genome assembly GCA_034435995.1 of Anaerolineae bacterium. Classification (GTDB taxonomy): domain Bacteria; phylum Chloroflexota; class Anaerolineae; order Aggregatilineales; family Phototrophicaceae; genus DAOTWC01. The sequence continues at coordinate 49,662 of DAOTWC010000087.1, read as the reverse complement.
ATCAAGAGCGGCAGTACCAGCGCATGCTGGATATGCGCCTCAAGCTGGAATCCAAGCTGACAACCATCCGCCAGGAACGCGAGCACCTGCGCGCCCTGATCGAGCTGGCCGAGGCCAAGAAGGTCACCATCAAGACCGTCAAGAGCCTGGATCAGCTCGCCGCGACGGGCGACGACCAGGTCAACGCGCTGGCGCAGCGCATTCGCGCCAACCTGGATCGCGAGGACGCGCGCTTGGAGATCGCCACGCGCAACGTTGCCGAACAGATCGAGGAAGCGGTGCGCGGCGGCGAGGTGGAGCGCCAGCTGGAGGAGCGGCGCCGGCGGCTGCTGGGCGGCGAGAGCGGAAGCTAGCAGCGGCGCAACCCGCCGGCGGCGCTGTGCGTATAGCTGGGTGTACGCGAGGTAAATACGGCCATGTCGAGAATAGATAACGACCCTGTGCGCCAGCGCGCGCTGGGCGCGGTGCTGGCCAGCGCGGTGCTGCGTTGGGAAAGCCTGCTCACGCTGCTGCTGACGGTCATCCTCTACGTGGCCGTGCCACAGCCGTTTCCCTGGTGGCAGCCCTGGTTCTGGCTGGTAGCTGGCGGTATCGCCGAGGCGGCGCTGATTGCCTCGGCCCTCACTGACGAGGAGGCGGCCCGCGCCGCGGTGGCGCGCGAGTTCGAGCAGAAGTTCGACCTGCGCGCCATCAAAAGCCCGGTGTCGCGCCAGCGCCTCCAGAGCGCCCTGGAGTACCGCCGCGGCATGCTGGAGCTGGTCAAGCGCCACAGCGGGGCCATGCGCACCAGCCTGCGCCAGACCGTCAGCGACATTGACGACTGGATCGGCCACATGTACGACCTAGCCCGGCACATTGACGCCTTCAACGAAAACGAACTGGTCGAACGCGACCGGCGCATGGTGCCGCAGCAGCTTGAGAAAACGCGCATCCGCCTGGAGCGCGAACAGGACCCCAAACTGCGCGCCGATCTGGAAAACCAGCTCCGCCAGCTTGAGCAGCAGCTTGCCAACTTAGAGGCCACCGCCAACAGCGTCAAGCGGGCTGAAATCCAGTTGGAGAGCACGCTGTCGTCGCTGGGCACGATCTACGCCCAGATGTCGCTGCTGGGCACGAAAGAGGTGGACAGCGCCCGCGCCCAGCGCCTGCGCCTGGAGATTCAGGATGAGGTGAGCGGCCTGCAGGACACGCTGGATGCGATGGACGAGGTGCAGTCGCAGCGCCTGATGCTGCGCTGAGCAGTCCCGCTGTCCTTTTATCTGTGATTTGGCCCTTAAAGCTCGTAATCCACCGCCACGGTGGACTCCGCTACGCTGCGCATGTAGTCGCTCACGCGCACGTGGTTGGGGTGCGCCTGGTATTCCTGGAGCGCCGCCACCGAGTCGAAGCGGGCCAGCAGCGCGATGTCGTAGGCGCGGTCCGCCGGGACGATGTTAACGCCCACCTCAAGCGCGCGCAGGTTGGGCACGTTGCCCTGCAGCGAGCGCAGCACGTCGGCGGCGCGGGCGACGCTCTGCGGCGAGCGATCCTTCAGCTTGAACAGGACTATGTGAGTGAGCATGGCTGGCGTTCTCCATTTACAGTTACAGCTACAGCTGCAGCTAAAGCTGCAGCGCTTCCGGGTCCACAAGCACGCCCCAATAGGGCGGGTTGCCGCCGCGCCAGGCGTCCGCGCCAATGGCGCGCTCGAACTCGCGGCGCGGGACGGCCAGGCCGGCCCCCTCGGCGCGGCGGTCGCCCCACCAGTAGGGGTCGTTGACGTAAATGTGCTGGCTGTCGTAGCCGATGACAACGACGAAATGCCCGCCGCGAAAGGACAGCTTCTGACGGTAGCTGATCGAGCCGTAGCGCACCAGCGCGATCAGCGGCCGGCCAGCGTCCAGCTCGGCGATGACGCGCTCCATCGTCATCTCGCGGGTTTCCACCAGCCTAAGGCCGAAGCGGGCGGCTGCTCGCACCAGCTGCGAGGGAAACGAGAAGCGCGACGGCCCCATGCCGGTGACGCGGCTGACCTCGTCCACGGTGAGCGGCGGGTTGGGCCGGCCGCGGCGCAGCGCGTGCCAGCCGATGAGCATGCGGACGCAGGTGGGGCCGCAGTCAGCGGCGGCCCAGCGCGCGTCCAGGTCCTCCTGCGAGTGGTAGGGCACATCCAGCAGCACCCGGCCGGGGGCGGGCGGCGTGGGCAGCGGCGAGTGGCGCGATGGCGCGGCTGGAACGTCCGGCGTGAGGTCCTGCACAAACACTGAGCGCCCGTCCAGGCTGCCAGTGGCGCTCCAGCCGCGGGCGTGCTGCCACCAACGCAGCCCTTCGCCCTCGCTCCAGTCGTCGGCGTGGGCGGCAAACACGCTGCCCCGGCTGAGCGGCAGGCCCGTCGGCGCATCGGTGCGCGGCGCCTCGCGCACCTTGAGCATGGGGCTGATGACGCGAAAGGTCTTGAGCGGGGCGCGGCTGCCGGCGGCCGGGCCAATTGGCGCGGCCGGTTCTGCAGGCTGGCCCGGGCCGCAGTTGATCACCAGCCGCTGGCCCACGTAGATGCGGTTCATGTCCGCCAGGTTGTTGTCGCGGGCAATCTGCTGCGCCAGCGCTGGGTCGCCGCATTCGCGCCGTGCGATGCGCTGGAGAGTATCGCCGGCTTTCACAACGTAGATGGGCATGGAGCGCGTCCTTTGGCCGCGCGCTGCTGGACGCAGCGCAGGCGTAGGGGAAACCTCATCAACAATTCAGTCGCTTTTAATCGCTTTCGTGCAAAATTGGGGTGCAAACTCAGCATTTGCCCCGATTCTCTGGACGCGGCGCGCTGTGAGCGACGCGCCGCTATCGAAAGGCTGCACGTAAAATGGTAGCACAACTGAAGCGAAAAAGCGGTCTGCTCATAGCCGCTGCTCTGCTGGTACTTTTTGGTTTTGTAGTGGGCACGGCGGTTGTCCCTGGCGCAGCCAGCCCGGCGCCAGCGCCAGCCTATCAACCCCCTGCAGCCCCCACGCTGGACATCCAGCAGCTCGGCCTGCTTGAGCTGGAAGAGCGCTTTGCCACACTGTACAACGAGGTCAGCCCGTCGGTGGTGGCGATCAACGTGGTGTCGCGCTCGTCTGCCGCCCGCGCGCAGCAGCGCGACGGCTTCGACTACGGCTCCGGCTCCGGCTTCATCATTGACACCGGGGGCCACATCGTCACCAACTTCCACGTGGTGGAGAACGCGCTGCCAGACGGCATCGAAGTGAACTTTTTCGACGGCACGATGGCCCGCGCCGAGCTGATCGCCACCGACGCGGACTCTGACCTGGCGGTTATCCGCGTGAATCTGCCGCCGGAGCGGCTGCGCCCTGTGCCGGTGGGCGATTCTGACAAGCTTGTGATCGGGCAGATGGTGATCGCCATCGGCAGCCCCTTCGGCCAGCGCTGGACGATGACGACCGGCGTGATCAGCGCGCTCGACCGCACGATCCGCGGCCTGAGCAACTTCTCAATCGGCTCGGTCATCCAGACGGACGCGGCCATCAACCCCGGCAACAGCGGCGGCCCGCTGCTCAACCTGCGCGGTGAGGTGATTGGCGTCAACTCGCAGATTATCAGCCAGACGCGCAGCAACACCGGCATCGGCTTCGCTGTGCCCAGCAACTTGGTCAAGCGGGTGGTTGAGGAGCTGCTCAGCAAGGGCCAGGTGGATTACAGCTATCTGGGCATCGGCGGCGACGACGTGACGCTGACGATCATCGAAGAGCTGGGCCTGCCGGACAACCTGCGCGGCGTGGTGGTGCAAAATGTGATTGCGGGCGAGCCGGCTGCCCAGGCAGGGCTGCGCAACCCCGGCAGCCTGAAGCTGGTGCGCGGCATCCAGGTGCCCACCTCTGCTGACATCATCACCGCTATTGACGGCGAACCGATCTCCGGCATGAGCGCCCTCATCAGCTATCTGGCGCGCAACACCCGTCCCGGCGACACCGTCGTCCTAACGGTGTGGCGCAACGGCCAGGAACTAACCCTGCCAGTGCGCCTCACGGCCCGGCCCAAACAATAAGCGCGCTGCCGCGCCAGCGCGCAGCAAAAAGGCCCCTGCCGCTGTGTCTGGCCAGGGGCCGCCTTTGTTTTCCTGTGTGAACCGCCCGGGGCGCTCAGGCGTTCTGCCGGCGGCCGGTGCGCAGCACGTCGAGGACGACGTTGGTGAGGTTGTTGGAGATGTACGGCTTGGTGATGTAGCGATCTGCGCCGGCGTTCAGGCCCTCGCGAATCTGTTCGGGGTCCGCCAGCACAGACAGGATGATGACGGGCAGCTTGTCGAAGTACTTCTTGGAGCGCATCTGGCGCAGCAGCTCCAGCCCGCTGACGTCCGGCAGCATCAGATCGAGCAGCACCAGGTCCGGCAGCGGCTCGTGGCGCAGCACCTGGGCTGCCGCGGCCGCCGTCTCGGCGGCGATGGTCTCAATGCCGATGTGCGCCAGCAGCACACGGACAAGTTCCTGCAGCTCAGCGTCATCGTCAACGACGAGCACACGTTTCGGGGTTGTTTCGGCCAATCTGTCCCCCTCTGGTTGCTGTGTCCCGGGCTGCGGCGCCAGCCTAGTTGTAGCGCACGGCCACTGGGTTTGCAATAGCCACAGCGCGCCGCGCCAACAGACTGATGACGCATCTCGCTTCAGCGAGTTGACAGATGTGTCTGAATCCAGTCTATCGCTTAAAACTGTCGGCGACTAGAGGCCGGCTACAGGGTGATCGGGTTTTCCAGCAGCCCGACCAGCAGGTCAACACACGCCTGCACGTCGCCGATGTCCACTGTCTCGCTGGTAGTGTGCACGAAACGGCAGGGAATTGAGATGCAGCCGCTGGGCACGCCGGCCCGCGTGATCTGCACCGCGGCGGCGTCGGTCGTGCCGCCCTGGAGCAGCTCCAATTGATAGGGAATGCCGTCCGCTTCGGCCCGCGCGATCATCCAGTCGCGCACCGCCGGCGGGACCACCAAACCGGGGTCGTGCAGCTTGATGGCCGCCCCGCCGCCCAGCTTGACCGCCATCTTGGCGTTCTTGATGTCGTCACCGGTGAGCGTCACGTCCAGCGCGATGCCCACGTCTGGGTCAATGCCGTAGGCCGCGGTGCGCGCGCCGCGCAGGCCCACCTCCTCCTGCACAGTGAAGGCGAAATAGACTTGATTGGGCAGCTTCTTCTTGCTGCTCAGCCGGCGCAGCGCTTCGATTGCCACCGCGCAGCCGATGCGGTCGTCCATTGCCTTGGCGATTAGGCGCGTGCCGCGCGTTTCCATCTCGCGCCAGAAGGTCGCCGGGCTGCCGGGCTGCACGGCCGCGCCGCTGCCGGTGCTCACGTCAATGAAGAAATCGTCCAGGCTGGACGACGCATTCCAGTAGTCGTGCGCGCTGATCACGCCCACTGTGCCGTCCTCGAAACGCACGCGGCTGCCGGTGAGCGTGGTGGTGTTCAGCCCGCCGATGCCGGCGAAACGCAGGTAGCCGGTCTCTGGCTCGGCGTAGGTCGCCATCAGGCCGATTTCATCCATGTGGGCGGCTACCATCGCTTTGGGGCCGCTCTTGCCTATCTTGCAGATCAGGTTGCCCAGCGCGTCCACTTCGATATCGTCGGCCAGGCTCTTGACCTCGTCGTGAATCAGCCTGCGAACGTGGTGCTCATAGCCTGACGGCCCCCAGGCTTCAACCAGCTTCTTGATCAGGTCTTTCACAGCGTCCTCTCCACATGTGTCGTATGTTGATCAGACCGGGCGTCCTGGCGAGCGCCCACCCGGCAGGCTGTGCCCCAGCTCGGTAATCTCCAGCCGCGCCAGCAGCTCAGAGCGCGTCAAACGGCCGGCAGCAAAGGCGCGCAGGTCGCTGGCCCGCGCCTCAACGCGCTCGATCAGGTCAGCGGCGCTGGCCCCCGTGTAGAGCGCTACAGCGTTCACCCGCACCGCGCCGTCCCGCAGCGCCGCGCTCACAGCGCGCAGCACCTCCAGCATCTCGGCGCGGTAGGCGGTTTCGTCCGTCTCCTGCGTAATGTACCACACCGCCGCCAGGCGCGTCCCAGACAGCGTCACCTCCACCAGCTCGATGCCGGGCACGGCGGCCAGCGCCGCCTCCAGTCGGTCGGCAGGCGTCTCCTGCGCATGCGCCGCGCCCGCCGCCCACACAGCCACACTCACCAATGCTAACAGCAAAACGCGTTTCATCTGCTCACACCGCCTCTCACGTCATGCCCGCGTCTGCGCCGGCCAGCAGCGCGCGGCCGTGCGCGCAGGCCTCGTCCACCGTCTCAAAGAAGCCCACCTGCCACGGCGCGCTGGCCGCCTGCGCCTCCGCCACCATGCGCAGCACAGCGGGCGCGCTGACCACCAACAGGGCCAGCACGTGCGGGTTATCGGCTGCGATGCGGCGCAGCGCCCGCACGTCACCCGGCAGGCGCTCGGCATCCGCCAAGTCGTTCACCAGCACCACGCGCGCCTCACCGTGCGCCTGCATCAGCGCGCCGCCAGCCTGCGCCGACTGGGCGATGTCGTCCAGCGTGACCGCGCCCAGCCAGCGGTTGAGGTAGAGGCCGTGCCCCAGGCGCGTCGTCTCAATCGGCACGGGCCGCCTCTGCTGGCCGCCGGTAGAGGACACGGAAGCGCCGCCGGCCCGCGCTGTCGCGCAGCTCCTCGAACGACTCCTCGCGCAGCCCAGCGCGCGCGAACTCGGCCAGCTCAGCGCGCGACAGCGGCCAGGGGATGCCGCGCCGGTCGTCGGCTGGGTCGCGCCCCAGGCACAGCACCAGCGCCATCCCGCCCGGCGCAGCAAAGCGCGCCACCGCCTGGATCGCCGGCGCGCACCAGTCCCAGGGCAGCGACTGCAGCGTGTGGCTTTCCAGCACCAGGTCGAACGCACCCCGCCAGTCGTCCGGCGCGGCCAGCAGGTCTGCCACCTGGTAATCCACCGCCGAGCCAGGGAAGCGGCGGCGGCAGGCCGCTACGGCGCGCGGGGCAATGTCGAAGGCGGTCACGGCGAAGCCGCGGCGCGCCAGTTCTTCAGCATCGTCGCCCAGGCCGCAGCCGACTACCAGCGCGCGCCGCCCTGCGCCGTTTACCTGTTCGCGGTCGAGCCAAGCCACCAGGTCAGGATGCGGGGCCATCTGCGCCCAGGGGATTGTGCCGCGCCCTTCTTCGGCCGCAGCGTACACTGCGTCAAACCAGGCAGTGGGGTTGTTGTCTGCCAGCGCGCGGCGGATGAGGTCGGCGGTGGACGGGTCGCTCATGGGCTGCACTCTCAATCCCGCTGGAGCGCATCTGGCGTCAGGCTGTTGAGCGCCGCCTGGAGCAGCCGCAGCGCGTTGGCATAGTCGTCGCGGTGCAGCAGCGCCGCCGGGCTGTGAATGTAGCGGCAGGGCAGCGAGATCACGGCTGAGGGCACGCCGGCGTTGGCCACGTGGATCGCGCCAGCGTCCGTCCCGCCGCCCAGCGCCGTTTTGAGCTGGTAGGGGATGCCGCTGGCGTCAGCGGTGCGGCGCAGGAAACCGAGCAGGCGCGGGTCAGCGATCATGCTGCGATCCATCACTGTCAGCGCTGGGCCGTGTCCCATGCGGGTGGCCGGGTTGCGGCGGGTGCGGTCGTCGGGGTCGGCAGTCGGGTCAGGCAGGTCATGGGCGGTCGTGCCCTCCAGCACGAAAGCCGCGTCCGGCTTGAGCGTCTGCGCCGCCACGCGCGCCCCGCGCAGGCCGATTTCCTCCTGCACGGTGAAGGCCGCCAGCACGTCCACGGCATATGGCCCGCCCTGCAGCACATCCACCAGCAGCGAACAGCCAGCGCGGTCGTCGAAAGCCTTGCCGCGCAGCACCTTCTCGCCCAGCTCGGCGAACTGCGCGTCAAAGGCGATGCGATCGCCGCGGTTGACCTTGCCGCTTGCGCCATTCTTGCCGTCCGCGCCGATGTCAATCCGCAGCGCATCCAGCTTGACGGTGCTGTTCTGGCCGCTGGTTTTGTGGATGGGCGCCCACACGACCACGCCAGGAACGCCGCTGTCGCCAACTTTGACGCGCAGGCCGGGCAGGATGCGGTCGTCTACGCCGCCTACGCTGGCAAAGCGGATCAGGCCGTCGCCGTCGAAGCCCATCACCATGAAGCCAATCTCGTCCATGTGCGCCGCTACCATCACGCGCAGCGGGCTTTGGCCGGTTCCCTTCTTGAGAGCGGTCACGCTGCCCAGCGGATCAATGCGGATGTCTGTCACGTGGTCTTTGATGGCGTTCAGGACGATCTTGCGGACGGCGTCCTCTTTGCCGGAGACACCCACTGCCTCTGAGAGTTCTTTGAGAATCATGACACCTCAGCCTCTTTCTCCGCGCCCTCCGGCTGCAGGTCTTTCCAGTCTATGGCCGCCAGGAAATCGGCGTCCAGGCCGGCGATGAAATGCGCCAGCAGCCGCCCGGCGCGCTCGATGTCGCGCAGGTCGCAGGTCTCAACAGGCGAGTGCATGTTGCGGATGGGGACCTCCAGCAGCGCCGTCGGCACGCCCTCCAGCGCTACCTGGATGGCCCAGGCGTCCGTGCCGCTGGCGCCGGGGATGATGTCTTCCTGCAGCTTGATCTCGTAGCGGCGGGCGGTGTCCTTCAGCTTGTCCACCAGGCCGGGGTGGAAGTTGGGGCCGATGCCGATGCCCGGCCCGCCGCCCATCTCGCAGGCGGAGTCGCTGTCCACGCCCGGCTGCGGCGCGAACGTCACGTCGAGCGCGATGGCGATGTCTGGCCGGACGTAGTGGGCAGCGGTGCGCGCGCCGTACAGGCCGGTCTCCTCCTGGGCCGTGGCCGCCGCGTACACGTCCCAGCGGTGGCGCATGCCCCGAAGGTGGTGCAGACAGGCGGTAACGGCGGCTACGCAGGCGCGGTCGTCCAGCGCTTTGGCGGCCACGCGCTCGCCCTGCAGCTCCAGCAGGGGCACGTCCACCGTAATCAGGTCACCGATGCGCACCAGCGCCGCCACCTCGGCGGCGGGCAGGCCCACGTCCACCACCAGCTCGTCGAAGCGGGGGTACTCGCGCCGGCTCTCCGGCGTGAGCAGGTGCGGCGGCGTGGTCGCCACCACGCCAGGCAGCGGGCGGCGGCCGTGCACCAGCACCGGCTGCGCCAGCATGACGCGGTGATCCACGCCGCTGATGCGGTGGACGTAGATGAAGCCGTCCACCACGTCGCGCACCATCATGCCGATCTCATCCATGTGCGCCGCCAGCATGATGCGGCGCGGCGGGTCCAGCGGCTCAGCGGCGCGCTTCACGCCGATCAGGCTGCCTAGGCGATCCTGTTCCAGGCTGTCGGTGAGGCCGGCCCACGCTTCGCGGATGATGTTGCGAACCGGCCCCTCGTGGCCGGAGGGCGCGTGCGCTTCGACTAGGCTCTTCAGGTGGGCTTTTACGTCGAACAAGGCGGTTGTTACCTCCCACTATGCAGGCGCGGGGCGCCGCGGCGCCCCGCGCAGACCTCATTTATACCGCACACTGGCCGCCGGCGGCTAGCCGCTGCCGGTGTCCTCATTAGCGCCGCCGGGCGATGTGTCCTCGCCGCCGGGCGGCGGCAGGCTGTCGGTAGCTGTGGCCGTCGGCGTTGCAGTGTCAGTGGGGAAGAACGGCACGGTCGTCGCGGTAGGCTGGGGCAGCGGCGTGCTCGTCGGGAACGGCGTCAGCGTGGGAGCGGCGGTAGGCGGCGGGATGAAGGGGATGGTGGCTGTGGGAAAGAAAAACGGCGTCGGTGAGGGGAAAAAGACTGGCGGCGGCACAATCCCGCCAGGGTTGAACTGGCCCGGCGTGGGCAGCAGCGGGCTGATCGGCGTGAACGTGACCAGCGGGATGTTGGTGGGCAGCAGCGTGGCCGTGGCGGTGCGCTCGGTTGGCGGCAGCGTGCTGGTGGCTGTTGGCGTGGGCGTCGCGCGCTCCTGCGGCAGGCCGATGAGCAGGAAGCCGACGCAGTAGAACGGCAGGGTCGCCAGGATAACGAGGAACAGCACGATCCGCAGGTTGCGCCGTCCCGTGTCTGTCGGCGGCGTGGGGGGCGGATAACTGGTGCTCATGTGAGGCCGTCCGTATGTATGACGTTACCCAGCTTACTATAACACAGCCCTGCCTCGCGCGGTAAGCGCCAAGCGCCTGCGGCGTGATTGGGCCGGCGGGGCGCGTTACAGGCGGCGCAGGTGGAAGCCGCCGTCCACGTCAATCACAGCGCCGGTGGCGAACGACAGGCCGCCCTCGGCCAGCGTCACGACGGCCCGCGCGACATCTTCTGGCTGGCCGAAGCGCCGCATCGGCGTCAGCCCTTCCGCGATAAGCTTGTCGTAGAACTCGCGCACCGGTTCGATCAGCTCGGTGGCGATGATGCCAGGCCGCACCTCGTACACCGGGATGTTGTGCTGCGCCAGACGGTCGGCGTAGAGCGCTGTCATCATGGCGATGCCGGCTTTGGACAGGCAGTACTCCGGGCGCTTGATGCTGACGGTGTAGGCGTTGATCGAGCCGATGTTGACGATCAGCGGCGCGCTGTCTGGGTCAGCAGCGCGCAGCGCGATCATCGCCTGGGCGACGCGCTGCGTGAGGAAGAACGGCCCTTTCAGGTTGACCGCCATCACCTCGTCGTAGCTGGCCTCGCTCACCTCCAGAATGTCAGCGCGCACGCGCGGCGCCATGCCGGCGTTGTTCACCAGCAGGTCAATGCGGCCGTACTGCGCCAGCGTCTCGGTCACCAGCCGCTCGCGGTCGGCGGCGCTGGCGATGTCGGCCTGGATCAGCAGGCCGCCGCCGCCCGCCGCCCAGATGGCGCGCAGCGTCTCCTCTGCAGCCGCCGCGCTGCTGCGGTAGTTGACCACCACCGCCCAGCCGCGCGCGGCCAGCGCCAGCGCGATGCCGCGCCCGATGCCGCGCCCCGCGCCGGTAACCAGCGCCACCCGTTTATTCGACATAACCCAGCCCCCGGCACAGCGCCTCTAAGAAGAAGTAATCGCCCCACATCACGCTCTCGTCCACACCCAGGCCTTTGCCGAGGTGGTAGATGCCGTGCCTGAGCACGCCCTCCCAGCCGGGCGTATCGCTGGCCAGGAAGCCCGGCCCGGCCAGAGTGTCCAGGATGCGCAGGGCGTAATCGCGGTAGAACAGCGCGCGGGTCACGTCACCGGTCAGGCGCGCCAGCTGCAGCAGCCCGCTGGCGGCAATGGCCGCCGCTGAGCTTTCGTAAGGCAGCGCGGGGTCCGGCGGGGCGTCCCAGTCGTTGGGCGGGACGCCGTGCGGCGGCGTGTGCGCGCTGTAGAACGCGGCGCAGGCCTCGGCGGTTTGGAGAAAGCGCGGGTCGCCGGTGAAACGGTAAACCGTGCCGAAGCCGTAGAGCGCCCAGGCCAGCCCGCGCGCCCAGGCCGAGTCAGCGCGCCAGCCCTGGTGTGTGCTTTGGCGCAGGAACGCGCCTGTCTCCAGGTCGAAGATGCCCTCGTGAGCCGTGCTGCCGTCGCCGCGCACCAGATAGCGGCGCGTCGTCAGGCTGTGATCGAGCGCTGCGCGCAGCAGCGCCTCGTCTCCGGTTTGCTGGGCGGCGTAGAAGACAATGCCCACGTTCATCATGATGTCAATGAACAGGCTGTCTGGCGCGACGAACGAGCACAGGTAGCGCCCCTTTTCGTTGAAGCGCAGCGCCAGCGTGCGCCCGGCCTCGATCACGACGGCGTTGTGGGCTGGGTCGCCGCTCAGGTCGTACCAGCGCTTCCACGTTGGCCAGAACAGGAAGCCCAGATCGTGCACGCTGCGGTCGGTCTTGCGGTGCTCAATCAGGCGGGAGCAGCGCTCGGCGCGCTCGCGCCAGTACGCCTCGCCGGTGTGCAGATACAGCAGCCAGAGCTGCCCGCCCAGGAAGCCCTCGCACCAGTTGGTCCAGGCCTCGCCGTCGTGCAGCCACTGGCCGCCGCGGGTGTACATGGGGAATGTGTCCGGGTGCGTTTCGACAAGGCGGCGGAGCTGGCCGCCGGCGAAATCGAGGGCGGCGTGGAATTGGGCGCGGCGGCGGTCGTCAATCATGGTGGAGTCGTCAGCTTTCGGTCGTCAGTCGCGGGTCGGTTATGAAGGTTAGCGATCAGCGGCCAGGAGCTGCTGCACAGCCTGCCATACCGCGCCGTAATCCGGCAGGGGCTGCTGCCACAGCGTCGGCACGTGGAGCGCGAACCCCGGCAGCCGCGGCGTGGTGTAGCTGCCGTCGTCAGAGGGCAGCCGCAGGCCGTACACCTCCTTCTCCGTCATGCGGTAGAAGAGGCACGAATGACGAATGGGGTCAATGATCCAGTATTCGCCAACACCGCCTTTTTCGTACTCTTCCAGCTTTACGCCGTAGTCCAAGGCCACGCTCCCTGGCGACACCACCTCGATGCAGATATCCGCTGGGCCGTCCATGTATGTGTCCTTGAGGTTAGCGCGGTTGTCGCCCAGGATCACCTGCAGGTCCGGCTCGCGGTTCGACTCGGCTGCCGCCAGCCGCATCACGAACGGCTCGCCCAGCACGCGGCCAATGGGCCGCAAGGCAAAATAAGCGCTCAGCAGCAATCTCAGATAGTCCACAATTTCAGCATGAATCAGGCTTACCGGCGACATCTTAATCGCAACCCCCTGCGCCCACTCATAACGCTGTTCGGCGTACTGCGCCAGGTATTCCGCCTCGCTCACGTTAGCGGTGACGACATCGCCAGCCGGCAGAACGGCTGGAATGGTGATGGTCTGCACGGCCATGATACGCGCTCCTCGCTGCCGGTTAGACGCCGGCCTGTGCGCGCTATTATACCCCCGCTCGGTGGGTAATTTGTAAATCCGCCGGCGCACGCCGGCGCGGTCCAGGCTTAACACTGGCAGGCTTTTGCGTTATGATACCCGCGTTCTGACGCCGCCTTGTTTACGGAGCACCACCCCATGCAAACGTCCTCGACCATGAAGCGCCTGACCGTCGTGTTTGGCATCTCGATGGCGGCGGTGATGGCGCTCAGCGTGATTCTGCCCACGCTGGGGCGCAACGCTGCTACGACAGAGACGCGGGTGCAGCCCACCACGGCGCCTGTCCCCACGTTTCCGCCCCCGCCGAACCCGGCCAACATCAGCTTCGACAACGTCTATCTGCACCCCAGCGGCCTGTACAGCGTGGCTCAGCCCACCGGCTGGGTCGCCTCTCAGCCAGAGACCACCGCTACCAGCGCCCGCGCCACCTTCACCAACCCGGGCGCGCAGAGCATCGTCCAGGTGGACGTCGAGACGCTGCTGCGCGACGAGCCAGTCACGCTGGACGACGTGGACGCGCGCTACACGCAAAGCTGGCTGGCCAGCAGCTGGTCGAACTACCGCAGTTGGCGCGAAACCGGCGAGCGCGTGCGCACCCCAGATGGCAAGCTGCAAATGGATTTTGCCCTCACCGCGCAGAACCAACAGTTTGTCTCGCGCCAGCTTGCCTGGACCGACGGCGAGTGGCTGTACTCGGTGCGCGTGGTCACGCCCGACAACGCCACCGACGCGCTGCGCTATGTATTGGATGGGGTGGCGCGATCTATCGCGCCCAACAAGGTGTTCGCCGGCACGCCTTTCGGCTGGAGCGCCTATCACGACGGGGCTTACCACCACATCGTGCGCTTCCCTAACACCTGGACCGTGGCTGACGCCGCCGACGGCCGCCCGGCCAGCATCAGCGGGCCGAACGGCGCTGCCCTGCGCGTTGAGGCGCAGCCCGGCCGCAGCGCCGCCGACCCGGCGGCCGCCCGCGCCTGGGTGGAGGCGGCCCGTCCGGGCGCTGAGGTCTTGAACGTCGTGCCGGTCAGCCGGGGCGAGGCTGACGGCTTTGCGGTGTCGTACCGCTTCACCAACGCCGACGGCGAGGCCCAGAGCGGCCTGGCTGTCCTGCTCAACGGCGCGGACGGCGCGCTGCACACCGCCAATCTGCGCTTCCTGGCCGACGGTCTTGACCTGACGACTGAGGAAGGCCGCGCTGCCCAGCCGGAGCTGGCGCAGATCATGGATACGTTTGTCGTTCTGCAGGCCGCCGCTGCCTAAGACAGGGACGCCGCGCACAGCCGAGCAGCGCGCGCGGCGCCTGCCCGGTCTCACCAGGTCTTAAGGCGCTGTGCGCGCCGTTCGCATGCGCCTGTGTGATATACTTTTCCTCAACTATCGCCGCACAACCAGGAGCCAGCCGGTGCTCTTATTTGGCAACCCATCTATCGAAACGCTGATCTCGATTCTGATCGCGGTCGGCCTGGGCATGACTGTGCACGAGTTCGCGCACAACTACATCGGCCACTTAATGGGCGATCCCGTCCCCGCCCGCGAGGGCCGCCTCACGCTCAACCCGCTGGTGCACATCAACTGGGTGGGCTGGCTGATGTTCGCGCTGATCGGCTTCGGCATCCTCGGCTCGGCCCCCATCGCTGCCCACCGGATGCGCAGCCCGCGCTGGGGCTACCTAGCCGCTGTTGCCGCCGGGCCGCTGGCCAACCTGATCGTGGCGGCGGTGTTCGGGCTGATCTTCCGGCTCGTCGTGCCTCTGGCGGTCAACCAGCAGATTCCGCTGGTCGTGCTGCTGCTGCTGCAGATCATCATCTACTTCAACGTGCTGCTGTTCGTGTTCAACATCCTGCCGTTTTTCCCGCTGGACGGCTGGCACATCGTGCTGGCGCTGCTGCCGCCGGACCTAGCCTACACCTGGCAGCGCTACCAGCAGTACAGCTACTTCGCCTTCTTCGCGCTCATCCTGCTCAGCTTTGTGGGCGGCTCGCTCAACATCCTGGGCATCCTCATCGGCCAGCCGGTGCGCGCCATCTACGGCGCTCTTATCGGCTTTTGAGGCGTCATGTCCGCGACTCAGCGAGTCCGCCAGGGGGTGCGGGCGCTGCTGGCTGCCGCGCAGCCCGTTGACCGCGAGCTGGCCGCCGCTTATCTGACGCCGGCGCAGCTTGCGCTGTTCGACCGCCTGCGCCGCAGTGAGCAGCTTCACAGCCTAAACGTGCTGCGCGCCGTGCTGGCCCAGGAACAAGCCCCTTACGATCTGGCGGTGGCCGCCCTGCTGCATGACGCCGGCAAAGCCCGCTATCCCTTTCCGGTGTGGCAGAAAACGCTGGTGGTGCTGGCGCGCGCTGCCTTCCCCCGCCGCTGCGCCCGCTGGGCCGCCGCCGATCCCGACGCCAACCGCTGGGCGCGCCCATTCGCCATCAGCGCGCAGCACCCGGCCTGGGGGGCCGAGCTGGCCGCTGCCGCTGGCGCGCCGCCGCGCGCTGTATGGCTCATCGCCCACCACGCCGACCCGCTGGCGGCGCACGCAGGTCACCCGCACGCGCCGCTGCTGGCCCGCCTGCAGCGCGCCGACGACACGAACTGAACACAAGCTATGCCGGTTCCGCAAAGATCATGCGCCCGGTTTCCTTGTTGATCAGGCGCGTCACCGTGACGTTGATGGTGCGATCCATATAGGCTTTGCCCCCTGCCACAACTACCATTGTGCCGTCCTCCAGATAGCCGATGC
This sequence comes from Anaerolineae bacterium, assembly GCA_034435995.1. GTDB lineage: Bacteria > Chloroflexota > Anaerolineae > Aggregatilineales > Phototrophicaceae > DAOTWC01. Next base: position 34,185 of record DAOTWC010000087.1, on the reverse strand, counting down.
CCTGATCGGGGTCGCGGCCTTCCTGAATAACGTGGATGGGGAACGTCTCGCCGGGGATGTACACGGCGCGAACGGCGTTGGCCAGCAGGTTGGTGTTGAGCACCTCGACGTTCTGCGCCTCGGCCACGCGGTTCAGGTTGTAGTCGTTGGTGATGATGCTGGCCTCCATCTGGATCGCCAGCATCACCAGCTTGCTGTCCACATCGTGAATGTTCTCGAAGTCGTCCTCCACGATGCGCAGCGCGATGGAGGGGTCGCGCTGCAGTTCGTTGAGCTTGGCCAGCCCGCGCCGGCCGCGGTTGCGGCGCAGCGGGTCAGACGAATCCGATACCTGGTGCAGTTCGTTGAGGATGAAGCGCGGCACAACCAGCGTGCCGCCCAGAAAACCGGTCTTGGCGATGTCCACGATGCGCCCGTCAATCAGCACGCTGGTGTCCAGCAGAAGCTGGCGCTCAGTAGCTGGGCCGCGCCGGATGCGGCTGACCGCCGGGCCGATGCGGAACAGGTCGCCGATAAAGGCCCACAGCTCGCGCGCGCGCAGGGCGGCAATCGTCAGGCCGATGTAGCCCGAGGCCAGCGACACCGCCGGCGGCAGCAGGTCGCCCAGCGGGCTGGGCAGCAGCGACAGCGGAAACGCCAGCAGCAGGCCTACCAGCAGGCCCAGCAGCAGGCCCGCCAGGGCCAGCACCAGCACGTCAGGCGGTTTCTCGTTGATCGCTTTACTCGCTGCGCGAATCGGGCGGATGGTAATCCAGGGCGTCAGCACCAGGCCAAACAGCATGCCCAGCAGCGCGAACACAAACGACGACAGATCGGCGGGCAGGCCGGAGGCGGCGGCAATGTCCACGCCCAGCCGCGCCCCCACCAGCGCAAACACCACCATACCCAGCAAACGGAAAATAAAATCGAGCGACATGGTCGTGGACTCCCGAGGCTGGCCCGCCGCTGTGCTGTGCATAAGAAGGCGCAGGGACCGGCATGCCTGGGCAGCGGAGCCGGGCCAGCGGCGGGGCAGCCCGCATGATAGATAGATGAAGGCGTGCCACCTGAAGCGGGCAGCAGCGGCCCATGACACGGGCGCTTACGCTGCCTTAAGGTTAAGATTAACATGTCCGGCGGCTGGCGTCAACGCGCCCGCGAGCGCGCCAGGGATGCAACTTGCGCCTCAGCCCTACCTTTCGTTAGAATCGGCTGCATACACCGGCCCCGGCAGCGTGGGGCGGCGAAGGAAGCGGATGGCGTATGGCCGAGCAACCCGAATCGAACGAGCGGCAGCAGACCGAGTTCACCGGCGGCTGGGGCCGCCCGCGCCCGTTGGGCCGCCTGAGCGCGCCGCAGCCGGCCCCGTCTGCCCCAGCCGAAACCGGCGGCTGGCGCGTCCCAGCCATCCCTGAGGGACTGGGGCCGGCCCCGGCCAGCGCCGGCGGCTGGCATGTGCCCAGCCGCACGCTGTTCAAGCCGGAGGACATCATCGAAATCTCGCCGGCCCGCGCCCGCGCGGCCGCGCTGCGCCCAGAAGACGCGCTGCTGGCGGCAGCAGCCCCGGCGCCGGAAGCGCCGGCCGAGGCCGCGCCAGAAGCGGCCGCCCAGGACCTGGAGAGCATCTCCGGCCTGGGTGACCTGATCGCCATGGTGAGCTTGGTTGAGCAGCCGCCGCCGGCGCGCATGGTGCTTACCAAAGAAGCCGCAGACGAAGCGGCCGCCCCGCTGGGCGCGGCTGAACGCGAGGCGCTGGAGCGCGAGGCGCTGGCGGAAGCTGGCCCGGCCGATTTCGCCCGCGAGCAGCTTGAGGCGCTGGCCGGCGAAGCCGCTGAAGCCGTGCCGGTTGACGTGGGCGAGGTAGACCCGGCCGCCTTTGCCCGCCAGCAGCTCCAAGCGCTGATGGACGACACGCAGGCCGGCGACTTCACGCCGGTGGAGCCAGCGCCTGCGGTGGACCTGGAACGCGAGGCGCTGGCGCAGAAGTTCCTGGAGACCGAGGCCCAGGTGCGCGAGCTGCGCAGCCAGTACCGCGCTGGCGTCATCTCGCGCGAGGAGCTGCAGGACCGGCTGCGCAAGATGTTGGTGTTGGACGACGACCAGAACTGGTGGATGATGGGCGTGGACACCGACGCCTGGTTCCGCTTCGACGCCGTCCAGAACGAATGGGTTCCCGACACCCCGCCCCGCCCCAGCGCCGGGCTGCGCCCCGAAGGCGCGCTTCCCTACCTCACCGACGAGCCGCTGCGCGAGCCATACTATGCCACCGGCGCCGTGGCTGCTGAGGAGTCGCTGCGGCTGGGCGACGAGTCCATGCCGCTGCCGCGCCAGGTGCCGGTTACCGACCCCGACTACACTGTGCCCAGCATGGCCGCCATAGATATGGAAACAGCGCACGGCTCAGAGAGCCTGGCGCTGGAGGGCACGCGGCCCTACACGCCGGATGTCACCCAGCCGGGCTGGGCAGCCGGCGCGGGCGCAGCCACCGTGCCAGCGCCCGGAACCTACACCGGCGTGCCAGCCATCACCTTTGAAGAGGCCGCCGCCGAGCAGCGCCGCGACAACCTGCGCCGCCTGCTGCTGGTCGGCACGCTGCTGATCGGCGCTGCCTTCCTGCTGGGCGCGCTGTTCCTAGTGCTCGTGATCGTGCTGCCCTACAACAACATCGCCAACCAGTACCGCGAGCGCATCGCCGAGCTGGGCACGGCCCCGCCGCGCTTCCAGACCGGCTTCATCCTCGACCGCCGCGGCGACGTCATCGCCACCCGCGACAGCCCAGAGGGAGCCGCCACGCCGGTGTCGCTCAACGAGATTTCGCCGGAGATGATCTTCGCCGCCGTGGGCGTGTTAGACCGCAACTTTTTCGAGACGGCCGGTTTCGACCCCGGCGCGATCCTGGGCGCGTTCTTAGGGAACGTCAGCGCTGCCGAGACCATCACCCAGCGGGTGGCGCGCATGCTGGTGCTGGACGAGCCAGTGCCTACCGCCCAGAACCGCTTGACCGTGTTCGTCATCGCCTCCGAGATCGCCCGCCAGTACGACAAGAACCAGATTCTGGAGCTGTTCCTCAACAACGTCTACCTGGGCAACCAGACCTACGGCGTGGAGGCGGCGGCCAATTTCTACTTCAGCCGGCCTGCCGAGAACATCGTGCGCCGCGCTGTGGACATCAACCTGGTGGAGGCCGCCATGCTGGTGGGGCTGATCCAAGACCCGGCCGGCAACGACCCGGTGATCAACCTGGAGCGCTCGATCGCCGCGCGCGACGCCAACCTGCGCATCCTGGCGACGGTGAACTGCCTCAACTTCCAGCACACGGCCCGGCCCTTCTGCATTGACCCCAGCGACATCTTCCGCCCCAACGGCGACTTCGCCGACGCCATCATCGTGCAGGCATCGGTGAACAAGGTGGGGCCGTACCTGCCGCGCCGCGAGCAGCAGAGCCTGCGCTACCCCCACTTCGCCAACTTCGTCGAGCAGCAGATTGACGCCATCTACGGCGCGGGCGCGCTCTACCGGCTGGGCCTGCGCGTGACCACCACGCTCGACCCGCGCATCCAAGACGCAGCCCAGAACGCCCTGATCGAGCAGCTGCGGGCCATGCCGCTCACCGGCGTGAGCACCGGCGCGGTCATGGTGACTGACCCGGCGTCCGGCGCTATCCTGGCGATGGTGGGCAGCCCAGATTTCACCAACGCCCAGATTCAAGGCCAGATCAACGGGGCGCTCACCTGGCAGCAGCCGGGCCAGGCGATCTTCCCGATCATTTACACCGCTGCGCTGGAGAACGTGGGCGACCGCAACCAGAACGGTCGCCTTGACTACAGCGAGTACATGACGCCCGCCAGCCTGCTGTGGAACGTGCCCACCACCTACCAGAACCCGCTGTTCACGCCCACCAACGACCCAGTGGTGCGCTCCGGGCCGGTGGCGCTGCGCTACGCGCTGGCCCAGGACATCAACATCCCGGCGGTCAAGGCCTACGAGTTCATCGGCAACGACCTGTTCGTCAACGTCTCGCGCCGCGCCGGGCTGACCTTCCGCACCGACCCGCCGCAGGTCAGCCTGATCTCGGCGCTGGGCACAACCGAGGTGCTGCTCTACGACATGATGGCGGCCTACGGCACGCTGGCCAACACCGGCACTTACGTGCCGCTGTATACCATCGCCTCGATTGTGGACGCCAACGACCAGGCCATCACGCCGCCCCGGCCCCAAGCCCCGCCCGGAACCGGCGTCAACGCGCAGGCGGCCTTCCTTGTCCAGAACATCCTGAGCGACAACACGGCGCGCGCGCCGCGCTACGGCGACCGCAGCGCGCTGCTGATCCCGCAGTTTGGCGACCGCGTGGCCGTCCAGGTGGGCAACAGCCAGGGCCGCAAAGACCTGTGGGCGATGGGCTTCAGCCGCAACCTTGTAGTGGGCGTGTGGCTGGGCCACCCGGACGACGTGAACACGCAGGGCGACGCCGCCACCCACGCCGCGCCGCTGTGGAACCGGGTGATGACAGCGGCGCTGAGCGTCGTTGGCCAGCCGCAGCCGTTCCAGACCGGCGACATCATCAACACCACCATCTGCGCCACCACCGGCACGCAGACGTTCGCCGGCTGCCCGGCGCAGCGCACCGAGCTGTTCAACGTGCGCCAGCCGCCTCCGCCGCTAGAGGAAGGGCCGGCGGTGCAGGTGGCCATTGACACCTGGACCGGCCTGCGCGCCGACCCGACGTACTGCAACGACAGCGTCGAGGTGCGCACGTTTGCCAACATCAACGACAACGCCGCGCTCGGCTGGCTGCGCACCGCTGAAGGCCAGCCCACCGCCGCCCAGCTTGGCCTGGGGCCGAATCCGCAGCCCGCCCCCGCCGCCGCCTGCGATGTCAACACGGTGCGGCCCAACGTGCGCATCACCCAGCCGGTGGAGGGCACAACGGTGGAGGGCCAGGTCAACGTGATCGGCTTCGCCACCGGCGCCGACCTGGCCAACTACCAGATCGAGCTGATCCCGGCCAACAACCCCGGCAACATCTTCATCGTGGCCGGGCCGTTCACCAATCAGGTGCCCACCGAGGGGATATTGGCGCAGTTCAGCTCGACGCCGTTCCCCGCCGGCCAGTACACCCTGCGCCTCAACGCGCGCTCGACGCGGGGCGGCTTCATCCTGCGCGACACGCGCATCTTTATCTCCAACCCGACGCCGACGCCCGCGCCCACGGCCACGCCGCTCTCGCCCCTGGCGACCGACACAACCGTGCCGTTCTTCCCCACCGCCACCGCCCAGTTCCTGCCGGGGCCGTCGTTCGGCAGCACACCTGTGCCCGGCCCGTCGTTCCAGGAGCAGCCGCCGCCGCTGCTGACCACGCCGCTGCCCGGCTCTAACGGCGGCTTGCAGGGGCAGGGCGGGCCAACGCCCACCATCTTCATCCCAGGCAGCTAAACGCCTTCGCCTCCGGCCCTCTGCGCGCAGCAGGGGCCGGGGGCGGCCTGCTCAGTGAACCCGCACCGATCCAGCGAGAACCAGCCTATGCGCCTCTTATCACTGTTCCTCGTGCTTTGTCTGATGGGCCTGGCGGCCGCGCCAGCCCTAGCCCAGGACGTCACCCTGCCGCCAGACCCCCAGCCGCCGATCAGCCAGGACGCGCTGCGCGCCGAAGCCGCTGCTGAACGCGCCGAGAGCGCCGCGGCCCGTGTCGAATCCGACGCCGCGCGCGTCCTGGAAGACGCCTCCCGCAGCGTCGAGATCGCTTCCAGCCTGCTCAACCTGTTCGAGGCCTTCGGCGCGGTCATCGCCCTGGTGGCGCTGCTGGCTGGCGCTTACGGCTTCTCGCAGGTGGCGGCGCTGGGCCGGGCGCGCACGCGCTTCGAGCAGGAGATGCAGGAGGCCCGCGACAGCCTGCGCGCCCTGGAGCGCGAAACGCAGGAGCGCTTCGACGCCCTGCGGGCCGAGCTGGCGGCCAGCACCGACGGCGCCACGCTGGCTCTTTCGTACCTGCCGCTGGGCGAGCGCCAGTACAAGTTCCGCGACTACGCCGGCGCGCTCGATTTCTACCACCGCGCCAACAGCCTAGACGCCGACAACCCCATCATCCACTTTCGCCTGGGCTACGTCTACACCCAGTCCGGCCGGCTGGAAGAGGCCGAACACTACCTGAAGCTGGCGCTGCAGCGCGAGCCGGATTTCGCCCCGGCGCTGGCGGCGCTGGGCTACGTCTACCGGCGCATGGGCGAGAAGCTGGATCGCGAGGACCCGCAGCGCTACATCCTGCTCAACCAGGCTGAGGGCCTGCTGCTGCGCGCCCTCAGCGCCGCGCCCAAGCTTGTTGACGAGGATGGCGAGTCCTGGTGGGGGTCGTTGGGCGGCCTTTACCGCCGCCGCGGGCAGATTGACGAGGCCATCCGCGCCTACCGCAAGGCGGCCGAGGTTGTGCCACAGTCGTCGTATGCCTCCAGCAACCTGGCCCTGCTCTACGCTGACCGCGCTGATCGCAGCCAGATGGTGGAGACTTATCGCAAGGTGGAGAGCCTGGCCTACGGCGAGGTGCGCGCCGACCCCGACAACTATTGGGCGTGGGCCGATCTGCTCACCGCGCGGCTGGCGCTGAGCAAGCCTGAGGAGGCCGAAGCCGCCCTGGCCGAGGTGTTCACAACCGCGCCCATCGAGTCGCCATATGCGCTGGACAGCCTGACCGACACGCTGGAGCGGCTGCTCAAGGCGCTGGACGGCGAGGCCGCGGCACACGTCGAGGGCTGCGTGGCGCGCATCCGCGCCTTCGCCGCAGAGCAGGCGCGCCGGCGCGAGCAGGCAGCCGCCCGCTCCACCCAGGAGATGCCGGCTGCTCCGCCGGGCGGCTAAGGGCGGATGTCGGGCCGCGGCACGCGCGACCGCTTGAGCGAGTCCTCGGCTTTGTCCAGCAGGCGGCTCATGTGGTCGAAAATGGCCACTGACTCGCCAGTAAACAGGCGGGCGCGCCCCTTTTGGGCCTCGCGCAGGGCGTAGATCATCAGCCAGGGGTTGTCAGTTTTGAGGGTGGCCAGCTCGTTGATCACCACGCCGCCCATCGCCAGCGGCAGGTAGACATAGCTCCAGTCCGGCGGGGCCTGCCCAGCATACCAGGCCAGCAGACGGTTGGCGTATTCGATGCGCTCCGCCTGGCTGCCCAAGTCGTCTTTCAGGCGCGGCTGGATAACGGCAAAGCCCAACAGCACGGCGTCGTAGAGCACGGCCTCGAACAGGTAGCGCACGGCCAGCGCGCCGCGATCCCAGTCCTCGACAGTCTCATCGTGGGCCAGCACCTGGCACAGCGTCCGAAACCAGCGGCTTTCCTGCTCGCTGAAGCCCGGCTCCTGGGCCAGCCCTTCGTCCAGCGTGTAGGTCATCATCTTGGCAATGGCCATCGCCTCGCCAGGGTGCAGCGGCAGGCCGCGGCTGGCGAAGCGCTCGTCCACTGCCTCCAGCAGCGCCGGATAGACGGCGGTGCGCGTCAAGCCGACTGCAACGCGCTGCGCGTCCTCCACGCGCGCCTCAACCGACTGCAGCTCGTCGGTCATCGCTTCGTGTGTCCACAGCGTCTCGTAGGTTGGCTTCAGCGCTGTGCCCCGGTCAGGCATCACGCGGGGGGCGACATCGAAGTAGGCAGTGACGATCTCGTTGGATTGGTTCCACGCCTGGGCGGAAAAGGCCACCTCGCGCAGCACCTGCAGCTTGAACGGCGACACGCTGAGCATGGTGGGCGGCGGGCCGCCGGCCGGCGGGCGCACCGGGCGGCCAGGCCGCGCCGTGCGGTAGCGCACTGCCACCCGCACCGGGAACTGGCTGCCGGGGGCGGTGGGCGGACGCGGGATGATCGGCAGGCGCAGCGCGCCCACCTCGCCGGGGCGCAGGCCCAGCGTCAGCATCTTGCGCGGGATGTCCACCACGATCGGGTTGCCCCGCCGGTCCTCTGGCGGCAGGTTGACCGCCACCTTAACCTGCATGTTCTGGTCCACCATGCTCTGCAGGATCAGGATGACCTCCAGCGGCTGGTTAAGGTAGGCGCGCTGCGGGAACAATCCCAGCGCGAACTGCAGATCGCCCATGCTGATGCGCGCCCCACCGGTGATCGCGCCCAGCACGTCCGGGTACAGCGGCTGGAAGTGCAGGCTGCCGGTCATATCTGGATGCCGTACTTCTGCAGCGAACGGTTAATGAGCTGGCGCGCCAGGGCGAACACCAGATCGTTGGCGGCAGTGCGCTCCGGTTCGCGCTCGTCCAGCACATCGCCCATCGCGCGCAGCTGCTCGCCTAGGTCCTCGTAGGGCAGCACGACGCGGTCGTACAGCACAATGCCGGCCAGCACCAGCGGCATGTAGGCGTGCACCAGGTCCATGCCGGCGCTTTTCTCCAGCATGGCCGCCATTCGCTCGGCGTACTGGGCGATCTCCTCGCTGGTGCCTATCTCCTTGCCAGTGGCCGTTTTGATGACGTCGAAGCTGTACACGACAGCGTCCTGCAGCAGATCGGTGTACATCGCCTGTGCCAGGGCGGCCGCTGGGCGCGCGGCTACCTGCGCGTTCTGCGAAACGGCGCGCAGCATGTGGGCAGCCCAGCGCGGCAGAACCGGCTCGGCGCTCTCGCCCGCCTGGAGCTGCTTGATCGTTAAAGCCACGTTGTACGCCTTGTTGGCCAGGTAGTCGAACACGTTGTCCTGCGGCATGGCCATGTCCAGCACGCGCACCAGCGCCTTGGTGATGTAGGCCGCTTCCGGGGCGCGCAGCGAACAGCCGGCGGCGGCGAAGCGGGCGCTGGTGGCGGCCAGCAGCGGCGCGTAGGCGTGCTCGTGCCGCAGGTGCGGCAGCACCTGCTCAAGAATGATCGGGCCAAAGCGGGCGAGCAGCGTGCGCGTATCAGTCAGGTCAGCCATCGTCCACAGGCTGACCCAGCCGGCGCTGAAGTCCACCATCTGCCCGACCTTGCCCGGCATCACGCTGAACGGCGCCTCCAGCACATCGCGCAGGCCGAAGCGCTTGGCGCTGGAGAAACGCAGGCTGCGCAGCTCGTCAAGCTGCTGGCGGATCTCCGGGCGCAGGCTCTCGACCTCGAACGGGCCGCCGCCCTCGGCGCTGCGGATGCGCGCCGGCTTCTGCAGCGGCTTGACCGCCACCTCCATGGCCAGGCGATAGTCATCGCCGACGGCGGTGTCGGGCAGGCAGGACACCGGCAGGACGACGCAGCCGGTCTCGGCCGGGCGCAGCCCCACCACCAGCCGGCTTTTCTTGCTCACGAAGCGCCCTTTCTGGCGGCGGGCGTCGGCTTCAGGCACGTGCAGCACCGCCGTTACGTCCACGTCCACGTCAGCGGCGTTCTGCACCAGCAGAACGGCCTCGAATGCGCGCCCGGCTCGCACAACGCGCGGCCGCACCGCCAGCGCCAGCTGGGCCACACCGATGTTGCAGCGGTCGCCGCCGGTGACGTAGCCGAGGATGTCCGGGTAGTTGAGCGAAGCTTGATCAGGCATAAGTGCACAAATCCTTGGTCAAGACGAACTGGCTGCAGCGCCGCCTCCCAGGTGACGATAATTACTGCTATTATAGATGTTTTTAAGCTGCATTTCGCCACTCTGTAACCGGAGCTTGTACTGCTGTGTTATCTGCACTGTGGGGCTGTGCCCCGTGACGCTTGTTACGCGCACGCTGGCGCTGAACCCGGCCGATCCTGATCCGGCTGTCATTGATGAGGCGGCCCGCGTGCTGCGCGGCGGCGGGTTGGTGGCTTTTCCAACAGAGACGGTCTACGGGCTGGGGGCCAACGCCCTCAGCGCGGCTGCCGTCGCTGGCATTTTTCGCGCCAAAGGCCGGCCAGTTCACAACCCGCTTATCGTCCACCTGGCCGACTCCGCCGCTCTGGATACCGTAGCCGAGAGCGTGCCGCCAGCGGCGCGTCAGCTTGCGGCGCAGTTCTGGCCCGGCCCGCTGACGCTGGTGCTGCGGCGGGCGGCTGCCGTCGCCCCCAATGTGTCCGGCGGGCGCGAGACTGTCGCGGTGCGCGTGCCGGCGCACCCAGTGGCGCGGGCGCTGATCGCGGCGGCGGGCGTGCCGGTGGCCGCCCCCAGCGCCAACCGTTTCACCCGCCCCAGCGCTACCAGCGCCGCCCACGTGCTGGCCGACCTTGACGGCCGCATTGATCTCGTGCTGGACGCCGGCCCTACACCAATTGGCGTCGAGTCAACCGTGCTCGACCTCACGGCGCAGCCGCCGGCGCTGCTGCGCCCCGGCGGCGTCACGTTAGAGGCGCTGCGCGCCGCCCTGGGCGAAGTCATTGAGGCGGCGGCGCTGCTGCCGCTGGACGACCCCGCTGCGCAGCCATCCGCGCCGGGGATGCTGAGCAAACATTACTCGCCAGAAGCGCCGCTGCTGCTCTACGACGGCCCGTTCGACGCGGTCACGGCTGCCCTGCGCGCCGCGGCGCTGGCTCAGGCGGCTGCTGGCCGGCGCGTGGGCCTGTTGGTTCCCGAAGAGGACCGGCCGCTGTTCGACGGGCTGCCCGCGCTGATCGTCGCGCCTGGCCCGCGCGCCGACCTGGCACAGGCGGCGCGCGGCCTGTTCGCCGCCCTGCGCGCGCTGGACGCGGCCGGCGTGGACGTGATCTTGGCGCGCCAGTTCTCGCCAGAAGGCCTGGGCCGGGCGCTGGCCGACCGGCTGCTGCGCGCCGCCGGCGGGCGCGTGACCGTGATCCGCGCGGAAAGTGAGGACGCCTGATGCCGCTGCCTGCGCTCATTCGCTCGCCGCGCCTGCGCTGGAGCGCTCTGGTTGGGCTGTCGCTGCTGTTCGCGCTGCTGCGCGCTGGGCCGCTCCACGGGGCGGCGGCCGCGCTGCCGGTCATCCTGCTGGCGCAGGTTCTGCTGCCGGGCGCGCTGCTGGCGCGCGCGCTGGGCCGCCTGGCCGAGCCGCACCCGCTGGCCCGCCTGATGTGGGCGCTGGCCGCCGGCCTGGGTCTGACCGTGTGCCTGGGCATGGCGGCCCGCCTGCTGCACGTTCCCGTTTCGATTTACCCGCTGGTGCTGCACGCTGTCATGCTGGGGCTGGCGCTGCTGCGCCCGCAGCCGCCCGCGCCGCCGCTGGGCGCGGAGTCCTGGCGGCTGACGCCCGCCCGCCTGCCGCTCTACGCGCTGCTGGCGCTGTGCTGTCTGCTCGTCACCGGCGTCAGCGTCGAGCGCAGCCGCTTCCGTTTTAGCGGCTACGAAGACCAGACGGTGTTCGTAGCGCAGGCCGAGTGGCTGGCCAACGACCCCGACGACCCCGGCCTGCTCGACCGGCGGATCGCCACGCCCGGCGATCCGCGCGACGCCGCCGCTGGATGGACTTACGTCCACGCCGCCTGGGTGTGGCAGACCGGCGTGCCCGCCGCCGATCTGATCTGGTATCACCTCAGCCCGCTGCTGGCCTGGGCCGTGCCGCTGGCGGTCTTTGCGCTGGCCTACGCCGCCACCGGCAGCGAGCGCGCCGCCGTCCTCAGCGCCGCCGCCTACACACTGATCGGCCTGCTGACGCTGGACACGCTGGTCTACGTGCGCAACGTGCTGGCCATTGGTCAGTACGCGCTGGTGCAGCTCAACACGCTGCGGACGTTCTCGACGGCGCTGCTGCTGCCGCTGGGCGTCTTCGTCGGGCTGGCGTTCCTGCGCGGCCCGCGCCGCGCCGATCTCGCGCTGCTGCTGTTGGTCGGCCTGGCTACTGCCAGCTCGCACCCGCGCCAGGCGATGGTGCTGGGCATCAGCCTGGGGGCGACCGGCGCGCTGTGGCTGCTGGCGCGTCCGGCGCGCGCGCGGCTGGCCTGGACGGCGGCGCTGCTGGCCGTGCTGGCTGCGACAGCAGTGCTGCCTTTCCTGCAGAAGCTGGAGCGCACGCCGGCAGCCGCGCTGACAGAGCAGGTGCTGGCGGCTTCGTCTAACAGCGGCGCGGCGGCAGACCGGCTGGTGTTTCGCGGCTTTCGCTTCGCCGCACTGGACGTGCCGCTGCTGGGCACGACGACTGTCGTCCACCCGGCCAGCGTGTTTTACCACCCGGCGGTGTGGCTGGCGGCGCTGCTGGCGCTGGCGACAGCGCCCGCCTGGCGGCGCAGCCTGGCGGCGCAGCACTTGGTCGGCGCGACCGGCGCTGCGCTCATCCTGCTGTTCACGCCCGGCATCTCGGCGCTGTTCACACGGCTGGTCACCGTCGAGGCTGTGTGGGGGACGATCTACGCCGTGCCGGTGGGGCTGGCTTGGGGCTGCGCGCTCGATTTCGCGCTGCGCTGGCTGGAGCGCCGCAGCCTGCCGCCAGCGCTCGTCAGCTGGGGCGCGCCCGCCGCGCTGGCCGCCCTGATGCTGGCGCTGCTGTTCGAGCCGTTCCCCATCCCCGCCAGCGCCCGCGACCAGATACGCGCCTCCAACGCCATGCAGCAGGGGCGCGACATAACCGAGGCCGACCGGCAGCTGGTTGAGCTGCTGGCGCGCAGCCTGCCCGGTGACCGCCGCAGCGTGATCCTCTCGCCCAGCGACAGCGCCAACTTCATCATCGAGAGCGTGCCGCGCACGTTCATCACTGGCGGGCGGGCCACCGCCGCCAGCCCCGGCACAGCCCGCTTCTTCACCGAGTCCGACCCGCCGGCCCCCTGGCTGGACACAGACGACCTGGCGTACCTGGCCGAGTGGGGCGTGACGCACGTCGTTGTCACCGCCGGCGACACGCGCCTGCCGCAGCTCCTGGCGCAGCCGGCGCGCTTCCGCCGTCTCGACCAAGCAGGCGCTTATCTGCTGTTCGAGGCTGCGCCGGACATCGCGCCGGACGCGCTCGACGCGCTGTATGGGCAGATGAACGCCCTCTATGCCGAGACCGCCGCGCCGCGCTGGGGGCGCGCCGGGTTCGAGCTGGCGCGCGCCGGCGACCCCGCGCGCTGGGCGCCGCTCAGCCGCGCCTGGACCTACCGCCTAGATGACGATCCAACCGACCCGCGCGCGCTGGCGGGGCTGGCCTTTACCTACCTGATGATGGGGGCTGATCAGCAGGCGCTGCCGCTGTGGCAGGCGCTCTACGACCAACAGCCGGATGTGTATTTATACGCCAGCGCGCTGGCCCACACCCGGCAGGGCTTGGGACTGGACGACGCGAGCGCGCCGCTGCTGGCCGCGCTGCGCAGCGGCGACCCCGCCCAGCGGGCACTGGCTGCCCGCGACCTGCTGACCGAGGCCTTTTTCCCGCTCATCGCCAGCCAGCCGGAGACACGCGCCGCTGTTCTCGATGCACTTGCTGGCGGCGATCCAGCCTGGGCGCTGCTGGCCGACTACGGCCAGCCAGACGCCCAGCGCCGCCGCGCCGCGCTGCTGGCCTACGCCGGCGAGTGGGACGCTGCGCTGGCCCTGCTCGACGCGCTGCCGGCAGTCAATGTCAGCCCACGCGACCTGACCGCCGCCGCTGCGCTGGCGCTGGCCCTCGGCGACCTGGATGGCGCGCTGGCCCGCCTGCGCCGCGCCGCCGATCCCGACTGGTACGCGCCCAACGCCGTCGTCCACCCGGATCGCTGGGCGCACAACAGCGCTGCCGGGACCTATCATCTCCTGCTGGGCGAGATCGCCGCCCGCGAAGGCCGTCCCAGCGACGCCATCGCGCACTTCCAGCGCGCGGCTGAAAACGGCGCGCCGCTGGCCGGCCGCTATTTCCTAGCGCAGGCGCTGGACGCCGCCGGACGCGCAAATGAAGCGGTGCAGGCCCGCGCCGAGCTGAACGCGCTGTGGGCCGCTGCTCACGGCGCACCGTTCCCGGCGCTGGACTCGCTCCTCGCGCTGCACGACGCGCGGGCGCTGTTCGCCGCCGGACTCTACGCCGAGCGGGGCGCAGACGACACAACAGCGCTGACGCTGTGGGCGTCGTATGCCAGCCCCACGCCGCACGGCGCGTACCCGGTGCGAACGTGGCGCGCCGCTGTGCTGGACGCCAGCACGGGCGCGGTTTACGGCCTGGCTGATGCGCCGGCGCTGGCCGTGGACGGCGCGCTGGTGCGCGCGCCCGTGTCTGTCACGCTGACCGAGGACGTGCCAGCACTGACGCCGGCGCTGGCCCTGATCGAGCCGCGCCACAGCCCGCTGCTGACCGCCCCACCGCTCACTGCGCCGCTGACGCTCAACCGGCCGCCGTCGGTGGACATCCCCGCGTCTGCCGAGCTGTCCGGCTACCGCTTCGGCGACGTCGCGCTGGCGGCCTACGACATCGCGGAGCGGCCCGACAGGCTGGACGTGACGCTCTACTGGCGCGCCGAGGACCCGCCGCCGCAGCCGTACCAGGTGTTTGTGCACCTGGTGTGCAGCGGCCAGCTCGCCGCCCAAAGCGACGGCGCGCCTGCCGGCGGGCGCTATCCGACCGACCAGTGGCGGCCTGGCGCGGTTGTGGCCGACGTCCACACGCTGACCTGGCCCGCGCCGCTGGAAGGGCAGTGTGAGCTGATCGCGGGCCTGTACCGCCTCGACGACTTGGCGCGGCTGCACGTCAGCCCAGCAGACGAACGCGCCCGTGCCGGCGGCCTGCTGCTGCGCCGCTTTGCCGGCTGAACGGCCTGCTGGCCGCCAGCCTTAATCCTTCTTCTGTAGAACTCCCTATATACTCGGGCTAGGGCGCTTGCCGCATTGTCCGCTCTGTGCCAGCAGGATACTGAAAAATGCAAAACCAAGCCAGCGTTTACAACCGCATTAATATGCTTGAGGCGCAGCTTCGCGCTGTGCTCAACAGCGCGCCCATGGTGATGTTCACGCTGGACGCGCAGGGTGTCATCACGTTCTGCGAAGGTCGCGCGCTGGAGTCCATGGGCCTGACGCCTGCCCAACTGATTGGCCAGTCCGGCTTTGACCTGTTCCCTAACCCGCCGGAGATTTATCAAGGCATAAAAAGGGCCTTAGCTGGCGAGACGGTGACAGAAACGACAACGGTAGGGCCGATGACGTTTCAAAACACGTACATTCCATACACAGGCGAGGGCGGCGGCATCATCGGCCTATCTATTGACATCACATCAATTCGGCAGGCGGAGGCGGAAGCGCGCGAGCAGCGCGAGTTTCTGCGCAAGGTGCTGGACGCGCTGCCGGTGCGCGTCCTTTGGAAGGACGCAGCCACCCACGCCTTTCTAGGCTGCAACCAGCTCGTGGCCCAGGACGCTGGGCTGCCTTCGCCAGATGATCTGGTTGGCAAGACCGATTACGACATGCCCTGGGTTGAGCAGGCTCCCCTGTTCCAAGCCGACGACCGCGCCGTGATCGAGTCTGGCGAGGCGCGCATCAACTTCGAGGAACAGCTGACTCAGTCTGACGGCTCGCTGAGCTGGCTGCGCACCAGCAAAGTCCCGCTGCGCGACGCCAGCGGCGCGGTAAGCAGCGTGCTGTGCGTCTACGAGGACATTACTGAGCAGAAGCGCGCGCAGCAGGAGCGCGAGGCGCTGCAGCAGCAGGTGATCGAGGCGCAGCGGCGCGCGCTGGCCGATCTCTCCACGCCGATCATCCCGGTGATGGACGGCATCATCGTCATGCCGCTGGTGGGCAGCATTGACACGGCCCGCGCCCGCGACATTATGCGCGCCCTGCTGCGCGGCATCAGCGAGTACCGGGCACGGGTCGCTATCCTGGATATCACCGGCGTGCCGCTGGTGGACAGCGGCGTAGCTGACCACTTGAACCACACCAGTAAGGCGGCGCGCCTGAAAGGGGCGCACACGATCGTCACGGGCATCTCTGACGCGGTGGCGGAGACGATCGTAGACCTGGGCATTGACTGGTCGCGGGTGGAAACCATGTCTAATCTGCAGAGCGGCCTGATTAAGGCGCTCGATCGGCTCGGTTTTAGCCTAACAGTCAGCGAGCACTGAGGCGGCAGGGTCGCCAGCGGGCAGGCTGCGTTTGGTCGGTTTGCATGCAGAGCATAGACAGAATTTATAATGCAGAGAGTGAGGTTAACCGAATGTCTCAGAGCAATGCAGCGATTGTGGACGAACTTGAAGCCCTGCGCGTCCAGCAGGCGCAGGCAGCGCGGCTGCTGGATGTAAGCCGGAGACTGAGTGGGGCTGCCGCGCCGGATGAAATCCTTGAGGCGCTGACGCCATTGGCCGAATACGTGGGCGCTAACAGCGCGTCGCTGTTCTTTGTTGATCCCTACGACAACAAGCCCGAATGGGTGGAATTCGTGGCAAACCGGACTTTTGACGGAACGGCTGCCCCGCCTGCGGCGCAGCGCTTCCACCTGCCCGATTTTCCGATGGCGCAGATCATCCTGTCGGATCAGCTTCTTCTGATCGGCGACGTGGACGACCCAAGCGTTGCCGAGGCAGAAAGACAGGTGTTGAAGATGAGCGGCGTCGCTGCCATCGCCAGCTTTATGCTGCGGCAGCGCGACGAGAAGGTCATCGCCGTGCTCACGCTGAAGTGGGCACAGCCGCACGCTTTCGCCCCGCAGGAGCGTCTGCTCTACGACACCCTGCAAGCCCTGATGACATCGGCTGTCGTCAACCTGCGGCGGCGCGCTGCGCAGGAAAACATTATCCAGCAGAGCGCCAGCGAACTGCTGCAGTTTCGCGCCCTGGCGGACAGCGCCCTCGACGGAATCACAGTGAATAGCGCCAGCACGCTGCAAGTCGTCTACGCTAACCGCGCTGCCTGCAGCATGCTCGGCTACGATTACGACAGCGGGGAGATGATCGGCGTCAACGGCTTGTCAATGTGGCCGGAAGAGGCGCAGTCTATGTTGGAGCAGGAAGTGCTTCCCCAGCTCTTGCAGCAGGGTAGCTGGCGCGGCGAAGCGACCCTGAAAACTCGTGACGGCCGCCGCATCGTCGTGGATTCCACCTCTTTTCTGATCGCCGACGAGAGCGGCCAACCCACCCGCATCGGCACCATCCTGCGCGACGTGACCGACGCCAAGCGCGCGCAGCAGGAGCGCGAGGCGCTGCAGCAGCAGGTAATTGAGGCGCAGCGGCGCGCGCTGGCCGATCTCTCCACGCCGATCATCCCGGTGATGGACAGCATCATCGTCATGCCGCTGGTGGGCAGCATTGACACGGCCCGCGCCCGCGAGATTATGCGCGCCCTGCTGCGCGGCATCAGCGAGTACCGGGCGCGGGTCGCTATCCTGGATATCACCGGCGTGCCGCTGGTGGACAGCGGCGTAGCTGACCACTTGAACCACACCATTCAGGCGGCGCGCCTGAAAGGGGCGCACACGATCGTCACGGGCATCTCTGACGCGGTGGCGGAGACGATCGTAGACCTGGGCATTGACTGGTCGCGGGTGGAAACCATGTCCAATCTGCAGAGCGGCCTGGTTGCCGCTCTTGACCGCATCGGCCTGCGCCTGACCACCGCTGACCACGCCGCGAACGGAAAGTGATTGGAAATACACACATGGACTCAGGCACGATTCAGAAACTGGAGAACCTGCTGCTGGTCGCTGTTCCGCGCGACCTGACCGATGACGAGGTGATTCTCATGCGGCGCGACATCCTGCGCGCCATCCGCGCCTACGGTTCGCAGGTCGTGCTGTTGGATTTCACCCAGGTGGACATCTGCGACAGCTTCTTTGGGCGCTTCATCTACAGCACGTCGCGCATGGTGCAGCTCATGGGCGCCACCGTGATCATCTCTGGCCTGCAGGACGCTGTCATCGAAACGATGGTCGAGCTGGGCATGACGCTGCCGGACGTGGAGGCCGTGCTCGACCTGGACGACGCGCTGGCGCTCAGCCGGCGGCTGGGGCGCAACGGCAGCGGCCCGGCCCCGGCAGACGGCGGCTTGCCGGAGTGGGAGGAGTAGCGAACCTCATGCCTGACACGCTGCAGCGCCTGCACTTTCGCATCCAGACCGTTACCGATGTGTCGGATTCACGGCGCAAGGGAATGCAGCTTGCGCTGGATATGGGCTTCGCCCACGCCGACGCCACCAAGATCGCCGTCGTGATCTCTGAGCTGGCGCGCAATATCCTGATCTACGCCAAGACCGGCACGATCACCGTGCTGGCTGACAAAGAGCCAGATGGCCCACGCTGCATTAAGATCATTGCTGACGACAAAGGGCCGGGCATACCCCACCTGGAACAGGCGATGACCGACGGCTACACAACCTCTGGCGGGCTGGGCCTGGGGCTGTCCGGTTCGAGGCGGCTGATGGACGAGTTTTTCGTGCACAGCCAGGTCAACCGGGGCACGACCGTCACGGCCGTGAAATACCTGCGCTGAGGCGGCGATGCTGTTGGTTTCTCCTGCCGTTCCCCGCCCCGTGTGCGTTAAAATCGCAGACGACTCGCACGCCGTCGCTGTCGCCCAGTTGGGCCGCCAGATGGGGGAGGCGCTGGGCTTTTCCGCCGTGCAGCAGACGGCGCTGGCCACCGCTATCCTGGAGATCGCGCGCAACATCGTGAAGTACGCGCAGCAGGGCGAGATCACGTTGGAGGTGGCGCACGACGGCCCGCGCCAGGGCGTGCGCGTCACCGCCCGCGACAGCGGCCCCGGCATCAACGATGTCGAGCAGGCCATGCGCGACGGCTTCTCCACCGGGCGTTCGCTCGGCCTGGGGCTGCCCGGCGCGCGCCGCCTGATGGACACTTTCACCCTGACCTCGCAGCCTGGCTGCGGCACAACGGTTGTCATGACAAAATGGCTGGCATAGCAGCAGGAAAAACCCTGACCGTAGAATGGGCGGTGGCGCAGCTTGCGCACCCGCACGAGACCGACTCCGGCGACCAGTACACAGCGCTGCCGCTGCCTGGCGGCCTGCTGCTGGCCGTCATTGACGGGCTGGGGCACGGGGCGCGCGCCGCCGCCGCCGCCCGCCTTGCCGCTGCTGCGCTCAGCGACCGCCCGTCAGCGGACCTCAACGCGCTGGTCGCGCGCTGTCACGCCGCCCTCGCTGGCACGCGCGGCGTGGTGATGACGCTGGCGGCGCTCGACGCCGAGCGGGGGGCGCTGGCCTGGCTGGGCATCGGCAACGTGACGGGCGTGCTGGTGCACCCGGGCCACCATCCCCAGGACCCCAAGCGCGAGCACCTGCACCTGCGCGGCGGGGTGGTGGGCTACAACCTGCCGCAGCCGCGCGCCTTCAGCGCCAACCTCGTGCCCGGTGACGTGCTGGTGCTGGCCACCGACGGCATTCACAGCGGTTTCACCGACGACATCAGCGCCTGGCAGCCGGCGCAAACTATCGCCGATCACATCCTGGCGCAGCACGGGCGCGGCAGCGACGACGCGCTGGTGCTGGTGGCGGTGTGCCGCGCGCCGCAGCCCGCGCCGCGCTGAGACTTTCGCATGAAACCCCTCAGCCGCGACGCGCTGCTAATCGCCGCTGTCGCCGCGCTGGCGCTGCTGGCGCGGGCGCTGCCCGGCCCGCGCACGATTGACGACGCTTTCATCACGTTCCGCTACAGCCGCAGCATCGTCGAGGGCGCGGGCTTTGTCTACAACCCAGGCGTGCAGACGCTGGGCACGACGACGCCGCTGTACACGCTGCTGATGGCGGCCTTCGGCGCGGCCTTCGGGACAGGCGCAGACAGCTTCCCCTGGTACGCGCTGACCGCTAACGCCCTGGCTGACGCAGCCACAGCGGCGCTGCTGCTGCTGATTGTGAAACGGCTGACGGGAAACGCCTGGGCCGGGGCGCTGCTGGGCGCGCTGTGGGCGCTGTCGCCGGTGAGCGTGACGTTCGCTGTCGGCGGCATGGAGACCAGCCTGGCGATCCTGTGGCTGGTGGCGGCCACCTACATGCACATTGCAGGCCGCCCCGTGTGGACCGGCGCGTTCATCGGGCTGGGGTATCTCACGCGCATTGACTCGCTGCTGTGGATTGCGCCGCTGCTGCTGTGGCAGCTTGGGGAAGCGCTTAACCTCCCCCCCGCGAATCTGCGTTCCGCTGTTCCCTCGCCGCACGGCAAGGGGATCGGGGGCGAGGTTAGAGGCTGGCGCGCGGTTTGGCGGACTTGGCTGGCGGCGGCGCTGGTGGCGCTGCCCTGGACGCTGTTCGCCTGGGCGTATTTCGGCTCGCCAGTGCCGAACTCAGTGGGGGCCAAGACAGTCGCCTACGCCCTGCCGCCCGGCTCGGCCTTTTTACGGCTGCTCCAGTTTTACCCCATTCCGTTTTCGGAGTACGACTTGTTCGGCGCAGCGGGGGCGTTGGCGGGCCTGGCGCTCTACCTGCCGCTGACGCTGGTCGGGCTGCTGTTCACAGCGCGGCTGCTGCCGCGGCTGCTGCCGTTCCTGTTCTATCCCTGGCTGTACATGGCCGCCTTTTCGATTGCCAACCCCCTGATCTTCCGCTGGTACATCGCGCCGCCGCTGCCTGCGCTGATGGTGGGGGTGCTGGCCGGTGTGTGGGCGCTGGTGGACGCAGCCCAGGCGGCCCGGCCCGGCTGGAAGATCGCGCCGGCGACGTTGGCGGCGCTGGCGCTGCTGTGGGGCGCGACCTCGCTCAGCGGCTGGACGCTGCACCCCGATCACGGGTTCGACCGCCCAGCGCCGAAGATGGCGTGGCATCTGATCGAACTTTACTACCGGCAGATGGCCGAGACCCTGGTCAATGACTACGGTGTGACGCCGCAAACGCGCGTTGCCGCCGGCGACATCGGCGCAGTGGGCTACTTCTCGCGCGCCTACATCGTGGACACAGTCGGGCTGGTCACGCCGGAGATGTCCGCCTACTACCCGGCTGACCCGGCGCTCATCCCTGAAGGCCAGAACTACGCCATACCGCCGCAGTTGATCCTCGACACACGGCCGGATTTTTTGGTGACGATGGAGGCCTTCGTGCGGCTGGGTCTGGCGCGCGACTCCCGTTTCCAGGCTGAATACGCGCTGGTGGCGGAGATTCCCACTGATTTCTACGGCACCGGCATGCGCCTCTACCAGCGCGTCCCGTAATGCGCGCCAGCGCGCTTTGACAAGCCGGCCTCGATGCGGGATAATCCAAACCCTGCACATTAGCAAGACGTGAGGAGGAGTTTGCTATGAACAGCTCCCTGCTCAGAACCGGCCTGCGCCTGCTGATGCCGCTGACGCTGCTGACGCTGCTGGCGCTGACGGCCGGGGCGGCGCTGGGGCAGGCGCGCGACACCCGCTGCGTCAACGACGCGCGCATCAACAACCGCCCCCCGCGCGACTGCGGCGCGCCGGTGGTCGTCTTTTTCCAGGGCAGCGCGATCACAGTGCTTCAGCCGAGCCAGGGGACGACCCCCGGCCTGCCGATCTTCTCAGTCCCGCGCGACGGCGCCATCCCCACCACTGCCAACCAGGTGCTGGCTGAGGCCATCAACCCGTACAACGGCCAGCCAGTCGTGCTGTCGCGGCTGACGACCGGCGAGTTCCAGCTCAACACGTTCTTCGGCGATGGCACGCCGTACATTATCGTGTGGTATCAGGGCTTTCCGGATGTGTATCACCTGGACCCGGTAACCGGCCAGCCGCTTGACGGCGCCCAGCCGATCATCGCGCCGGGGGCCACCAACCCCGGCGCCGGCGCGGCCGCCAGGGCAGCAGCCGCCAGCACAACCACGCAAAGCAGCGCTGCGGCTGGCGGCGCGCCCAGCGGCGAAACGGCGGCGGCTGTCCCGCCCGGCCCGCTCAGCAACTGCCGCGTGACCGTCATCCGCACGGTGCGCCTGCGCGAACGGCCGGACACGACCAGCGCAGTAATCGCGCGGCTGCCCTACCGCACCACCTACACCGCCACCGAGTACGTGCCCGGCTGGTTCCGCGTGGTGTTCGAAAACCGCCAGGGCTGGGCCAGCGCATCGTTCCTTGATCCCAGCGCTGGCTGCGGGCTGTAGCGCGCTGCTCTAATGCCTTATACGCAAGGGGGACGGCCAGCGGCCATCCCCCCTGTTTGATTCAACGCGGACTGCGCGCCGCGCTGGTCAGCCGTGCAGCCAGTGCCACACCTGTTCGCGGGCGGCGGCCAGCAAGATATCCACCTGCTCGTACAGCGCCGTTTGCAGAAAAAGCCGGCTGCGCGGCAGGTCCGGCGTGCGACCAGCCAGGAACAGCTCGTGCGCCAGAGCGCTGTCATAGCGCAGCCCCAGCGTTTCTGCGCCTGGCTCGGTGTCTATGCACACCGCCACGCCCGCGCCGATCACGCTCAGGTAAGCGCTGGCGCTGATCTGCGTCCAGCCCAGCTCGCGCCCGCGCCGCGCCAGCACCAGCGCCAGGTCGCGCACCAGCGCCGTTTCCAGCCGGTCGCGCAGGCGCACGCTGTAGGCCAGCAGGTCCACCCCACAGGCGAGCTGCGTTAGCGGCGGCAGCACGCTGGCGGCCGTCACCTGGCTGAGGGCAAAAGCCACCTGTTCCGCCGTCGTTGCGGGCGCGCTTGGGATTTCCTGGGCGCTGCCGCGCAGGAATGGCTGAAAACTGGCCGCCGCTGGGTGCGGCAGGCTGCGGTCCTCGCTGGCAAAAAGGCGTTCGGGAAAAGCGTAGGCGTTCACGGTGCAGAGACCTCGTGCGCGCAGCGAATACAGTATGTGACCGTATTCTAGGCCAGCTTCTCCGCATTTACATTGCGGAAACGTGAATTTTATCTTAAATGATTGGCGCAAAATCTACACAACGTCAATAATAATCGTGTAATCCTGCGCCGCGTCTAGGCCGATCCAGAAGGGGCGCACCAGCTCGTAAGGGCAGTCGCCCTCCACCACCAGCGCCAGCCGGATCGTGATGGTGCGGGCGGCGTCGTCGCGGGCAAAGCTGAGCAAATCGTGGCGGGCGGTGCAGCCCTGGCCTGCGCTCCACAGGCCGGCTAACACGCGGCCGCCGCTGAAATCGAACGGGCGGCGCTCAACCGGGCGGCGGCACAGCCCGCTGTTATCAGCCAGGCCGTAGAAGCGGATGTGCTCCTCGGCGCTGCGCAGCGTGAACACCTGCCCGGCGGCGTCGTGGGCCGCCTCAAAGCAGATGCCGGCCATGACAGCGTTAGCGTCCACCCAGGGCGGGGTGGGCGTTGGGGGGACGGCAATGGCGGTTGCCGTTTGCGCCAGCGGGCCGCAGCCGGCGAGCAGCAGCGCCGTCAGCAGCCCGGCAGCCTTAAGGCAGAGTTGGGGGCAATAGGTTCGCATCCGGCCGCAAAGCATGATAAGATGCTCTCTAGAAAAGCGTTTTCTTGGCGCTGTGGCGCGGGGCCTCTAAGGCAGGTTGCACTCATGCGCATCCTCATCATATCCGATATTCACGCCAATCTCACAGCCTTTGAAACAGTGCTGCAGGACGCCCACGGCGAATGGGAGTACGTGTGGTGTCTGGGCGACGTGGTGGGCTACGGGCCGGACCCCAACGAGTGTGTCGAGCTGCTGCGCAGCCTGCCGCACCTGTGCCTGGCTGGCAACCACGACTGGGCGGCGCTGGGCCGGCTGGATATCCGCTCGTTCAACCCGGACGCGCGCAAGGCCGTCAACTGGACGCGCGAAACGCTCACGCCGCAGAACACCGCTTACCTGGACGACCTGCCCACAAC
The DNA here is from genome assembly GCA_034435995.1 of Anaerolineae bacterium. Classification (GTDB taxonomy): domain Bacteria; phylum Chloroflexota; class Anaerolineae; order Aggregatilineales; family Phototrophicaceae; genus DAOTWC01. Next base: position 10,742 of record DAOTWC010000087.1, on the reverse strand, counting down.
TTTCGTGATCGGCGATTACACGCTGGCGCACGGCAGCCCGCGCGAGCCGGTGTGGGAGTACATTCTAGAACCGCTGATTGCGGCGCTCAATTTCCCACATTTTGAGACGCCCTACTGCTTGGTGGGCCACACACACCAGCCCGTGACCTACGAACTGCTCAACGAGCGCGGCGATGTGAAAGCCATCATGCCGGTGTATCGCAGCCAGCGCCATCTCAACGGCCGGCGTCAGATCATCAACCCCGGCAGCATCGGCCAGCCGCGCGACCAGAATCCTAACGCCGCCTACGCCCTGCTCGACCTGGCGACGAACACCTGGGAGTACCGGCGTGTGTCGTACGACATCCCGGCGGTGCAAAAACGCATGCGCGCCCACGACATGCCCGAACGCCTGATCGCCCGTCTGGAACACGGCTGGTAAGCCATCGTGACCGATTATGATCTCAGCGCCACCATGCGCGACTACCTGGCGGAGGTCTACCGCCTGTGGGATCGGGGCGCGAACGCCAACGGCTATGTGAACACGTCTACGCTGGCCGACACGCTCGACGTGAGCGCGCCAGCCGTCAACCGCATGATCACCCGCCTCAAGGAACTGGGCCTGTTGGAGCACGAACCCTACCAGGGCATCCGCTTGACGCCGGCTGGCCAGCGGGAGGCGCTGAAGGCGCTGCGCCGCCACCGCATCGCCGAGGCCTTTCTGGTCAACGTGATGGGTTTCGGCTGGCACGAGGTTCACGAGGAAGCCAGCCGCATCAGCGCCGCGCTGAGCGAGGCGCTGACGGCGCGCATGGCAGAGATGGCGGGCAACCCCACCCACTGCCCGCACGGCGAGCCGATCCCCACAGCGGACGGTATGTTAGAACCGGTGCGCGATACGCTGCTGGCCGACGGCCGCGAAGGCGAGCGCTACGTCATCACCCGCGTCCTCACGCGCGAGTCCGACCGGCTGGAGTACATCGCGGCGCTGGGGCTGCTGCCTGGCAGAAAAGTGCAGCTTCTGCATGTGGCGCCGTTCAACGGGCCGCTGCAGCTCAAAATGGGCGAGGAATACCGCATTATCGGCCACAACCTGGCCGAGCTGATCAAGGTGCGGCCGGCGTAGCAGCCGTAACCAAACCCTTCACGACGCTGCTGGCGCTTGTTCCTTCTTGTTCGGGCGTTTCCGAGGCGAGGCTGGCGCGCGTGATGAGATCGCCGGGGGGCACGCGCACGCGCCCCGGTATCTCGGCCCCGGCCAGCAGGCCGGTTACGGCGTCGGCAATGGCCTGCGAGAACTTCACCCGCCCCACGTCAATTGAGCCGCGCAGGTAGTAGCTGTCGCGGATGTAGCGGCGGGCCAGCGCCTCGGCGTCCACGCTGGTGATGATCACCTCTTCCGGGCTGACGCCGGCGGCCTCCAGCGCCTCGACAGCGCCGAATGTGCCGGCGTCGTTGATGCTCAAGATCACGTCGAAGGTCTGGCCCTCCGCCAGCAGGCGGCTGACGGACTGCCGGCCGAAGTCGCGCGTGCCGCCGCGGAAACGGCCGATCACGACAGCCTGCGGCGCATAGGCCAGCAGACCGGCCTCCAGGCCGTCGGCGCGCTCGACGATGTGCGGCAGCTCGGCGTAGTCGAGGATGATGACGCGGGCCTGGCCGCCGCGCTCCGCCGTCACGATCTGCCCGGCCAGCTCGCCAGGAAGCCGGCCGGTGAGGAATTCGTCGCCAGCCACCAGCACGCCGCCGTAGTTCGGCAGCTCGCCGGAGAGCAGCACCAGCGGCAGCCCGGCTTCCTCCACGGAGCGGAGCGGTTCGTCCAGCAGCTCGCCGTTAAGCGGACAGACAATCAGCGCCCGCGCGCCGTCCGTGCGGGCGCGCTCGATGAGCGTGAGCTGGCGGTACTCGTCGGTATCGCTGTCGTACACGCGGTAGGCTAGGCCGCGCCCCTGCAGCAGCTCGCCGATCTCGCGCACCTGCGTGGCGTGGTACTCGCTGGACTGGTTGCAGGTCACGTAGGCGACGAAGCCGCTGCCCAACGCCTGCTGCGCCCGCGCAATGTCGGCGCGGCTGGGCACGATCTCATCGGCGGTCAAGCTGGCGTCGAAGTTGACGCGCGGGCGCGGCAGCGTGTCTGAACCGGGACGCAGAATGAGCAGGGCCAGCAGCGCCAGCGCCGCTGTGATAACAGCCCCAACCGCGGCCAGCCACAGCCGGCGCGGGCCGCGCTGGTCAGCCTGGCGGCGCGCCTCAACCGGCAGCGGGGCCGGCGTGAAGCTGCCGGTGCTCATGCGGCGGCCCAGCGCGGCGTCCAGCTCGTCGGCCATCTGCTTGATGCTGCTGTAGCGCAGCGCTGGGTCCTTTTGCAGGGCGCGCAGCACCACCGCGTCCACGCTGGGCGAGACCTCTGGGTTGTGGGCGGAGGGCGAGACCGGCGCGCGCTCCAGGTGCTGGTAGATGATCGAGACCACATCGGTGCTGGTGGACTCGAACGGTGGGCGGCCTGTTACCATGTGGTAGAGAACAATGCCCATGCTGTAGATGTCGGCGCGGTGGTCAATCGGGTCGCCGCGGAGCTGTTCTGGCGACATATAGGCCGGCGTGCCCACGATGCTGCCAGTCTTGGTGAGCATGGCCGAGTTCTCGACCCATTTGGCCAGCCCGAAATCGGTGAGATAGGCGTTGCCGGCGTCGTCCAGCAGGATGTTGCTGGGCTTGAGGTCGCGGTGGATGATGCCCTTGCTGTGGGCGTAGGCCAGGCCGCGCGCCACCTGGCCGAAGATTTCGGCGGCGCGATCCAGCGGCAGCGGGCCGTCGACCAGCAGGTCGCTGAGCGAGCCGCCGCTGAGCAGGCGCATCGCCAAGTAAGCCACGCCGCTGGTGATGCCGTAGCCGTAGATCGGCAGGATGTGAATGTGCTCCAGGCCGATGATGACCTCGGCTTCCTGGGCGAAGCGGCGGCGGAACTCCTCGTGCTCGGCGTCTTGGCCGTAAGGAATCAGCTTGAGGGCCACGTAGCGGTTCATCGAGGCTTGATAGGCGCGGTAGACAGTGGCCATACCGCCCCGCCCGATGCGCTCCTCGATGCGGTAATCGCCCACCTGCCTGCCGCTGTAATCGTCATAGATCATTTTTTGAACCGCTGCCTTTCGCCCCAGAGGGTGATAAGCCGCTGTGCATAATTGTGGAAATAGTATGCGACTGAAATATACGCGCAATCTGTGCCGCAGCGGCGCGGCTGCAGCAGGCGCAGCGTTGGTATGCCGTAGCCCGAAAAGCGGGCTGTACGCTGGCATCCGCGTTTGCTATGTTAGTATACTACGTTCACTGCAGGGTGGTGTTGAGGGAATTGTTGTGATTCGGCGAGCATCGCTTTATGCCTGCGCGGCGCTGCTGGCGCTGCTGACCGCCGGCGGCGCGCTGGCCCAGCAGACAGCCAACCCGGCCCCGCTTCCGCCAGCTTTCCGGCTGGACGGCTTCCGCTACGAGCCGCAGGGGTGGAACAACTGCGGCCCGGCCACGCTCACCAACGCGCTGACGTTCTTCGGCTACACGGACAACCAGCAGCGCGCCGCCCGCTGGCTGAAGCCCAACAGCGAGGACAAAAACGTAAACCCGGCAGAGATGGTGGCGTTTGTCAACACGCAGGTGCCAGAGCTGCCTGTCTACGCGCTGACGCGCTACAACGGCACGCTTGACCTGCTCAAGACGCTTATTGCCAACCGCTTTCCGGTGATTATTGAGGCCGGCTACGACCCTGAGCCGCAGCGCTTGGGGTGGATGGGCCACTATCTGCTGATAATCGGCTACGACGACGGCCGGCGCGAGTTCCTCACGCATGACAGCTACGACGGCGCCAACCTGCCGTACAGCTACGACCACATCGAGACGTTCTGGCGCCACTTCAACCGCATCTACATCGTGCTCTACGAGAGCGGGCGCGAGCCGGAGCTGCTGGCGCTGCTGGGCGCTGACGCCGACGTGCACCAGAACGCGCTCAACGCGCTGGAGCGCGCGCGCCAGGAGGCCACCGCCAACCCCAAGCGCGATCCGTTCGCCTGGTTCAACATGGGCACCAGCTACCTGGCGCTGGCGCCGGTCTACGGCCAGCAGGCGTACGAATACGCCGCGGCCGCCTTTGACGTGGCGCTGAAAATGGACGCGGCCACGCCAGAGGCGCGCCAGCTTGACCCGGACGTGGCGATGCCCTGGCGCACGCTGTGGTATCAGTTCGGGCCTTACGAGGCGTACAACGCCACCGGCCAGTACCAGAAAACGCTGCAGTGGGCCAACGTCGTGCTCAACGACGGCGGCGGCCACTGGGTTGAGGAAACATTCTACTACGCTGGCGTGGCCCGCGAGGGCCTGGGCGAAACCAGCAAGGCGCTGGAAAACTACCGCCAGGCGGCTTACCTCAACAGCAACTTTCAAGCAGCCCGCGAAGCGCGCGACCGCCTGCAAAGCGGCGGCTAGCTCTCCGGCTTGTCGGCCGGCACCGTCTCGCGCCGGCGCTTGTGTTCAGCGGGAATCTGCAGCGCGATCAACTGCTGGATCAGATCGCGCAGGGCGGACTCCGGCAGCGCGCCTGGCTGGCTGAACACAATCGTGCGTTCCTTCACCATCATGATGGTGGGGATGCTCATGATCTGGAACGCCTGCGACAGGCCGGGGTTTTCGTCGGTGTTGACTTTGGCGATGCGCACCTTGCCGGCGAACTCTTTGGCCAGCTTGTCCAGGATGGGGGCCACCATGCGGCATGGGCCGCACCACGGCGCCCAGAAATCCACCACCACCGGCAGCGGATAGGCCAGCACCTCCTGCTCGAAGGTGGCGTCGGTGACTGTCACAGGTTTGGTGTCCACAATCAGGTCCTTTGCTTTGGGTTCGGCGCTGCCGTTGCTGGCAGCCGGCGCCGGCGGGTTGAGCGCCTGTACGTGAGCGCGCATCTGATCCATGGCCAGCGCCAGGTCCGAGGCCCACGGGCGGCTGCGGCGGACGATTTCCTCGCCGTTGAACCAGCCCACCAGCAGCGGCTTGCTGCCAGCCTCGAAACGCTCAGCCGCGCGCGGGCTGCGCGTTGGGTCCAGCGTGGCGAACACAAAGTCGGTCTGTTCGGCCACAGCGCGGTTGAAAGCGCTGGCGAAGTCGCTGCGCACGCCGTCGCCGCTGGAGATCAGCACGAACACCGGCTTGCCGCTGGCCAGCACGGCTTCTAGGTTATCATCGGTGAGCACAAGGGTTTCAGGCATAGGTCCTCTCGGCAAACAGGGCGGCGGGGGTGTCCCCGTCCGCTGCGGATGAGTTCAGTATTCTAGACGCAGGCGCAGACAGAATGCTTACCGCGCGGGTGCGTTCGGCTGTGGAACAGCTTTGTGGCATGAATGAACCTTTCAAGCGGCGCGGCTGACCTGCGGCTGCGCAGCCAGCAAACCTCAGGCCGGGACGATCTCTAGAAAGACGGCGCTGCGCTGCTGGCCGCGCAGCCGGTAGTAAACGTTAAACGCCCGCCACATCAGGCCGTACTTGCGGCGCAGCAGCGCGCGGGCGTGTTCGGCCTCAGCGCCCTCCAGAAAGCGGGCGCGGCCCCGCGCCGCTGGGCCAAGCACCTCGCCGCGGCTGGTGCAGGGCGCGACGGTCACGTCGGGCGTGTTGCTGCGGATGCGCTTGGCCTTGCCACTCTCACTCTGGGTCATGACATAGAGCCGGTCGCCTTCGCGGGCGAACCATACCGGCGTTGCCACGGCCGCGCCGGTCTTGCGAAATGTCGTCAGGCTCATGAACTGGTGGCCGTTCAGCACATCGAACGTGACGGGCTGGGTCGTTTGGGCGTCTGGGCTGCTCATGCGCGCTCCTTTCTGGCTGCCTGCTGCTGCCCTATTGTACGTGGTTCGGGCGTAGTACCAATCTCCACTTTAACTCATGTCCAATCTTTTCTCACCACTCCCTGACCAGCGGGCGATTGCCTGGCGGCCGCGGCGCTCATTATAATCAAGAATGTGCTAGCAGCAGGCCGCGCGGCCCGCGCTGGCCGTTCGACGCTCAATCACGACTCAGGACAGCGCGATGCGGTGGCTGCTCACATTCATAGCGGCGGGCGCGCTGGCGGCCTGCGGCGCGCCGCCAGCCCCTGAGGGGGCGCTGCCCACGCTGGCCCAACTGCCCACGCTGACGCCCAGCGACACACCCGCGCCTACGGACACCGCCATTCCCACGCTGACACCCACGCCCAGCCTGACGCCCACCAGCACACCCACGCCGACGGCCAGCGTCACGCCCAGCGCCACCATCACCGACACGCCCACCCATACCCCGACGGCCACTGTCACACCCACGCCGCGTGTGGGCGCGCTGGGCCTGCTGGCGCTGCTGGCGGCCCAGGCCACTGTGCTGCCGCCCACTTACCTGCCGCCGCCGGTCACGCTTACGCCGGCCCCGCCGCCAGGCGTGCCCACCCAGCCGCCAGCCGCTGCCTGCCCATATCCGCCGCCAGGCGGCTTCGGCCCAATCTACGCCGCTGATCCGTCGCTGGCCGCCCAGCTCGGCTGCCCGCTGGGCGCGCCGCCCGCTGCGACCAGCAGCGCCAGCGCCTACCAGCCGTTCGAGCGCGGTGCGATGGTCTGGCTCAGCGGGCCAATCTACGCCCTGTTCAGCGGCGGCCGCTTCCAGCGCTACGATGACACGTTCGTGCCCGGTGTGGACCCCGACAGCGGCGGCGAGATCGCGCCGCCGGGGCTGGTCGAGCCGGTGCGCGGCTTCGGCAAGCTGTGGCGCAGCGCCCCCGACGTGCGCGCCGGCCTGGGCTGGGGGCTGGCCGGCGAGAGCGGCGCTCAGGCCACGCTCCAGCGCTTCGAGCGCGGCTGGCTGGTCTACCTGCCGCAGCGCGGCGACGTCTTGGCGCTGGTGGAGGACGCGGGCGGTCAGGCCGGAATGTGGCGCGCGCTGCCCGGCGCGTTCTGATACAGCGTTTCCTCGCCGCGCCAAGAGCCGCGCTAAGAGAGAAATGAACGCGCCTGCTCGCCAAGGCCCAAGGCCTTTCCGTCGTGCTGGAAACGGCCAGCGGCGGTATAATCGGGGCGCAGCAGAACGGCCGGAGGGGCACGATGCGCAAGCTGGCGAGCTGGTTGATCGGGTTTGCGGTGGGGGCGGTGCTGGGCGCAACGCTGGTGATGCTGTTCGCGCCAACGTCCGGCGCGGAGCTGGTGAGCCGGTTCAAACGGGGCTGGGCCGACACGCTTGAGGAAGCGCGCCAGGCCAACGCAGCCCGCCGCGCCGAGCTAGAGGCCCAACTGCGCCAGATGCAGCGGCGCCGGCCAGCGCGCCGCTAGCCGGCGCGCCTCACGCCGCGAACCGCAGCGGACGCCTGCGGGCAGCCAGTCCAACAGACGGCATGTGCGTGCGCGCGTGCTGCAGCGCGGGCTGACCGTGGCTTACAGCATTTCCACCGGGTCAATGTCAACGTACCAGCCGCGCGGCGTGTCCAGCCCATCCAGCGCGCGGGCTGGATCAGGCCCGCGCAGCAGCAGATGCCAGCGAAACACGTTGTTGATGCGGGCGAAGAAGCAGGGCGCTGGGCCGATGATGTAGGTGTCGTTGAGGCCCAGGTGCGCGATGCGCCCGCGCAGCAGGTCGGCAGCGCGCTGCGCCTCGCTCTCGGCGCGGGCCTCGTTCTGGAACTGGAACAGCAGCCGCACCAGCCGCCGGAACGGCGGGTAGCCCAGCTCGCGCCGGTAGGCAATCTCGCGGTCGTAAAAGCCGTCGAAGTCGTGCGCAGCGGCGGCGCGGATGATGTAATGATCCGGCTCGTAGGTTTGCAGGATAGCGCGCCCCCCCAGCAGGCCGCGCCCGGCCCGGCCTGCCACCTGCGTCAGCACCTGGAAGGTGCGCTCGCCGGCGCGGAAATCGGGCAAGTTGAGGCCGACATCGGCGCTGACCATGCCCACCAGCGTCACCAGCGGCAGGTCCAGCCCCTTGGCGACCATCTGCGTGCCCACCAGCACGTCGGCGCGGCGCTCGATGAAGCCCTGCAGCAGTTCCTCGTGCGCGCCGGGCGTGCGCGTGGTGTCGGCGTCCCAACGCAGCGGGCGCGCGCCGGGGAACAGGCGCTTGAGTTCAGCCTCGACGTGCTGCGTGCCGGCCCCGAAGTACTTGATGCGGCGCGAGGCGCAGGCCGGGCACACGCGCGGCGGCTCTTTGCGGTAGCCGCACATGTGGCAGCGCATGATGTCGTCGTGCTGGTGATAGGCCAGCGGCAGGTCGCAGCGCGGGCACTTGTCCACGTAGCCGCAGTCGCGGCAGAACACGTAGGTGTGCTTGCCGCGCCGGTTGAGGAACAGCAGCGCCTGTTCTTGGCGATCCAGTACCTGCGCCAGCGCGTCTTGCAGGGTGCGGCTGAAAATGCTGGTGTTGCCGGCTTTCAGCTCGGCGCGCATGTCCACCACTTCCACCGGCGGCAGCTCGATGGCGACGGCGTCGGCGGCGCTGGCCGGGTGATAGCGGGCGATCACCCCCTCGCGCTCGCTCTGCTCCAGGATGCGCAGGCGGTGACCCATGATGCGGTTGGGCAGGCGCAGCAGGCGGATTTCGCCGCGGCGGGCGCGGTGCATACTTTCCAGGTCGGGCGTGGCGCTGCCCAGCAGCAGCACGCCGCCGCGCCGGCGCGCCATCTCCTCGGCCACCTGGCGGGCGTGGTAATAGGGATGCGACATCCCGATGCCCTGTTTGTAACTGTGGTCGTGCTCCTCGTCCAGAATCACCAGGCCGACGTCTGGGAACGGCGTAAACAGCGCCGAGCGCGCGCCCACCGCCACCGACACCAGTCCATCGCGCGCCCTTCGCCAGGTGTCGTAGCGTTCGCCCTCGCTGAGCAGGCCGTGGACGATGACGGTCTGGCCGGGAAAGCGCGAGGCCACGCGGCGCACTGTCTGGGCGGTGAGGGCGATCTCTGGCACTAGAAAAATGGCCTGCCGCCCCTGCGCCAGCGTCAGCTCAATGGCGCGCAGGTAGATTTCGGTTTTGCCGCTGCCAGTGACGCCGTGCAGCAGAAACACCGCCCCCGGCGGGTCGTCGCCGCCTTCGATAGCCCAGTCCCAGCGGCGGATCTGCGCTTCGATCTCGGCCCAAGCGGCCTGCTGCTCAACGGTGAAAGGCGGCGCAACGCTGGGGACAAAGAAGCGATCGCTCAGCGAGTCGCGCCAGGTCTGCGCCTCGCCCAGCGTGATCAGCCCTTCGCCCTCCAGCCGCCTGAGATCGGCCAGCGCTGCGCCAGTCTGCGCGTAAAGCCAGCTCACTTCGATCGGGCCGCGCTCGCGGGCCAGCACGCGCAGCACATGGCGCAGCCGTTCGCCGCCGCGCAGGCCGATGAGCGCCTCGTCCACCGCCTCGCGCGGGATCGCCAGCTCGGTTCGCAGCGGGCCGCCGCTGTCAGGGCGGCTTGTCGTCACCAACCCATCGCGCTCCAGGCGGGACAGCACGGCGCGGCTGGCCTCGGCGATGCGCAGCGCCTCGTCCACGGGCAGCCCGCCATCGCCGGCAGCAGCGATCACCTCCAGCAGGTCGGCCCGCTTGGAGGCGCGCCCCAAGTGGCGGGCCACCGCGTCCACCTGCTGCGGCGCAACAGCCAGCGCCGCCGTGCGCACCGTGCGCTGGCGCACGCGCGGCGGGGCCAGCACGCTCTCGCGGCGGACTACACCGGCTTGGGCCAGCGCCTCCACCGCCGCCTGCCACGGCTGACCCGGCAGCGCGGCGTGGAGCTGCTGACCGCGCAGCGGGCCGCGCCGCGCCAGCAGCGCAACGATGCGCGCCGCCAGCGCGTCTGGGTTGGCCGGCGCGGCGTCGCACAGCGTTACCAGTATGTCGCGGCGGCCGGTGAGGCCGGGCGGCAGGAACAGCCACAGGCAGGAGCCAATTGGATTCCGGTAGGTGTCGGCGATCCAGCGCGCAATCTCGATCTGGAAGGGCGTCACCACCGGCTGCGGGTCGAGGATGGCGTCAATGGGTTTGGTGTGGGCCAGGCCGCTTGTCTCGTCCAGCGCGATGATAATGCCGTGCTGGAGAGCCGTGCCAAAAGCTACCTGCACCAGCTGGCCCACCTGCGGCTGCGCGCCAGGCGGCAGGTGATAGTGAAAAGTGCCCCGAACGGGCGCGTTAACGGCAACTTCGGCGTACATGCGGCGCGGCGTGGGCGCGCCCTCCCGCGTGCCAGCTCAGTTCACGAGCTGCTTGTGCGGCGCGCGCGGCGCAATGCGCGGCTGCAGGGGCGAGGTCAGCAGTTCACGCAGGTCGCGCCCAAGACGCGCGCCCTGGCTCCAATCAATGAACAGGTAGAGCATCTGGCCGGTTTTGAGCGCGATAATCAAGCCATCGCGCCGGCCCAGGCACACATTCCAGATGCGAGCGATGCTGCCGGGGGGCAGCTCCAGCGGCGCGATTTGGCTGGCCGCGTCCTCTGGCGTAAAGACCAAGCGGCGGTTAGTGACCACCGCCCGCATCCACGGCCCTTGTGTATCCCAGCCCAGGCTGGTAAAACGGGCGAAACGCACGCGATAACAGCCCAAACGGTATTCGCCCTGCTGCAGATTCTCGTTCATGCCCCGCCCGCCTTCAGTCTTTTCCGCTTTACGACTTTCACAACACGCGCCCACATTATAACACAGATACCTTGATTGCTAGTTGGGGTCGTTCATGCGGCGCTCGTTAGAATAGAAGTTGCGAAGCCACTATTCAGCGAGCAAACCCCATGAACGACGATTACATTGTACCGGTTT